>JBKQIF010000076.1:0-90420 GCA_052148435.1 Bryobacteraceae bacterium
AGATGAGCGATTACGGTTTCCCCACTTTCCGTTGCGCCCGGCCCGTGACCACCGAGGACGTCAAGGCTCTCGATGACGAAGAGTAAGGTCTACCTGCTCGACTCCAATGTCCTCATCGCACTGGCGACGCCCGAACACAGTCTGAACGCGCGTGCGGCGGCATGGTTCCTCAAGGGGCACCGGTTTGCAACATGCCCCGTCACGCAAGGCGCGCTTTTTCGTTTCCACCTGCGCGCCGGTGTGGAGGCGACGGCGGAATCCGCAAAGCTTCTGCTCGAGTCCATTTTCTCCCTCCCGCGGCACGAATTCTGGCCGGACGATGCTTCTTATCTCGACATGCCAACCACGGGAATCGTCGGGCATAGGCAGGTCACTGACGCCTACCTTGTGCTGTTGGCGCGGAAACACGGCGGCTCAGTAGCCACCATGGACCAGGCGCTGGCCGCTGTTCACGCTGGAGCCACACTCCTCGCGTAGCTCCCTGCCGCTCTGCGAATGGGCCGGCGTCTCAGGCAGTAGCGCAAGTGCTTGAATCCGCCGGAAAGCCGCCTGGACCCTCGCGGCAGGCAAATGGCAAAAGTTCGAAACGTGTCCACGACGGGGAGCCAAAGCCTGGGCCCCCAAAAACCATGGTTTCCAGCCACCTCTCCGCCGCGTAACGTATTGATTACAAGAGAAGACTTCGCGCGAATATCGCCCTACAATCCTGTCACCAGAGCATCAACTGGTTAACTGATTGCCAGCTTGACCGGCTTGCCGACACGGCTGAGCATTTCCACGAGCGTATCGATGGTGAACTTGGCCGTCTTCTTGTTCACCACGTCGGACACACGCGGGCGCGAGACCATCAGAATCTCGGCGGCCTCGGCCTGCTTCAAGTGATGTTTCGCAATCCAGACAGACAGCTCTTCCATCAGTTGCTGCTTCAGCAGCCGCGTGTCATCGATCTGTTTGCGGGACGCAGCCTCGAGACGTTTGGCCTCGTCCGGCGTAAAACCCAGTTCCAGGAAGAGGTTCTCGCCCGGCTTTGTCACATGGCGGATTTCGGTGTCGATTTTCATTCCTTTTCCTCCTTCGCGTTGACCACGGCGCGATAGCGCGCCGCGGCAATAGCCTTGTCCTGCTTGCTGGTCGCCTGAGTCTTCTTCTGGAAGCAATGCAGGACGTAGATGGCTTCCTCGAACTTGGCGACGTACATCACGCGGTAAATGCCGCTTGCCTCCCTGATCCGAATCTCCCTCGTGCCCGCACCCACCTCGTCGAACGGCTTCCAGTCGGCCGGCTCAAGCCCGGCCTGGGCCTTCCCCAACTGGAAGCCCGCTTCTTTCCGGGCCTCTTTTGGGAATGCAAGGAGATCGTCGTAGGCAGACCCTACCCAACGGATCTGTTTTTCATCGTCCATAGGACTAGCATGTATAAAATTTTATACGCTCCCGCGGGTGCAAGTCAAGGTGCTCCGTGAACGATGGATCAGCAGGGCGTGGGCGGCGCTGTCAACAGAGACCGCCGGAGTTGGAAGGTAGCATTCCTGGGGAGCCAGACTCTTGTCGCTGCGAGCATCTCGCGCGCTCTGACGAATCCAGACGAGCGGCTGTCCCATAAATATGGGATACTGGCCTCGTGAAGACCACCCTGGAGATTCCGGACCCAACCTTCCGCAGGGCCAAGGCCACTGCCAGTGCGCTGGGAGTTCCATTGCGCGAGTTCGTCACACAGGCCGTTGAAGAAAAGCTCTCGCTGGGCAGTAAACGCCTGGACAAGCCCTGGCTGGAATGTGCGGGCGAACTGGCCCATCTCCACAAGGAGACCGTGCGGATACAGAAGATCATCGACGAGGAATTCGAACAAATCGAACCTGAGGACCGGGCTTGATTCTGGACACGAATGCTCTTTCCGCTTATCTTGACAGAACGCCGGAAGCGGTTGCGATCGTGTCCGAGGCGCGCGAGATTGCGATCCCCGTCGTTGTAGCTGGGGAGTTCGCTTTCGGTATCGCGCAGTCCCGCCACCGCGAGGCCTACGAAAGGTCGCTACACCGTATGCTCGACCGCTGCACCGTCCTGGATATTGGAATTGAGACCGCGCGGCACTACGCGGCCATCCGGCTGGAACTCAAGGGCGCTGGCAAGCCCATTCCGGCCAACGACGTTTGGATCGCCGCACTCAGCCGACAGCATGCGATGCCTGTGATGAGCCGCGACTCACATTTCGACTTTGTCGGCGGGTTGAGACGGCGAAAGTGGTAGCGGTGCATCTCGACACGTTATCCTGGCTCCCTCGGCGAGTTCGAGACGTGTCCAGACTGGGTGCCTGCGGCCTGATGCCAACCGGGTCGCAGGCTTTTCAGGTCTCTATTTCCTTTCCTCCCGCAACTTAGCCCACTGCGTGTTTCAGCCGGCCCCCTCGCCGTGCTATATCTCAAAGCGGAAGACGAGGCGAAGCATGCCAATGTCGGCCATCGGTCCGTTGGAATTCGCAACAGTTCCTTGGTGGGGTGGTCCCCTGGACTGCGGGACGCCCTCGTCCCGCCGTGGGAAGCGGACCCGATTTCTGCACAAAAACGCACAAAACGCCGCCGCGCCGCGGGATGGGACCCCATCGCAAGAAAAATACCGAACGAACCCACTCTTGTCCTATAACCAGTATAAATAACAATAACTTGCAAGCCCTAAGCGAACCCGTTCCGGCCTCCGGGAACCCCAAGAAACTTGCACCGGAACCGATCGACCGAAAACCAACCCCACCCCCTCGCCGGCCATGACGAAACGCGCTATCGTCGAAGCCATGCTGCAACGATTCTGGGTCATGGCCGCGGTGGCGGGAGTTCTGCTCGGCCAGCAGGCTGCTTCGGAGGTCTGGCGGTTCGACAACCTCAGCCGCATCAGTGGCTATCCCGTCACTATCCTCGGGCATCCGCGGATTGTCGATACGCCCATCGGCAAAGCGATCGCGTTCGGCGGCGTGGAAGATGGGATTTATCTGGATGTTCACCCGCTGGCCGGCGCCGCCGCTTTCACCTGGGAGGTGATTTTCCGGCCCGATCCGGGCGGTGCGCCCGAGCAGCGCTTCTTTCACCTCTCCGGGCTCGACCCGAAAACCGGCAAGGATACGCCCAATCGCATGCTCTTTGAAATCCGGGTGATCGGCGACCGGTGGTGCCTGGATAGCTTCGCTCTTTCGGGCGCCGAATCGAAGGCCCTGATCGACCGCACCAAGTTGCATTCACTCGGCGCCTGGCATCATGCCGCGCTGGTTTATGACGGCGCCCGGTTGAGCAACTACGTGGACGGCGAGATGGAAGGATCGGCCGAAGTGCACCTGGCGCCGCAGGGCCCCGGCCACAGCTCCATCGGCGTCCGCATCGACCGGCGCGACTACTTCAAAGGCGCCGTGTTCGAGGCGCGCATGACCCGCCGCGCTTTGTCCCCATCCGAGTTTCTGCGCGTGCCGGAGTAAGGTGACTCCGCGGCGGAGGCTTGCGGCCGCGGGTGGTCCGCCTCTCCGCCGGTCGACTGGACTTTCCAGGTGGCCAGGAATCCTTCGGCGGCCAGATTCTCCAATTCGCGGTTCGAAAAGTAGGTGTACTCTTCCAGGCGCCGCTCTTTCATCTTTTCGAGCAGCTTCACTTGGCGTTGCGCTTTTTGCACGCGCTCCATCTGTTCGCGGCAGGCCGATTCGCAGCGCTGCCGCTCTTCGGTGTATTCGGCTTCCAGGCGCTGCGCCCGCAGGCGGTAACGGCTGAGGTTTAGGAAATCCACGGCGGGCACGGCGGAGCGCGACAGTAACTCGCGGTCGTTCGACACGCGTTCCGCGGTCAGCCGCGCGATCTTTTCCTCCACGGCCGTGAGCGTGTTCCGGCAGGCGGCCAGGCGGGTCTCTTCGATCTGCTGCTTCTTGCGATACCAATCCAGGACGCGGCGGAGGCGAAATTGAAACGAGCGCATGCGGGCCTAGAGTTTGGCGGCGATGGCCGCCATTTGCGCGCAACCTTCGGCAAAGGGCGCGTCGGCGGAAGTGTCCTGGCGCAGGAACGCGGTGATTTCGGGCCGGCCGCGCACCGCCGCATCCAGCGCCGGATTGCTCCCCGGCGCATAAGCGCCCAGCTCGATCAGGTCCTTCGATTCTTCGTAAACCGCCAGGGCTTCGCGGATTTTGCGGGCCGCGGCCAGTTGGGCGGGCGAAGAGAGTTGGGACTGCAGCCGGCTCACCGAGTGCATGGCGTCGATGGCCGGATAGTGTCCGGCAACGGCCAGGCGGCGCGACAGCACGATGTGGCCGTCCAGGATGGCGCGAACCGCATCGCAGATCGGCTCGTTGAAATCGTCTCCCTCTACCAGCACGGTAAACAGGCCGGTGATGGAGCCTTTCTGGAAGTTGCCGGCGCGCTCCAGAATTCTGGGCAGCAGGTTGAAGACCGAAGGGGGATAGCCTTTCTGGCTGGGCGGTTCGCCCGCCGCCAGGCCGATTTCGCGCTGCGCCATGGCCAGGCGGGTAACCGAATCCATGATGAGCAGCACTTTGGCTCCCTGATCGCGGAAGTACTCGGCAACCGCCAGGGCCACAAAGCAGGCGCGGACGCGCAAGGGGGCGGGCCGGTCCGAGGTGGAGCACACCACCACCGAATGCTGGCGCCCTTCCGGTCCCAAGTCTCGTTCCAGAAAGGCGCGAACTTCGCGATTCCGCTCACCGACCAGGGCGATCACGGTCACATCGGCGGAATTGTGACGCGCCATTGCCCCCAGCAGCGTACTTTTTCCGACCCCGCTGCCGCCGAAGATGCCCATGCGCTGTCCGGTGCCGCAAGGAATCATGGTGTCGATGGCGCGGATGCCGGTGACGATCGGCTCGGCAATGTGCTCGCGGTCCAAAGGACTGCCGGGGGGCTGATAGAGACGATAGTAGCCGGCCGGACGAATCGGGCTGAGGCGATCGATGGGGCGGCCGAAGCCGTCGAGCACGCGGCCCACCAGGTCCGGGCCGACCGCAACTTGGGCGTCTTCACGGCGCGCCACAATGCGGTCGTGCAGTTGAATGCCGTCGATTTCTTCTAGCGGCATGGAAAGCACCTGGCCATCGCGGAAGCCGATGACCTGGGTGCGGACGCGATGGCCGGCGGAGGTGATCACCTCGCAGAAGTCGCCCACCGCCGCGGCCGGTCCCCGCGAAGCCACCAGCATGCCGACCAGGGCCACCACTTCGCCGGTCCAGGGAAGCAGTTCGCAATTGCGCACGCCGGCGATATAGGGATTGAGATCGATGAGTTGCGCGGACGTCAAGGGCGCGCCTCCAGTTTGTCGATCAGCCCGCGCTCGATCTCGGCGAGCTGGGTTTCCACCGAAGCGTCCAGGGAGCCGCGGCCGATTTCAAAGACGGCCCCGCCTTCGCGCTGGACCGGATCGCTGATCACGGTAATCGACTGCCCGCGGCCGCTCTGTTCCAGGCACGCCTTGACCACTTTTTCCTGGCTGGGGTGAACGCGGACGCGGTAGACTTCCTGGTTTTGCAGCTTCTCGAGGGCCGCATGAATGAGAGCTTCGAGCGCCGAAGTATCCATCGACAGCTCGCGGTGCAATACCCGGCGCGCGATCTCCAGGGCCAACCGCACGGTATCGGCCTCGGCGCGCCGAATGGTCTCGGTGCGTGTGGCGGCCAATTCGGCAATGGTGTCGCCCAATCGCCGCAAGGTGGCCGCGACGGGAGCCTCGGCGGCCTGGCGGGCTGCTTCTCCGCCAGCGCGGAGACCGGCGTCGTAGGCCTGGCGGGATTTCAACTCCACCGCGGCCTCCAGGTCGGCAATTCTGGCCCGGTAGCGGGCGCCATCGTCCGGCGGTTGACCGGGTCGCGCCGGTTTCTCAGGCGTGGGGGGAAGCCCTGCCAGATTGCGGCCCCAGGGGGCGGGCTGGACCGCTGCGTTGGGATCTTTCAGAACCTTAGCCCGCATGGTTCACGCACTTTCCGTTGCCGGGTGAAGTCATGGTTTCACGTCTGAGAACGCGGTCTCGGCGGCTCTGTTTTCCTGCAACCACATGCGCAGCACGTTGGCCGTGACGGCCGGGTCGCGTTTGACGATGGGCCGTACCCGTTCGGCCAGCTCGTTGGGCTCCCTGGCCTCGAGCCGCGCGGCTGGCGGCGCCTGGCCGTTGGCGATGGCGGCAGCGGTTGCGCTCAGGTCGGTGTGTGCGGCAGGCGCATCCAATTCGGCTGGAAGGGCCGGTCCCCGTGGAACTCTGGCACGCCGCGAAAGGTGGAAGACACCTTTGGCCAACACCAGCAGCAAAGCGACGCCGACGCCGACGGGCACCCATAGATCTCGATACTTGTTGGCAAATTCGATCCACGGGGGGTTCTTGACAGGTTTCGGAAGATTGAAGGCTTGGGGCGGCGCGGCCTTCAGGCTGGACTCGAAGGGAAGAGTTTCCACGATCAATTGATCGCCGCGCTCAGGGTTGAAGCCGGTCACGCCGGCCACCAGGTCGCGGATAGTCTTCATGGTTTCGGGAGAGGGCGGGACCAGCACGCGCTGTTTAGCGGACCCCTGGCCTTCCCAACGAACGGCTTGATCCACGAGCACGGCCAGCGACATGCGCTTGACGATACCCTGCGGAATGCGGGTGTGGCGGATTACCCGGCTGGTCTGATAGGTGACGTTTTCGGTGCGCCGGGAAACTCCCGTGGAGCCCTTGCCGGAGGGCGACGGTTGTGGCGGCAGATTCGAGGCGGTGCCGGGGATTCCGGCGACGGAGGCGCGTTCGGTGACATCTTCGGTTTTCTGCGAACTGCTCATGACCGAGTGGGCGGGGTCGAGCGTCTCCTCCTGCTGTTCACCGCTGGTAAGGTCGTAATCCACCGAGGCGCCGGCGCGAAACGCAGTGGCCCCCAGCAACGGTTCCAGGGTCTCGTTGATTTTGGCGACCAGGCGCTTTTCCAGTTCTTGCCGCATTTCGAGCGATTCGCCGGTGATGGCGGAATCGGAGTCCGCCGAGGCCCTTTTGGGCCGGCTGAGCAGAGTACCATCCATATCCACCACCGAGACCGCATCCGGGTTCAGTCCCTCCACGGCGCTGGCGACCAGGTTGGTGACGGCAAGAACATTCTGGCTGGAGATCTGGGCGCCCTGCCGCAGCTTGACCATCACGCTGGCCTTGGCGGGCTGCTGCTGATCGAGAAAGACGGAATCCTTGGGAAGAGTCAGGTGCACGCGAGCCTGTTCCACTTCCGCCAGGCTCATCACGGAGCGTTCCAGCTCGCCTTCCAGAGCGCGCTTATAGTTGATATGCTCGACGAACTCGGTGGCGCCGAAGTTGGTTTTATCGAACAATTCGAAACCGATGCGGCCGCTCTTGGGCAGGCCCGCGGCGGCCAGGGCGAGCCGCGATTCCGCCAGCTTTTGCGAAGGCACCATGACCGTGCCGCCGTTTTCGGCCAGGCGATATTCAACGCCGGCTTCGCGCAGTTTCTGCACCACCGGGGCGGCATCTTCCGGCGCCATACCGGTGTAGAGCGGGCGGAAGTCGCTCTCGTGACGGTAGTGCACAAAGGCAACCACACCCGCTACCACCAGCGCCGCGACAACGACGATCTGGATGCGCTGCTTAAGGGAGAGCCCCCCGATCAGGTTTTTGATTTGGTCCATGGCGGTTTCGCGCGGCTCACACCTGCATCTTCATGATTTCCTGGTAAGCGTCCACGACCTTATTCCGAACTTGCAAGCCCAGCTCGAATGCCAGCTCCGCCTTCTGGGTGGCGAGGATGGTGGTGTGCAGCTCTTCGTTCTGCCCGGTCAAGAATTTCTGTACCGAATCGGAAGCGCTGTTCCGCAGAGACTCGATGGAGCCGATGGCGCTGGAAAGCACGTTCTGAAAGTCGCCGGGCTGGCCGGCGGCGGCGATCGAAGCGACGGGCTGCGGCAACGCGATGGGGGTGATGCTCGAGATAGGTGCGGTCATGAGTGGTTCCTATCGCAGCAGATCGATGGATTTTTGAATCATGTCCTTGACGGCGGACATGGCGGAGACGTTGGCCTGGTAGCTGCGATTGGCGCTCATCAGGTCGACCATGTCTTCAGCCGGATTCACCTTGGGCATGGACACGTAGCCGTCGGCGTCGGCATCCGGGTGTCCCGGCAGATAACGTTTTTCCGGCGCGCTGTTATCGACGGAGATGCCGGACACTTTGACGCCGGTGAGCTGACCGCCGCCGAGTTGCGCATCCAGTTCCGATCCGAATGCGGAGGCGACATCGTCGCTGGAAAAGATGGCGTCCTTGCGGCGGTAAGGACCGCCGTCGGGAGTGCGGGTAGTTTCGGAATTGGCGATGTTTTCCACCAGCAGGGCGGCGCGGGCGCGCTGCGCCGCCATGCCGGATGCGCTGACCGAGAGAGCGGAAAACAGGCTCATCAGCTCTTACCTCCCTGAATCGCTTCTTTAATAGTGTTGAGCTGAGACTTCATTATGGTGGAGGCAGCGCTGAAGCGCATGGCGTTTTCGGCCAGCAGACGCGCTTCGCGGTCCAGATCCACGTTGTTGCCGTCGTTCTTGGTGGCGAGCCCGTTTACCTCGGCAGGCTGGGGCATGCCGCCGTCCAGGGCAGCCTGGAAACTGGCCTGGAAATCCAGATCCTGAGCTTTATATCCGGGCGTATCGGCGTTGGCGATGTTAGAAGTGACCAGCTTCTGCCGCAAGCTGACCACGTTCATGTATTGCTCGAGGCTGTCGGTTAAGGCATCGATCACGGCAGAACGGTGAAGGCAACTGAGGTTCCATCCGAGCGGCGGCCGATGTTCAAGGAATCCAGCCGCATAACCGAGAAAATGAGGGGTGGATTACGTCAACCCGGTGACGTGTCAGGAAACTGACGGTGAACCCACGGCGTACGCCATGGGCTACTCGCTGCCGCCCTGACGGGCTTGGCAGGCGAATCGCCGGCCCCGCTAAGCGTCGAGGCGGGTGTTAGTAGCGGAGGGGTTTGCGGGAATGCCGAAAACGTACTTATGCAGGAACGTGAATCGCCTCAGTTCGCTTGCCAGGGAGGTTCGGGCCAGCATCATCATCACCCGGGCCCATTCCAGGGTCCGATCGACGTGGAGGATGGTTTCGCGGCGCAGAGGGTCGCCGGGGAGCAACTGGCCGAGCGCCGTTCGGCTGGCCGCGCAGAACTGAGGAGCGATACGGCGCACGTCGTCGTAGCGCCTGGCTACCACGGCGCGGCGCAGTTGGTTCTCTAGTTCGGCGATGGGGCTGGGGACCACGTCTTAGCCTGCGGACCCGGAGCTGGGATACTCGGCCTGGAACAGGTCGGCGAAGTAGGTTTTTTCGGATTGCAGGGTGGTGATGGCGGCATCGGCCGCCGATAACTGAGTTTCCAGATTGGTCTCCATGATACTGATCATGTTCTGCTGGTTCGATATCAGCGTGTTCTCGTTGGTGATCTGGGTCTGGAGCGTGTTGACATTGTTCTCGATGATTCCGCTGGAGCTGTCGGTGGCCGAGGTTGCCGCATTGGTGGCCATCTGCAGGAAGCCGCCGGTGGCCGCACTGCCCAGGAAGGTCTGAACGTCGCTGGTATTCAGGGAGGAAAACGTGGAGGAGTCGAACGAGAGCTGGCCGGTGGAATCGAGGTCGAGGCCGAGAGCGCTCAGAGAGTTGACGGAGCCGGAGCCGCTGCCGCTGTATTCGGCGATATTGTCCAGGAGGTTTTCGAGTTGGTAAACCGTGCTGTTTCCCGAAAGGGCGCCTGCGTCCTTGCCGGTTTGGGCCTGGACGTCGGTAACGGCCTGGTTGTAAGCCGTAACGAAACTGGAGAGCGAGCTGGAGAGGCCGCTGTAATCGTTACTCACCGTGACGGTGGCTGAGTCGCCCGCGGTGGCGCCCGGCTGGATGTTGACCGTCAGCCCGGGCGACAACGTAACCTGGGACGAGGTACTGGTGACGTCGGTGGAGGAGCCATTGACCTTGTATTCGGCGAGAGCGCCGGTGGACAGCGTGCTCATCAGCTTGCCGGCGCTATCGTTCAACTGGATGGTATCGGGGCCGAGATTGTCGCTGGTGAGGACCAGGCGGTAATCGGCTCCCGAGGATCCGCCCATATTGACAATGGTGGCCGAAACGCCCGCTCCGGCGCCATTGATGGCGGTGACTAAATCCTCGAGCGAGCTGCCGGAAGGTGTGATGGTAGTCGCGGTGCCATTCACGGTCAAGGTGAAGGAGGACGAAGAGCTGATGTTTTGCGAGGTTGGGTCGGTGACGGCGGTGGAGCCGGCGTTGCTGAGCGCGACGGAGGAAGAACCGGCATTGTCCACCTGGATGGAATAGGTTCCGGACAACGCATCGGAACTGGCGTTGGCGGTGACGAGGGACGTATTCGACGAGGTAGCGGCCGGGCTGCCCTGGGTGGCCGCATTGATACTGGCAATGGCGCCCTGGAGCGAGACGAAATCCCCTTCCAGGGTGGTGAGGGCGCTTTGCTGGCCGGTCAGCGTGGTGACCTCGTTCTGCATCAACTGCATGGGGAGGGAGGCCGCGTTGACAGCGTTCGCGAGAACCGTCTGGAAGCTGCTGGAAAAGGTGCTGGAGCCGTTGAAAGCCGGAACGGTGATCGAACTCGTGCTTGAAGACATATAGACTTCTCTACAACCGGAACGCTTCGACTAGCGTGGTAAGAACCGCTCCCTGACGGTCGCGGCTCGGTTAGCTATATGCAAGACGGGGGCCGAACCCGGTGAGGTTCGGCCCTCAACTGCGAGTTACTTCAGGACGCTGTTTCGCAGAATTCAGCTTACTGCAGGAGCTTCAGCAGTGCCTGCGGAGCGGCATTGGCCTGTGCCATGGCGGCGACGGAAGCCTGCTCCAGGACCTGGGCCTTGCTCAGATTGGCCGCTTCGGTAGCGACGTCGGCGTCACGGACCTGGGATTCGGCCGAGGAGAAGTTGGTGATCTGGGAGTTGGCCAGATTTATGGCATACTGCAGCTTGTTTTCGCCAGCGCCGACGGCGGCTTGCACCTGGCCGAGTTGCTGCAGGGCATTGTTGATGGAGGTAATGGCAGCGGTAGCGTTGCCGGTGGCGGTGCCGGAACTGGCCGGGGCGGCCACCGTCTGGGCGCCCGCGGCGGTGAACACACCGGCAGCGGTGTCCGTGGAAACGGTGAAATTGGAAGCGCTCTGGAAGGAGATGCCGTTGCCGGCCGCGTTCGACACCGCGTAGATCCCCATGGAGGCGGTTTGGCCGTTGATCGCGGTAATGGCCTCAGCCAGCGTCTCGGCAGCCCCAAGGGCCACCGTTTGGGTCGTGGAGCCGTTCTGGAAGGTGATGTTTTCGGCTACGCCATCCGTCGCGCCGGAGGGGAAGAGGGCGGCGCCCTGAACGTTATAGAGGCCGAGGTTGGTAGCCGAGACGGGGGCCCATGCGGCGGTGCCGGCGACACCGTCTTTGGCGGCGATCGCGGCGGCGTTGTTGGTAGCGGTCACGGTGAAAGGAGTACCGCCGGAGAACTGCAACTGTCCGTCGCTGCCTATCTGAGCGTTGATTCCATCGGGGTTCAATGCGCTGTTGAGTTGGCTCAGGACCTGGGCTTGGGTGAGTCCGCCGGTGGCACCTGTCACGATGACGGGGACAGCGATGGCGTTGCCGTTGGAGATCAGGTTGAAGGCAAAGGTCGTGGTCTGAGTGGCGGCATTGAGGTAAGTTGCGCCGGGAGCATCCAGCCGAGCGGTGTTGCCAGTGAGCTCGGTACCGCCGCCGACCACGGTGCTGTTGGCGAGGCCCAGGCTGGTGGAATCGACGGCGTTCGCGGTGCCGCTGAGGTTTATCTGAGTTTCGGAATTGGTGTTGTTCGATCCGCCGCCGATGTAAACCACGTTGTTCACATTGTTGGTGCCGCCGCTGTTGAGGCCGATGTTGGTGGCCTGCTGGGTGATCTGGCTTACCAACTGTTGATACTCCACGTTGATACTGGCGCGGTCACCGGTGAAGGTGGTGCTGGCCGATTCGGTGGCCAGGGTCTTCAGCCGGTCCAACATGGTGCTGATGTTATTGAGTCCACCATCCATGATCTGCAGGGTGCTCACGCCGGTGTTGGCGTTGATGACGCCCTGAGTCAGCTCGGAGATGTTGTCACGATCCTGGTTGGCTACCGCCAGACCGGCCGGGTCGTCGCCGGAACTGTTGATGCGGTATCCGGAAGTCAGTGCTTCCACGGTACTCGTTTGGAAATTATTGGTGGTCTGCAGATTATCATTCCCGACCATCGCCGCATAGTTCGTCTGAATCGAAATCATGGTGTATTAACGTCCTGTTAGCGATACATCCCGGACGTCCTGTCCAGGTTCGGGTTCTCCGTTCGGGATGCCCGAAGTATCAGCCTTTCATTGGGTCATATCGGGGGCGTACCAGGGCAGTTCTAGTATTTTTTTGACGGAGTGCTAAGTAGCTTGCGGCGATCAGCGTTCCGATTGCATCAGGCAGCCATGAGCCGCTCCGCGGCGTGGCTGGCCGCTGACGGCTGAATTGACGTTGCAGTGGCGCCCTGGGGCGAACCCTCATGAAAGACGAGGGCCGAACCCGATGGGCTCGGCCCTCAATTACTTCAGGACGCTCTTTGACGGGACCGGCTTACCCTTATTGCAGCAGCTTCAGGAGCGCCTGCGGAGCGGAATTGGCCTGTGCCATGGCGGCTACGGAAGCCTGCTCCAAGACCTGGGCTTTGCTCAGATTGGCCGCTTCGGTAGCGACGTCGGCGTCGCGGATCTGGGATTCGGCCGAGGAGAAGTTGGTGATCTGGGAGTTGGCCAGGTTGATGGCATATTGCAGCTTGTTTTCGCCGGCACCGACGGCGGCTTGCGCCTGGCCGAGTTGCAGCAGGGCACCGTTGATTGCGGTAATCGCGGAGGCGGCGTTGCCGGTGGCGGTGCCGGAACCGGCGGGAGCGGTAACCGCCTGGGCACCCGCGTTCGTGAACACACCGCCCGTTCCGGTCGTGGAGACGGTGAAGTTGGCGGTGCTCTGGAAGGAGATGCCGGTGCCGCCCGCGTCGGACACGGCGTAAATCCCGAGGGCGGAGGTTTGGGAGTTGATGGCGGCAATGGCCCCACCCAGCGTTTCCGTGCCGGCCAGGTTCACCGTCGCGGTCGAAGAGCCGTTCTGGAAGGTCAGGGTTTCGGCTACGGAATTCGCCAGGCCGCCGGCGTAGGTACCAGCGCCCTGAACGTTGTAGGTGCCCCCGTTGCTAGCCGAGACGGGGGCATAGGCGGCGGTGCCGGCGACGCCGTCTCTAGCGGCGATCGCGGCAGCGTTGTTCGTTGCGGTCACGGTGAAAGGAGTACCGCCGGAGAACTGCAACTGTCCGTCGCTGCCCACCTGAGCATTGATTCCGTACGGGTTCAAGGTGCTGTTGAGCTGGTTCAGGACCTGGGCTTCGGTGAGTCCGCCGACGGCGCCTGTCACGGTGACGGGGACGACGACGGCGTTGCCGTTGGAGATCAGGTTGAAGGAAAAAGCCGTGCTCTGATTGGCGGCATTGAGGAAGGTCACGCCGGGAGCATCCAGGCGAACGGTACTGCCGGTCAGCTCGCTACCGCCGCCGACCACGGTTGTGTTGGCGAGGCCGAGGCTGGTGGAATCGACGGCGTTCGCGGTGCCGCTGAGGTCTACCTGAACTTCGGAATTGGCACTGTCGGAGCCGCCGCCGATGTAAACCACGTTGTTCACATTGTTGGTGCCGCCACTGTTCAGGCCGATGTTGGTGGCCTGCTGGGTGATCTGGCTTACCAACTGTTGGTACTCCACGTTGATACTGGCACGGTTTCCGGTGAAGGTGGTGCTGGCCGATTCGGTGGCCAGGGTCTTGAGCCGGTCCAGCATGGTGCTGATGTTGTTGAGACCGCCATCCATGATCTGCAGGGTGCTCACGCCGTTGTTGGCGTTGATGACGCCCTGAGTCAGCTCGGAGATGTTGTCGCGGTATTGGTTGGCTACGGCTAAACCGGCCGGGTCGTCGCCGGAGTTGTTGATGCGGTACCCGGAAGTCAATGCCTCTACGGTACTCGTTTGGAAATTGTTGGTGGTCTGCAGATTATCGGTCCCGACCATCGCCGCATAGTTCGTCTGAATCGAAATCATGATGTGTTAGCGTCCTGTTCGCGATACGTCCGAGACGTCCTTCTCCGTTGGCACCCGACTTTCATTGGGCCGTATCGAGGCGTACCGAAACGTCTGTTGCAATTCCTTTGCCGATTGCCAAGGGGCAGCGCCAAATTAACTTCGCAGCCGCCGCCGTGGCGCACGCAGCCTTGCGTGCCGCGTCGAGTCTCCACTTGACGCTTCCGCGCCCTGTGGCCGCGGGCGCCGGCAGGAATGCCGACGCGGCAAGCAAGAGTGCGCGCGCCAAATTTTCACGGCTTATTACGGCTGATGGCTGAAGCTTAGAGGCGGATAGGTCGAGCTAGCTGTCCTGGGGTGTCAAGGGACTCACGGCCGTCAAGGTTTTGACGGTCTGGAGACTGCTACCGAGAGCCACCTTTTCAAGCAGAGAGAAGATCCGGTCGCGGTGCACGCTGCCGGCGGCGGAAACGTTCTCGTCGCGCGTGATCTGGGTTTCTTTTCGCTGGATCTGAACGGCATCCGGTGCCACGATGCCGAGTTTAACCCGGGTGCCGGACACCTCCAGCACTTCGATTTCGATTTCACCGCCGATGAGGAAGCTCTCGCCGGCGCGGCGCCGCATTATGAGCATGAGGCCAGCTCCGGTTGCGGGTTGAGCGCGAGGAGGGAATGACGATGCGAATAACCGGACAAGGTCTGTATCGCCTGAATTCCGATTCGCTCCCGCAAATTCAGCACGATGGGGGACAACAGATTGACGGTTGGATGGGGCCGGTTTTCCCCTCCGGTGCAGACCATGGCGGCACACAGAACCTCGGTACCGATGCGAGGCTGGCGGCCGGCGGGCAGGCGCAAAGCCTCCAGGTCCTCTGGAGGAAGGGACAGTTGGTAATTCGGATCGACGGCCAAGATCGGGAGCAGAACAAAGCACACGGAGGCCTGGGTGAGGCTCTGCATGAACATCAAGGGATGGGTGGCAGGCTGCGACAGAAACACGAACAGCCGTTCGTCTTCGAAGCCCAGCAAACCGTTGGGAAACTCGAAGACGGCGTCTTGGGAGTAGCTCATTTCCCCGAAGCACTTGGTCTGAATTCGCGTCATAGCCGACAGGAGATGGATGCAATTTAACAACCGCGGCCGGCATCCCGTGGCGTAAACCTCCCGCCGGCGCTCGCGGCCCGGTTATTTTGGGTGCGGTTGGTATCGAACGGGAACGGGTTCGGAGGATTCGCCGGTTTTGAGCGCGAGCGGATGATTGAGGATTACAATGTCCACGCGGCGGTTGAGGGAGCGGTTTTCGTCGGTATCGTTGGGCGCAATGGGGACGGTATCGGCATATCCGGCTATGGCGAGCCGCTCGCGGGGGATCTGGTACCTGGCCGAGAGCAGTTCCAGCATGGCGATGCTGCGGGCGGCGGACAGCTCCCAATTGGAGCGAAACCGGTCGGTATGGATGGGCACCGAGTCGGTATGGCCCTCCAGGCGTACGAGATTGGGAAGGCCGTGAATAGCGGCAGCGATTTTCTGGATGCTGCCGGCAGTCTCCGGGGCGATGGTATCGCCCCCCGAAGGAAAATAAGCGGCCTGTTTCAGACTGACGATGAGGCCACGCGGTTCCAAGTGGACCTCGATTTTGCCGGCCTTGATCTCCTGGTCGAGCTCGGTGGTGAGGTAATTGAGGGACGGCAGCAGTTCGGCGTCCCGCGATGGAGCGGGGGTGTTCTTAGGCTCGGATCCGCCGGGTCCCCTCATCTGGGCGTTGCCTTTGCCAGTTTCATCGACCGTGCCGCCCAGGATTTCGTGGACTGTGGCTTGCACTCCACCCTTTTCGAGGGCCTCCTTGACGGAATCGGAAACCATTTGAGCCTTGGACTTGTCGGTTTGCGAAGAGGCGAACATCACCACGAAGAAGGCAAACAGAAGGGTAATGAAATCGGCGTAGGAAACCAGCCAGCGTTCGTGATTTTCGTGCGCGGCGGTCTGCTTTTTGCGGGCCACGCTCAACTCCCCGCCGCTACGGCCTGGCGGGCCGGTTTGGCGTCGGCGGCAGCCTTAGTTTTCTTCTCCGATTTCTTCTTATCCGGTTGGACGATGTAGGCGTCGAGTTTGATGCGGATCAGTTTGGGATTGAGACCTTCGACGATCGACAGCACGCCCTCCAACATCAATTCCCGGAGTTGCACGGCGGCCTTCAGCCGTGCTTTGAGCTTTCCCGCGGCAGGGAGAAAGAAGAGGTTGGCGGAGCCGACGCCGTACACGGTTGCCACGAAAGCCGCGGCGATTCCGCGGCCGACCTCGTCGATATTAGCCAGGTTCTTCATCACCTGCATCAATCCGAGCACGGCTCCGATGATACCGATCGTGGGCGCGTATCCGCCCGCGGCTTCGAAGGCCTTGGCCTCGGCCTCGCCCCGCTGCTCCATCAGGTCGATTTCGAGCTCCATAATGGCGCGGATCTGGCTTAATTCCATGCCGTCCACGGCAAGGTTGAGGGCTTTCGACAGAAACGGATCGGAGATCGCTCCCGCCTCCTGTTCCAGAGACACGATTCCCTGCTTACGGGCTTGAGCGGCGTAGCCGATGATGTTTTCGATCGTTTCGGCCACCGGTGGGGCGCTATCGAAAAAGATGGCGCCCAGTCTCCTGACGGCGCCCATTACCGCCGCGAGTGGTGTAGTGAGCAGGACGGCGCCGATGGTGCCGCCGAAAACCACCATGGCGGCGGTAATCTGCTTCACGTCGTTGACCTTGCCGCCATCGAGGATCAAACCGCCAAGGATGCCTCCTACGGCGAGAAGGACTCCTCCGATGGAACCGAGATCGGGACGAGCGCTAGTTTTCTTCTTGGCGGTGGCCATGGGGAAAATCCTGAGACTTACGGCCGGGCGCGGTTGGCGGCGAGGAGAGGCATTGGGCTTCCGGCGGCAGACCGGCCAGGATGGACTGGCGATAACGGCGGATGCGCTCGACGATTTCTTCGGTAGATTCCAAGACCATGATTTTTTGACCGGTTGTAAGGCTGATCACGGTGTCTGGAGTCGTCTCGATTTCCTCGATGAGGTCGCTGTTGAGGACGACTTGGGTGCGATTGAGACGGGTGACGTGAATCATGACGACCTCTCAAAGAGCACATCGGCGGCCAGCCCGAGGATTTAGAAGAATTCGTCCGCTGAAACTGCAGGGGGATGGGGGCGGGTGCAGCGCGCAGCCAGGGCGCAGGATACCTTCGTCAAATTTCAAGCAAAACACTAGAAAAGCGCCGCCGGTAAGCCGATGTAAGAGCTGACATGGGAAATCATCGGGATAGTCGCGGGCCAGAGTCGGACTTGGCGGGGCAACGGGCCGGAGACCTGCTTCGGGCCTGGATTTCCGGCGATGCCGAGCGTTTCGAGCGCGAACTCGAGTCGATCCTGTCGGACTGGGCTGGGGCGTGCGACGCGGGGGAAGAAGAGCGCAGAAATCTGCTGAGGGCGGTAGCCCTTCGAATGAAGAACTGTGCGGATGTGTTTGTCCTGCCGAGGACCGCCGGCATCGACCTTTGCTTGAACCTGTTAGGACATTTGGTGGCGGAAGACACCGGCGGCACACAGCCAGGGTGGCCGGAAAAAGCGAGATACGGACGTCAGGAGTCCGGAGGCAGAATTCCGGGTGGGGGCCGGCCCTGCTTTCGACAGACATGCACCGCAAGGGGAACGAAAGCCACGCTATAGGCGTCCGCAATAAGGACCGGCCGCTCCCTTTGGCCGCGGCTCGGTTACCCCAAATAGCTGAACAGATTCTTCTGTTGTTGAACCTGCGCTTCCACGGATAGGGCGGCCTGTTCATCCAATTGCGACTGGGTCAACTGCACGGAAACGGTGGGGATATCGGCATCCCGCAAATTGCTGAGCTGGGATGTGATCTGGGTTTGGAGTTGCTGCGCCGTGTTGGTGGCCGAGGTCACGCGGTCTTCCGCCTCGCCGTAAAAGGCCAGTTGTTGATTGAGATAGGTACCGGCCGATTGCAAGTCGGTGACGGCCTGGGTGATGCCGGTCTGGTCGTTGTTCTGGAGCGCGGTCAGGAGCGAAGTGAGGGCGGCGAACGCGTTGCCGGTGGCCGGGGTGCCACCAGAGTTCTGCGGATCGAAGATCTGCTGGGCCGTCTCGGCGATCGGAATCGAACTGCCGCTGGTATCCACGATCACGCGGGTGGAAGACGAGGAAAACTGCTGGGTGACGCCATCCCCCGAGGAATTCAACTCATACATGGCGCTGGAAGGCTGATCTCCGCTGAAGATATAGCGCCCGTTCACCTGAGTCTGGCTGACACTGACCAAAGTCTGGAGCAAACCCTGGACCTGGGTGGCGAGGTTGGCGCGCTGGCTGGCGGTGGCCGATGTGCCGGCGCCCTGAGTTGCCAGCGAAGTCGCGCTTGCGACCGCCTGGACCGCACTTTGCAGAGCTGAGTCCGCGGAGCTGAGCTCGGAGCCGGCGGTCGACAGGTTGGATTGAATCTGCTGGTTCTGGTTAAGGTCCGCCTCGTATTGGAGGATTTCGGGGATGGCGGCGGGATCGTCGGACGGGGTTTGAACCCGGTATCCGGAAGTAACTTCGCTTTGCGCCTGGTTGATCTGCGCCTCGGTGCGGTTGAGGTCGGCCAGGTAGGACTGGGTTGCTCCGCTGATAGGAAACATAGATTCTCTCGATTATGGGTTGGGTTGCACCAACGCTAGAACGTCCTCCACCATGTTATTCAAGGCGGTAAGAACCTGGGCTACGGACTGATAGGCGCGCTGGAACTGCATCACGTTGACGGCCTGCGCGTCGAGGGAAACTCCGGAAGCGTTATTGACCAACGTGGTGGCGGAGGCGACGACCTGCTGCTGGGTCTGTTCGTTATCGGTCGCGTTTTGATTTTCCTGGCCCATAGCGGAAGCAATCTGGCCAAAGTATGAGGTCAGGCTCACGCCACCGAGGGCGGAAAGGGTGGTGCTTTCCAGCGCGGCCAGAGTATTGGCATTGCCGTTGGCGTTGCCGGAAGAGTCCACGGGCGCCAACTCATCGGTGGTGATGGAGGGGTTGACCACCAGGCTGGCCGCGGCGTTGGTGGCGTTGGTAGTGTCATAGGTGAAGAGAGCGGAGCCATTAGCGGCTCCTGCGGTGGTGGACACGGTGCCGGATTCCAGAATCTGATTGACGGTGGAGGCGAGGGTGGCAGCCAATTGATTCAGGGTTCCAGTCTGCTGGGAATCGCCGATCACGGAGGCCAGTACGCGGTTGGCGCTATCCAGCAGGCCGCCGAGCTGGCCGCCGGTGATCTGGGAGGTGATGTCGTCGCCCTGCGAGTCGTAGATGTGGGCGGTGGGCGGAGAGTTCGGGTTGGCGGCATTGGCGTCCACGGAGAAACCGGCGCTCAGGGAGTACTGCTGGGTTCCCATCACCAGCGGCGACCCGCCGCTTAACAGCACGGTGACGGTGCCGTCGGACTGGGTTACGGTGGTGAAATTGGTGAGTTGGGAAAGGTTGTCGAGGGAGCTGTAGAGTTGGGCCTCCTCGGCCGGATCGGGAGTGGGTTCTTTCAGCCGCTCGGTATTATAGGCCTGGATTTGGGAGGCGATGGTGTTGATCTGGCTCACGGTGGAGCTGATGGAGCTGTGGACCTGTTGCGCCTCTTGCGACAAGGAGCTCGACAGGTCCTGGACGGCGGTAGCCACATCGCCGGCGTCGTCGATGACGGTCTGGCCCGCGGTAGCGTCGCCCGGCGTGGTGCTCCAGGCGGAAAAAGCCTGAAACAGGGAACTGAGAGCGGACGAGATGCCGTTGCTGCCCGAGACATTGAAAAGACTTTGGATGGAGCTGGTAGTCTGGGCCTGGGCGGTGTAGAAGCCGAGCGCCTGGGTCTGTTGCTGGACCTGCTCCTCGGCATATGGGTCGCGGGAATCGGAGAGGCCGCCAGAAGCGACGCCTCCGGTCAATCCATCTTCGACATTGAGGGGCTGGGCTTCCAGGTTGAGCGATTGGGTGGCGTAGCCCGGGGTCGACGAATTGTTGACGTTGTTCTCGACGACGTTCAGGGCCTGCTCGAACACGCCCAAGGCATTTCCGGACGTTTGCAGCAGGGCCAGCAGGGTTGACATGCCAGTTCATCCTTGCATGTCATATGCCGAAGGGACAAAAGTGGAAACCGTGGTGCAACCGTTTGGGGAATATGCCAGCGCCGCGGCGCCGAAGCGGGCGGACAGGCCGCGCTCAACAGCGGCGCAGGCATCGACCAGACGGAGGAAAGACGCCACCTCGCGTTTGACCCGGACAAGGCCCGAACGCAGTGGGCCGGCCGCCGGGGCAGGGCCGCGGCGGATCTGTTGCGCCCACGCTTCGAATTCCGCGGATGCAGTCCGTAGAATGTCCAAGGCTTCGAGCAGGCGCGCGCGATCCGCTGTCCGGCAGGCTTCCCGCGCCTGGCGGAGGCGTTCCAGTGTGCGGCTGAGGGTTTCCGCCCCAGCGCTTGGGGCGGGGTCTCCAACGATGCTTCGCGCCTTGGGGCCGGGTTGCATCAGGCGTCGTTCTCCACCGAGCCGGAGGCGAGGGCGTGGGAGACCAACGCGTGGCTGAGTTGGACGGAGTCCACCTGGTACTGGCCCTTGGCGTAGACAGCGGCGAGTTGGCTGACGCGGTCGGCCTGCTGGGACCCGAGCGCGCTGCTGGCGCTGGAGATGCTTTCCGACAGGGAGGAGATCTCAACCTGGTCGGCGCCGCCGGTGTTGAAGCCGGATGCCGGCGTAATGGAGGAACCCGATTGCGTCAGATTGGTTTGGCTGGCTGCGGATGTACTGGCGCCGGCCACGCCATCGTTCTGAAGTCGAATTCTCATAGGAAGCGCCTGGGCATGGTTTTCATGCCGCGGCAGTACTCCTTCTAGTCAAAGGTGGCATGAACGCAGGGTCTAGGGCAATACACAATAGGAAAAGGCCTTAATAATAACGGCGGTTATCTATTAAATCATACCTAAATACTAGGTAGACTCCCGAGAGACGTACTAGTTAGATAGAGTGCATGCCCTTGCAAAAGCTGTTGTGGTTGTCGTGCGCTAGCTCTGCGCCGGGAGAACGGAACTGGTGCCAGGCCCCACGAACTTTCGCGGAAGTAAAGGTTGACAGCGCGGCAGAAGCCATTACGGTGCTGAGCGGCGGCGATTTCGATTGTGTGCTGGTGACGGCCGACATGGAGGATACCAGGCGGGTGGAAGTACTGGAACTGATCCACGGAATCGACCCGTTGCTGGCGGTGGTCTTCTGGAATCCGGAACTGAGTCCTGCGCAAGGGGTTCGGCTGTTCCGGGCCGGAGCGCACTTCTGTTTCGGGCATCAGGACACGGCGGAAGCGGTGCGCGAATGTGTGGAAAGCGCGATGGAGGAAAGGCGCGGGCGGGAGAACGCGGCGGCGGTGGAGCCGTGGCGTTCTTTACTGGTGGGCGATAGCCGGGCGATGGAGACGGTGATTGAAACGATCCGGCTGATTGGGAACCGGCGTTGCACGGTTTTGATCGGGGGCGAGACCGGGACGGGTAAGGAAATGGCGGCCAGAGCGCTGCACGCCGCCGGCCCGCGCGCGAACCAGTCCTTCGTGGCCATCAATTGCAGCGCGCTACCGGAGAATCTCTTGGAGGCCGAGCTTTTCGGCCATGTAAAAGGAGCATTCACGGGCGCAATCCACTCGCGCGTGGGGCGTTTCGAGCAGGCGCACAGGGGCACTCTATTTCTGGATGAAATCGGCGATATGCCGTTCGAATTGCAAACCAAACTGCTGCGGGTGTTGCAGGACCGCGAAATTCAGCGGCTGGGCGGTTCGGAAAGCATCAAGGTGGACGTGCGCGTAATTGCAGCCAGCAATGCGAACCTTCCCGAGCGCGTGCAGCAGGGCAGGTTTCGGGAAGACCTGTATTACCGCTTGAACGTGGTCCCGTTGCAGATGCCGCCCCTGCGCAAGCGGACCGGCGATATCGGCCTGTTGGTGGAACACTTCGTAAAGAAAATCTGTCAAATGGAAGGGATCTCCGTCAAAACGGTGACGCCGGAAGCGGTGGAGCGTTTGCGGTCCTGCCCGTGGCCGGGAAATGTCCGGCAACTGGAGAATGCCGTGGAGATGGCGGTAGCACTGAGCGGAGAAAGGAATACGCTTTTCGCCAGCGACTTCGGTCTGGGGCCCGTGATACCCACCGAGGCGCCTTCGGCCGAGTGCATACCGTTTCCCGTTGCGGAAGCGATGGATTTCGAGACGGCGGTGAGCAACTTCGAGCGGGCCATGCTGGAGCGCGCACTCAAGACCACCGCGGGGAACAAGACCGCAGCCGCGGAGTTGCTGGGTCTCAAGCGGACTACGCTGATCATGAAACTGCGCAATTACGAAAGCCCGGCGGGGCTTTGCGCAGTGCGTTAAGCGGGAAGAAAGAAGTCGGGAAGACAGAAGCCAGAATGGCTCCCGCATGCGCGCCAGGTGCATCGCAGGCAAACCGTATCTTATTCATCGAACCGGAGAGCTTCCGAGCAACCATGGCTGCGCTGACGTGATTGAAAATTTGTCGCGTGCCGTGCGCATTTTGAGCCGGATTGCATTCCATAAGTCCCAGCAGGACTCCGCCGCAACTTTATCGCCGGTTCGATACGCCGATAGAAAGCGCAAATGCACACGGTCGCACTCCTCCATAATCCTTTGATTTCTCTATCGGTGTTCCTCGATGGCTATATTTTTTCACGTCTTCCAAAAGGGAGCGGTTGCCGGATACGTAACCGTAATTCCGAAAGGGAGCGCTAAACCACGAGAGGGGAGGTTGTATTCAAGCGCTCCCGCCGGCTCGCGACTTCCGCGATCTTGATGCCGTAATTGCCTTGTACCGTAACCACTTGGCCGTGGGCCACTACCCGGCCGTTTACCAACACCTCGACCGGGTCGTCCAGCGCGCGGTTGAATTCGATTACGGAGCCGCTTGCGAGCGCCATCACTTCGCCAAGCGACAGGCTGGCGCCGCCGAAGCGCAGGGTGACGGGCAGTTCGATATCGAGGAGCACGTCCAGGGTGGGGTTCGAAGCCTGGCCGCGACCGACCTGGGAATCCCGCCTCATGACTTTGGCTTTCTCACGGGCTGGGACATCCAGACGCGCTCCAGGTGGCTGCGGAGCCTCAAAATGGCTTGCGCACGCAGTTGGGCCACACGGGAAAGATGCATGCCGACAATTTCGGCGATTTCCCGCAGGGTCAACTCTTCGAAGTAATATAAGTGCAGCACGGTGCGTTCGATCTTGGGCATGCGGTCGATCGCGAGGGCCAGAACACGCTCCAGCTCCGAGCGTTCCACGATCCGGGAGGGGATGGATTCCGGGTCGCCGGAAATGAAATTCAGCAATTGCTGCCCACCGTCTTCGCCGCCGGCGCTTTCCAGACGTTCCAGCTCGACCGATTGGATGTCTCCCAGCCACTTAAAGTAATTCTCCAGGGAGACTCCCAACTCGGCGGCAATCTCGTCTTCGGTGGCCTCGCGTCCGGCTCGCTGAGCGACGCGATGAATGGCGGCTTCGATCAGTTTGGACTTCTTACGCAGCTCGCGCGGAGCCCAGTCCATGTCGCGCAAGCCGTCCAGGATGGCGAAGCGGATTTTGCGCTCGGCATAGGTTTTGAGCTGGACGTTGAGAGAGGGATCGAAATTGTCGATGGCGGCGAGCAGGCCGACCACGCCGGTGGATACCAGGTCGTCCAGGCTGATGTAGTCCGGCAGGCGATCGTGGATTCGCTTGGCGATGAGGCGCACCTGTGGGAGGTGCTGCAGCACCAGGGCTTCACGCTGAAGTGCGGCATCCGCTTCCGGGGCGGTTTGATATCCATAATTGCCGGTGGCCATGGGACCTTGGTTACGCGTGGTTGCTCAGAGAGCGCTTCCGGGCGGCGTTGTTCAGGCAACCGCCGCCAGTGTGAAGGGCAATTGCCTGACCATTGATCGGACGATGGCGGCTTTGTCGGCCGGTGCAAGGTCGTCGGGAACGGACTGGCCGGCGGCCAGAAAAGACACCGGCAAGTTGCGGCGCGCCGCGGCGCAAAATACAGACGCCATTGAAGATGTCTCATCGAGCCTGGTGAAGATCAATTTGGAGGGCCGGAACGAGCTGTAGAGCGCCGCGGCGCGGTAGAGGTCGATGAGGCGCATGGATGCCGTCAAAACCAAGTGGGTGTCAATCTCTTGACGGCGGCTGAGGTAAGCCGCCAGGCCGGAGCCGCCGTCCTGCAGCATGCGGGCGCTCGATCCGGGCGTATCGATCAGAACCAGGGCATTGTCCGGAGCGGCGCCGATCGCTTGGGCGAGGGCGGCGATACCGTCGGCGGCTTGGAAGGGCATCCGGAACTCGGTGGCATAGGAGCGGAGTTGTTCGGTGGCGCCGATACGCCGGGTATCGGTGGAAATCAGGCGCACGGGGCGGCCCGCGGCCAGGCCGTGCTTCATCGCCAGCTTGACCAAGGTGGTGGTCTTGCCCGAGCCGGGAGGGCCAACCAGCGCGGTTACGCGGCCGAGCTGGGGCGCGACCGAAAAGCGACTGGCCAGTTCCTCCTCGGCCTTGCGCCACAGTACGCGGGAAGCCGGTTCCGGAACCAGATGCGGCATGCCGGCGCGCGACGCCGGCGCCGGCGTGATTCGGCGCCGCGCGGCCGCTTCGATTTCCCCGGCCAGAGCGCTTTCCATGCCGGCGTCCACCAGCCACTGACTGACCTCGTTGTCCGGCTCCGGATCGCCGGGGACAGCCTCCGCCAAAGGACGGTTCAGCAGGCTGTAGACTTCCTTCAAGCGCCTTAGCGCACGGTAGACTTCCTTCAAACGCCGAATCTCGGCTTCCGGCAGACCGGCCATGCGCTCGGAGGGCACCGACGGTGCGGGACGAAACTCGGGTAACGGGGCGTTTGCGACCGCGGACGTAGTCCCGCTCGTTTCACCGGGATCCGCCGCGGGCGGCTCAGCGGCGGCGTTCGGCTCCGGTTGGGCGACGCCAAACACCACTTCATAGGCGCCGAGATGGCGCGCTTCGGGGGGCGCTTCGCGCGAGTCGAGCAGCAGGGCGTCGGGGCCCATTTCCCGCCCGGCTCGTTCCATGGCGGCCTGGAACGACGGGGCAAAGAAGGACTTGACGTAATTGCGAGGCTTCTCACTACTCGACATGTTATTGGATCACTCCCAGCGATACGATTTTGACTTCCATGGGCAGCTCGTTATGAGCGATGAAAAACAGGTTGCGGACACTCGGCTCGACCATCTGGCGCAGGAAATAGCGGGCGCCGGAGCTGACGATAGCGACCACCGGGGTCTCCGGGTTGCCCGCTTTCTGGGCGATCTTCTGCAGCAGGTCGCGGATGGCGGCCGGCGAGAGGCTGGCATGGCTGTTCTGTTCTCCGTGTTGCACGCTGGATTCCACCATCTGTTCGAGAACCGGGTCGAGCAGATATGCGGGCAGTTCGCCGCCGGGGCCCAGGTACGGTTTCACCAAGCTCCGGCGCAGGGCCTGGCGCACATATTCGGTGAGGAGGACGGCATTGCGCGTGGTTACGGCGGCTTCGGTCAGGGCTTCCACGATGGTCACGGCATCGCGAATGGGGACGCGCTCGCGCAGCAGGTTCTGCAGAACGCGCTGCACGGTGGCCAGGGGCAGCAGTTTGGGGATCAACTCTTCGACCAACTTCGGCTGCTCGGCGGAGACGCGGTCCAGGAACCGTTTGGAGTCGCCACGAGAAAACAACTCCTGGGAGTAGCGGCGCACGATTTCGGTGAGATGAGTGCCGAGGACGCTGACGGCATCGACCACGGTACATCCGGCGCGGCGGGCGGCGTCGGCCTGATCGCTGGGAACCCACCAACCGGTCATGCCGAAGGCCGGCTCCCTGGTTTCCCTGCCGCCCGGAGGAGGTTGAACCTTGCCCGCCGGGATGGCCAGTTCGCAGCCCGCCGGCAGTTCATAGCGCGCGATTTCGGCGCCCTTGAGCGAGATGACGTATTCGTTGACCTTGAGCGTCACATTGTCGACCACGCGCACCGGCCCGAGGACGAAACCCAATTCCGTGGCCAGTTGGCGGCGAATGGCGGCGATGCGCTTAATGAGCGGCGATTCCTGGCCGCCGGCGACGAATTTGACCAGGCCGAGGCCCATTTCAATGGCGAGGGGTTCGACCTTGAGCAGGGTATCCATATTCTCCTTGGCCGTGGCGGGTTTGGGGGTGGATTCGGCCTTTTGCAAGGCGTGCTGTTGCTTGCGCAGTCGCCAGGCGGCCGTTCCGATGCCGGAGCCCATGATCAGGAACGGAATGGTGGGCAAGCCGGGAAACAGCGAGAGGACGACTAAAACGCCGCTGGCCAGGAAGAGAGGCTGCGGGTTGCCGAACAACTGCTTGCTAAAGTCGGTGCCCAGGCGTTCATCGGAACTGGCGCGGGTCACGATCAGGCCGCCGGAGATGGAGATCATCAGAGCCGGGATGACCGTAACCAGGCCGTCGCCGATGGTCAGGATGGTATAAGTCTCGATGGCGTGCTGCAAATCCATGCCGTGCTGCAGGACGCCGATCAGGAATCCGGCGACGATGTTAATGCTGGTGATCAGGATGGCGGCCACGGCGTCGCGCTGGGTAAAGCGCGAGGCGCCGTCCATGGCGCCATAGAATTCGGCTTCCTTGGCCAGGTTCTTGCGGCGCTTGCGGGCTTCGTTCTCGTCGATCAGTCCGGAGCTCAAATCGGAGTCGATGGACATCTGCTTGCCGGGCAGGGCATCCAGGGTAAAGCGCGCCGTGACTTCGGAAATGCGCACGGCGCCGTGGTTGATGACCACGTATTGAATGGCGATCAGGACCAGGAAAATCACCGCGCCGATGATGTAGTTGCCACCCACCACGAAGTTGCCGAAGGCTTGGATGACCTCGCCGGCGGCGCTGGTGCCGGTGTTGCCGTTCATCAGAATCAGGCGGGTGGAGGAGATGTTCAAGGCCAGGCGGAAGAGGGTGAGCAGCAGCAGGGTGGTGGGGAAGACGCTGAACTCCACCGGCTTGCGGATGTACATTGCCACCATCATGACCACCACCGACATCATGATGTCGATCACGATGAGAACGTCCAGCACGAAGCCGGGCAGGGGAGTGATGAGGGCGATGACGATTCCCAGGACGGCGATGGGTACGCCCAGTTCTTTCCAGTTGGCGAGGACCAGCCCCGGGATTTGTCTCCAGGGCGCGGGCGCCGCTATCGCTCTCGTCTGTGCCAAGTCACTTGCTCCTCGTTGCGTGCTTAGGATCTGCCAGGGAATAAGCATGCCAATGTGGGGCAGCCAATCCTGGTTGCAGCCGGCTTTTCAGCCGGCACTGGACCGCGCCTGCAGGCGAGATTGCCTGCCCCACAACCTGTATCGCGGAAATCATGTGCTTACCGTCTATGCAGTCCGCCTGCCATTCATCAGCTTGAAAACGTAGGCCAGCACCTCGGCCACGGCGCGATAGAAGTCGGCCGGGATTTCCTGGCCGACGTCGACGGCTTTGTAGAGGGCCTGCGCCAGGGGCGGATTTTCGATCAAAGGCACCTGGTGGTCGATGGCTTTCTGGCGGATCCGCAGCGCCAGATAGTTCCGGCCTTTGGCTACCACTCGGGGCGCGCCGGGCGAGTTCATGTCGTACTTGAGCGCGACGGCATAGTGGGTGGGATTCACAATTACGGCGGTAGCTTTGGGGACCTCGTGCATCATGCGGCGCCGCGCCATGTCCCGGCGCAGCCTACGGATGCGCTGCTTCATGAGCGGGCTGCCTTCCACCTCTTTGAATTCGTCGCGGATTTCCTGCTTGCTCATTTTCAGGTCCTTCTGGTAGCGCTGCTTCTGGCGCACCAGATCCACCGCGCCGAAGACCACGAAGACAAACGAAGCCTTCCACAACAGGGCTTGAATGGAGCCGGCAACGTGGGCCGCCCCGGACGGCACGCTGCGCAGGGGCAGGGAAAGGAAGCCCTGGAAGTCGTCTTTCACCAGGAAGTACACCGCCGCGCCGAATACCGGAATCATGACGACGGCCTGCAGGAGCGACGGCAAATTCTGGCGGGGCATCTGCCGCAGCTTGGTTACGGGATTCAGGCGCTGGAAGCTGGGAGCCAGCTTTTTCACGCTGATCCCCATGCGCGTGACCCCGAGCTGCACCGCGATGGTAATGCCAACCAGGACCGCTCCCAGGACGGCGAGGGGGATCATGGTACGCGTGAGCAGATCCAGGCTGAGGGAGATAATCTCGGCCGAGCCGAGCTGGGGGTTGAGGGCGTGCTGGAACAATGCCGCCATACTGTTGCGGATGGCTCCGATCCAATCCATGCCCCAGGAATGGATGAGGGCTACGAAAGCCAGGAACTGGAGGGCGCCGACGAAGGTTCGGGCGGTTGGGAAGTTGCCCTCTTCGCGGGCTTTCTTGATGCGCCGTTGGGTCGGTTGTTCGGTTTTTTGGCTGTTGTCCGCCATTGCGCTACCGCGCGATCAGGGCTTGGGCGGCGCGAAGAGTGGCGTCGGCGCCGGCGCGGAGCAGCACCGGGAACAGCAAGGCCAGCCAGCTGAGCAAGGCCAGGCCCACGATCATTTTCACCGGGAACGCCACCGTGATGAGGTGCAATTGGGCGTTGACCCGTCCCAACAGCGCCAGCGAAATGTCGATCATGACCAGGACCGCGACGATGGGAAGGGCCAGGCGAAGCCCGGTGGAAAACATGTTGGAGCCGAGCGCCAGAATCTGGCCGGCGGCGGCGCGGCCGACCGTGAAAGAACCGGCCGGGCAGGTTTCCAGGCTCCGGGCGAATACGCGCAGGATTTCGCGGTCGAGCCCGCTGGCGAAGAACAACAGGCCGGCGGCGACCTGCGCGAAGACGATCAAAACGGCGGAATCGGCCTGCGTGTTGGGGTCGATGGTAGTTGCGAATCCGTAACCCATTTGCAATCCCATCACCTGCGCTCCGATAGAGAAAGCCTCGGTCAGGAATGCAACCGACAATCCGATGCCGACCCCCAGCGCGGCCTCCACCAGAATCCAAAGGACGAACAGGCCGGCCGATGGACTTCCGGTCACTTGCGGCCATTCGGGAAACAGAGCGATGGTGATGCCCAGAGCCAGAACGATTCGAGCGGGGCTGAGGGCGCTGGTAATGCCCGGCAGAGGCACGAATACAAAAACGCCGCTCACGCGGACCAGGGTGAGCACAAAGCCCAGCAGAGTGGGAATGGAGAGCGCCAGTTCACCGCGCATAGCGGCTGAGGTCTCCCAGGGTGGCGACGGTATAGACCGTGATCTTCTGCAGCATCCATGGCAGCGAAATCATCAACGCCGCCAGGAACGCGAGCAGGCGGGGAATGGCGCTGAAGGCGTTGTCCTGAATGGAAGTGAGGATCTGGACGAGACTCATGGCGATGCCGGCCACAAATCCCACCGCCAGCAGAGGGGCGCTGATCCAGAAGGCGGTCATGATCGCCTGCCGGACGATCTGAATCGCGAATTCCGGGGTCATGCGTAGAAACCTTTCATCAACGAACCGATCACCAGGTTCCAGCCGTCGGCCAGAACGAAGAGCAGAATTTTGAAAGGCGCGGAAATCATCACCGGCGGCAACTGCACCATGCCGATCGAAAGGGTGACGGAGGCAACCACCAGATCGATGATCAGGAACGGCAGGAAGAGGATGGCGCCGATCTGAAAGCCGGCTTTCAACTCGGAGAGAATATAGGCTGGAATCAGGATTTTCAGGTCCAGGTCGGCGGCGCTGCGCGGCGGCGGGGAGTGCGAGATCTCGACGAACAGTTTGACGTCCTTCTCGCGGGCAAAGCGGATCAGGAATGCCTTGAGCGGCTTGGTGCCGGCTTCGAAGGCCTGGCCGGCGGAGAGCTGGTTATTCTGCATGGGTTCCCACCCCTGGTGGTACATATCCGCGGCCACCGGCGAGATCACCAGGATGGTCAGAAACAGCGCGATTCCGACCAGCACCTGGTTGGACGGCGTGGTCTGAGTGCCCAGCGCCTGGCGCAAGAAATGGAGAACGATGGCGATGCGCAGGAACGGCGTGATCGACATGATCACGGCCGGCAGCAGGGTGAGCAGCGTCATCAGGATGACGATCTGCATGGGGATGCCAAGCGACGAGCCGCTCTTGTCCACGTTCATGCCGAGCAGAGACGCCGGCTGCGCCGCGGCCGCCGGCAAACCAACGGCTGCGGCGAGCGGGATAACGAAGAACCGGGCCGGCCGTGAAATTGTCCGTGACATGGTTCCTATCATTGGTTGCCCGTCCGGAGGTTATCCATCCGGTTTTCCCGAAGATCCCGGTCCAACCCGTCGTCCAGCAGCGAGCAGCCGCCCGGAGATACGGCGATGAGCAGGGTTCTTCCGGCGACGCTGACCAGATGGAGGGAATGTTGCGCGGTCAGCGGCAGGCGTTCGATCGATTGCATCCGGCGGTTCGCCGGGCGGCCGAAACCTTTACCGGCAAAACTGGCTGCTCCCTTGGCGCGGAGCCAGTACAACGTGCCGCCGAGCAGGCCGAGCACGAACAGGACCGCTACCACCTGTTGAATCGCTTCCATTGTCGTTAGCTCTCGGCAATCGGAGATCGGCCGCCGGCTCAGTTCGGCCGATTGCCGAAGCCGGCCGCTGAAGCTCGTTTTGGCGTTTGCCGGCCGCTCGGTGCTTACGATTGGATCAGGTTTACCGTATCCTGCATCAACTGGTCGGCGGTGGTGATGACTTTGGATGCCGCCTGATAGCTGTTTTGGTACGCCAGCAGATTGGTGAATTCGGTTGCCATGTCGACCGTGGAGCTTTCGAGCGACGAGCCTTCAATCTGTCCCAGCGAGCCCGAGCCGGCAGCTCCGAGAACCGGCGCCGCGGTGGTGGAGGAAACTTCCAGGTCGTTGTTGCCTACCTGGGTCAGGCTGTTGGGGTTGGAGATATTGGCCAGGGCCAGTTGCGCGATGGCGACATTCTGGCCGTTCGAATACGTGGCCGAAACCGTGCCGCCGGCGCCCAAGGTCATGTTGGTGAGCGTGCCCGCCGCATAACCGTTTTGGGTAGTGCTGTTCTCCGCGGAGGCTTCGGAGTATTGGCTGATCTGGGGGGTTCCGGAGCCGCTGAACAGGCTCCAGCTCACGTTCAGGGGCGCGGCGCCGTCGGCCAGATTGGTGGTGCCGCTGCTGAGTGTGACGGGGCCGGTGTTGGCTGTGGACCCGCTCGAAGACCCGCTCGAAGAACCGCTCGAAGAGCTTGGGGTCGGGGTGGTTTGCGTCACGCCGGTGAGCTCGCCGCTGGTGTTGAAGGTAAGCGTGCCGGTGCCGACCGAAGTGGTTGTCGAGGTGGTTGTCGAACTGCCGCTGGAAGAACTGCTGGAACCAAGCGCCGAAGACGGAATCGTGACCGCGTAGGTCCAGGTGTTAGGCGTGGTGGTGCTCTCAGTGAACGTCACCGTCAGCGTCTGCGCGTTGCCCAGCGAATCGTAAACCTGAATGGGAGCGCTGTACGTATTGGGTGTGCTGGACGACAAGGCGTCCAGATTAACGTTCATGCTCATGGTGGTGGTGGCCGAAGCCGCCATAGTGGAATCGGTCGGAACCCGGATGCTGCTGGTGGGGCCGCTGGGGGTTACGGTGCCATCGGTGGCTAGCCAGCCCTGCACGTAGTTTCCGTTGGCGTCTGTCAGGTAGCCGTTGGGGCTCATCTGAAAGGAACCGTCGCGCGTGTAGAGGGTCTGATTGGAGGAGTTCTGCAGTACGAAGAATCCATTCCCCTGAATCGCGGCATCGGTGGAGACGCCGGTGCCGATGACGGCGCCTTGGGAGTAGTTGGTGAAGGTCGAAATGGGGAGCACCCCGCCGCCGACCTGCGATCCGCTGGCGGCGCCCAGCGATTCCGCCATCATGTCGTAAAAGTTAACCTGGCCGGCTTTGAATCCGCTGGTGTTGAGGTTGGCAAGGTTGTTGCCGGTTACGTCGATGGCGGCGGTGTCGGCCGTCAGTGCGGAAAGCGCTGTGGAAAATGCGGGAAACATGGCGTATCGGTTCTCCTAAGTAATTTCTCCTGCTAAGACGCTGCCGTCGAACTGCTGCCGGTCGTGCTGCTTGTGCCGCTCGCCGCGGCGGTAGAGTCGCCGGTGGCGTCGCTGGCCGTGCTGGCAGCCGCAACAGCCTGGGAGTGATAGGTTTCGATGTCGGACCGAATCCCCATCACCTGTTCGAGCTCGCTGAACTGCGCCAGTTGCGAAACGAACTGGGTGCTATCGGTGGGATTCAGCGGGTCCTGGTTTTTCAGTTGCGCCACCAGTAGTTGCAGAAACATCTCTTCGGTGGGCGCGGACGACGAACTGGAGGAGGAAGTGGAACCCGTGGTCGACGCAGTCGAAGACGAGGTCAGCGGGCTAATTGCGGATGCCATAAGATTCTCCTGTTGAACGCTGGTTGTTCATGCGCGCTTCCAACTCGTCTACCCAAGCCGGACGGCGCGACGGATTCTGTTGCCTTTGGCCGCTCTCCTGGCGGGAGCCGCTATTGCCTGGTTGCGAATCGCCACTCTGAGAGCTTTCCGAAGAGCTTTTGGTTTCGACAACGGTGGCCGAGTGGGAGTCCAGGCCGGCCGGCCGCCACGCCTCGGCGCGAAAGCCGCTCTCTTGCAACCGGCCCACCAGATCCGAGAGGCCCTGCTGCAGGCCGTGGGAGAGATCCGAATCGCCGGTGCGAACGGCTACCTGCAACTCACCGGATTGCTGCACCATGCGGATTTCCACTTTCGGAGAGCCGGCTTGTCCGACCTGAAGCGAAATGTCTTGCAACGGTGCCGCGGCCGGTTTAGGGAATGCGGGAGCGATCGCTTCCACCGGCTGGGAGGGAGGCGTTGCCGCGGTTTGGGGTGTCGCTGCGATCTGGTCGTTTTGCCGGAAGGCCGCCATCGCTCCAGGGGCGAATAAAGTGGAAGCGGTGGAAGGTGCTGCCGAAGGCGCGACATCCGCCGCGCCGGACGTGGCGTTCGAAACATTGGCGCCGGAAGAGGATGCGGTGGAAAATGCAGGTTCCGTGACGGGTTTCGCCGGCTGCACGCGGGCGGCGAAGGTCAGTTCTTCGGAGGAGTTGGCTTGGGACTCGGCGGCCGTCGCGGCATCGGCGGTGCGCTTGGCCGGCTCGGAGGCGTTGTCGGCTTGGGCCCCGCTATTGGACGCGGCGTTGTCGCCGTCCGGGATCGAATCCTCTTCGGGATCGCGAGAAGGCAGGGAAAATCGCAACGGCAAAACGGGTGGCGTCGTCAGCGAGGTTGGCACCGCGACCGCGAGTGCCTCCTGGTTGCCGATCCTGGACGGCTGCTTGAGCGTATTCAGCCGGCGGCCGTTGACGATGGTGGAATTCGCTCCCGCCGTGGCCAATGGTTTTGCCAGCAGGTTGCTGCCGGAATCGTCCAGAGTCGCGCTTATGAGGGCGGCCATGAAGGCGGAAGGTTGGGAATCCGCCTGGTCGGACGAGGACGAGCCGGAAGGCTGCGACGTCTGCTGTGCCGCCGGGTTGGACGATGCGGCAGGAGCGGAGGAATTCTGGGCGATAGAGTTACGGTTGTGCGCGAAGTTGTTGGCGGGAACGCCGCTCTGCGCCATTTGGGGCGCCAAAGAGACCGTTGCCGAACGAATCGTCACGGCGGAGCAGAAGGCAGCTCAAGCTCCACTATGGATTTTTCGTATTTTCAAGCGGATAGGAATGGGGCAAGGGTGTTGGGCTTTTGACAGTCAACCGCGGTCGTCAGGGATTTGACGGATTTTCGCTTCTCGTCATTTCTACATATCGGCAAATCCCAAAGGGTTTCCGGGAATTTTCTTTGGCCGGACCCGTTGGGCACTGAGTTGCATTAGTTGGCGCCGAAGGCTTTATGGATGCGCTGACGATTGCCGCGGCCAGCGGGCTCCGGTCCCGCATGGAGTCACTCGATCTGCTGGCCAACAATCTGGCCAACTCGGCGACTTCAGGTTATAAAAGCGACCAGGAATTCTATGGATTGTTCGCCGCCGATGTAGCTTCGGGCGCGGGGGACGGCCCGCCTTCCACCATGCCGGTGATCGAGCGTCAGTGGACCGATTTCTCGCAAGGCACGCTGCAGGTGACGGGCAACTCCATGGACGTAGCCATTAATGGAAGCGGCTTTCTGGTGGTGAACGGCCCCAGCGGCCCGCTGTACACCCGCAACGGAAGCCTGCAGGTGTTGGCTTCGGGCCAGTTGGCGACAGCCGACGGTTATGCCTTGCAAACGGCCTCCGGAGGCAACATTCAAGTTGCATCGGGCAAGCCGATTGAGATCTCGCCGGACGGTACCCTCACCCAGGAGGGCCAGGCGCTGGGACAACTCCAGGTAGTCAACTTCGCTTCCACCGCATCCCTCACCAAAATGGGCAACACTTGTTTCCGGAATACCGATCCCAAAAACGTCCCGGCCCCGGCCACGGATGTCAAAGTCGAGCAGGGCAAGATCGAGGGTTCGAATGTGCCCGTGGCGCAAGCGGCCATGCGGCTGGTGGGCGTGATGCGGCAGTTTGAAATGCTGCAGAAAGCAATCGGAGTATCGAGCGACATGGACACCAAATCAATTCAGGAAGTGGCACGGGTGAGCTCGTGAGCGAGACTGGCCGCGACGTTTCCGGAAAAGGAAGACATCATGATGATTAGCAGCGTACGCAACCCGGCTTCGGCGGCGGAGCAAACGCAATCCGCCGCGGCCCAGAGTCCTGCGGTCTACCAAACGCCGTTCGGGGATGTCCTGGCGAGCGAGGTCACCGGCATCGATCTGGACGCATGGGTGACCGGGGGCAACTCCAGCGTGGCAAGTGCGGCAAGCACCCCCGGCAAGGACCAGGCGGCGCTCCGCACCACCGGTACCGTGAAGCCAACCTACACCGCAAGCGCCGGCGCCACGGGTACGGACAGCGGCAGCACCACCACCGGCACTACCGCCGCCAGTTCGAGCGCGTCCACTTCCAGTGGGACTACCTCCACCACGTCCGGCGCCAGCGGCAACGACGTTCCCACGCTGGAGTCCGTGTTCGGCACCGGCGACGTCTGGCTGAGCGACCCCACCGGTTCGGGGGATGGCGCCTCCTGGAACTACAACCCGATCTACTTTGCCACCCAACAGACGGCGGAAACCGTGGCCCAAATATTGGGCGGCACGGTGGTGGCGTCGGACGACATCACCAGCGCGCCGGGGTCGCCCCTGCAGCAGAGCCAGCCGAACGAGATGGTACAGCTCTCCAACGGCACCCAGGTCAACGCCGGATTGGTGGCCGACCTATATAATCACGGCTACCCGCAAAGCTACATCGATCGGGAGCTGTCCGAGCTTGAGCAGCCGGGAGTCAGTGCGTCATGATCCGCGCTCTCTATAGCGCTGCCAGCGGCATGAACGCCCAGCAGCTCAATGTCGATAACATCGCCAACAACCTGGCCAACGCCAACACCGCGGGCTACAAAGCGCGGCGGACCCAGTTTCAGGACCTGTTGTATCAGAACATGGTGCAGCCGGGCTCGGCATCCAGCCAGCAATCCACCATGCCGACCGGCCTGCAACTGGGCTTGGGAACGCGCGCGGCTTCGAACGAGATCATTTTCACCCAAGGCAACTCTACCGAGACGGATAACCCGCTGGACGTGGTAATCCAGGGCAACGGCTTCTTCCAGATCCGTTTGGCCGCTACCGGACAGCTCGCGTACAGCCGCAACGGCCAATTCCAGCTCGACCGCAACGGCAACTTTGTCACCTCGAATGGCGACACGCTGGAACCGCAGATTACCGTCCCTTCCGCCGCGCAATCCATCACCATCGCTCAAGATGGCACGGTGAGCTACGTGCTGCCCGGGCAGACCTCCGCGCAAAAGGCCGGCCAGATCCAGCTTGGCGGATTTCAGAATCCGGCGGGGCTGAACAGCATCGGCAATAGTCTCTACCAGCCCACCGACGCCAGCGGCGAGCCGGTGGTGGCAAACCCGGGCGGGCAGGAGGGGATGGGCACCCTGCTGCAGGGCTACACCGAGCAATCCAACGTCAGCATCGTCGAGGAGTTCATTAACCTGATTCAGGCGCAGCGCGCCTATGAGGCGAACTCCAAAGTGGTCAAAGCGGCCGACGATATGTACCAGCAGGTAAATAACCTCAAGCAATAAGGAACCATGCCGAGCCTTGCCATAGTTCCGGTTCTGGCGGCCGCGCTGGCGGCAGCGGCGGTGAGCGCCACGGCGCAAACTCCGGCCTGCGCTCCCCTTTCCGGCGACCGCATTTTGGCCAACGATCTGGCGGCTGTGGCGCCCGAATTTGCGGCCGTACCTCCCCAGATCGAGCTGGCTTCGGCTCCGCCACCCGGCTCCCGGCGGACGTTTCACGCGGCGGAACTGGCCTCGCTGGCCGAACGCTATTCCTTGTCGCCGGCTGGACTTCGCGAAATCTGTTTCGAGTGGCCGATGGAACGTCTGGATCCCGCCCGCATCGTCCAAGCGATGCAATCCGCGCTGGGGATTGCGGACGCGAATATCGAGATCGCTGAAACCAGCCTCTACGCGGTGCCGCGCGGGCGCCTGGAGTTTTCACGCGAGCGGCTGGTCGCGCCGGCTTCCCCCGAGCAGCGCTCCCCGGTGCTTTGGCCGGGCGACGTAGTCTACGGATCCGACCGCCGATTCGCCATCTGGGCCCGGGTGCGGATTACGGCATCCTGTACCCGGCTGGTGGCGGCCGGGAATCTGCGCGCCGGCCAGCCGATCGAAGCACGGGCAATCGCGCGCAGGACGGAGAAGTGTTTCCCGCGCGGCGGCGATGCCACCGCTCCGGAGCAGGTCGAAGGCATGCAGCCGCTTCGCCCCATCGCCGCCGGGCAGGAAGTGCGGTTGGACCAACTGGAGCCCCCTGACGACATCTATCGGGGTGAGATGGTTTCGGTCGAGGTCCGGATCGGGTCGGCGCACCTGTCTTTCACCGGCCGTGCCGAATCGGCGGGCCGCTCGGGCGACCAGGTCAGTATTCGCAATTTGCAAAGCAACCGCTTATTTCAAGCGCGGGTCAGCGGGAAGGGAAAAGCGCTGGTGCTGGCCGCTTCTTCTACGGTGCCATGATGACCTCTCGTCCGGATCGATTCTGTTTGTCTCTCGCGCTGCTGCTGCTCGTCGTGGGCAGCGCAACGTTGGGCAGCGCCTGGGCGTCCGGCGCGAAGAAAAAGAAGGCCGCGGAGACGAGCGCGCTCGACCGCTACCTGCAGGAAGCGCTGAAGGACCAGCCGGCCCCGGTGCAGCCCTCGCCGGGCTCGCTGTGGTCTCCGGGCGCGCGCCTGATGGATATCGCAAGCGATGTGCGGGCGGCGCGAGTGGACGATATGGTAACCGTCGTGGTGAGCGAAAACGCTACCGCGGTTGCCACCGGCGCCACCCAGACCGCGCGGGCCTCCGCCGCCCAATCGTCGATCACCGCGCTAGGCGGGGTGAAGAGCCCGAGCAACGCTTTGTCGAACCTGCTGAACACCAGCACTTCCACCTCGCTGAATGGGGCGGGAACCACCAGCCGCGGCGCCACCATCACCGCCACGCTCAGCGCACGCGTGACCCACGTGCTCCCCAACGGCTACCTCGTGGTGGAAGGCACCAAGGACGTTGTGGTCAATTCCGAGCATCAACTGGTGACGGTGCGGGGCGTGATCCGGCCCGCCGACCTCACCAGCGCCAACATGATCAGCTCCAACCAGATTGCGCAAATGGAAATCAAGATCGACGGCAAGGGTGTGATAAACGACGCGGTGCGGCGTCCGAACTTTCTGTATCGTTTGATCCTCGGCTTACTGCCGTTTTAGGTAACCCGGTTTTAGGAAACCCAGGATGAAAAAAGCGACGGTGGCATTGTTGTTGGCATCGATGGCGGCGGGAGGGGCCACGCGGCTCAAGGAACTGGTGTCGCTCGAAGGAGTGCGCGACAACCAACTCCTGGGCTACGGTCTGGTGGTGGGTCTGGCAGGCACGGGAGACCGCCAGCAGACCCTCTTCCCCACCCAGAGCCTGGCCAACATGCTGGAGCGCATGGGCCTCACCATCAACCCCACCACCATCCAGGTGAAAAATACCGCGGCGGTGATGGTCACCGCTACCCTGCCGCCATTCGCGCAGCCCGGTTCGCGCATCGATGCCACCATCGCGGCCATCGGCGATGCGCCCAGTTTGCAGGGAGGCATCCTGCTGATGACGGGCTTGAAGGGCCCGGATAACCAGGTCTTCGCGGTGGCTCAAGGACCGCTGATTTTGGGCGGCTTCGTGGCCGGCGGCGGCGCCAATGCCAAAACCGTCAACCACCCGACTGTGGGACGCATTCCCAATGGCGCCATCGTGGAGCGCGCCGCACCCTCCGTGCCCCTGGGCAACATCGTCAAGCTGCAACTGGAGCGGGCGGACTTCACCACCGCCACGCGCGTGGCCGAGGCGCTCAACAAGCGCTTCGGCAAAGTGGCGCACGCCGATAGCGCGGCCCTGGTAACTGTCACCTTGCCCCCCGAGTTTCAAAGCGATCCCACCGGTTTCGTCTCCGAGCTAGAGCGGCTCACCGTGGAGGTGGATCGTACCGCCGAAATCGTGGTCAACGAACGCACCGGGACCATTATCATGGGCAAGGATGTGCGCATCGCTCCGGTGGCCATCCTGCAGGGGAGCCTCACCGTGGAAATTGAAACCACCATGCAGGTGAGCCAGCCGACTTCTTTTGGCGCCGGAAGCACCACGCAGGTAGTTCCCAAGGTTGCCGTGGGCGCCGCGCAGCAGCCCGTGCGCAACGTCATGCTGAAGCAGGGCGCCACCGTGGAAGAACTGGTGCAGGCATTGACTTCGATCGGCTCCAGCCCACGCGATATCATCTCGATCCTGCAGAATCTGAAAGACGCCGGCGCCATTGAAGCCGAGCTGAAAGTGATTTGAGCCATGACCAATCCCATCGGCCCGTCCGGATCGGAGAAGGCCGCTTCGGCCAGCATCGACGCGCTGGGTAAGGTGCGTCCCAAAGACGACCCGGCCAGGATTGTTTCCGCCGCCAAGCAGTTCGAAGCTTTGCTGATCGGCCAGATGATGAAATCGATGCACGATTCCGAGGGCGGATGGCTGGGCACCGGCGACGACGAATCGGCATCCTCCGCCATGGAATACGGCCAGGAAATCTTCGCCCAGTCAATGGCGCAGAGCGGCGGCCTGGGACTGGCGAACCTCATCGCCAAGGGCTTGCAGGATGCTTCGAAGAGCAGTGAGTAGGACAGGCCTCCTGGCCTGTCTGGCGGTGCAGTACAAGAAGCGGACCGCTGGTGGACACACGGATTGAGGGGGAAGACCGGGAATCGCCGTGGCGCACGCACTCATGCGTGCCGCGTCGAGTCTCTACGCGACGCTTCTGCGCCCTCTGGCCGCGGCCGGGCGCGTACGGCGAAACGGAAGGGCAGGCCGGGAGGTCCGCCCCACTACTGTCAGGCGCACCAGGATTGCGGGGCGTATTCGGCTTCCGAAGCATCGGACGAAGGCGCCAGGGTGTGCACCTCGGTGGCGTGCTCGTAAGAGCCGGAGGCCGGCGCGGCGGTCTTGTGCTGTATGGCCGACCAGCCTTCTTCGAGTGTCTCCAGCAGCGACTCGACTTCGTCCATTGGCCCGGTCTGCTGCGTCATGCTGGCTTCCAGCAGCCTCCTGCGCATGTATTGATAGAGCCTGGAAAGGTTCTGGCTGATGGAGCCGCCCACTCTATGATTCAGCGAGCCTTCGAGTTCGCCCAGTATTGCCAGTGCCTTGGCGACCGCCTTGGCCCTTGCCGCGATATCGCCTGCCTTCTGGTGAGCGCGCGCGGCCCGTACTTCGATGAGCGCGTGCTCATACAGAATTTGAATCAGTTCCACGGGGTCCGCCGCCAGGATTCGGCTCTCCAGATAACTACTTCTACGCATATTTTTCGCTGGTTGCATTACCGCTCTTTCTCCAGTACCGCCGCCATCCGTAAGACTTCTTCGGGCGGGAGTAGGTCGACGACGTCGCCGCTCTCTTGTTCCACTAACTCCACTAACGGGGGCCGGCCGGCTCCCCGGCGCAGTTTCCATACCCGGCCGCGAGTTTCCAACTCGCCTCGGTTCACTGCCCGGATAGCGGCCACGAGCTGCTGCATCACGGCCATGTTGTCTTGCCCGGACACGCCCCCGCCGATCGCCGCGCTCATCGATATGCCATTGAGAGGCCCAATGCCCATCTTGGAGTTGCCTTTCAGCTCTCACACTTCATATCGGCGCTCTCGCCCGTGCTTTCTAAGGATACTCACATGCCAAAACTAAGTTTCCCCCGCGGCCTCCGTGCCCTCGCGGCCGTCATTTTTTTGCTTCGGGCGCTCCCTGCCCAGCAAGCACAGCCGCCCGCCCCGCCAGCCGGACCACCGGCGGGCCAACCGGCGGTTCCTTCTCCCGTGGATGCCCGTGCGGAGATGGAGGCCGCGACGGCCCGTCAGCGCACCGCGGCCGCGGCCTTCGAGGAATCGCTCGCCCAACAGCGGGCTTCCGTCCAGCAACAGCTCGCACAGACAGCCAGCGGCAGCTTTTTTATTCTGCCGCCTCCGCTGACGCTTGGGGCCACCGCCGCCGCGCCCGCGTTGCTGGGGGCTTTTGCCGATTGCGACCCCTTGCCCTCCACCCAGGTGGACACGTTGGTCGGTGAAGCCGCCAAACGGCAGCACCTGGAGGAGGACGTGCTTCGCGGGGTCATGCGGCAGGAATCCGCCTTTCGCCCCTGCGCGGTCTCCACCAAAGGCGCCATGGGCCTGATGCAACTCATGCCCGCCACCGCCGACCAGTACGGCGTCAAGCATCCCTTCGATCCGGTCGAAAACGTGGAAGCCGGCGCCAGGTTGTTGAAAGATCTGCTCTCCCGCTACGGCGGCGATCTGACCCTGGCGCTGGGCGCCTACAACGCCGGCGCCGCCAAGGTGGATGCCGCCGAAGGGATACCGAGAATCCCGGAAACCCAGGATTACGTGCAGAAGATTATGTCCAATCTGCCCGCCAAACAGCAGTAGGCTCGCGTTTCTCCTCAAATTCCCAGGAAAGAACCGGCTCGCTCGCCGATAAGCAGTTTGTGAGCGAATTCTTCCGCCGGGCCGAAGAGCTTCTGCAGATTGCGACTACGGGAAATTCCGGAGGCGGCGATACGGCCCTGGTCCTCGATCGCCAGGGCGGATTGCGCATGTTGGATCCAGCCGGATGGTCGCTCCCGGCGTTGGCTGCCGAATACGGAGCAGCCGCCGTTTATCGCGTCATCCGCCGCGGGAATTCGGTCCGCGTGGAAGGCTGGAATGGGTCCCAGCGATGCCTTCTGGAAGGACAGTCCGCAGCCGCCTGCCTGTCTGGTATTCTGGCTCGCGGTTCCGCCAGCTTCCAGTTGGCCCTCGCCAGCGCGGTCTGACCTACGCGACGAAGTTGCAAGTGCTTGTGTTTGCCGCGGCCTGGTCGAAGGACCTCGCGCCCCGCGTCCGAAACTCGTAACTGTTCATTTTCGCTACCGTCGGTTGCGCGCCGCTCCTCAGCACTTTCCCCCGCACCAGGAGTTCGAGCGGGCAGACATTTTGCAAGAGGAACGGCCATTCGATGCGCAGTTCGATTTCGACGCCCACCGGCGGCGGATTATCCGTCACGAAACGGATGCCGCCACGGCTCAAGTCTTCGGTGGCGCCGCTGCCGGCCACCGCAACGCCGCACTTTTGGTAGCTGAAGCGAAGGGGCAGTTGGAACGTGTACCGCCGGTCCGTGCGCCGATCGCCGTAAATGAGTTCTTGGCCCGCCATACTGTGCTACTGACATCATCGGCCCGCGCGGCCGAAGCCGATAGTCCTGAAGGTACCTTATTTTGGAGTTCGGGTAACGGGTACCCGCTTGGAGAACGTGAGAAAAAATACCGTCCGGTTCCCCGGAGTTGCCTTGGTGGCTCGGGATTAATACAACAAGGTAAAGAGATCCGATTTGTGCGGTTCAATACCCGTCTGAGTCGCGGGTTCGATGTATCATCGCTGTAGCCTGGATGGCAAAACGGAAATCTTGGCGCATATCCGTGGAGGTGCGATGAGACGAGCATGTTTGTGTGGGGTGCTCTTACTGACAGTCGGGCTCACCCTGTTCGGCCAGACTCCCACTGGAGGACCGGTCATTACCGGTGTCTCGAACAACGCCAGCGGCGCGCCCGCCATTGAAAGCGGCTCGTGGGTCTCGATTTACGGCACCGGCCTGTCCGCAACCACGCGGTCCTGGCAGGCGTCCGACTTCTCCGGAAATAACCTTCCGACCACGCTCGATAACGTGAGCGTCCAGATCAACGGCAAGAAGGCCGCGATCTCCTACGTCAGCCCCGGAATGTTGAACGTTCAGGCGCCCACCGACACCACGGTTGGTCCGGTGCCGGTCGCGGTCAGCAACTCTTCCGGCACCGCTACCGGCACGGCAACGCTTCAAAGCTACTCGCCGGCGTTCTTCACTTTTCAGGCGAAATATGCCTCTGCCCTGCATAATAGCGATGGCGTCTACGTCGCGCCGGCCGGATATTTCGGAAGCGCGGTGACGTCGCTGCCAGCCCAGCCAGGCGAAGCGCTTCAGATCTACGCTACCGGCCTTGGCCCCACGACGCCCGCCGTAACGGCCGGCCAGGCGGTCGGCAGTCCCGCGCCGCTGTCGGACCTCACCCAACTGCACGTGACGATCGGCGGCGTGCCCGCAACGGTGCGGTTCGCCGGCATCACGTTCCCCGGCGTGTACCAGGTCAACGTGATCGTGCCGCAACTCGCGAACGGCGATCAGCCGATTCTGGCAACCATCGGCGGTGTGAGTTCCCAGACAGGGATCTCCATTCCGATCTTGAACCCGGTGGGCCCGGCCGTCACGGTGACGCTTACGCCCGCCGGCGGCACCATTCGTTGCGGCGCCACTCTGTCTCTCACAGCCAAGGTGGCCAACACCACCGCACAGGCGGTGATCTGGCAGGTCAATGGACAAGCGGGAGGCAATCCCATCGTCGGGACGGTTTCGGCCACTGGCGTCTACACCGCGCCCGCCAATCTGCCGAGCCCCGCGGCGGTAGCCGTGACCGCCGTCAGCCAGGCCGACCCCGCGGCCGAGGCCAGCGTGACCGTGAATCTCCAGAACCCTCTGCCGGTTGTCACGTCGGTGACCCCTAACCCGGTGAATCCCGGCAATGTGACCATCACGGTTACCGGAACCGGGTTTGCGAATGGATCCGCCGTCTATTTTGCCGGCGCCGCGCTGCCCACCACTTTCGTATCCGGCACGACGCTCACGGCCACCGGCACGATCGCCATGCCGGTCGGGCGCCTGGCGGCGGTCAAGGTCACCAATCCGAACCCCGGCACGGCCACCTCAACGCCAGTCGCGGTGCCCGTCCGCGTGGCGAACGAGGCAATGGCGTACAGCGCCGCGGTCCGCTTCCTCGAAATGACCACCTGGGGACCCACGCCGCAAAGCGTCGTGGATATCCAGACCATGGGGCCAACCGCGTGGCTCGCCGCGCAGTTTGCCGAGCCCGCCAGTACCTGGCCCGATCCCGACAGCACCACCGAAGGCGTGGCGCGCCTGCAGACCGCCTTCTTCAACGTCGCCATGAATGGCGGCGATCAACTTCGCCAGCGCGCGTCCTTCGCCCTGGCGCAGATTCTGGTGGCCTCCGCCGTCAAAAACACGGCGTTCGAGCAGATGGTGGGGTATCAGCGGCTCATGGGCGACTACGCCTTCGGCACCTACCAGGACCTGCTGGCCGCCACAACCTTGGATCCCTCCATGGGCTACTTCCTAGACATGGTGAACAACGCCAAGGCCAACCCCGCCACCGGGACCTCGGCTAACGAGAACTACGCGCGCGAGTCGATGCAGCTCTTCTCGTTGGGCCTGGTGCAGCTCGATTCCACGGGCGTTCCCATAACGGCCGGCGGCGCCGCGCTGCCCGAATACACGGAGGCCGACGTCGGGCAAATGGCCAAGGTGATGACCGGCTGGACCTATGGTCTCACGCCCGGTTTCGCCTCGCTCTGGACCAACATGCCGTACTATTTCGCGCCCATGGTGGCGTTCGAAAATTATCACGACACCACCCAGAAAACCATCAACCTGCCCGTGCCTTGCGTCATCCCCGCCGGCGGGACGGCGGAGAGCGACCTGAGCGCGGCGATAGCTTGTATCTGCCAGCAGTCCAACGTGGCTCCGTTCGTCTCTTACCGGCTGATTCAGCGGTTCGTCCTGAGCAACCCTTCGCCGGCTTATGTGGGCCGGGTGGCGAGCGCATTCCAGTCTTCGCAGGGCAACCTGCAGACCGTGATTACCGCCCTGCTCACCGATACCGAAGCGCAGACCGAAGGCACCGGCAAGCTGGCGGAACCGATCCTCTATGCCACCGGCCTGCTGCGCGCGCTGAATGCCACCGTCACCGCCGCCGATGCCCTCACCAGCCAGGCCACCCTGATGGGCCAGACGGCGCTCACGCCCGGCAGCGTGTTCAGCTACTTCTCGCCCTTCTATACCGTCAGCGTTCCCGGTGTCACGCCGCCGCCGGTGGCGCCCGAATTCCAGGCGATGAACGCCGCCACCGCCCTGGCGCGCGCCAACTTCGCCTACCGGGTGGCCACCAACGGCATCTCGAGCGGCATCACTGTGAACCTGGCCAATTTGCAGGACCTGGCCAACAATCCGCCCGACCTGGTGGAGGCGCTCAACCAGGCGCTTTTCCGGGGCGAAATGGATGCCAATGTGCGCGGCCTTCTGACCACCGCCGCCAGTGCCTCCACCAGCCTGGCGTCGCGCGTGCGAAGCGCGCTTTATGCCGCGGCCGCCGCGCCGCAATACGAAGTTGAACGGTAAAGGGAGAACAACGGTCATGACCATCCAACAGCTTCGATCGCGTCGCGACTTTCTTCGCCTCGGCTGCCGCACGATTTCCACCGTCGGCGCGGCCGCTGCCTTCGGCAAGGCCGGCCTGATGACCGCGCGGGCGCAATCGTCCGGCAATTACCAGGCTATCGTGTGCATCTTCCTTTTCGGCGGCAACGATGCCAACAACATGCTGGTCCCCAACGACGCCGTCACCTACGCCAACTACCAGAAGATCCGCCAGAACCTGGCCCTCCCGCAGAGTTCGCTGGTGACCATTCACGACCCGGCCACTAACGCCGACTATGGTTTGCACCCCAGCTTCGCGCCCATCGCTCCGCTGTACAACTCTTCCAAGCGCCTGGCGGTGCTGGCCAACGTGGGCACGCTGGTGCAAACGGTGCCGCAAGGGTCGAATGGCCTGCCCAATCTCACCTCCGTGCCGCTGCCGGTGAATCTCTATTCGCATTCCGACCAGCAGAACGAGTGGCAGAACGCCGTGCCGCAGGGCGGCGCCACCACCGGCTGGTCGGGCCGGCTGGCCGACAAGCTGGCAGGCGGTTCCGGCACCCTGGTGCCGCCCTGCATCAGCATCAGCGGCAATACGCTTCAGTTGATCGGTGAGAACACCCAGCCCTCCACCGTGAACACCAGCAATTTCGGACTGGTGGCGCCGGCCACCGATCCGGGATCCACCGCCTTGCTGAACATGCTCAGCCTTTCGAGCGGCGTGACCCTCATTCAGGCGGCGCAGAGTTCCCTGAAGGATGCCATCGCCGTGGCTCAGGCCGTGAATGCCGCGGTGGCCGGCAGCAGCAGCCTGGGCGTCACGTTCGCGAACACCGACATTGGCACGCAATTGGCGCAGGTGGCCAAGCTCATCCAGGTGCGCGCCGCGCTCGGCGCCACCCGCCAGATCTTCTTCTGCAGCCAGGGCGGCTACGACACGCACTCCAATCAACTGCCGCAGCAGGTGACGCTCTTCACCAACCTCGCCAATGCGATGGCGGCTTTCGACCAGGCCATGGGCCTGCTCACCGTGCAGAGCAACGTGACCACGTTTACCGAGTCCGACTTCAACCGCACCTTCCAGCCCAACGGCAACGCCGGCACCGACCACGGATGGGGCAGCCACGCCCTGATCATGGGTGGCGCCGTAAACGGCGGCAACCTGTACGGCACTTTCCCGATCCTCACGCTAGCCGGCCCGGACGATTCCACGAACCGCGGCACGTGGGTCCCCAGCACCTCCGAGGACCAGTACGCCGGCGCCCTGGCGAAATGGTTCGGCCTCTCCGCGCAAGCCGACCTGGACTACGTCTTCCCGAACCTGCGCAATTTCAATTACCAGACGCCGGCGTTTATTTAGCTTCGCTGCGCTCCAAGGGCGAAGGCCACCTGACCAGTTACCGCATGCGCGCGGTCAGCGGCTCTGGGACCGCTCCTCCACACTTGGCACATCGACGCCCAACAGCCCTCGTGGAGTAGGCCTTTGGCCTGCCGCGGCTTCTGCCGCGGGCTGGCAAGATTACCCAAGAGCCGGCGCTCGGAACACGTGTAAAATACAACTCGCCGCACTCAGTTCGAGGCTGGCTTTCGCCTCACTAGACAAACCAGCAGCATCCCGAGCGACACCCCAGTCAACCCCATGCCGGCCGCATTTTCGAGCGGCAACTCGAACTCGATGCGCACTTCCCGGTCCCCCGGCGGAACGCCGACCAGCATATTCCCGGCCACGTCCTTGCGTATGGCCAGGCGTTTCCCATCGCACCAGGCGCGCCACGCGGGATCGAAACTTTCCTGCACCAGCAGGCTCTCACCCTCGTCGAAATGCGCCCGCACCCGGACCCCATCCGTTCCCTCCCATTGCATCTCAACCGGCGCGTCCGGACCGTGTTCGACCGCGGCGGCATACGCCTCGATCTGCGGGCCATCGTAGTTGGTGATCGGAATCGCGGGCAGACTGGCCATGCGGCGCGCTTCCACCACGCGGGCGTGGGCCGGCGAGCGCCGCGGCACGCGGTAGAGGGTGTCACCCTGCCCGTCGTCGTAGATCGCCGGCAAAACCCCCGCGAATTTCGCCGGCGCGGGGTAGTCGTGAAAAATCTCGGGTGAGTTGGCCTGGCTCACCAGAATCGCGTCGGCGCCCAAGCCCTGGAGCCAGGCGATGTCCCGTGCGGTGTCGGCATTGCCGTCGCGGATCACCTGCCACTGAGCCAGCACCAGCATGTCGTTTTCCAGCCCCTGTTCGGAACCTCCGCCCACCTGCTCGCCGCCGCGCCAGGCGTCGTACCAGAGACGCATCGAGCCGGCCGCAAATACGCGCGCGCCGGGCAGATTGCGGGCGATCCAGTCCGTGGTTCGGTATTCCACTCTCCGGCCGTAATCCGGATCGGCCCGAAATACCTTCCACGGGCTCAGCAGGTATTGGTAGCTCGCCGCTAACGCCGCCACGGCGGTCGCGAAAGCCACTGCCCGCAGCCATCGCTTGCGGGTATCGGCCAGGGTGCGCAGGATTTCCGTCGCCAGCAGAATCAGGGCCAGGTCCAACTCCGGTACCAGACGTTTGGTGTCGCCGATCGCGCGGAAGCCAAAGTAATAGTTGCCCACCACGTTCAATGCCACACCGAGCGAGATGGCGCAAACGAATACCCGGTAGGCGAGATCTTTCCTCCGGTGGGCGATCATGGCGCTGGCCAGTGCGACGACCGTTGCTACCCCCAGCGCCACCCAGCGCGAGCGGGCGTTGCCGGGCAGCGCCACGTACTTCAGATTGTCCATGGTGACGCGCAAATAAGAAGGCGTCAACCAGAAGGCGGTCAGGCCGTATGCCATTGCCGCGATGGCCGCTGCCCGCGCCCACATCCGCCCGTCGCGGTGCGTGATCCACAACGCCCACGCCAGCGGTGGGAACAGCAGGGCCAGCGACGTGGCGCCGTAGAAGTTATTCGACACCACCAGCGCGCAGCAAACCGCCGCCAGCCCCAGCCACCGGCGGCCGCCTTCCCGGATCCCCAGCCACGAGAACAGCAGCGCGAAGGGCAGCCAGGCGAGCGCCGTCATGTGCGGCCCTTCGCCCCATTTGACGAGCACGTTCAGCCGTTGCGGCATGTGGAGAAAAGAGTCGTCGCGAAACGATTTCAGAAAGAGGTAAGACGGCGAAACCAGCACCGTAGCCGCCGCCCCGATCGCCGCCCAGGCTCGCGACCCGCTCGCCACCCGAACCAGCGCGTACGTTCCCGCCGTTCCCAGGCAGTAGAACAGCGCCGTATAAAGATGATACGCGCGCGCCGTCGAAACCTGGAACAGAGCCGAGAGCAGTGCGGTTCCATAAGGCAATGCCGGCGGATAGAGGTAGTCGAACCGCGTTCCGCAGTACCACAGCGGCATCCATCGGGGATGCGGCCAATGCTCCTTCAAGAAGCGCGCGGCGGCGATGAAGGTGCAGTCGATGGACCCCCAGTTGTCCAGGTATTCGATCCGGAACAGCGGCCAGATCAGAATCGCCGTCAACGATGCCAGCGCGCAACATTCCGCCGCCAGCAGCATGCCATGCCGGCGGCGCATTCGGTCGGTTTCCTGCATCCTTGCCCCTATGGCCAATTGGCAGCCTCGTCTCCAGTTTACGGTAGTCCCCCACAGAGGTAGCTGGAATCGGCCTGGCCCTATTTATTTGTAACGTAACATTCAGAAAATAAACTAGTTGCACTCGTGGACGACCGGCGTCCTTTAAGCGATTCTTGTGCACCTTTGTGCATCTTTGTGCATTCTTGTGCATAGGCTCTGTGCACAATGGCACTTGCCTTTCCCAGTAACACTGGCTCCTGGCGGCAACCGCCTAACTGGGACTCAACTTATCGGCTGTCTCATTTTGCGGGGCAGGTCATAACCGGACCTGTGCATTTTCCCTGTGTCTCACCGCAGGGGTTCACCCCACACGTTTGTGCATTTTTGTGCATGGTTTGCCTGCCGTTGGCGGGCCTTGAGCAGCCCGTCCTAAGAGCGCGATCCTGTTCGGCCGCTGCCCGGTAACTCACTGACCAGGCGGGTCTTGCTGCTCTGGCTCCCGGCGGTGTTACCATGCTTGTTGCTGGAACACGGAAACTTGCCGGAAACCATGACTATTGGAGTGGACATCGGCGGCACCAAGGTCGCCGCTGGCCTGGTGGATGGCGCCGGAGCCATCACCGCGAAAACGCGCGCGCCGATGATTTCCACTGGTGACGCGGCGACCGGGTTTTCCGGCGTGCGGGCCGCGGTGGAAGCCGTGTTTGCGGCCGAGCCCGGCGCGCGCGGAGCCGTCGCCGGAATTGGAATCTGCGCTCCGGGGCCGCTCGATCCCGCCAGCGGCGTGGTGCTTAACCCTCCCAACCTCCCCTGCTGGCGCAACTTTCCTCTGGCCGACGAGATCGAGCGGGCTTTCGGAATTCCGGCGCACGTGGATAACGACGCCAACGCCGCCGCCCTGGCCGAAGTGCTGTGGGGCGCCGCGCAGGGATATCGCTATGTCTTCTACGCCACCTTGGGCACCGGCATCGGAAGCGGGATTGTGCTGGATGGGCGAATCTATCACGGCCGCACCGGGAGCGCGGCCGAGGGCGGCCACATCGTCATCGACTACAACGGTCCCCTCTGCGGCTGTGGCAAGCGCGGCTGCATCGAAGCCCTGTGCTCCGGCACCGCCATCGCGCGGCGGGCGCAGGAAAAGCTGGCTACGGCCGGGGCAGCCGGACGGCGGCTCATTGAACTGGCCGGCGGCGCGGCCGCGGCGGTGAAAACCGAACACGTCGGCCAGGCCTGGCGCGAGGGCGATCCGCTGGCGGGCGGCGTCCTCCGGGAAACGGCGCGCCTGCTCACCATCTGGCTGGGCAACGTCGTCGATATCCTCGATCCCGATGTCCTGGTGGTGGGAGGCGGTATGGCGGAATTGATGAGCGGACTGTTCCCCGAAATTCTGGCGGACCTGCCCCAATGGGCGATTAATCCCCGCGTCCGTGAAATCCCCCTGGTCATGGCGCGCTACGGCGCCGATGCCGGAATCGCCGGCGCCGCCGCGCTGGTGAACGCGGCTCGCTGAAAGCACGCGCGGGCGCCGTATGGTCGGATGGTACGAGAGCGTTGATTGCGTTTATAGAAATTATTGATTGGACCCTGTACCCACCCCCCAGATAGGTTGTATGAATGGGGAAAAAGGATACTCCATCGCCGCCGAAAATACAAGTGTCGATTCTCCATCAGGTTAGCAGCATCGTCAGCTCGAACCGGTCGCTGGACGAAATCCTGGGTGAGGTGGTTGGCCTCACCGTGCTGGCCACGGCGTGCGATGCCTGCCTGGTCTATCTGCTCGAACCTGTGAGCCATGAGGTTGTGCTGCGCGCATCGCAGGTACCGCATGCGGGAGCTTTGGGGAACCTGCGCATGAAGATGGGCGAGGGCATCACCGGTTGGGTGGCGGAGCACAAATCCGTGGTGGCCCTGTCTTCGCGCGCTACCAGCGATGCGCGCTTCAAGATGTTCCAGGGCCTGGTGGAAGATACCTATGAGGCTTTGCTTTCGGTGCCGCTGGTGAGCGGCGGCGATGTGATCGGCGTGGTCAACGTTCACCACCGTGAGCCGCACGAGCATAGCCCGGAAGAAATCGGAATGGCGGTTTTCATTGGCGAGCAGCTCGGGGTGGCCATTTCCAAGGCCTCGCTGCTGGAGGAAAACGCCCGCCTGCTGGAGCAGACGCTCGAAATGCGGCGTGAGCTCGAGACGCGCAAGCTGGTCGAGCGCGCCAAAGGCATCTTGCAGCAACGCCACGGGCTGACCGAGGAAGAGGCCTATCTGAAGCTTCGGGACCAGAGCCGCCGTCTGCGCCGTCCCATGAAAGAGCTGGCCGAAGCCATCATCCTGAGCGAGGAAATCGATCGCCAGGGAGAAACGGCGACTACCTAGGAAGCCGCATTTGCAATTACGGCAGCGTATGCGCGCCCAAGTTGGCAGCAGTCAAGGGGCCAGCGGGGTTCCGTGCCCGATGGCGGGCGACCGTGGGCACCGAGTGTGTCCTTTTAGGGTCAGAAGACGGCTCCGGCCTTGGCTTTCATAGCGTCCACGTATTTGTCCCAGCCCTCAAACTCGTACTCCAGTGTTAGGTAGCCCACACCCGTCGAGAGAGCCTCTGCCTTCAGGTAAACCAAAGTAATGTGATTAGGGAGCGGCGAGCTCTGCGTGCAGACTCCTGCGCTGGCGTCTGCCCTTCCGGCAAAGCACCAAACCGCTTGCAGGGTTCTTTCCTTCTTTAGCAGGCCCATCATCCACTCGCGGTCCTCATTCCACATGCTGCCGGATTGAAGGAAATCAAATAGCCGTGGTGTGCCATAGGTCGTTGACACCGCCTCCATTAGCCCCGTGAAACCATCGCGCACGTCCGATCCAAAGTCGTTCGATCGAATATCTCGGCCGACCGCTCGAATCCTAAGCAATCCTTCTTTCGGCGAGAATGCCAACGAATAGACCTCGAAGGCCCCGTGCGGCCTGGGAGCGGTCGTGAGCACCAGAACCTCGTCCTTATCCTGCTTAACAGCATTCTTGCCTACGAGTTCGATCGCCTGCGCCCTCGTCATCCCGAACCAAAATCCGAACGGCCCCTGCGGAGCTTGCGCCGCCAACGGCATGACGGCCGCTATTGCCAGCATGGACAGAACCGAAGCTTGCCTCATTTGCGCTAATAGATAGTGCGTTCCGTTGCGGATTCCTCTCAGCACGCTCAGCTCTCGAGCCAAGCCGGAGCTGACCGCTGATCGCTGAATGCTGAGAGCCCGCGGCCAATGCGCCTTTCCTACCTGGAATCCGTCAACAGGTTGCTCAGCGCCGGCGCCAATTCGGGATAACGAAAACGGAAGCCGGCCGACTCGGCCGCTCCGGGAACCGCGCGCTGGCTGGCCAGGAGAATTTCCGACATTTCACCGAAAAGAAGCCGCAGCGCCACGGCCGGCACCGGCAGCGCCGCTGGCCGCCGTAGCGCCTGCCCCAGCGCGCGCGTGAAGTCCGCGTTGGTCAGCGGGTGCGGCGCAACACCGTTCCACGTTCCGCCGAGTGAATTCTCCAGTACATGGCGGAACAGCTCCACCAGGTCTGCCAGGTGGATCCAGGACAACCACTGCTTGCCATCGCCCAATCGCCCGCCCACGCCCAACCGAAACGCCGGCAGCATGCGGGCGAGAGCCCCTCCGCCCGCGTCGAGCACCAGCCCGATGCGAATTCGTGCCACCCGTATTCCCAGTTTCTCCGCCGCGGCCGCCTCCCGCTCCCAGTCCACGCACACTTCCGCCAGGTAGCCACTGCCAGGCTGGGCGGACTCATCCAGGATTTCGTCTCCGCGGGAACCGTAGTAGCCGATCGCGGACGCTGCGATCAGCGCCTCCGGCCGGCGCTCCAAGCCAGCCAGGCCCTCCACCAGCCGGCGCGTTCCCACGACCCGGCTGTCGCGGATGCGCCGCTTCGCCGCCGCGGTCCAACGCTGTGCCACCGGCTCGCCCGCCAGGTGGATCACGGCATCGGTTCCCCGCAGCTTCTCGGCGGAAGGCGGACCACCTTCCGGATCCCACACCGACGAACGGACTCCCGGCCGTTCCCGCGCCCCCTTTCGGCTTAGCAGGTTCACGCTATGTCCATGTGCCAGCAGAGTTTCCACCAGCCGCCGGCCGATCAGGCCGGACGCCCCCGTGATCGCGACATTCACTTCGAGCGCCTCCTTTTCCTATAATCGGCTCTTTCGCGCCCCACCGGTGCTCCACCGCAGCCCAGAGTTTCCTTAAAGGATAATCCTGGACCCTGTCGAAAAATTGCCGCTTGCGCCGATTTCCGGACCGATGCTAGACTGATGTAGGTGTCCTAGTACGTTTCGCTGTTGTAGTTCTCGATTAGGCCGGGTCGCGGGAGTAGATCGCGGATGTTTGCTAGCCTCTTGATCATCGGCTGCTCACTTATTCTGTTAGCGTATTGGTTCCGTTACAGTTGCGTGCTGCTATTGCGCAATGCCACGGAAGCGTCGTCACGGGTGGCGGAGGCCGATTCCCGATTCGCGGTGGAACAGGTTCGACAGCAGGTCCTTACGGCGATGGAACTGGAACCGCTCGAAAAACTGCTGGAGCGCGACTACCGTCTGCTGGTTTATTTGCAGGACCACGCGGCCGGCCTGGGCTTGCATTCGATGGAAGACCGGCTACTCGTCCTGGATTATCGGGTACTACAGTACTGGTATCGACTGACTAGGACGATTGCGCCGGAGTTTGCAAGGCGTGCTCTGGCGGAAATGAGCGACGTGCTTCTGGTGTTTGTCCGGCGCATCGCACCCGAGGCGGATCTAGTTTAAAGAAAAATTTGTGGGGCACCTCCCTCCTGGTCTGCACGGTCGCGCGCAAACGAGGGCGTCCGCCCCACAAAGAAGAAGCCAGCGGCGCTACTACTTCTGTTTGCTGAGCTTTCGGAAGTAGTCCGCCACTGCGTCCGAATAGCCCTGCGGCACCGGTTCGCTTCCCGGGCTGCGCACCGCGCCTCCGCCGGACTGGTCCAACTTGCGCCGCAGCTCGATCTCCACCTGCTCCACCGAGGCCATAGCCGCCAGAATCCGTTGGTTCAGTAAAGGATCGTCGGTGTAATGCAACGGATCGAATTGGCGCAAATCCCGCACCAGACCCTGGATATCGCGCTGCATGTTCGGATCGTCTTTCAGTTGCTGCTGCAATTGCTGCAGACTGGCCTCGGTACGGCGCGCCGATGCCTCCACATCTTCCGGCCGGATGGGGCCATCGTTATAGCGGCCCCGGACGCCGTTGCCGATCCAGTTGGCGCCGCCAGCGCCGCCCCATGCGCCGCCCTGCTGGCCCGCTGCCTGCCATTGTCCGCCTCCATTGCCCGGCGAACCCTGCTGCCCGCCACCCTGCTGGCCTCCTCGTCCCGATTGCGAGGATTGCCCCTGTTGGCCCGGTTGCCCAGCCTGACCTTGTTGGCCACCCTGCCCCGATTGTGACGACTGGCCCTGTTGCCCCTGCTGGCCGCGCTGTCCGGCTGCGTTGGCCTGCAACTGTTCCATCTGGCGGTGCAGTTGTTCCACCCGATTCAAGGCGTCTTCCACCGATTGCCCGTCCTGGCCGGCCTTGCCCTGCTGCCCTTGTCCCACCGATTGCTGCAGCTTATCCAACTGGTCGTGCAAGTCGTTCAGGGCCGCCGTAATCTGCGTCTCGCTCATGGCGGCATACTCGCCCATGCCGTTGCGGATCCAGCCGGAGTTCCGCTGCATGGCGCGCTCCAAGTCCTGCTGTTGCACCCCGGCCAAAGCTTCCCGCATCTTAGTGGAGGCTGGCCGGTTATTGCTCATCAGGTTGCGCACCGAGTTTTGCATCTGCTGTTCCAGCCGCTTGAGATCGCTCAGTTCGCTGTCTTCTTGGCCGGCCAGTTGTTCCGCCTGCGGGCGCGTCACACCGGGGTTCCGCGGGCCGAAACTGCGGCGCATCTGGCCCTCGAATTCCTGCTGCTTGCGAGCCAGTTCTCCGGCCTGCTGGGCCAGGTCGCTCACTTCGTTGCTGGATTCCTGGCTGCGCAGGCCATTCAGCATCTGTTCGGCTTCCTGCAGCCGATCGGCAGCGCGCTTCGCCCCGGCTTCGCCCTGCGGCGTTCCGGCCGTTCGGGAATCGGCCGATTGCCGCATGTCCTCGAGCGCCTGTTGCAGACGGTCGATGGTCTGCCGGAGTTGCTGGGCATCGGCCCCGCGCGTGCGTGAGTTATTGCCCTGCTGCTGCTGGCCGGACTGCCCGGATTGAGCCGATTGCCCTTGCTGCCCCTGTTGCCCTTGCTGCCCTTGTTGACCCGATTGTCCCTGCTGACCTTGCTGTTGTTGCCCTTGCTGTCCGTTGCGGCTGAGCTGGCTGCCCTGGTTTTGCGCCAGTTGCTGCATCTGTTGCTGTAATTGTTCGGCCTCGCGCCGCAGCATCTCCTGCTGCCAGCGTTGCTCGGAAGTCTGCTGCGGATTCTGGCGCTGCTGTTCGGCCAGTTCCTGCTGGCGTTTGGCCAACTGCTTGAGCTTTTCGAGCGCTTCGTCGATCTGTTTCTGCCGATGATCGGCGGCTTCGGACCCCGAAGCCCCGGTTTCGTATTGGTTCTTTTCGGTGTCCAGTTCCAGGTCGAACAAGCCTTCCATGTCGCGGGAGGCGCTGTTCATCCCGCCGCCGCCCCCGCCCCCCCGCTGGCCGAAGGCCACCTGAATGTCGCGGAAGATGGCTTCGGCGCGCAGCAGGTACTCGAGCGCCTGTTGCTCCGGCGCCAGCGCACCTTGCCATTTCCGGCCTTTCAAGTTGTCGGCCGCCGGTCCCATGGCCTCCACGGCCTTGTCCATATCGGTCACAAAGCTCTTGAACGAATCGCCCGCATCCTCCAACTGGCGCGCTCGCATGCGGTCGCCAAGCGACTTGGTCTGGTCGCGCAACTTGGATTGCACCGAAGACAGGAACGCCGCGTTCTCCGCGTCCGTCCCTTTCGCGCCGTTGCCTTTGAGCTGGTTGAAGGTCGCGGTAATGATTTCCTTCTGCCGCTCCGAGATCTGGCTCTGCGGGTCGCTCTGATCGTCGCCGCCGGCGCCGCCGCCCATTTGTTGCGATTGCGTGTAGTTCTTCTCAAACGGCTGGGCCTCGATGAAGAACATGTCTGTCGAGGAAGACTGCCGCGCATCCTTGGCCGTGGCGTACACGCTTACCACGTCTCCCGGCACTACCTTGAAATCCTCCAGGGCCAGCGTCGCCGTTCCGCTGGAGGTTTTGCCATCCTTGCTATTGAGCAAGGGGAGGGTTTTTTCCGCGCCGCCGTTCACCGAATAGTGCAACTCCACCGCCTTGAGGCCGAAATCGTCTCTGGCGTTTACCGCTACGGTGACTTCTTCAATCGGGCTGGCCTTGAAATCGCGGCCCGGACGAGTGATGGTTACCTCCGGCGGCTGGTCCTTCTGCGCTTCGATGAAATAATCCTCGCCGAGCCGAACGTCTTCGCCGCCTTCGAGCGCGGCCACGTGGTACATTCCGTCCTTCGCAATCGCCACGCTCGCCATCGCCGTCCCGTCAGGCCCCGGCTTGAGCGCCAGTTTGGTGCCGTCGTCCAGCAAGATCGCCCCGTTCGAAAGCGGCCGATCGGTGCGCACCACCACGTCCGCCGTGGTTCCGGTTACCGCCCGCAGATCGCCGCCGGGATCTTCCACCGCGTCGCGCATCCCGATCCACGCGGGGAAATGATACGTCACGCGAATGCTCTTCACCGCCGGCAGGTCCACCACCTTAAGCTTGTACGTCTCCGAACGGACCCCGCCGGCCTCCACGTAATAATCCAGCGATTCCGGCACGCCCGCAATCAGGAACTGGTAGGCCGCGCCGCCCGGTTGCGGCGACATTTCGGTCTGCTCCCACGCCGATGCGCTGCCGTACTTGGCGAACAGACGCACCTTGGGCGAGCTGAAACCCATCAGCGTGGCGGAGATCGCCTGGTCGGCGCGTTTCCGGATGGTGCGATTGCCGGGGTCCACCTGGATGGCGTAGAACGGCTTCATGGAGCCGTTCGGCAGGCCGCCCCACAGCAGCGAAGTGCCATAGCCGAGGAAACCGGGCCCGGACGCCGCCAGCCAGATCAATACCAGCGCGGACACCACCGCGGCCGAAGAGAAACTGAAAATCCGGGACGTCCGGGCTACCTGGCGCGGCTGCGCCTGCTCGGCCACGTTGAGAGTATCGGCGGCCAGAAGCTGCAAAAACGGATCCTGGTCGTTATGTTCCAGGCGCTCGGTGAAGGTCAGCAGGCGTTCTTCGAACGGCGGGTAAAAACGCTCCGCCGTTCGCGCGGCGCGCCGCCGGTTGAGCCGGCTCAGCGGCACGATCAGGGCCGCGGCCGCGGCCAGGGCAAGCCCCAGGAACAGGAAGACGCGCGCGGCCGTGACGCTCGGCGCGGAAAAAGAAAAATGGTTGGCTGCCAATACCGCGACCACGGTCAGCACCAGCGCCGCCGCGGCGCACGCCGCGGCGCCTCGCGCCACCGCCAGCAGCCGCAGCCGCCGTTCCAGTGCGCTCAAATAGCCGGATAAGCGATCCAAAGGTTTCATGCCGCCTCCTGGTCTACCGAGAGATGCCGATTGCCCAACAGGGTTTCCGCAATCGACACCGCCAACACCGCCAGCATCACGTACCACCACAGGGAAAGCGGCTTCCGTCCGGACGCCGCCGCGCCCCCGGCCTCAACATTGCCGTTGGCTGTATTCTGCCACAAACTCAGGGTCTCCCGCGACGCCGGCCGCAAATCGCTCTCGCGCCGGTCGCCATTCACCGCTACCATTTCGTTCTGGCCGTTGGGCCGGCGAATATCGTAGAAGCCCGTCATCAGGAACTGGATGTTCCGCGCCCGAACGGCCTCGGCCAGCGAAAGCGCCCGCTCGCCGGTGGGATCGAGCACTTCCACCGCCGCGCCCTTGGCCGCCGCTTCGCGCAATTCGGCGAACGATCCCACCGTCACGCTGGCCGCCCCGCTGTCCATGCGGCCCAGGTAATTGGCCGTCTGCTGGATGAACGGAACGAACGACGCGTGCAACGGAAAATCGTTGTCCAGGTTGTCGAACGTGGAAGCGAACACCAGCACGTGGCCGCTCGACTGCTGCCGATCGATGAGGAGCGGCGTGTCGTCGGTGAGCCGCGCCGCTACCCGCGCCCCGGCCGGGTCTACGCCTATGGCGCGGTAGAATTTCACGTCGTCCCAGCGATTGTCCTGCTGAATGGCGGGGTGGGACGTATCGAGCGCCGCCGCCGTCTGGAAGCGGTCGCCTTCCCTCGGCGCGTAGCGCGTTCCGGTGATGGTCAGTCCGCCCACCGGCACTTTATCGAGCGCCGTATAGGTATGTCCCAGCGCCACCAGCACCGCGCCGCCGCGGTTTACGTATTCCTTCAGGGCAGTCTCGAAACTGGCCGGCAGCGGCCCCGCATCGGAAATCGTTACGAACGCGTATTTCTCCGGCGACACATTGGCGGTCTGGTCCGGCGTGGCCGGGTCGACCACGAAACCGTGCTGGCCGTTGGCCTCGAGCGCAGCCTGAAAATACAGCAGGCCGCGGTTGTTATCGGGCGCGTGTACGAACAGAATATGGCGCGCATCGGACCGCTCCACGGAAAAGTAAAAAACGTCGTCGGCCGCCAGCGCGTCGGCGCTGTCGATGCGCACGTCGCCTTTGTTGTACCCGTAAGGCGCTTCCAGCGAGGCAAATTCCACCGTGGCGCGGCCGTTTTCGGGCACTTCGACGCTCTTCGATTCGATGGCGCGTCCGTTCAGTTCCAGCGTAACCGTGCGCAGCGCCTTGCCCGTGCCGTAGCCGATCACGGTGGCCAGCACGCGGTTCTTGTTGCCGTCGTAGACGCGATGCGGCGCCACCACGTTTTCCACCGCAAAATTGGCGGCCGCGCCGGAAACCAGCGGATGCGGCTCGAGGCGTACCCTCTCGCCCAGACGCAGGTCGTTAAAATTGGCCGGCATGCCGGTCTGTTGCATGTCGGAATAGACGTGCGCGTCCAGCGGCGCCCCGAGCGATTGCGCAATCGACTTCAGCGCCCGCACCAGCTCGGCGAAAGAGGTGCGCGTGTCCGCAGGGCGCACCGCATCGATGGCCGCATCGAGAGCGCCTTTGTCGTCGGTGACTTCGCTCAATGCCTCCACCCGCGCGCCGAACTCGAGCACCTGCCCGCGCTGGCCCGGACGCATTCCGCGCACCACCGATTTCGCCATCGACTTGGCTTCGGCCAGCCGGTCCGAAGCGCGCATGCTCAGCGAATTGTCGATCGCCACCACGGCCACCTCGCCCGCGCGCGATTGCGGCAGCAGCTTTTGTTCCAGATACGGATGCGCGAATGCCAGCACCAGCAGCGCCAGCAACGCCATGCGCAGCGAAAACAGAACCAGGTACCGCAGCCGCCGGTGTTTGATGGAGCTCTGCGTCCGCCGCTCGAAGAACATCAGCGAGCTGAAGGGCAGCGGCGTGGTCTTGTGCTTGCGCAGCAGGTGCAGCCACACCGGCAGCCCCAGCGCCACCATCCCGCCCAGAAACCACGGCGTCAGAAAGCCCATTTACAGCATCCTCCTGCGGATGGCCAGATATTCGCGCAAGCCTTCATCGAGCGGGCGGCCGGTATCCATCAGGAAATAATCCAGGCCCGCCGAGCGCGCCTTGTCGCGCAGGTTCGAAATGTGCGCATCCATGCGCGCCCGGTATTCGTGGCGCGCGTATTCCGGCGAGACTTCCATCGACTCGGCTTCGTTCTCCATGTCCACCAGCAGCACCGGCTGGCGGAACTTGGGGGCGATTTCCTGCGGGTCCAAGGTATGAAACAGGATCACCTCGTTGCCCCGGTAGCGCAGCGGCTCGATGGTATGGACGATGGCCTCGGGATTGGCGTAAAAGTCGGAAATCACCACCACGATGCCGCGGCGGTGGAGGAAATTCTGAAAGTGGATGAAAGGCTTGGTGAAATCCGTGCGCGCGCTCGGCTGGACCTTTTCGATGGCGTGCAACAGGCGGAAGAGCTGGCCTTGGCGGGTGGAAGGCGCCACGTAGTCCGCCACGTCTTCGTCGAACACGATCAGCCCCGCCGCGTCGCGCTGCAGCGCACTGGCCATGTACACCAGCGATGCCGCCACGTAGCGCGCGTAATCGATCTTACTGATACTGCCCGAACCGAACCCCATCGATCCCGAGGTATCGAGCAGCACCAGCAATCGCGTGTTGGTTTCGCCCCGGTAGCGCTTCAGATAGCAGCGGTCGGTGCGCGCGAACACGTTCCAGTCCACGTGGCGCAAATCGTCGCCCTGGGTGTAAGCCCGGTATTCGGCGAACTCCTGGGAAAATCCGAAGTCCGGCGAGCGGTGCAATCCCGCCACAAACCCGTCCACTACGGTCTTAGCTACCAGGTCCAGCCCCGTAATGGAAGCGAGAGTGGCGGGATCCAGAAATCGTTGCAGCATGGCGGCTTTCGCCTACTCCCGCGGAATCCCCTTCCACTCCAGCAGGCGCTTGAGAATATCGTCCTGCGTCACCCGGTCCGATTCCGCGTGGAAGTTGAGCAGAATGCGGTGCCGTAACACGGGAATATATGCCGCCCGCACATCCTCGTAGGTCACGTGATAGCGCCCCCTCATGAGCGCCCTGGCTTTGGCGGCCAGCACCAGAAACTGGGCGGCGCGCACGCTGGCGCCGTAGTTGACATATTTCTTGACGAAGTCGGGCGCGGATGGGTCTTTCTGGCGCGTGACCCGAACCATTTCCACGGCGTGGCGCGCCACGCTCTCGCCGATCGGCACCATCCGCACCAGTTGCTGGAATGCCAGAATCTCTTCGGCGTTGGTCACCGGATCGGCGTGGGGGATGGTGGTGACCGTGGTCAGATCCACCACTTGCAACTCCTCGTCCGCGTTCAGGTAGTCCAGCACGGTATTGAACAGGAAGCGGTCGAGCTGCGCTTCGGGCAGCGGATAAGTGCCTTCCAGCTCGATCGGGTTCTGCGTCGCCAGCACGAAGAACGGCGCCGGCAGCAGGTAGTTATGGCCGCGCACGGTGCAGGCCCGCTCCTGCATGGCTTCGAGCAGCGCGCTTTGCGTCTTGGGCGGGGTGCGGTTGATTTCGTCGGCCAGCAGAATGTTGCCGAAAATCGGCCCTTCCACGAACGTCCAGGTGCGACGGCCGGTGGCCGGGTCTTCTTCGATGATGTCGGTGCCGGTGATGTCGCTGGGCATCAGGTCGGGGGTAAACTGAATGCGCCGGAACACCAGGCCGAGGGTTTGCGCCATGGTGCGCACCAGCAGGGTTTTGGCCGTGCCGGGCAAGCCCGTGATCAGGCAGTGGCCGCCCACGAACAGGCCGATCATGACCTGTTCCAGCACCTCCTCCTGTCCCACGATCACGCGCCGCACCTGCGTCACGATGTCGGATTGCACCTGGCGGAAGCGCTCGATGCGCGTCTTCAATACTTCCGGGTCAAGCTGGGTCGCGGTAGTCGACATTTTGAGTTCCCATCATTATTGCAGTTCCAGAAATAGCTTCTGCGCCGGTTTGAAGTCTGGGGCGATCTCGAGAGCCGCCAGCACTTCGTCGCGCGCCTGGTCGCGCTGACGATTCTGGCTGTAGGCGCGCGCCAGTTCGTAGTGGGCTTCGGCCGGGTCCACCGGGTGGTTGCTTACCAACGCGTGAAATTCCCTCACCGCGCCCGCCGCGTAGCTTTCGTCCAGCCACAATCCGCCCAGACGCTGGTGCAGCAGGTTGTCTTCGGGGTAGATCCAGTTCAAGCGATTGAGAATGTCCGCGGCTTCCTTGCCCTTGCCCGATTCCATCAGCGCCCCCGCCAGCTTTTCGATGGTCTCCGGATTCCGCCCGCCCATGTGCACGTAGCGCTCCCATTCGCCGATGGCCGCCGGCTTGTCTCCTTTGGCCATCTCGGCTTCCGCCAGCGCCTCATAGAGGCTGCCCGCCTCCACGTATTCCGGATAGAGGTCGCGGAACTCTCTCCCGAGCTTGATCGTGCCGTCGTAATCTTTCTTTTTCTCCAGTTCGGTCACCTGGCGGGCCGCCGCGCGCCAGCGATCGAAGTTCTGGGTGACGCTCCCGGTCTCGGCTTCCACCTTGGCCAGGAACTCTTTATCGAATTCCTCGGGCGGTATCTTGAGCTCTTTGCGAATCACCGCGCCGGTCTCTTGGTTGCGGCCGAAATCCGCCAGCATGGCCAGGATGGTATCCCAGCCCCATTTTTCGGCGATGTAGTCGCAAATCTTGCCGGCCTGGTAATAGCTCACCACCACCTGGGCCGGGTTCTTGGGATGCACGAAACCGCGGTCCAGATCCGCCACCGGCAGAAGCTGCTTGTGCTGGATGGCGGCGATTTCATCCGGGCCCAGACGGTCGCCCCACTCCGGCGACGCCGCCGTTTCCTCGTGCACCGCGATGCCCTCGGTAAACCAGCGCGGCACGTGGGACTGGGTCATGGTCAGCGTGAACACGTGGCTCATTTCGTGCCACAAGGTCGAGGCCCAGTGAAAACTGCCCGGCGGCCGGCCTGACGGGCTGTCCATGGCGATCACCATGTCGAACGTCACACCCAGCGCGCCCAGCCCCGGCATCCCCATCGTTCGCACCGCGAAGTCTTCGTGATCGGGATAGACCTCAACCTGGACCGGCCCCGGCAGATGAAACCGGTATTTCTTTTCGTAGGTGGCGATGACTCGCTCCATCTCGGCTTCAAAATAGGGATGCAATAGTTCCGCTTCCTTCTTGTGAAGTTTCAAAATGGTGCGGCCGGTGCGAAAGGTGAGGTAGTTCTTGTAGCTGTCCAGCAGCCGCAGCGAATTGGCTGTGGCCGAGTCCTGAAAGTCGTGGTCCCAGCAATCCTTCAGCAGCGCCTGAGCTTCCCGGTCCTGGCCCAGCCGCATCAGGTTGATGGCCAGTTGCGATTGCGCCGCATATAACTGCGGGTCGAGCGCGATCGCCTTGCGGTAATACGCCACGGATTCCACGTAGCGCCGGTTGAGCATGAAGAAATGCCCCGCGGTTGCGTAGCCGCGCGCGGCTTTCGGGTCCCAGGGCGAGTCCTTTTTGTCCTCCAGCCAGTCGATGGCCGCGAGAATCGCCTTGGCTTCGACCGATTGCGGATCGAGAGCCAGCGCCCGGTGCGCTTCCGCCGCCGCTCTATCCCGATCGTCGTCTTCGAGCGCCAGCCGCGCCAGCAGTTCCTGCGCTTCCACCAGCTTCGGGTCGAGCGCCAGCGCCTTGTGCGCCAGCTCGGCGGCCTCGCCCGCGAACGATTCCGCAGCCAGCAGCGCCTCCCCCAGCATCGCCTCGGCGGACTTCGGGTCGAGCTTCAGCGCTTCGTCGAAAAGTCCGTTAGCTTCCGCCGGCTGCCAATGATCCAGATAGAGCCTGCCCCAGCGGACCCGGTAATGGGCATTCTCCCGATGGCCCGCCACCAGCGCCTTGAAGACTTCATTGGCCTCCTGGTAGCGCCGCGCTTTCCAGAGCGATTCGGCTTGATCGAGGGTCTGGGCGGCCAGCGGAACGGCCATCGCCAGGCAGAAGACAATCAATGGTGGCACAGGCTTCAGCCGGTGGAAGCGGATTGGCTGCAGCAGCCCTGGCTTCATGGCTTATCCAGCGCTTCCTGCGTCCGGGCCAGTTCCAGCAGCAGCCCGCTCAATTGCCGCTTGTACTCCGCGGCGGCGAGGGCGGCCTTGTCGTATTTCAGCTTGTCGATGGCCTGCTCCAGCGCTTCCTTCCTGGCCAGCAGCTCCCGCTTGGCCGGGTCGCGCGCGGCGGCCGCATTGGCGCCCAGCCGCACCACGGTGAAGCTGCCGGCCAGCTTGCCTTCTCCGTTTTCCAGCGATGGCGTGCGCTCGCCTTCGCCTTTGCCGGTATCTTCCAGCACGGCGTGCTCGGTGGCCAGCCGCTTTTCCGAATCGAAAAACTCGGTCACCTTGTGCTGCGCGAACAGAAACGCCTCCAGCGCCGTCACCGCTTCGTTCTTATCGGTATCGGCTGCCGGGTCGCGCAACGCCTCGGCCCAGTAGCGCGCGAACATAGACGCGTTCTTTTCCGTGCCGGTCTTGGTGGAGGCGATCACCACCCGGCCCTCTTTGCGCAGCGCGGCGATCGCGCCGCCGCTCGAGCTCGTCATCACCACCACGCACTGCCGCGTGGCCGGAATGCGGTCGAGCGCCGCCGCCAGTTCCGCCGCCGTGATATCCGGCCCGGGGATATTGAACTTGTAGTCCACCCCGTCGTAACTCCCGTGGCCGATCAGCATCAATACCAGCGCGTCGTCCGGTTTGGCGGTTCGCGCCAGCTCGTCCAGGCGCGCCCGGATCTGCTCCCGGTTCGGGGCCACCAGCGTAATCGCGTTGCCCCCGGCCTTCTTGATGCTGCCGTCGATATCTTCGGCCCACATTTTGAAGCGCTGGTCGTAATCCGGCTCGCCGCCCAGACCCGAGATCGTCACGTAGTAAGACGCCGCGTGCGCCGAAAGCACGCACGCCAGCAACCCCCATACCAGGCGATTGTGGCGCACGCACTCGTGCGTGCCGCGTCGAGACTCGGCTCGACGCTTGCGCCCGGCCAGGGAAAATCCTGCGGATTGCAGCCAACCGCAGCAGTTCGCAAAACGATTTGCCATGACCGGCGTTCTCATCCGTCCTGAAGCGGGCGTCGAGAGGAGTCTCGACGCGGCACGCATGAGTGCGTGCGCCACGTTACACTACCCCCCAGTTTCGCCGCAGCAGCCATTCGGCGCTCTTCAAACCCAGCGCCAGCAGAAACACCGCCGGCATATCCCACAAATCGCGCGTCTCCCGCGCCGTGATGCCCGCTTCGGAGTACGCAATCTCTTCTCCTAATTTCGACGCCTGATCGGGACGATAGTACCGCCCGCCAGTCTCGTTCGACAGCTTCTGCAGCAGTTCCTTGTTCTGTCCCGTGCGGAAATTCTCAGCGATGCCATTCTCGCGCCGGAAGCTCAGCACGTCCTGCCCGATCTCTTCCTGCTCGTGCCCGGCGATGATTTCGGCCACATACGACCCCGGCGCGTCGGCTGTCCACTCGCCCGAGTAGATGCCTTCCTCGAGAGGCTTCGGCGTCAACTCCACCGTCACGCTGGCGCCATCCGGCTCCAGGATTCGCGCCTGCACTTTGGCGTCCGCCACCGGCTTGTACGCTTTATCGCGGACTTCCACCCGCAGCGGCAGCCGGGTTTCGTCGTCCAGCACCTGTTTGGGCGTGGACGCCACTACCTGTCCCGGCGTATCCGTCACCAGGTAGCGCAGCAGTTGCTGCCAGAAGATCTCCTGCGTGTGGTCGTCGTGCGGCAGCCACATTTTCCAGCGCCAGCTTCCCTCGGTGGCAAACAGCACGGTTCGCCCGCGGCCGTAGTTCTGGGTGACCAGCAGCGGAAACTTGCGCTTGGGCGGCGTGGATTCGAGCAGCACGGTGGCGCCGGGCTTGGGGTCGCCCACTTCCTGGTAATTCGCCATTTGAGGCATCTTCTTCCAGCGTTCGGCGTTGCGCGCGGCATCGTCGTCCAGCCGGCAGATGCTCGACTGCGATCCCTCCGGCGTCAGTTGCTCGCCCGTAAAATCGCGGTGAAAGGTGGGGCGCGTATTGAGCAGGTTGACCGGCACCAGTTCCGCCAACGGCGAATTCACGTAGCCGCCATCGGAGAGCGTGGCCCGGCCGCCCATGAACAGCACCCCGCCGCCGCGCCGGTCCACGAAATCGCGAATCAATTGCTGCTGCGTAACCGAGAAATAATTGGCCTCCACGCTGCCGATAATCAACCCCTGGAACGCGAACAGGTCTTCCGCTTTGGAGGGGAAGCCGTCCGCCAGTTCCTTGGCGTCTTTCTGCCCCTGCATCAGCATTTTGTTTTGCGTGGTGCGGAGCATGCTCATGATTTCCTGATCGGCTTGATTGTCGCCCGGAAGGAATGGCAGCGAGCGGCGGATGAATTTATACTCCCAGCGGGGTTCGCCTTCCATGTAAAGGATGCGAGGCTTGCGCGTTTCCACATTCACCAGGCGCGCCAGGCGGTTGTTGGCCTGGTTGGTTTCGCCAGGGAGCGGATCGACGCCGATCTCGACCGTTTTGGCGCCGGCGTCGCCACAGTTGAACACCAGCGTTTCGGTCTGCAGCGCGCCATCGCCCTTGAGCGTGACGTCCTGCCCGGCCAGAACCTTCCCGCCTGCCCGAACACTCAGCTTGGCCCTGGTTCCCGAAAGCCCGTAGCTTTGGATCGTGACCACGGCCGAAAGCCGCGATTGGGGCAGCGCGCGCGGAGCCACCACCGCGTCCACCACTTCGGTGTCGCGTTCGGAATGCTCCTTCCCAAAACCGACCGTGTGCACCGGAATGCGCGCCCGCCGGATCGCCGCCACCGTCTCCAGACTCAAGCCGCCGGAATTGTCCGCGCCGTCGCTCAATACCACGATGGCGCCCAGCGGCAGCGACGACGATTCCGCCAGCACCCGCTCCATCGTGTCGCCAATGCGCGTAGCCGGATCGGTGGGATTCAACCCATCCAGGTTGGGCACCCGCTCCACATCCTTGCCGAAGCGGTAGATCCGCACCTGAAAGCGGCCGGCCAGGCTCTTCAGCAGCCCGTCCGACAACACCGCCTTGGCGGCGGCTTCGCGGGTGGCGCCGTTTTCGTCGCGAATTCCCATGCTGCGCGAATCGTCCACCAGCACCGCCACCACGTTTTGCTGCGGCCGCAGCGTGGCCACGCTCAGTGCCGGATGCCACAAAAGCAGCAGGATCAGGGCGATCAGTCCCGATTCCAGCAGCCAGATCCCGAGCGGCTTCAGCCCGCTCAGCAGCCCGTGGTTCCGCCGTACGTGCCAGAACAACAGACCGGCCGCCGCCGCGATGCTCACTCCCAGGAGCCACAATGGCCAGGGGGTGAGGAACACAAACTGGCCTTTATGAAAAAGCGCCGCCGGGTATTTGAAGAGGAATTCGAACATGGGGCCACGTCAGAGGCGCATGAGTCGATAGACGCGCGAGTGGTGGGAGGCAGTTACCGACGTTTCCGGGTTGAGGGAAACTTGCGCCGCGGCCCGCAATTCTAGCATGCCCTCTCGTATGTCGAAAGCATAGCACGGGCGGGGCGCACCGTCGCGAGGGCTCATTCGTGCCGGGGCGCCCGGCAAGGGTCGACGCGCGTCGCCCAGCCGGAAACAGCGTAGAATGATAGCGTCATGACCAGACAGGTGGAAGCGGTTTACGAGAATGGAGTGTTCCGGCCCTTGGAGCCGGTGTTGCTGGAGGAGCGGCAGCGCGTCACAGTGGTGATTACCGACGGTCCGACGGTACCGGGGCGGAGTTATCCAGATGTCTCCTACATGGAGGCGGTCAGGCGCGAGGTTGAAGCCATGGGCCGCGTTCCCAGCCGCGAGGAAATCCTAGAGATCACCGCGAAGGATCCGGCTTCCTGGTCAGACGCCATCATCGCGGAGCGCGAGGAACGTTTCTGAAGTGGCGGCCTATTTCTTCGATTCGAGCGCGTTGGCGAAGCTCTACCATTCCGAGCCCGGTACGGCAAGGGTGGCGTCGATTTTTCACGAACCGGGACGCCGGATTCTTATTTCCCGGCTGACTGTTCTGGAAATGCGGTAGTGGGTCAATTTGAAATGTCTGCGCCTTGACGCCCGGCTCTCAGATGTGCCGATACTTGGGTATGCCTGAGCAGTCAAAGAAGCGCAATCCGCGTCCCCGCGATTTTAATGCGCGGGCTTTCGAGATCATGCAGGAGGCCACCGGCCAGGCCCCCAAGTACGATCCCAACGCACCGGACGTGACCAAGAACCCTCACGCCGTGGCGCTGGGGCGGCTCGGTGGACTGAAGGGCGGCGTGGCCAGGGCGGCGAAGCTGAGCCCGAAGAAGCGGTCAGCTATTGCGGCGAAGGCTGCGGAAGCGCGGTGGGGGAAAGGTCCCCAACAGCGTGCCTAACAAACCGAAGCGGAAGCGCCAGTCATCGAAGGGCGAAGTCTATCCCCCAGGGGCGACGCCCATCTCCGAAGAATACTTCGAAGGCATGATGAAGCTCGTGCTGAACTGGATTGTTGATTGCGAAATGGAAAACGCAGCGTTGCGGGAGGCCCTACAGCGTAATGGCGGCGTCACTTACGCTCAGGTCCAAACGCAAAGGCAGGAGCTTGAGCAGGCGCCGGAAATCCTCGAGATGCGACGATTCATCAACGAGGGTGAGACCGCAAGGCTCTTCGCGCTTTTAGAAAAGTTTCAAGGACCGATACAATAGCTTGGCTAGGTTCGGTCGCAATGTTTGATCGTGACGGCACGGCGCCCTTGCTAGGCGTTTGTTCCTTAGTGTTTTTTGGCATTTTATCCTCACTAAATTCTTGCTTTCTATGCTTGATCGGTCCAGAATAGATATATGAACCGGCTCGATCCTGCCAAGCGTGTCCAGGTGGTTACGGCCCTCGTCGAAGGTTGCTCGATTCGCTCCACCGTCCGCATGACTGGCGTTGCCAAGAACACTATCGTGAAGCTCCTTGTGGAACTCGGCGCGGCCTGTTCCGACTATCTGAACACGGCCCTCGTCAACCTTCCAGCCACGCGCGTACAGTGCGATGAAATCTGGTCGTTCGTGGGCGCCAAAGACAAGAATATCCCGGCCCGGCGGAAAGGGGAAGAGGGCATCGGCAGCGCATGGACCTGGGTGGCTATCGATGCCGATTCCAAACTGATCTGTTCGTGGCTGGTCGGCAAGCGCGATCCGGGATGCGCCACGCAGTTTATTCAGGATCTCGCGGGACGCTTGGCGAACCGGGTTCAACTGACGACGGACGGCCTCCGGCTCTACTTGACGGCGGTTGTAGACGGCTTCGGATCGAACATCGATTACGCCATGCTGGTGAAGATCTACGGCAACGATCCCGAGGCTGAGAAGCGGTACAGCCCGGCGGTCTGCACGGGCTGCACGAAACAAACCAAGGTCGGCGATCCCGACCCAGCGTTTATCTCAACCAGTTATATCGAGAGACAAAATCTGACCATGCGGATGGGGATGCGGCGGTTCACCCGGCTCACAAATGCGTTCTCGAAGAAGATCCAGAACCATGCCGCGTCCGTGGCCCTGTACGCCATGCACTACAACTTCGTTCGGATTCACCAGACATTGAGAATCACGCCTGCGATGGCTGCGGGAATCACAGGGCGGCTCTGGTCTATTCACGACATCATTCGGTTGGTGGAGCGGAACGAAGCCGAACGCGCGGCATGACTCGCCCCCCGGTGGAAGGATTTAATCTTGGTAGGGAGCGGAGGACATCCCTTGTGCTCGGATTCCAGGACAGCATAATCTAAAGACGGCCGCCTAGTTCCGGCCTCATGAACCGGGACGAAAGCGGGAATCCTTGACCTGTTGGCGGCCATTTACTTCAGGGAATCGCTACAAGGAGCGATGCCGTGAAAAAGATTGGACTGGTATCGGCGAAACTGAAGTTCGCCAGGGCTGCGAAACACCTCAAAAGTATCCAGCGTTGCATTGCCAAATATTCGGCCAGTCGTCCGTATACAATCGCCAAGACGAAGAGCAAAAAAACAGTTAAGGTGGTCGTTCTGCGGCAGCCGCCCCCCCAAATCGCAATCCTCGCCGGAGAAATGCTCTACCAGATAAGATCCGCCCTCGATCACCTGGCGTTCGATCTCGTCAAGAGTAATTGGGGAAACGCCCCGCTCCCCATTCGGTGGGACAAGCGTTGCGAATTCCCGCTTTTTGTTGAAGTCCCCACCAAGGGAGAGCCGCCCGTCCCTTATGACACCCCGCTCCCGAAGAGTGTACTCGCCAAAAATCTTCCGGGGATCTCCCAGCAGGCGTTTGCATTCATCGAGGCCGTGCAGCCGCACTACGGGACGGGTGCCATCAATAATGCCCTGCGCTACCTCGCTCAACTCTCGAATATCGACAAACACAGATACCTGAACGTCGTGGTCGCACGCGTTCTTAAGAAGGATACTGTTCGATTTGCCAGTGGCCTTCGCACGACGGGCTTTGAGGCATTCAACCACGGCACAGAACTTCCAGCGTTTACGACGGGGTGGACCGAATCCGACCGCGCCGTGTATGTGAATCGCCGCTTCCATATGCGCGTATGCTTCGGTGAAAGCGAAGTTCTGGGAGAGGCGACCGCTCTCGCGGTGGATCGCCTTTTGCAGCTCATTCTGGAGCAAATTCAGACGGTTATCATCCCGGCATTCGAAGAACTGCTTTAGGAAGGTTACGTATTCTTGGCTCGGACGAGGGGTTGGGCGCACGGCGTGGAATCAACCTGTCCTATCGTCTCTCTTGGCGGCCATCTATCAGCGACACTGGTAAGGCACAAAAGTCAAATTGCCGGCGCGCCCCGTGTGCTTGAACGGCCACGCATGGTACGATCAGCCATGAGTAAGCCTAACCTCGTCGTGCTTCTGATCGCCGCCCTGATCCTGATCGCAGTCCTGGGCGCTCAAACCAAACAGCCACCACCGTCAAGCCAGATCGGGCGCTACCAACTTTTCTCGGGTGAGCACGATATGGGGCTTGAGGGCGGCATGTCCACGGAGAAATCCATTTTGCGTATCGACACCGTAACCGGGAACACCGATGAGTGGGTAGTGGGCCGCACGAAAGAACATGGCACCGTGGACACGTGGATGCCCGTGGGTAAAATGCCTCCCGGCTCGATTCCATGGAAAGCGAAGTAAAAGTCGGGCCGGCGTCCCCTGCAAATCTGTCTAAACTAGGGATGTGTGCCATGCATAAACAATTCGTGGTTTCACTTGCCGATCTTCGATACGTCCGTATCGAGTGCCCCCAGTGCAAAACGAAGGTGATCCTCGATATGCAGGAGAAATCGGCAACCGCCGAAAAGAACAACTTCTTCGCGCCGAAGGAATGCCCCGGCTGCCGGAACGATTACGACTCGGCCATCCGCGACGGCGTGGACGCTCTCCAGCGGGTGTATAAGCCTCTGTTGGGCATCGCGGCGAGCGTCACATTCGTCGGCGAAGAAACTGACATGCCGACGCACCCCTGATCGAAAAAGTTGCGATAATCTAACTGGCCGCCTAGCTCCGGTCTTGCTAACTGGGGTGAAGCGTGGGAACCTTGACCTGCCGGCGGCCAGCTTCATCCTCAAGGAAGTTCGCTACAAGGAGCGAGCGGCATGGGCATCGAAAGCGCCCTGGGGGCGATTAAGGCCGTGGCCGGAGTCATTTCTTCAGTTCTTCGGCGCTTTAGCCGGACCCTCGCCGATCCGGGAATCCGCATAGCCTACGAACGGGCGGAACCGAGTGGCGAAACGATCACGCTGTCGATCCTGCACTATGAGATCACAAAAATAATCGTCGAGCCCGGCGCCGAAGTTCGGCTTGCGATAGATCCACCCGAGATTCCATCGCTGCTGCCGGGGCAATCCGTGCGCTGCTCGATCTACGTGGAGGAAGGACCGCCCGAGAAGGTCTCCGTAACCACGCTCGTTCACTTCCTTGGAAAAAGAAGCAGCGCCAGGATGAGGGTCTGCTTCAGGTTCACGGACCCTAGGGGCCAACGGCTGCACATTCCGTTCTTTGCGGAAAAGGTCGGCGCTCACCACGAGGTTCACTGGACTCCAGGCAAGGTAGCGAGGGCGTCCCCGGACTGGTAGGAATCAACACGCCTCCACCCCGAAAGTCAAGGACCGGAAAAGTCAAATTGACCCACTACCGGAAATGCATTCGATGTTCGCAATCAAGGTCAGAACCGGGGTTCTCACCTCCGCGGAAGCGCACACACTGAGAGGGCACTTCCGGGCGGACCTGGTATCCAAGGGCTTCCAGGTCTTCGCCATAACCGACCTGCACTACGGCCATGCCGAGCGTCTCGTGCTTCAGTACGCTTTCCGGCACCGGCTCCGGTCCCTCGATGCACTCCAATTGGCCGTCGCTTTGGACCTGAAAGATCAGGCCATAACGGAACAGATTGTCGCTGCTGACATGACGGTTTGTGAGATTGCGGCGGCTGAGGGACTGTCGGTCATCGATCCGCAGATCCCATAGCCGCTTTTCCAAGCAGCCCCCCTCAGCCCACCCGTTCCCGCGCGGGATGGTACCTTGGAAGATTCATGGTTGTAGACCGGCAAGAACTGATCGCGCGGATCACGCGGGAGGTGGTCGCGCGCCTGTCCGAGGAGCCGTCCGGCGCGGCTCGGCTGGCGCCCGGCGACGGCGTCTTTGCCACCGTGGATGAAGCCGTGGCCGCCGCCGGCGCGGCCCAAAAGCGGGTCGCCGCCATGAGCCTCGCGGACCGCGGGCGCATGTGCGACATCGTCCGGCGCGTCTGCGCCGACAACGCCCCCGAACTGGCGCGCATCGAGCTGGCCGAAACCACGCTGGGCCGCGTCGATCACAAAATCGTCAAGCTGCGGAACATCCGCTACATACTGGGGACGGAAGCCATGACCAGCCAAGCCATGAGCGACTCGACCGGCCTGTGCGTGATCGAGCACGCTCCCTGGGGCGTCATCGGCATGGTGCTGCCGGCCACCCACTGCGTACCGACCCTGGCCAGCAACGCCATCAATATCCTGGCCGCGGGCAACACCGCCGTTTTCAGCCCGCATCCGGCCGGCGCCAAAGTCACCGCCCTCGGGCTGCAGATGTTCAACCGCGAAATCGAGCGCGAACTGGGCGTGGCCAATGTGCTGACCACCATGGCCGAACCCACTACCCAGGCCGCGGAGGAGATTTTCGCCCACCCCGGCGTCGCCCTGCTGTGCGTCACCGGCGGCGCGGGGCTGGTGAAAGCCGCCAGCCGCTTCGGCAAGCGGGTGATCGCCGCCGGCCCCGGCAATCCGCCGGTGGTGGTGGATGAGACGGCCGATCTCGACCTCGCCGCCCGCTCCATCATCCTCGGCGCAGGCTTCGACAACAATATTCTCTGTATCGCCGAAAAGGAAATCTTCGTGGTGGAGCGCGTGGCCGATGCCTTCATCGACGCCATGCGCCGCGCCGGCGCCCTGGAGCTCGATCGCGGCGCCATCGACCGCCTCACTCAGGCGGCTTTCCGCTTCGACCCCGACGGCACCCCTCACGTCAACAAGGAATATGTCGGCAAAGATACCGCCGTGCTGGCCCGCGCCGCCGGGATTTCCCTGCTGTCCGCAACCGACCTGTTGTTCGGCGAAACTGAAGAAAGCCACCCCTTCGTGCAGGAAGAACAGATGATGCCCTTCGTGCCGGTGGTGCGCTTTGCCGGCGTGGATGCCGCCATCGCCGCCTCCGTCAAAGCCGAGCATGGCTACCGGCACACCGCCATCATTCATTCCCGCAACGTGGAGAACGTCACCAAAATGGGCCGCGCCATGAATTGCACGTTGTTCGTGCAGAACGCCCCGAGCTATGGTTCGCTCGGCATCGGCAGCCCCGGCTACTCGAGCCATAGCATCGCCACGCCCACCGGCGAAGGAGTCACCACCCCGCTCACTTTCACCCGCGAGCGGCGCCTGGTGGTGGGCGGCGGGGCATTGCGGATAGTGTAATTAGGATATTGGAACAAATGAAGGTAACCGACCTCTCGCATCTCAAAGTCGTCACGCTCTCAGACATCGACGCCGCCGTGCGCGACTCCGCCACTGAAATCCGCATCGCCCCCGGCGCCGTCCTCACCCCGTCCGCCAGGGAAGCTCTGGCCGAGAGGAAACTTGCGGCCAGTAGCGCCTCGCCCGTCCCGGAGGGAGCCGCAACCGGCGTCGATCCGGCGCGCCTGGCCCTATTCAATTCGCCGGAAGCCGAAGCTGTCAAGGAAGAGATCTGCGCTGTGGGCAGAAAGCTCTGGATGCGCCAGTTCGTGGATGGCAACGGCGGTAACATTTCCTATCGCCTCGGCCCCAACGAGGTGATCTGCACCCCCACCCTGATCAGCAAGTACGACCTCCGCCCCCAGGATATGTGTCTGGTCGACCTGGAGGGGAATCAACTGGCCGGCGGCAAACCGCGCACCAGCGAAATTCTGATGCACATGGAGATTTACAAGGAAGTGCCGGAGGCCAAATCGGTGGTGCACTGCCATCCACCCCACGCCACCGCCTACGCCATCACGGGCAAAGTGCCGCCCACTTGCATCATTCCGGAATTCGACGTGTTTATCGGCAAGATCGCGGTTTCCCCCTACGAGACGCCCGGCACGCCGGCATTCGCCCGCACCGTGATCCCGTTCGTCAAGACGCACAACACCATCCTGCTGTCGAACCACGGCATCGTCTGCTGGGGCGATACAGTCACCCACGCCGAATGGTACGTCGAAGTCACCGACACGTACTGCTGGACGCTGATGCTGGCCGCGCAGCTCGGCACGCCCATCACCCACTTCGCCGGCGAGAAGGCCGCCGACCTGCTGGCCATCAAGAGGAAACTCGGCCTTCCCGACCCCCGCCTCGACAGCCCCTCATGCGATATCTGCGACCTGCCCACCAAGCCGGGCCAGATCGCCATTGCTCCCGGCGGAAGCGCTCCCGTTGCTGCTGCCGCCAGCGCCGATCTGACGCCGGAGGAGATCGACGCCCTGGTCAAGGCCGTCACCGAGGAAGTGGCAAATAAGCTGAAATAGCGCGGGCAGCTCTCGTGGCCCGGCCGAGAGACAAAGCCAGCGGCCTGGGCGGCGCGAGATCCTCCATAGGCGCCCCAGCGAAGCGCCGCAGGATCCCCTCAGCCGAGAAACCGTGAAGCACTCGATTCCTGTGCCGAATCCTCCAGGCCAGCGGCTCAGGAGCGTCAACTATCTTTGGCACAGTTGGCGCTCGGGCCGCCAGCGGGGCGCTAACCCAACGTGGCGCACGCACTCGTGCGTGCCGCGTCGAGACTCGTCTCGACGCCTGCGCTCGACCTGGGAAAATCCTGCGGGCTGCGGACCAACCCGGCTCTAACCGGATTGTTTTCTATGTACGCCCGAATCTTCTCAAACTCGCTTTGGTTCCGCACCCAGTGATCATAGGATTCCTTTTGCCAAAAGGGTTCCCCGGTGCGTCCCAACAGGCGGTTGGCAAAGCGCGCACTGGCGCCTTTGAGGGATTTCAGCAAGTGGTCGGGGGTGATCTTAGGTCGAATCAGTAGGTGCACATGGTTCGCCATGACCACGTAAGCGCCCAGTTCGTAGTGCCCTAGTTCAACTCCCTTGCGGATACAACCGACCACGACTCGTGCAACGTCGGGTTGCCGAAGATACATTGGCCCCTGCCGCATGGCATCCACCTGGCGGTCCAGCCAGACGAACGCTTCTCCCGAGGCGAGCGGGCCGGGCGGAGGCTGCAATGAAGCCGGTACGCTGCCATGCAGGTGCCAGGTGAGAAACAAGGGTGCGCCTTCCGGGCGGAGGTGCGGCAATCGGCGGTGCGGGGTCATCTGCCCACATAGTTGGCGGAACGGGGGCAAGTTCTCATCCGAAACGAAGGCGGGCGTCGAGATGAGTCTCGACGCGGCACGCACGAGTGCGTGCGCCACGTGCCGTTTCACAGGCTCACGGTGTATCTAATCTCCCGCATTCAAACTTCGTAGCAATTTGTCGGGCTTGCCGGCCTTGACTAGCTAGCTCGCCGCGGCGCGCGGCTTTCATCGCTCGGACGGTTTCGGCGTTGGGATTGAGCGGCTCGAACGGCAGGGTCTTTTCCACCGCGACACGCACCAGCAGCAGGCGAAACGCATCGGACACCTAAAACTTGAGTCGCAGTTCCACCCATGCCCTCCTCGGGGCGCCGGGCGTGAAGAACGTCGCGCTCTGCGCCGGAGCGCTTCCGGCGTAGGGACCGCTCGCGTAGGCCGGGAAGGGCTGCGCCTGGATCGCACCCTGGCTGGTTAGTGCCGTATTCGCGAGCTGCGCCGCCGTGTAGTAGTGCAGGTTGAACAGATTATCGATCTGGACCGCGAGTTGGAGCCGTTTGGTCAGGCCGTAATGAGCCAAAAAATTGGTGACCCCATAGCCGGGTGAAACTCCGGGCCCCAGATAGTAGATGCCATCGGCCTTGTAGGCATTGTTCTCGTTCCCTCGTGCGTAAGAGCTCGACACGGCCACCTCGTCGAGGTCGAATGCGAGTTTCGAAGTGACCTCAAAATCGGCGAAAGCCTTTCCGGTTTGCTTCGGAATGAGCGGAATTCGATCCCCTGGCTGGACGGTGATAACGCCATCGAGTCCCGGATATCCCTCCAATGCGAGATTGTTGGTGTTATTAGCCGAGCCATTCAGGGTCTCGGTGCTCTGGTAGGTGGCTACGAGATAGGTGTAATCAAGTCCCCATGTGACTCGGCCGATGCGCCCATCGAGGTTGGCATCGAAACCCTCCCGGCGCGTCTTGGCGAAGTTCTGGAAATAACCAGTGCCAGTCACTACGGATGAGACGAAAAGGATATCGTTGCGATTGTCCGCCCGGAACGCACCGGCATTCCAGTTCAGACTGTGTAGGAAGGAGACTTCCGGTTTCCCGCGCAGTCCGGCTTCCCATGTGTCCGTGACCACTTGCTGGAGCGGCGGGTCGCTGGCCAGCGCATTAGGCAGGCTGCAGGGGTTGTTCGGATCGGCGCAGCCCAGTTCAATGGCCGTCGGGGCGCGGCTGCCCTGGGAGTATCTCGCGTAGGCATTTACCGTGGAGAGTGGGCTCCAGGTAATCCCAATGGCGGGGTTGAATCGCTGAAACACATAGTCGCCATCGAGCGAGCCGGGTCCCGGAATGGGGTTGATGCGGTCTGTGTTATCCACCGTAAACCGATTGTAGCGGCCGGAGACCGTCACGTTCACGGTTTTCGCCAGGGTGAGCGTGTCGGCGAAGTAGAGGCTCCAGTTGGGAGTGACGCCATGCAGGTTGACTCGTGAATCGATGGGCGAGCCATTCGCGCCGGTCGATCCGTCCTGCCATGCCGGGACGCTGGTGAGGGTGTAGTTGGGATTGACATAAGCGTAACCCGTGTTCTGGGTATAGTCGATGCTCCCCCGGTCCAAAGCCGCTCCGGCGGCGAACTGGTTGCGCCCGATCTTAGGCGCGGCGATCCACGTCAATTGCCCGGAAAACCCGTACTCGTTCTGCACTTCTTTCGAGTAGATGTTGACGCCATCGCAGGTCTGGTCCGGGTCGGCCAACTGTAGTGCTTCGGCGATGCAACTCCATTTCGGAAACGGCGTGTTCGCGATGTTGGCGCCGCTCGTTGGGAAACCGGTATAACCTGCGCCGGCGAGGACCGCCTGTTCTTCCGCAGTCGGCTGGTAGATCGATTGAGTGAGCGCGTCCGTGTTGAAATTGGAGTCGATTGCTTCCGTGCGGATGTTCCGGTACCAGGCGTTACCGGAGAAAGTCAGCGCCTCGCTGAAGGTGTGCCGGGCGATGAAATTGAAAGAGGGGGAACGGTCGGCGGTGCTGTCGGGGATGGAATAGACACTCGTATAGTTGCGTTCGAGCCGGCGATAGTCCTGCAGCCCATTGCCGATCAGGGTGTTGTAGGCATAGGACATAGTGAGCGCGAGCTCGGTCTTGTCCCTGCGCCAACCGAGGCGGGCAAACCCCTGACGGACGTCCGACGGCGAATCGAAGCGCCATCCGGATTCGTGAAATACATTGCCGGCAAAAAACCAGTTGAAACCCGTCGTTTTGCCACCGCCATACTCGGCCTGAACCGCTTTTCGGCCGCTGCTGCCGTACGTCAAGGTTCCGCCAAGCCCTGGATTACCCGCGCCGTCTTTGGTCTGGACGGAAAGCGCGCCTCCCAGCGTGTTCAGCCCGAACAGAGGGTCCGATCCCGGTACCAGCGTGATTTCGGAGATCGCGTTCTTGGGGATCAAATCCCAGCTCACCACGTCGCCAAATGGCTGATTCTGCCGCACGCCGTCCAGGTAGACCGAGATCCCCTCGGGCGTTCCGAGTAGCGGAGAAGCGGTGTAGCCGCGGAAATTCACGTCGGGCTGGAACGGGTTCCCCTGCATTTCGTTGAGATACACGCCATTCAACCGCCGGTTCATGAAATCCGCGAGATCGAGCGCGCCACTCTTCTCGACATCGGCCGCCGCGGCGGTCTGGACGGGGCCGGCAATCTGGTCGGAGGTGAGATCCGTTCCGGCGAGCGGCGTTGTCCCGACCACATCGACTTTGCTTTCGGCGTGCGCCAACGCCATCGTGACGGTTCGCGAAACGGGAGTTGAGGAACGCACATCGATCCGCACAACCAGGGTGGCGAATCCACCTTTCGAAATTTCCAGGCGGTAGCGGCCATAGGGAAGGTCTGGAGATTTGTACATGCCCTGCTTGTCTGTTTGAAAGGTCCGCTCCACTCCGCCGGCCAGGTTCCGCAGCCGCCCCAATGCTTCTACCGCAGCCCCCGAGGGGTCTCTGACCTCGAGCCGGATTTCACCGCTGGGCGCCTGCGCCTGGAGCATCGCAGCGGCTCCCGCGAGCGCCAAGCCAAATAATCCCATCCCTCTTTTGAAGCGGGTGCCAAATGAACTCATACCGGATTGGGGGCTGGTGCGGTTTCGTGGCCTACGCACTCCCCATCAGACCTAGCATAGGCCATAAGGCTCCCTCTAACCCAAAAGCGCCGCGCGCGCGATTCGTGATCTGATGGTGAAGGGCGGAACGCAATCGAAAACCGAATCGAAGTCTCGATCGAGAAGCTGGTGTATGGCGGCGACGGGCTGGCGCGGCTGGACGGCCGCGTGGTGCTGGCGCCTTACGTAGCGGCGGGCGAGCGTGTGCGCGTGGAGGCGGAACGCGAGCGGCGCGGGCTTCTGGAGGGACGCACCGTCGAAATCGTCCAGCCGGCGCCGGAGCGCGTGGCGGCGGAATGCCCGTATTTCGGCCGCTGCGGCGGTTGCCATTACCAGCACCTCCCCTACCCCGTACAACTCGCGGCCAAGCGCGCCATCTTGACCGAAGTCATCGAGCGCGTGGGCAAGATTGCGCCGCCGGCCGAGATTGGCCTGCTGATGAGCGAGCCGTTCGGCTATCGCAACCGCGTCCAGTTACACCTGGACGGCAGCGCGTTGGGATACCGCGAGGCGCGATCGCATCGCCTCTGCGCCATCGAACGCTGCCCTGTCGCATCGCCCAGGCTGAACCGGATTGTCGCTGCCTTGGCCGAGATGGCCGGCGACCGCCGTTGGCCGAACTTCCTGGAGACGCTCGAAGTCTTTACCGATGAGGAACGGGTGCAGTTGAACGTACTCGAAACTGCGCGGCCGGTCTCCCGCCGGTTTTTCGAGTGGTGCGGTGAACGCATTCCTGGCCTGGCCGATGGCGCGCTGGATTACCAGGGCCGCTTTCGGGTGAGCCGCCATTCGTTCTTCCAGGTAAACCGGTTTCTGATCGATGGCTTAGTGGAAACCGCGCTGGGAGACGGCGCGGCGGATGGAATGGCGGGCTCGGCGGCGCTCGATTTGTACGCCGGGGTAGGCTTGTTCACGCTGTCGCTGGCGCGGCGGTTCGAACGGGTGGTCGCGGTGGAGGCTGGCGGGCCGGCGGTGCGCGATCTAAAATTCAACGCCGAACGCGCCGGAATCTCGAATGTGACCGCCGAGCAGGCCAGCGTGGAATCCTACCTGACCAATCTCGAAACCGCGCCCGATTTCGTGCTGCTGGACCCTCCCCGCGCCGGCCTGGGCAAGACCGTGGTGCGGCGGCTGCTGGAACTCGCGCCGCCGAGCCTAACCATTGTCTCTTGCGATCCGTCTACATTGGCGCGGGACCTGGCCGGACTGACGGCCGGCGGTTATACCATCGATCGCATGACTTTGGTGGATTTGTTTCCACAGACGTATCACCTGGAAACCGTGGTCCGGCTCAGCCGGTAGCACAGACCGCAAACCAGGGGCAGCAAAGAGGGGAAAAGAGGGGAGACGCTATGGCAATTTTCGTGGATCTGGCTTACGCGGCGCGCACGCTACGCAAGAGCCCGGTGTTCACCATTACCGCGGTGGCGACGATCGCCTTGGGGATCGGCGCCGCCGCTGCGATTTTCAGCGTAACCCACGCGGTGCTGCTCCAGCCGCTGCCGTACCAGAATCCCGAGCGGCTGGTGCTGGCGTGCGCGGACATGCGCCAGCGCAATGTGCGAGATCTGCCTATGTCGACGCCGGATTTCTTAGATCTCCGTACCGGCACGCACGGCGCTTTTGAGGATTTCACGGCGGTGTTTACCGAGCGCGGCGTGCTGGAACGGGACGACGGCACCAGCGAGCAGATTCACTTTGGCGCCGTACCTTTCAACTTTTTCCGTCTGCTGGGCGCGCGCATGGTGGCCGGCCGCGACTTTACCGAGGCGGATGGCCAGCCCGCGGCGCAGCCGGCTGCGGGCCAGGCGGGAGCCGTGGCAACCGCCCCCGCCGTGCCCCAAATGCTGATTCTGAGCTATGAATTCTGGCAGCGCCGATTCGGCGGCCGCCGCGACATCCTAGGCCGCCCTTTGCAGAATCCCTTCCAGGGGAGCGTGGTGATTGGCGTGTTGCAGCCCGGCTTCGAGCTGCTTTTGCCGCCGCAGTTCAACGCTAGCGCCAAACCCGATTTCTGGCTGGCGGCGCGGTTGAGGTACGATCCCAGCGAGCGCAACTCCTTCTGGCTGCAGCCCATCGGCAGGCTGCGCGAAGGCGTGACCATGGAACGCGCCCAGGCCGAGGCATCGCAGGTGGCCGACGAGGCGCGGCGCGATTTCGTGATCGAGCGAACCGCCGGGTATCGCCTCCGCATCGAGCCCATGCAAAAGTACCTGGTGGAGCGCTCGCGGCCGGCGATTCTGGCGCTGATGGGCGCGGTGATCTTTCTGCTGCTAATCGCCTGCGCCAACGTAGCCAATTTGATGCTGGTGCGGGCCTCGCTGCGCGAACGCGAATTGGCGGTGCGCACCGCGCTGGGCGGCAACCGCTGGCGGCTGGTGCGGCAGATTCTGGCGGAAGCGCTACTGCTGGCGATGGTGGGAACCGCGCTGGGCGTGGGCCTGGCCTGGCTCGGGTTGCGCGAGCTGGCGGCCATCGGGCCGGCCAACCTGCCGCGCCTGGACAGCATCCGCATCGATCCCACCGTCACGGTATTTTCGGCTCTGGCCGGACTGGCCGCGGCGGCGCTGTTCGGCCTCGTGCCGGCGCTGCGCGCTTCGCGTCCCGACATCGCGCAGGTGCTGCGCGCCAGCGGGCGAACCTCGGCCCTGGGTGGCGGCCGGCTGCTGCGCGACGCGGTGGTGGTGACGGAAGTGGCGCTGTGCTTTGTGTTGCTGATTGGTTCGGGGCTGATGTTCCGCAGCTTTCTGGCGCTGACCCGCATCGATCCCGGTTTCGACCCGCATCATCTCTTGACCTTCAGCCTGCTGGGCGATGGGCAAGGCCGTCGCCAGCCGGGCGAGCGACTCGCGCTCGTCCGCCAGATTTCGGAACGGTTGAGCGCGCTGCCGGGCGTGACGGCGGTCGCCGCGACCAACCCGCTGGCTTTGGGTGGCGACTTCTATCCCATCCGCTGGGGCCTCGATCCGGCTCTGGCCGACCCCAGCAAGTTTCAGGCGGTGGATAGTCTGACCGTGCTGCCCGGCTACTTCCAGACCGTCCGCACGCCCATTCTGGAGGGCCGCGCCTTCACCGAGGCCGACAACGCGCCCAACCAGAACGTGGTGGTGGTGGACGAATTTCTGGCGCGCAAGGCCTTCGGGGCGGAAAGCGCGGTGGGCAAGCGTATTCTGATTCGCATTCGCACCCCCGAGCCCGAGTGGGTGCGGATCATCGGTGTGGCCCGGCACATCCGCGGCACCTCGCTGGCGGAGCCGGGGCGGGAGCAGGTCTATTTCACCGACGGCTTTCTGGGCCACGGCGCGGCATTTCGCTGGATGCTGCGCACCGCCGGCGACCCGCTTTCCACGGCCGGTCCGGCGCGTGCCGCCATCGCCGCTATCGACCGCAAACTCTTGCTGACCGAAGTGCAGCCGATGGATCGACTGGTGGAGAAAGCCCAATCGCAGACGCGTTTCTCGCTTTTGTTGATCGGCGTTTTCGCTACCCTGGCAGCCCTGCTGGCTGGCGTGGGGCTCTACGGCGTGCTGGCGACGGTGGTGCGGCAGCGCACCGCGGAAATCGGCGTGCGCGTGGCCCTGGGCGCGGCGCCGGCGCGCATCTTCCGCCTGGTGGTGGGTCAGGGAATGCGCCTGAGCCTGGCGGGCGTAGCCGTCGGCTGCGTGTTCGCCGCGTTTCTGACGCGCCTGATAAAGAGCATGCTGGTGGGCACCAAGCCCGGCGATCCGCTGACTTATGTAGCGATGGCAGCGCTGTTCCTGGCGATCGCCGCGGTAGCGAGCTGGCTTCCCGCGCGAAGAGCAGCCGGCCTCGATCCGAATTCGGCGCTGCGGGAGGAATGAGGGGCGGCGCGGGTGGGCCAGTTTCCGCCTATGCCAAATACCTTTCATCCCGGCGACGCTCTGCATAAATCGTGGGGCAGCCAGTCCTGGCTGCGGCCGGCTCTTAGTCGGCGCTCGACGGGGAGGAAGACTCTCCCGCAGGACGGCTCTTTCGCGTCAACGGCATTAGGCTTGACAGCCTGCGCCACGACTTTCAGTAAGTGAACAGCAAAACCAGCGGGTCGGCGATCCCGACGCTGAATCACTCGACCCGCCCCCCTTTGGAAGATCCCGCTAACGCGCTCTCTTCGTAGCGCCGTTACACGGTGGTTTGGGCGGTAGCGCCTCCGAAATAGCCGCCCATATCTTGTAATGCGGAAAATCCGAGGCGAATTACCGGTGGTCTAGGTTTTTTTCGTCGGGTAAAACCCCTACCAGACCACGTAATCGGGTTGGTCGTCGCCGATGGGCATGCCCGGTGGGGGAACCGGAGGACGGGGCGAGCCGATTTGCTTGGGATCGGTTTCGAAGCGCTTCAACTGGGCGGCGCTGTACTGGAAAAACGCCTTCAGGCTGGCATCGGCGGGCGCTTGGACAGCGGCCCAGTCGCGCAACTGGCTGAGCTTGGCGGCCGCGGTGGCGCGGACCTGCGCAGGGGCGGATTCGTCGGCGGAAAGCTGCATCAGATCATACAGGACTACCGCGTCGGTAGCGCGCTGCACCTGTGCGCCGAGTCCGGCGGCGGGCGCGGCTTTGAAGGTAGCGGCCACCAGCTTGTCGATCACCTCTTCGAGCGAGGGCTGGCTGGCGTCTTCGGCGTGATGCTCCACCAGGCGGGCGGCGCGTTCGGCATTCAGGAGCAGGCCGATAGTCATGCCGGCGGCGGATTCGGCCGCACCCACCGGGTCGAAGGTCAGCCCGGTGCGGTCGTGGAAGTCCTCGCGCGTGCGTTGATAGCCGTGCGCCTGCGGCGGAATCAACGCCAGAATGCTATCCGGCAAAGTCAAAGTATCGGGACGGATGGTGCGCAGCAGCGCGTCCAGCGCCCGCCTCTGTTCGGTGCCGGGGATGCGCTCGGCGATCTTCTGGCCGTCGCCGCGCAGGGCGTAAGTGTAGTACAGCCCGCCCACCACTTTGGAAGCGGCCTCGGCCTGATAGCGGTGCAGCAGATAGACCGGGACCAGTACGTCTTCGAGCATGCTCATGGGATCGCCCACGCGAATGTTCCTGGCCGAGAACTGCGCCAGCGCCTTGGCGCGCACGTCCATCAGGCGGTTCAACTCATCCACCGCGTTGCTGCCGGAATCCCAGAGATGGGCTTGCGGATGGGCGCTGCCCTCGGGCCGCGAATCGGCGTCGCTGATGAATAAAAGCCCGTCCCGGATGGCGCGGCGCATAATGGCGTCCAGCAGCTTGGGCTCGTCGGCGCCGGCGGGGAAATCGCTGTAACCGTATTCGATGGCGACCTTGTCCCAGGCGCCGATGCCTACCGCATAAGCGTCCGAAAGATCGATTGCGCCGGAGGGCGAAAGCTTCACCGTGGGCGGCGGGTAATCCATCACGCTGGCCCGGTTGTTCGTGCTGGCGGCGTAATTGTGGACCAGCCCCAGCGTGTGGCCCACTTCGTGCGCGGCAAGCTGCCGCAGCCGCGCGAGCACCACCTGCTCCATTTCCGGAGGAACCGGTTTGCCTTCCTCGTAGGGCGCCAGCAGGCTTTCGAAAATCAGGTAGTCCTGGCGGCCGCGCAAAGAGCCCAGCGTGACCTGGCCTTTGATGATTTCGCCGGTGCGCGGATCGGTGATGGCGGCGCCGTAGGACCAGCCGCGGGTGTAGCGGTGTACCCACTGGATCACGTTGTAGCGCACGTCCATGGGGTCCATCCCCGGCGGCATCAGCTCCACCCGAAAGGCGTTGCGGAAACCGGCGGCTTCAAAGGCCTGGTTCCACCAGTTGGCGCCCTCGAGCAAAGCGGAGCGGATCGGCTCCGGCGCGCCGCGGTCCAGGTAATAAACGATGGGCGCGACCGGGTCGCTGATCGCCGCGCTCGGGTCCTTCTTCTGCAAACGGTGGCGGATGATGAGGTGTTTGATGTAGCGGTCGCCCAGGGGAGCGATGAAATCGGCGTACGTCATCCCGATGTAACCGGCGCGCGGATCGAAGGCGCGAGGTTGGTAGCCCGGGCCGGGCAGTTCGACGAAGGAATGGTGTTCGCGAATGGTAACGGCGTCGGGCGAAGGCGTCACGTCGCGCACGAAGGCGTTGGGGTTGTCGCCGGTGAAGGTCAGAATGGTCTCGACTTCGCTGTTCTTCGGGAACCCCTTGGTGTTTGCCAGGTAGAAAGCCGAGCGGCTGGGATCGAGGTGGAACAACGCGCCGCCGCCATTTCCCCTACCGCCGCCGGCCGGCCCGCCTCCGATGGGCTGGGCGCTTTGAATCGACTGCGGAATATGATGGGCGTCGCGCAGGTAAAATTGGGTCGCGTCCACCAATACGCGGCTGCCTTCTTCCGCGGTGACATCAAAGCCCCACAGCACCGATTGCGCGAACGACTCCTCCACCGAGCGCCGCTCTTCGGGACTGCCGTCGATGGCGCGGAAATGGTAGTTGGGCTCGATCAGCAGAACCTTGGGGCCGCTGCGCATGAACTTGACGATGCGCGAGCCGCCCAATTGGCCGCGGTCCAGGCCCAGATCGTTCGACCCCATTCCCGCCGGCATGGAATCGACGTACAGAAACTCGGTATCGAATTTGTCGATTTCGAGCCACATCTTGCCGGCCTTTTCGTCCCAATACAGCGGGAAGTAGCCGGGAATCTTCGTGAAAGCGGCCGTGCGGGCGGCGATGGTGGGGATCGCGTTCGGTTGCGCCGAAGCGGCCACGGCGGCCAGGACCAATAGCAGTGCGGTTTTCATGGGGACTCATTATCATACAAGGCGCGAGGGGCGCGGCACAAAGGCGGGACAAATGCTTGGTGTGCGACTTCTTCCGGTCACAGATTTTGAAAATTTCCGGCAATTCACTGATCCTGCGAGTGTTAGGTCTGGGCGAAAGCTTCCGCGAAGAGCCGGTTTTTGGTAGCCGCCCGCTAGATTGAGATTGACGACGGAACCGCGCCGCAATCCGCCTGGATTTTGACCGCAAATGGGTACTGAAGTACCCGTTTTCACCCCGTGAATCATTGATTATACGTAAGAGAACCGGTACTCAGGTGCCGGTTTTTCCCTTTTTAGGGGAGGATTTATATGGACCAGAAAAGCACGCTCGATGAAGGCTTTGATGTCGGAACGTGGGTGGGGCGCAGGCAGGCCTTCGCCCTGGTAGCGGGGCGCTGTTCGGCTGCCGAAGCCGAAATCCTACTCGAAATCCGCGAGAAGAAACTCTTTCGGACTATGGAACCGACCTGGGAGGATTTTTGCGTCAAACGCCTCGGCATAACCCGTGGCTACGTGGACCGGGTCATCCGGCAATTCAGGGCCCTCGGACCTAATCTTTCCAAGCTGAGCTGTTTTACGCCGATCAGGCCTGCGGAATACCGCCTGATTGCCGAGGCGATAACTGAAGACGGTCTATGCTACGGCGGCGAAGTCATTGCCCTGGAACCGGAAAACGCACCGAAACTGGCGGAGGCAGTGGAAGCGCTTCGTCGCGATTCGACCCCGGAAGCCGGCCCCTCCGATCTCGCGGAAGAGTCCCTCGCCAGAGCCGAGAAAGCCATGAAGGCCGCCGTCACGGAACTCCAGCGGCTGCAGACCATGACGCTGGACGACGCCAGGCGGCTCAGGCTGTTAATTGCTGTCGCAAGCTGCCGGGACCAGTTGGATCTGATCCACCTTTCGGCCAGGATGTAGGCAAAAGGAACGGGGATCCGGGTGCTTGGCGGGACGGCTGCGGGAGGGCCTTCTCAGAGAACAGGAAAACACGAAGCCTGTCACCGGTTTCTTGTCCAAGGCCAGGCTGAAGCTCGACGGCCTCACGAAAGCGACCGTCCAGAAGACGCCTTTGGGCTTTAGTCATGGCGAAATCCTTCCAATTGCCGTGCGCCACTCTCACGGTAGCTGTCGAGCGCGGCTCCCGGTGGGACAGACGATCGTTCTCTGTCGTCTGTCAGGCTTCCGACGGGCAACCATGCGACAGACGACAAAGAGCGATCGTCTGTCCCACCAACCTACTCGACCACCCTGACCTGGATCTTCGACCCCTCCGGTCCACCCCAATACACCCGCTCGGTGGCCTTCCGGAAATCCGCCGGCTTGGCCGTCGGGATATCGGTAAACACTTGCGGATTTCGATCGGTCAACGGGAACCAGGAGCTTTGGATCTGCACCATGATCCGGTGGCCGGTGCGGAACACGTGGCAAACGTCGGGCATCGCGAACTCGATCCTGGCGGGTTTGCCCGGCGTGAAAGCTTCGGGCTTCTCGAAGCTGTTACGGAACTTGCCGCGGAACGGCTCCCCGCGAACCATCTGCTGGTACCCGCCCATGTGAAGCCGCATCGGGTTTGGTTCCGGGTCGGGGTAATCGTCGGGATACACGTCGATCAGCTTCACGTCGAAATCCGAATCGGTGCCGGTGGTGGAAACGCGCAGCGCGGGCCGGATCGGGCCGGCAATGACCACGTCTTTTTCCAGCGGCTCCGATTGATAAGTGAGAACGTCCGTCCGCCGGGACGCAAATCGCTGGTCGTAAGTCATGTAATCGCCCGCCATCCCTTGCCCGATCTCGCCGATCACCGGAACCGGCTTGGCGGGATCGCCGATGTACTCGTCGAAGCCGCTTGCGCCGGCTGGCACCGTGAACGACAAGCTTCCGCCCGGACCGAAGTACAGTGTCCGCTCGCTGGAATTGGCGGGCGGCCAGGCGTCGTAACGGACCCACTCGTTCCGCCCGGTTTCAAACACCCAGGCTTTGGGTAGATCGTCGCCCTTGCCCTTCAGGTTCTTCAGGAAGAACGCCAACTCGATGTGCTCGCGGAAAAACTCGCCCGTTTTGGTGGCGAAGTTGAGATTGCCCAGTTTGTCGCCGTCCCCGCGCGACCAGCCGCCGTGGGACCACGGCCCCATGATGAGCGTGTCGGACGGCGGCGGGCCGTTTCGTTCCGTTGCATAGAAGAGTTTCAGCGGTCCCGAGAGATCCTCGGCGTCGAACCATCCGCCCACCCACAGCACCGCCGGCTTCACGTTTTTCATGTGCGGCGCTTCGGCGCGCGCCTGCCAGAACGCGTCGTAGTTCGGGTGTTTCAGCAGGTCGTCCCAGTAGACGCTGTCGTTCTTGAGATAAAGTTCGCTGGCGTTCGAGAGCGGCCCCATGCCCAGATAAAACGCATACTGATCTTCGGTGCCAAAATCGAAAGGAGCGCCCCGCCGCGGCCGTTCGGGCTCCTGGCGCGGCTTGAAGCTGGTATAGAAACCGAAGTTGGCGGCCAGATAGAAGGCGCCGTTGTGGTAGGCATCGTCACCGTTGCCGACGTCGCCCATGGGGGCCTGCGGCGACACTGCCGCCAGCGCCGGGTGTGAACCGATCAGGCTGAAAGCCGCGTAAAAGCCGGGGTACGAGATGCCCCAAATTCCGGCCTTCCCGTTGTTGTTGGGGATATTCTTCACCAGCCAGTCGATGGTGTCGTACGTGTCCGTGCTTTCGTCGGTCTCCTTGCCGCTCAGGTGGGTATTGTGGACCGGCACGTCGATAAAGGCGCCTTCGGAAAGATAGCGCCCGCGCACGTCCTGGTAAACGAAGATGAACCCTTCCCTGGTAAACAGCTCCGACGGCCCCAGCACGGGCCGGTAGTTGTCGATCCCGTAAGGCGCCACCGAGTACGGCGTGCGCTGCATCAGGATCGGGTACGAATGGCTCGTGTCCTTGGGGACGTACACCGACGTGTACAGCTTCACGCCGTCGCGCATCGGGATGCGGTAGTCGAACTTGGTATAGTGCGAGCGCGCGTATTCGAGTTGCTGCCGGACCGCATCGGCCGGCGAGGACTGGGCGGGAAGCATCCCGGCCGAGGCCAGCAGCAGAACGGTCGCAAGGAATTTGTCCATGAGCGTATTTATAGCATTGTGGGGCAGGCGAACCGCCTGCCCCACCCGGTATAATCAACCTTGTGATATTACGCTGCACACTCGCGCTGATCCTGTGCCTGGCTGCCTGCAATCGCAGCAACACGGATAAGGAAGCGGTCCGACAGGGAATCATCGACCACATCGGTAAAGCCGGCCTCAACATGGGGGCCATGGAGGTGACGGTCAGTTCCGTGGAATTCAACGGCAACAAGGCCAATGCCACCGTGAGTTTCTCGGCCAAAGGCGCGCCCGCCGGGGCGGGCATGTCCATCCAGTACCAGCTCGAACAGCAGGCCGGCAAGTGGGTGGTGGTGGGCCGCAAGGATTCGGGCGGGTCGCCCCATGGCGGCGGCGCCATGCCGGGTGGTGCGAATCCGCACGGCTCGATGGCTCCTCCCGCGGGCGGCGGACCGGCTTCCATGCCCTCGCCGCAAGACCTGCCTCCAACCGGGAAGAAGAAATGATCCGGCGCGTCGCCATCCTCGGCGGGGGCCCGGCGGGTTCTTTCGCCGCCACGCAACTGGCCTCCGCCGGCCTGGCGGTGCAACTGTTCGACGAAAAACTGGCCTGGGAGAAGCCTTGTGGCGGGGGCCTGACCTTCAAGGCTTACCACCAGTATCCGTTCCTGCTCCACAACGCCACCCCCAAGCGCCTCGTCACGGAGACTACGCTGGGCGTGGCCGGGGCTGGCCAGGCGCGGCTCAAGCTGCACGATCCGCTGGTGATCTACTCCCGCCTCGACCTGAACCGCATGCTGCTCGATCGCGCCGAGCGGGCCGGAGCCCAACTCGAAAAGACCCGCGTCCTCGAAATGTCCCGCGCCGGCCCCGGTTGGCGGCTGCGCACCGGCGCAGGCACGGCGGAAGCCGACTACTGCATCCTGGCCACCGGCGCGCGCAATTCGCTGCGCGATTTCGGCACCCAACTGCATCCGCGGGACACCATGGTGGCGCTGGGCTACTACGTCGCCGGCGACCAGGAAAACATCGACATTCAGTTCCTCGATGGGCTGGAGGGTTACATCTGGGTTTTTCCGCGCTGCGGCCATCTCTCGGTAGGCATCTGCGGCAAGGGCGTCGCCGCCTTCGAGCTGCGAAAGCGGCTGGATCTCTACATGAACGAACGCGGCATTTCCTCCGCCGGCGCGCGCTTCTATTCGCACCTGCTGCCGTGTCTCGATAAGGCCTCGTGGCGCCATAACCGCGTCGCCGGCGACGGCTGGATGGCGGTGGGCGACGCTGCCGGCCTGGTCGACCCCATTACCGGCGAAGGCATCTACTACGCCATACGCTCGGGCGACCTGGCGGCGCAGGCGTTGCTGGCCGAATCCCCTGCCGCCGAAACCGCCGCCCAATACCGCCGCCTGTTGCGGCGCGATTTCGTGACCGATCTCGAGTTCGGCTCGCGGCTCGCCAAGCGCGTATTCCTCGGCCGCTTTCTTTGCGCGCCGCTGCCCCGGCGCATGGTGGAGTTCACCCGCCACAGCCCGCGCTTTGCCGCCGTGATGGAAGATCTGTTCGCCGGCCGCCAGCCCTACACCGGCCTGAAGCGACGCCTGCTGACCAACCTCAACGGCAGCCTCTACGAGATCGGCATGAACCTGGGCTTCAGCCGGGTCGTGCCGTGGCGCTTCTCCCAACCGCGGCTGTGACCTTTATGCTTGGGTATCTGGCGTGAAACATCTTCAATCGGACACTTTGATGCGCCGCGCGGAAGCTCTGATTCCCGGCGGCGTCAACTCCCCGGTGCGGGCTTTTCGCAGCGTGGGCTGCGACCCCGTCTTCGTGGCGCGCGGCGAAGGCGCCTATCTTTTCGACGTCGACGGCAACCGCTACATCGATTACGTCTGCTCCTGGGGACCGCTGCTGCTGGGCCATCGCCATCCCGCCATCATTCAGGCCCTCGAAGAAACCCTGGCCATCGGCACCAGCTTCGGCGCACCCACCGAGCGCGAGGTCGAACTGGCCGAGGCCATTGCCGCCGCCGTTCCCTCCATCGAAATGGTGCGCCTGGTGAATTCCGGCACCGAAGCCACCATGTCGGCCATTCGCCTGGCGCGCGGATTCACCGGCCGCGACCTGATCGTCAAATTCGAGGGCTGCTATCACGGCCACGTCGATTCGCTGCTCGTGAAGGCCGGTTCCGGCGTGGCCACGCTGGGCATTGCCGATACCCAGGGCGTGCCTAAGGCTTTCTGCGATACCACCCTGGCCCTGCCCTACAATTCGCTCGATGCCGTGGAAACCGCCTTCCGCATGCATGGCCACGCCATCGCAGCCGTGATCGTCGAGCCGGTAGTGGGCAATATGGGCTGCGTGCCGCCTCTGCCCGGTTACCTCGAAGGACTGCGCGACATCACCGAACGCCATGGCGCGCTGCTGATCTTCGACGAAGTCATGACCGGCTTCCGCGTAGCTTTCGGCGGCGCCCAGCAGCGCTAC
>JBKQIF010000077.1:0-15487 GCA_052148435.1 Bryobacteraceae bacterium
CCTGGCCCGCGCCGACCTGCTGGCCGGCGACGCCTCCTCCGCCGAATACCGCGAGCTCATCCACAAAGGCGAGAAAATCGCCGAAGCCCAGGAGGGTTTGGGACTGCTGGCCTTGGCCCGTCACGACGACGCTCAAGCCCACCACGCCTTCGCCGAGGCCATGGCCGCCGGCTCGGCCAGCGCGCGCTGCTACATCGAATACGCCAAGCTGGAACCGGATCCGGACAAAGCCTCGCTAGCTCTGCGCAAAGCCGCGGCCCTCAATCCTAAACTCGACGAGCCTTTCGCCCTGCTCGCCGCCCGCGATACCGATCCGGCCCAGCGGTTGGCCCACTGGAGAGCCGCCGCCGAACGCAATCCCCGCCATCCGGAGTATTGGAAGGCGCTGGCGGAAGCATCGCTGGCCGAGCATGACTACGCCGAAGCCGCCAAGGCCTGGAGCCAGGGCGAGCACAACGCCACCGATCCCGCCCAGCGCGCCGCCATGCACCAGGCGCGCCTCGACGTCGACCAGCAGCGCATCGATTTCGAAGCCGCCGAAAAGCGGCGCCAGGCCGAGGAAGACGCTCGCGATCTGGCCCGGCTAAAACAGGAGGCCATCGCCCACGTTCACGAGACCGAGGCAAAATACAACCAGGGCGCCAAGCCCAGCACCGAAAAGCCCATCCCGTGGTGGGACGGCGACGCCCCCTCCGGCAAAGTGCGCGGCACCCTCCGCCAGGTGGATTGCCTGGGCAAGCAGCTTCGCCTGATTGTCGAAACCGCCGACCACAAGCTGGTGCGCCTGCTCGTGCCCAACGCCTCCCAAATCGCTTTCCTCGGCGGCCAACAAACCCTGGCCTGCGGCAAAGCCGGCCCGCGTCAGGTGTCCATCGAATACTTCCCAAAATCCAATTCCCATCTGACAACCGTCGGCGAGGTCGCTACCATAGAGTTTCCGTGACCGCCGACTCTTCCCGATTCCGCTGGCTCGTGCTGGCCGCGTTTGTCCTCTCGTCCACTATCAATTTCCTGGACCGCCAGTCGTTGGCCACTTTGCAGGTTCTGGTCCGCGGCGAATTCCATTTATCCAACCAGCAATACGGCTGGATTCTGACGGCGTTCTCCCTTGCCTATGCGGCCAGCGCGCCCGCGGCGGGCTGGTGGATCGATCGCATCGGCCTGGTTACCGCCATCGCCCTGGCCGTGGCCGTCTGGTCCGCGGCTGGAATCGCCACCGGCTTAACCAGCGGATTGGCCGGGCTGGTCGTCTGTCGCGCCATCCTCGGCATGGGAGAAGCCGCCGGCATTCCCGCCGCCGGAAAAGCGATTTACCAATATCTGCGTCCCCCCGAAAGGGCCTTGGGCAACGCCCTCAACCAGGCCGGCGTCAGCCTCGGCATGCTCCTCGCCCCGCCCCTCGCCACCTGGATCGCACTGCGCTTCGGCTGGCGCCAGGCCTTCGTCGCCACGGGCACGTTCGGGCTGCTGTGGATTCCGCTGTGGTGGGGGATCGCGCACCGAAGTTCCGAGCCCTTGTGGGGCAGGTTGTCCAACCTGCGGACCGGTTCTCAACCGGTCCAGCCGGGCGCAGGCCGGCCGTGGGTTGACCGCCGTCTCTGGGCCATCGCCCTGGCCAATGCCGTTTCCATGGTCGGCTACTCGCTGTGGGTCAACTGGACCACGCTCTACCTGGTCGACGCCCGCCACCTCAGCCTGAAACAGGCGGCGTGGTATGCCTGGATTCCGCCCGTGTTTTTCGCGTTCGGTGGCGCGGCCGGCGGCTGGGGTTCGCTGGCGCTGATCCAGCGTGGCCGCACCGCGGTAGGCGCGCGCTTCCGGGTTTGCCTCGCCGCCGGTGCTCTGAGCCTGGTCACCGCCGCCGTTCCCGCGGCGCCCTCTCTCGCCTGGAGCATGGCCGGGATTTCGCTCAGCGTGTTCGCCGTCGCGGCCATCAGCGTCAATGTCTACACCTTGCCCCTCGATATTTTCGATGGCCGGCACGCGGCATTCGCCATCAGCGTGCTCGTCTCCTCCTACGGCATTTCCCAGGCCGCGATCTCGCCGTGGTTCGGCCACATCGTCGATCTTCACGGCTATGGCCCCGTCACCGCCATCGCGGCCGTTGCGCCGCTGGCCTCCTGCGCCGTTCTGCGCCTGGCCGGGGTCTGGCGATGAAGCAACGCCTGAAACGCTGGATCTTCGGCCTGCTGGGCAAAGACCCGGAGGCGGTGGTCGCGATCTTCTGTAGCGGCGAGCCGGAGCCTTGCCGGCGGATGATCGAAGAGGTGCGCGCGCTGGTCCCCGGCCGGCGCCAGTTCGTCGTCACCGAATCCAACTGGGGCGAGATGCGCCGAAGTCTGAAGCGCTACCGCATCGGCCTCGCGCCCGTGCTGCTCGGCCGCCGGCCCAGCGCCTTGCGCCGCGCCGCCTATCGCCTGGCCCCGCGCAAAATTCTGGCCTACAATTCGCGCCTGGAGCGACACCACCTGCGCTTCAACCTGGCGTCGCTGCTCTACTGGCGCGGCGTCCCGTTCGACCGCATCTACCTGCGCCCCTGGTGGTGGCCGTGGCCCCAGCGCGAGCGCTCTTCGGTTCCCACCGGCGATCGCGTTTTGGAGGGCCGGCCCTGTGCGCCCGAGCGCCGCCGGGTGGCCGTGCTTTCGCCCTACTTCCCGTATCCGCTCGCTCACGGCGGCGCCGTGCGCATCTGGAACCTGTTGCGCGAAATCGCGCGCGAATTCGACGTCGAGCTGTTCGCCTTCAGCGATGGCCCCCAACTCCCCGCAGCCGATCTCGAACCCGTGCTGGCCTTTTGCGCACGCGTCGTGCTGGTTGAAAAACCGCGCTATCGCCAGCCGCGCTGGTCCACGCTCCTGCCGCCGGAAGTGCACGAATTCCGCTCTCCGGCCATGCACCGCGCCATCGCCCGCGAGCGCCGGTCTTTCGGCTTCGAGCGCTTCCAGGTCGAATACACGCAACTCGCCGAATACCCCGGCGACATTCTGGTGGAGCACGACGTCACCTTCGACCTGTTCGGCCAGATCGCCCGCGGCGTCGCCACGCGCACCATTTTCACCTGGTGGGACTGGTTTCGCTGGCTCCGCTTCGAAACCCGCGCCCTGCGCCGCTATGCCGACGTGGTGGTGATGTCGCCCAAAGACGCCGCAATGCTGCAGCCTTACGCCGCGGCCACGGTGGTTGAAAATGGCGTCGACCTGGCCCGCTTCACCCCGCAGGCGGAAACGCCCGGCCAGCGCCTGCTCTTCATCGGCTCTTTTCGCCACTTCCCCAACATCGCCGCATTCCGCTTTTTCACCGAACAGGTCTGGCCCTTGCTGCGCGACCAATTTCCCGGCCTCACCCTCACCGTCGTGGCCGGCCCCGACCCCGAACTCTATTGGCGTTCCTTCAGCGATACCCCCGCGCCGGTGGTGTCAGGCGAGGCCGAACGCATCCGCGTGTTCGGTTTCGTAGCCGACGTGCGGCCACTCTACGCCGAAGCCAACCTGGTGCTGGCGCCGACCACCGTTTCGGCCGGGACCAACGTAAAGGTGCTGGAGGCGATGGCCATGGAGCGCGCGGTGGTGTCCACCAGTTCGGGCGCGGCCGGCCTCGGCCTGGTGCACGGCCATTCGGTCTGGATCGCCGATACCGGCGAAGCCTTCGCCGCCGGCATCGCCACCCTCATGGCCGACCCCGAACGCCGCGCCCAAATTGCCCGCGCCGCCCTGCTCCACGCCAGAAGGAGCTTCGACTGGCAATCCATCGGCGAAAAACAGCGCGGCCTTTTGCGCGGGGGATAACGGCGTGGCGCAGGGGTTGGCGGAGTGGAACGTTCTTTTGTGCATTTTTGTGCACGCGCCGATGGGGAACGAGCCAGGCTGGTAGAATAAGGGACAGGCACTGGCGGCGCGTGCTCCGCGCACCGTCTTGCCTGGTGGCGTGCTCTGGCTATCTGACCGCATTTATATGGGTCAGTCCCTTATTGCCGAACGGCACGGGCGCATTCCGCGCCTGACCCTCAATCGTCCCCCCAAACGCAATGCGCCCGATGCCGAATTGTGCGCCAGCCTGGAGCTGGGTTTGGTGCACAAAATTGCACAAAAGCCCGAAGAAGCGGCCCTGCATCTGGCAGGGCAACCGGCCGACTCCAGCCCGGCCGCGATGCGCCTCGGGCCGCAGTTTGTAAACCAATCGCGCGGGACGAACCTGCCGGAGGGTTTGGTCATCGGCCGTCGGCTTCGCGCGCAAGTGCTGGCAGGTGAATACTTTGCATAGGTACAGGGGGGCATTTCGGGACAAACGGACGCCGCGGTGGCGCTCAAATGAGGAATGACATACCCTAGGGATGGTAGGCTACCAGGATTGGCCACAAAATACGGGGTGACAGGTACTTTACTTTTGCCGCATACGCGGTTAGTATAGTGACAACCCCCGAGGCAAGCGAGGTCGATGCTTTGCTTAAACTGAAACGCGTAGAACTCCAGGGATTCAAGTCCTTTTGCGATCGCACCGAGTTGCGGTTCCAGGGTGACGGCGTAGCCGCCATTGTGGGGCCGAACGGGTGCGGCAAGTCGAACATCAGCGATGCCATAAGCTGGGTTTTGGGCGAGCAGTCGGCCAAGAGCCTGCGCGGCACCCGCATGGAAGACGTAATTTTCGCCGGCACCAGCGACCGCAAGCCGCTGGGCATGGCGTACGTCACCATGACGCTGGTGGATCCGGAAATCTACCAGGAGGGGGCGGCGCACAAACTGCAAGCCGTGGAAGGCGCTCCGCCTCATCGTCCCGCCGAGGTGACCATCACCCGCCGGCTTTACCGTTCCGGCGAAAGCGAATATCTGGTGGATGGCCGTCTGGCTCGCCTGCGCGATATTCAGGAGCTGTTCATGGGCACCGGCCTGGGGCCGGAGAGTTACGCCATCATCGAGCAGGGCCGTATCGGACAGATTCTGAGTTCCAAGCCGCAAGACCGCCGCGGGGTGATTGAAGAAGCGGCGGGAATCACCAAGTTCAAGACCCGCAAGCGGCTGGCGGAAGCCAAGCTGGAGAGCGCCAAGCAGAACCTGGCGCGGGTCTACGACATTCTGGAAGAAGTGAACCGGCAGGTGAATTCGCTCAAGCGGCAGGCGGCCAAAGCCAGGCGGTACACGGAGCTTAAGGCGGAACTCGAAGCCCGCCTCCGCGTGGTGCTGGCCGGCAAGTTCCGCTGGCTCGAGCGCGACGCGGCGCAAACCGCTATCGAGCTGAATATGGCCACCGCCGAGTTGAAGACGCTGGGCGGACAGGTAGCGGAAAAAGAGCGGGCCCACGAGCTCGCCCGAAAGGCGTGCGATGAAATTGAAGAACGCCTGACCGCCGAGCGGCAGGCGCTGGCGGCGGCCAGCGTGGAAGCCGAGCGCACCCGCGGCAAGCTGGACGCCCAGGTGAAGGAATCGGGCGCCATCGAGCAGCGCATGGCGCAGCAGGAAAAGGAATCGCAGGAGCTGGGTTTGCGGCTGGAGGCGCTCGAAGCCGAAATCGCCGGTCACCGCGCCAACCTGGAGTCTCTCGACGCCGAGATCTCGAAGGCGCGCGGCCGCATGCTCGAAATCAACCAGCAGCGCGAGGCCCTGCAGGCGAAAGTGCGCGAGCGCGAAAAGAACATCGAAGCCGGGCGGCAGGTGATTCTGCGCCTGTTGGGCGAAGCTTCGACGCTCGAGAACCAACTGGCGCAGATCGACGAATATCTGGCCAGCATCGACCGCGAAACCGCGCGCTCCACGCGCGAGGAGCAAACCGCCGCGGCCGAAATCGAGCGCCTGGACGGGCTCAAGAAACAGATCTCCGAGACGCTGGCCCAACGCCAGTTGGAACTGGAAACGGTGACCGGCGAGCGCCGGCGCACGGAGCAGGACCTGGGCGAAAAGCGCACGCTAGCAGCCGAGCTGCTTCTCGAAATCGACGGTCTGAAAAACGAAGTTTCCGCCATCCGCGCGCGCAAGGAATCGCTGGAACAGGTGCTGGCGCACCGCTCCTACACCACCGAATCGGTCAAACGCCTGTTCGCCGCGCTCGAAAAAGGCAAGGCCGCCGATCTGAAACCGCTGGGCGTGCTGGCGGATTTCGTGGAAGTGGATCCGCAGTACGAAAAGCCGGCGGAAGAGTTTCTTCACGACGAGCTGGAATACGTGGTGGTGGAAAATTGGCCGCAGGCCGAGCGCGGTCTGGATTTTCTGCGCGCCGAGCTGGAAGGGCGGGCCACCTTCCTGGTACATCCGGAATCGAACGGCAACGGCAACGGCCATCTGCCCGAGCCTGCCATCGGCCCCGAAACCGGCATCGCCGCGCGGCTCAGCGATTCGCTGCGCCTCACCAACGGATTCAAAGACCGGGCCACGGACCTGCTGCCGCGAGTATCGCTGTGCTTCCTGGCCGAGGATCGCACCTCGGCGCAGCGGCTGTCGGTGGCGTATCCGCATCTTTACTTCCTGTTGGCGGACGGTCTCTGCTATCACGGCCACACGGTAACCGGTGGACGCAAAATGGGCGCCGGTCCGCTGGCCATGAAGCGCGAGGCGCGCGAGCTGGCCGCCAAATTGATCGCCCGCCAGGCCCATCTGGAAGGGCGCCTGGAACAACTTGCCGGGCTGCAACAGGAAATTCTGGCTCTCGAAACCGAACTGGAGCGGCTGCGCTCGCTGCAGCAGGCGCGGGAAAAAGACCGGGTGGCGCTGGATCACGAAATGCGCAAACTGGGCGACGACCTGGCGCGCAGCGGCTCGCGCCTTTCGGTAGCGCGGCTGGAGCTCGAGAGACTGCGCCGCGACGCCGAAAAATCGGCCGAGCAGCGCGAACGCAACCGCGCCGGCGTGGAAGAAAAAGAACGGCGGCGGGCGGAAAGCGAGGCAGCGCTCGAAGCCGAGCGGCAGGAACTGGAGAAGCTCGAAGGACAGGGCGCCACCATCGGCGAAGATCACGCCGCCACGCGCGCGGCCCTGGCCGCACTCGAAGAGCGGCGGCGCGGCGAATCGAGCGCCATGGGCCGGCTCGAGCAACAATCGCGCGAAACCATCGAGCGCCGCGTCTCCATCGCGTCCGAAATCGAGCGCCTGGGCGTTGAGCGCGCCCGCCTGTTGGCCGATAACATCGAGCTCGACAAGAAAGCCCAGGAACTGGCCGGCCAAATCACCGCCCGGGAAGTGCGGGTCAGCGAGATGGCGCAGCAGGATGCCGGCATGCGCGAAGCCCTGCGCAGCGGCGAAGAAGATCTCAAGACCTTGCGCCTGGCCGTGCAGCTCGGCCAGGAAAAGCGCTCCCAGGTGGAAGTCGACCTGGTGCGTAAACAATCCGAATTGAAGTTTCTTGACGAGACCAGCCGCAAGGAACTGGGAACTCCGGTGGAGGAGTTGGGCACGGAGACGGAGACCGTACCCAATATAGAAGCCATCGGCGCGGCCGAACAGGAGGCCGCCGAAGTCCGGCAGCGTATCGAAGGGCTGGGCGCCGTCAACGCCGCGGCGATGGAAGAATTCCAGGAAGCGCAGCAACGGCAGGAATTTCTGAGCGTGCAGCGCCAGGACCTGATCGATTCCATTCGCGACACCGAAAAAGCGATTCAGGAGATCGATACGGTATCGCGCCAGAAGTTCGCGGAAGCGTTCGAGGCCATCAATGCCAACTTCCGCGTGGTCTTCCAGTCGCTGTTCGGCGGCGGCACCGGTGAAATGCGGTTGACCGATCAGGAGAACCTGGCCGAATCGGGCATCGATATCGTGTGCTCGCCCCCCGGCAAACGCCTGCAGAACGTGCTGCTGCTTTCGGGCGGCGAGAAAGCCCTGGCCGCGGTGGCGCTGCTGATGGCCATCTTCAAATACCAGCCCAGCCCGTTCTGCGTGATGGACGAGGTGGACGCGCCGCTGGACGAGGCCAACGTAACCCGCCTGGCCAAGCTGCTGGGGGAGATGTCGGCCCAAACCCAGTTCATCGTGATCACCCACTCCAAGCGCACCATGGAGAGCGCCGAAGCGCTCTACGGCGTGACCATGCAGGAACCCGGCGTCTCGCGCCTGGTATCGGTGCGGTTGAACGCAGAAGCGGCGGCGTAGTGGCTGACAGGGAGTTCAAGGCAACGCACATGACGGCGGCTAGCGGACGGGCAGTTCCACGGTTGCGCTGGGGCATCGGCGGCCTGTTGGGAGCCGGGGTGCTGATCAACTTCTTCGACCGGATCTGCCTGTCGGTGGCCGGCCCACAACTGCAGCGGACGCTGGGCCTGACCGCGGCCGATCTAGGGCTGCTGTTCAGCGCATTCTTCTGGACCTACGCACTGTCGCAGATTCCCGCGGGCTTGATTCTGGATCGCTGGGGCGTGAAGCGCATCGGACGCTGGAGTGCGTTTCTATGGGGCGTGGCGTCCGTCATCACGGCCCTGGCGAGCGGATTTGCGGGCATCTTTGCCGCCCGCTGCCTGCTGGGAATCGCCGAGGCTGCGAGCTTCCCGGCCAATTCCAAGGCCACGGGCTATTGGTTTCCGCGCACGGAGAGGGCTTCGGCAACGGCTCTGTTCGACTCCGCCGCCAAGTTCTCTAACGTGATCGGCGTTCCGCTGGTCGCGCTGGCGGTGGTCCATCTCGGCTGGCGATGGGGCTTCGGCCTGGTGGCCGCGCTGAGTTTCTTCTACTTTGCGGCATTTTACGGAATTTATCACAATCCGAGCAGTCACCCGCGACTTTCCGCGGCGGAGCGGGAGTACATTGCCGAAGGCGGCGCGGTGGCTGAGGGGCAGATCTCGGCTAGCCCGGTCGGTATGCTCGGCTACCTGTTGCGCCGCCGCAAAGTGTGGGGCCTGTCGATCGGTTTCGCGGCCTACGGCTATTGTTTCTATCTATTCCTGACCTGGCTGCCAGCCTACCTCGTCCAGACCATGCAGATGAACATCCTCGAATCCGCCGCGTTCGCGACCATCCCCTGGATGTGCGCGACGGTATCGGACCTGGTGGTGGGGGGCTGGCTGATCGATCGTCTGATTGCGCGCGGCCACGATGAAACGCGCGTGCGCAAGACCGTGCTGCTGGCGGGGATGTGCGGCGGGTTGGCGGTCATCGGAGCGACCACAACCACGCACCCGGCGCTGGCCATTGCCTGGATTTCGGTGGCTTTGAGCGGGCTTTCGGCGGCCGCCCCGGTGAGTTGGTCCCTGCCTTCGCTGATCGCTCCGCGAGGCGGCGTGGCCACGGTAGCCGGGATCATGAACTTCGGGAACAACTTGATGGGCGCAGTGGCGCCTATCGTCACGGGCGTGATTGTCGGCCGGACTCATTCGTTCACGAATGCGTTCCTGGTGGCCGGTGGAATCCTGCTGATAGGCATCGCCGCGTTCGTGTTTCTGCTCGGCCGCATTGTGCCGGTGCCCGAACCGCAGCCCTAGCCGCCTGTGGCAGGAGTCGCAGCAGGCCAAAGGCCTACTCCACGGATACGCCATTTGTACCACGGACTGCCAGGATCTCAGCGCGGGGAAGCAGGGACGGCCAAGATCGCGCGGACTCTCGCTCTGAGAGTGTGTCCGTCGAACGGCTTGGGCAGGAACGGCAAATTGACGTTTTGGCTGACGATTTCCCTCATGTCCGCGCCCGACATCACCAACACCTTGATTCCTGGCCGCTCTTCAAGCAGATGAGCGCACAGGTCGGCGCCGTTCAGCCGGGGCATTTGCGCGTCGGTAATTACCAGGTCGATCGATCCGGGATACTGGCGCGATAGTTCCAGCCCCTCGTGACCATCGGCGGCGGAGAGAACCAAATGCCCATCCTGCTGCATGAGCAAAGTGACCAGATTGCGCACCAGGGCTTCGTCATCGGCAACCAGGACGACAGTCTGGCGTGCTGCCTGAGGCCGGAGCTTCGCGGGATCGACTGACTGGTCAGTCCCGTCCCGCTTCGGACTGCCGGAGTTGTCTGGAATCATCCTGACGCCACGTCGAGCCGCCAACCGAAACATGGGCGTGCCCTCAGTCCCCGCTGGAGGCAGGAACGTCCCTGCCGGAGTGGAGACACCACGCCCATGTGGGTTTTGACAACACTTGACCGGGAGCTACGGCTTAGGGGCCCAGCCCTCTGGCCTGATCCGCTCCGTTCGCTCGTGTCTGTGTAGCGTATACGACGATAGCAAATCAGCGTCTTGCCGTCTGGTCAAAACTGCTCACACATGGCTGCTTTGCCAGCGCATGACGCGCAGTTGACGGGCGAAACCAACTCCGAATCGGACCCGTTTCTCCCGCTCGCCTTGATTTCACACGAAAGACATGCCCAAAATAGGGATTGGTTGCCCTGACTGGAGGATTTCGGGAGAGAATTCGAGACCGGAGGAAGTAGCGCATGAAGCCGAAAGGAAAGCCGAAGCCAGTTTTCGATTTGAACGTCTTTCTGTCCAAGGCTAACGGCGGAAGGACGAGGGTGAACTTTGACGAGAACCAGGTGATTTTCTCGCAAGGCGATCCGGCGGACGCTATTTTCTATATCCATAACGGCAAGGTCAAGCTCGGTGTCGTTTCCAGCCAGGGAAAGGAAGCGGTCGTCGCCATTTTGGGCGCTGGCGATTTCTTTGGCGAAGGATGCCTGGCGGGACAACCACTGCGCATGGGAACTGCCGTTTCGATGTCCGCGTGCGCCATCATGAGGATCGGAAAAACGGACGTGATCCGTGTGCTCCAGGAACAGCCGAGCTTTTCGGAAGTGTTCGTGGCTCACTTGCTTTCCCGCAACATTCGGATTGAAGCGGATCTGGTCGATCAACTGTTCAATTCCAGTGAGAAACGCCTGGCGCGAGTGCTTCTCCTGCTGGCTAATTTCGGGAAGGAAGGCACGCCGCAAACGGTCATTCCAAAGATCAGCCAAGAAACCTTGGCCGAAATCATCGGCACTACTCGCTCACGAGTCAGTTTTTTCATGAACCGATTCCGCAAGCTCGGATTCATCCACTATAACGGCGGCTTGCAGAGCGGCGGCTTGCAGATCCACAGTTCCTTGCTAAATGTCGTGCTGCACGACTGACGGGTGACGCTGCTAGTGAGCCGCTTCCGGCTGGGGTGCGATCACCGGAGGCCGCGCCCCTTCCGGCAGCGGCGCCAGCATGTCTTGTTTGCGCTTGATCAGCGTGGACGTGTTATAGCTCGCCGCCTCGAAGCCGTGACCGTGCGTGATGGCATCGGTGGGGCAGGCCTCCACGCAGTATCCGCAGAAGATGCAGCGGTTGTAGTCGATGTTGTAAACCCGGGCGTAGCGCTCGCCCCCGGAAATCCGGAGCTTCTCGGTGTTCTCGGCCGCTTCGATGTAGATACAATCGGCCGGACAAGCGGCCGCGCACAGGAAACAGGCGACGCACTTTTCCATTCCGTTGGCATCCCGCTGCAGCACGTGGACGCCCCGGAAGCGCTCTTCGAACTTCGGAGGCTCCTCGGGGTAGTTTTCGGTCACGGTCGGGGACATCATCTCCTTGAAGGTGACGGACATCCCTTTCACGAACGCGGCGGCGGTGCCAAGAATATTGAAATTGTCGGCCATGGGGCTTTCCCGTATTGTACCTTGCCCCGCGGGCTGCGCGACTCCGCCCGGGAGTCAGTTGAGAGAGCCTCAACCAGGCCTCAACACCGGTACCCGCTCGTCGGCGCGGATTACCTGGACACCCGCTAATTCGCCCAGCCACTCGATTTCAGCCTTCACCCAGCCTTCGATCGCGCGGCCGATCTTGAGCCCCGGCCCGATTAGGAAAAGGGTCGGCACGTGGGTGATTCCATACGCGTTGCTGGCCGGAAACCGGTCTTCCGGATCGAGCAGGACGGGAAGCGAGATCCCGAACTCGCCGAGGAAGCCGCGCGTATCGGCGGCGTCGTTTTGCGAGATGCCGTAAACCGCCAGCGTACCCGCCGCGTGCAGCCGCTCCAGAAACGGCAACGTCATCTGGCACACCGGGCAACCGATTTTGAAGAACGCGATTAAAACCGGCCGCGCCGCGGCGAGTTCCGCCAGGGTGACCTCGCCGCCCTCCAGCCGTGACAGCCGGAAATCGGGGGCATCGCCGCCGGCCTCGAGCGGTTTCCGGCGCTTCCAGAAGGACATGAGATTAGTGTAGCCGAGGAAAATCTGAATTTTTCACTTCCCGGCTTTGCCAAAGAACCGGATTCGCACCACGAAGTGGCGCCCTTCAGCGCCGAAAAATTGCAAGTACTGGGGCGAGCCGATCAGGTTGTTGACGGCCGTCGGATTCTTCTGGTTGGTGGCATTGTCGATGCCGCCGCGCAGGGCGAAGCGATAGCCGCGCAAGGTGACCATCCGCTCGATGGCGATGTTCAGGTCGAAGTGCGCCGGATAGCGGTGCGAATCCACCGCGCCGGCGATGAGCCCGGTCTGGTCCTCCACCGAGAAGGGAAACCCGCTGCGCGCGTCCGCCAGCGCCGAAATCGCCCACTTCTTCCACGGCAACGGAAGATACGCCCAGGCCAGCAGCCGGTTGGGCGCATCCCAAGGCATGGGCGCCAGCGCCGGCAGCACGAAGAGGGGCTCGCCGGCATTGTAATCGAGCACGGCGTTGCTGAGCGCGCGCGAGCGGGTATACGCCGCCATCCATTCGAACTGGCCCGAAAATCTTTGCCGCACCGAGACCTGGAAGGAGTCGTAGTCGTCGCGCCGTAAATTGGTGAGCCGATACAAGCCGGGGGCTTGCGCGTTGGGCAGCGGCAGCTCGTAGGGCGGCGCATCCGGCGCCAGCGTATTCACGTACACGAAGCCGTCCGTGCCGCGGCGGCGCAGGTACTTGGCGCCGGCGTGGAGGCGCGAGGTCAGGCTGTGGTCGAGGTTGAGCGTCCAGTTGGTCGCGCGCGGCAGAGCCCAGGGAGCCTGGCCCAGCGCAAACACGGTTTGGGCAGGGGCGCCGACGGGCGCGCCGCTGGAGTTGTACTGGGTGGTGACGGCGCTCTGATCGAGAGGCAATCCCAGCAACTGCATGGTCACGGCATCGTGAGTGACGGCGTAACCGCCGGAAACGCGGGTCCGCGCCGAGGCGGCCGGCGCCCAGGAAAACGCCGCCCGCGGCGACCACGCCCAAGCGTCCAAACGCCAGTCCCAATCCTGCCGGATCCCGAGGTTCAACTGCAGGCGTTTCGAAATACGCCAGTCGTCCAGCAGATACCCCGACATTTCGCGGTCATGGAGCCCGAACACGCCGCTCCCTTGAAACAGGGTGGTCGAAAGGACTTGTCCGGTCAGGCCGATCGACTCGTAGCCGGTGCGGTGAAAAGCGGCATGGTAATCCAGCAGATCGCCGTCGGCGCCGCTTTCCACCCGATGCGTACCGGCCAGATGAAACTCGGGCAGATGGGCCTGCGCCGTCCCCTCGTCGCGGGAAGCCGTCTGCCGGGATTGGACGAAATAGTTGCCGGTCCGGCCCAGCGGAGAAAACTGGTAGAGGTTGTCGCCTTGCGGCGTCTGGCTGGCTAAGAAATAATTGTGCGCGTAGCCAAACTCCACCAGCGCGCCGTGGCCGAAATATACCTGGTCCTTGACGCTGGCGAAATATTCGCGCGTCCGCGTGGTGGTGGTGGTGGAAACCGGATCGAGCGGCCCCAGGCCGTAGCGGCCTTCGTTGTCGAGAGTCGTCAGAAAATCCGCAAACAAGATGTTGCCGGGGCTGAGATTCACTTGCGTGTGCAGCAGGTTGCTGCCGGCGAACCCGCTACGCGTATTTTGACCGGAGGGCAGGCCGGTGACGAAACCCTGGTCGTACTGCAGGAAAACGGTATCGGAAAACCACGCCCGCCCGCGCACAATGGGGCCGGAGATTCCCGCGCGCGGGTACCAGTTGCCCAGCCGCAGGCCGCCCTGGGTGGTCAACCCCGGAATGAAATCGGTCGCGGTGTAATGAAACGTGTCCGTGCCGGAGTCGGTCGCAATCGAGAGCGCACCGGCGGTTCCTTTGCCCATCGCGGCCGAATCGCGCCCCGAGGAAAACTCCATGGAGCGCACTCCCTCCACCGCCAGCACGGTCTGCAGTTGGCCGGAAATCGGGTTGGTGATGTTGAAGCCGTTCAGCGAATAAAGCACCTGGTTGGACGAAGAACCGTTGAAATGGGGCGTGCCGGTGGCGTCTTCCAGCACGCCCGGCATCAAAGCGATGGAGTTCAACAGGCTGTGGCTGTTGGCATAGGGAACGTCGTTCACCTCGGTGCCGGTGAGCTGTTCCCGGTTGCGAGTCTGAGCGACGTCCACCGGGGAAGGCCGCTCATTCACGTCCACCGATTGGAACACCTCCCGGACCTTGGCAACTGCGAGGGTGGTTTCCGGGGTGTTCTCGGAGGGATGCACCGGCTGATCGTGCAGCGCGTAGTAGCCCGGGCATTCCACTCCCACCAGGTAATCGCCGGCCGCGGGCAGCGAAATGGCAAAAACGCCGGTGGGATCCGTGCGTGCCTGCCAGGAGCCGGTGGCTGGCACCGAGGCCAATCGAACCGTGACCAGGGCGCCGCTCACCGGGGTTTCGTTTTCATCCACCACGCGCCCCGTCCAGGCCAGTTCCGCGGCATCGAGCGGCGCCATCGACAGCCCGAATACAGCCGTCAGACACATTAAGATTTCTCGAGTCCGCATGGCGATCGCGCTACCTTCAAAATAGCTCAGAGGCCGGGCGCGTGCCCGATCGGTTTGCCGAACGCCCGCGCATGGGTGTGTACTGGGAGTATGCGGGCGAAGCTGGTCGTGATCGCGGTCGTGCTGGCATCCGCCGGCGCGGCTCAGGATTGGGAACTCGGCGGCAGCGTGGGCTATGGCGCCTACCGCAGCGGAACCGTGTTTGGGTCGAACGGCCAGACGGCCACCGCCGAGATTCTGAATCGCTTCACCGCCGGCGCGGTTGTCGGGCAACAGCCCTACGAGTTCATTTCCGGCGAGCTGCGCTGGACCTACCAGGATGGTCACGCCGTGCTGACCGCCGCCGGCGTGCGCGAGGAAATGGACGGACATTCTCATGCCGTCACCTACGACGTCTTGTTTCACTTCCGCCGCCGCGACCGCCGCCTGCGCCCGTTCTTCGCCGCCGGAGCGGGCGTCAAGGGCTACATCGCCAACGGACCTCCGCCGCAGCAAAACCCGCTCGCCGCCGTGGCGACCCTGGTGGAGCGCGATGAATGGAAGCCCGTATTCGACCTCGGCGCCGGCCTGAAATACCGTCTGACCGATCACGTCCAGCTCCGATTCGATTTCCGCGATTACCTGACCACCTTCCCCAAACAGCAAATCGTACCCGCGGCCTACAGCACCGCCCGCGGAATCTTTCAGCAATTCACCCCGATGCTCGGCGTGAGCTACGTTTTCTGACCATAAACGTGGCGTCGCAACTCCTGGCTGCAGCGAGGAGATTTTGAACTCCTGATGTCGTGGAATTTGAGTTGAGCCAGTTTCGGCGACCCAGAGGTGGGACAGACGGGACAGACGATCGTTTTTCGTCGTCTGTCAGGCCTCGACACGCCGCCCGCGCC
>JBKQIF010000078.1:0-63095 GCA_052148435.1 Bryobacteraceae bacterium
GCGAGGCGCGCTTCGGACAGGGGACGTTTGGATTGGCCGGACATGTTGGAACCTTTCTACTGGGAAAAAAAGATTTGAGCCACAGATGAACGCCGATGAACACGGATGAAAACCATTTGGCTTTTCAGCGGTGTGGACCAGAGGCCGGATTCTCCGGCGGTTCCAGCAGCCTGATTCAGAAGTAGCATGGGGAGGGGTTGGGCTGGCGGTTAGGAGGGCGGCAAGTGGCTGGTGGGAAGGGAGATAGGGAATTTGGAGGGGTTGTGACCGAGGGGAGTAGGGTGAGGGAAATTTGGGGGCGGGTGGGCGTGCCGTCCCCGTGTCCGCCCCCGGGGCGGTGCCCATCGTTTTGCTGTATCATGTTAACGGAGACGCAATTGGATAACGGGCACGAACCGGCGACAAAGCAGGATATCGCCCTGCTGCAGCAGGATATCGGCATGCTACGTTCCGAGACGAAGCAGGATATCGCCATGCTACGTTCCGAGACGAAGCAGGATATCGCGATGCTGCGTTCCGAGACCAAGCAGGATACCGCCATGCTACGTTCCGAAATGCAGCATATGCACGATGCGCTGGTCGAGCGCATTGCAGACAGCGAAACGAAGCTCCTCAAGGCGTTCTACACGTTCGCCGAGTCGAACCAGCAGCGTCTCACGCAAGTCGAAACTTCCAACTACGCCGTGATTGTCCGTCTGGCGACGCTCGAGTCCCGCATTACGGTAGTCGAGAAGCAGCTCAACCTGCCGCCCACCGCCTGACCCGGCACAAAGGCGGCGCGGGGCGACCCGCGGAGCTTCCAAGCGCTTGCCCGCCGGCTTGCAACCGCACGCTATAATCGCTACGTATGAAGCGTTGGGGAGGATGGAGCGCCGGGTGTGCGCTGGCGGCGGGCTTGTTCGCCCAGCAACAGCCGCCGCAACAGCAGCCGGCCCCGGAGTCCGGCGAGCCCACGCGCATTCTGGTCGACGTGACGCGCGTCAGCCTGCTGTTCACGGTGCAGGACAAGCGCGGCCGATTCGTCACCGATCTGACCAAGGACGATTTCGAAATCATCGAAAACCGCCAGCGCCAGATCATCCAGGAATTCACCGCGGAGAGCGACCTGCCGCTTCGCCTGGGAATCCTCATCGACACCAGCAACAGTATTCGGGACCGCTTCCGCTTCGAGCAGGATGCCGCCATCGAATTCCTCAAGAGCACCATGCGCAGCCGCGTGGACAAGGCGCTGCTGGTGCGTTTTGACGAGCGGCCGGAGCTGGTCGCCGATCTGGGCGACGAGCTGGGCACGCTGGAAGCCGGCATTCGCGGCTTGCATCCCGGGGGGGGCACCGCTCTATACGACGCCATCTATTTCGCCTGCCGCGATAAATTATCGCTCGACCAGCCCAGAACCAAGTTCCGGCGCGCGATCGTGATCGTGAGCGACGGCGACGATAATGAGAGCTACTACACGCGCGACCAGGCCCTCGAAATGGCGCAAAAAGCGGACGTAGTCCTCTACTCCATTTCCACCAATTCGAGCGGCGCGGAAACCGACGGCGACAAGATTCTGAAATACTTCGCGAGCGAAACCGGCGGCCGCGCCTTCTTCCCGTTCAAGGTGGAGGACATGGCCCAATCGTTCGAGAATATCTCGAACGAGTTGCGCCACCAGTACAACGTTCTGTACCGGCCCGAGCCGCTCGTGACCGACGGTCTCTGGCACCCCATCCAGCTTCGCGTGAAGGGCCGCAAGGACTTAATTGTCCGAGCCCGTACGGGCTATTACGCGCCCAAGTTGTAGCCGCTTCAGGCGAACATGTCGAGCGCGTAGCGCGTCGTCTGGTCGCTCACCTCGGCAGTCTTGGCGTTGGCTTCAAAGCTGGTGCGAGCGTTCATCAGCGAGACCATGTCGCTGCTGAGGCTCACGGTATCGCCGCCGATGGCGTTTGAGCTTGTGGAACCGGCCGGTGCAGAGCCGGATTGCGCGATGCGATTGGCGGTCGTACTCAGGCTGTCGACAGCCCGATTCATCCCGTCTAAGGACGTGGAAAGGCTGGTCATTTTACAATTCCACCCGTCTTATCGGCCAAGAGCGGAGTTTTTTGAGTCTTTATTTTTGCGTCTTTAGCAGCGCCATCGATCTTGTAGCCGACGCCCCCGCGAGGAAGGCGTGATCGAGGTCGGGCGCGTGATCCACGACGCCCGCGATCTGGCGCGCCACGTTCCCGAAGAGTACCGTCCGTTCCAGCAGTAGCTTGCCTTGGGCGGGCGTGAGCCAGTTGCCAACGCGGACGCCGAGACGCCGGACTCCCTTGACCCGCCGAATTCCCGCTCCTAGTCCTAGTTCTGGGCTCAACAGTCCCGAGTCGCACGCCTCATAGGCCACGCGGCGGACTGCCGCTAGACGCAGATTGGTGGTGTTCGGAGCATACCCTTTCTGCTCCAGGAAAATCCGGTATCTCAGAACCACGGTTCGATTGAAGGCCAGGCGCGGCTCTGAGCAATACCACTCGACGAAGTCGTTAATGGCGTGGTCATACGTTCGTTGCCCGCTTGTGGAGGTGAGCGTATTGAGAACAGCAGATTTGGCGTGTTCGAGATCCGGCAGTGCAAAGGACCCGCTTCGGCGCTCTCTTCTTTCGGGATTTCGACATGAGCGACGGCTCCTTCGACCGTCACATTCGTTATGGCGCCGCGAACGCGTAGAATGAAGAGAGGAGACGGTCATGGACGTATCGCTCCCGGCAGATTTGGCAAACCAGGTCGAGCAAGAACTCGCTAGCGGCAACTATCGGAGCCGCGATGAACTGATCGAGCAGGCGGTTCGACGCTTCTTCGACGAGCGCCAGCGTGGCCAGCAGCGGCTCGATGCTCTCCGCAGAATCGGCCAGGCGGTTGATCAAGCGGGCTTGTATGAGCGAGTGCTGATCCCCAGTCAGGAATGACGAGCATACCGCTCGTGGTCCTGGACGCCTGCGTCCTCGCCAACTTCTCGTTATGCGATACGCTCCTGCGCCTTGCGGAACCACCCCGGCTCTTTGAGCCGAAATGGTCAGAGGAGATTATTCAAGAGACTACCGGTACGTTGGAATTGAAACTTGGGTGGCCCCACTCTCTGACCGCTCATTTTGAAAAGGAGCTGCGCGCCCACTTCAGCGAGGCCTGGATCAGCGGTTACGAGTTGCTGATTCCGAAGATGACGAACAATGAAAAGGACCGTCACATAGTCGCCGCCGCAGTCCAGGGTGAGGCTGGGATCATCTTAACCCTCAACCTTCGCCATTTCAGGCCAGAGCACCTGGCGACGTGGGGTGTCCGCGCGCTGCACCCTCAGTCCTTCCTGATCGAGGTTTTCCGCCAGGGTCAAGCCGTGGTAATGACGAAACTGGAGCAACAAGCAGCCGACCGCAGCCGCAGCTTGCGTCAACTCCTCGATATTCTGAACGGCACGGTGCCCGACTTCGCCTCGCTCGTTTCCGACGCAATCTCAAGAAAATAGGCCTCGTCCTGCACAAGGCAGTGCATACCTCCCCGAAAGCCGCCCAGCGTAGAGTTGCCGTATCGGCGCCATCGGCAGCGGCCTTATCATGCGCGACCTCCGCCCGATGGCCCACAAAAAGCTGCGCATACGCGCGATCATACAAGGAGGCAAACCATGAAACTTGGATTGATCAGTTCCGCGTGGCTGGGCTCGCCGGTGGGAACGGCCGAAGGGATCCGGCTGACGAAAGAGATCGGATTCGACACCATCGACATCTTCGCCGACCCGATGGAGATCGACGTCCGGGAGAGACGGCTCATCAAGGACACATTGAAGGAAGTGAAGCTGCCCGTGGTTTCGACGGTCTGTTGCGCCCTGGGGATCGCGGATTTCAACGCACCCGTGCGCCGCTATCATGTGCGGCGCGCCAAAGCTTACCTCGATCTGGCCTATGAACTGGAGGGCCGCAACCTGCTGCTCGTGGTGGGCGAGTACATCTGGCAGCAGGAAGTCATCGCGCCGCGCGATCAGTGGAACTGGGCCGTGGAGCACGTCCGGGAACTAGGGGAACACGCGGCGGGGCTGGATCTGGAAATCGCTCTCGAACTAGAGCCCTTCCATCTCTCGCTGATCAACGATCTCCCGAAGATGATCCGCTTTCTCGACGACGTGGCGCATCCGGCCGTGAAGGCGAATGTCGACGTTTCGCACCTGGCGCTGGCCAAGACGGCGCCGCCGGACCTAGCCGCACTGGCCGGACGCATCGCTCACGTCCACTTTTCCGATTGCGACGGCACGAAGCACGGCGACCTGCCTCCCGGCCGGGGGGTGGTCGACTTCCCGCCCTACTTGAAGGCGCTGAAGGCCACCGGCTTCGACGGCGCCGTCAGCATCGAACTGGAGTACTCGCCCGAGCCGGAGAAGATCGTGGAGTGGGTGCGTGAAGCTTACACCGTAACCGACCGCCTCATGCAAGCGGCCGGCATCCGGAACTAACCCGCACGCGGTAACATGTCGAAAAGCGATGAACACAACTATTCTGTTTCTGGCATCGGACCCGATTATCCGCAAAGTCATCTGCGACGCGCTGGAATCCGCGGGATATACCGTTCGGGCGACAGGCGATATAGGCGGCGCGGTGGACCGGCTCAAGGAATGCAAACCCGACCTGTTCATGGTCCGCCACTACACCGAGAGTATGTCGGGACATGAGGCGGCGATGTATCTGCGCAGGCTGTGCCCCGGAATTCCGGTTCTCATCGTGGGCGGCATTCTGGACGACGACCGCCTCGAAAATCGGATGCTCCTGCAAGGATTCGAGATCTTCCCCAGGCCATTCAAGGCGGCCGAACTGCTGGACAAAGTGAAGGCAGTGCTACGGAAGGGCTCGCCTCGAACCTGAGACACGGACAGGAATGGCCGTACCACACGGTATGATCGGTAGGTGAGGTGACGCTTGATCTCCAGAGCGGAATATGAACGTGCGGCCGGGCGGGCCGCCGAGATGCTCCAACAGGCCGGTATCGCGATTACGCCCGAGGAGCGGTCGCGCCTGGAGGTGGCGGACTTCGGTCTGGGCGAGCTCGCCCAAAGCGGGCTCCAGCTGCTGACGTATCTCAACACGGAAAGATGCTGCGCCAAGGAGCTGGTTCTGACGCCGCGCCAAACCTGTCCGGAGCACCGGCATCCTCCGGCCGGCGGCCAGCCAGGCAAGGAGGAGACGTTTCGCTGCCGGTGGGGGACGGTTTACGTTTACGTGCCCGGCAATCCCGCCCAAGCTCCGGCGTGCCGGCCGCCGGCGGGTTCGGAGACGCACTACACGGCCTGGCATGAAATCGAGCTGCACCCGGGCGAGCAGTATACTCTCGCGCCCGACACGAAGCACTGGTTTCAGGCCGGAGCGGAAGGAGCGGTGGTTTCGGAGTTCTCCACGCGGAGCACCGACGAGAACGACATCTTCACGGACCCCCGCATCGTCCGCGAGCCTCGGGTCGATTAAGACTCACCGGGCAGTGGCGCGTAGGGGACGCGTCCAGGTTCCTGGGCCCCCACCTATCGAGGCAGGTCTTGGTTATCGAGCCGTTTCCGTTGCTGGGTTTTCAGTTGTCCGCGAACCTCGGAGAGGGACCGCTCCAGCTTCTTATTCCGTTCGGTTTCCACCTTCAGGTCGGATTCCAGCCGCGCCGCTTCCACGGCCAGGTCGTCGCGCTGCTGGCGAAGCTCGGCATCCTGCCCGCCGGCGCTGGCGCCCACCGGAGGCTTGCCCCAGAAACTGCTGGCTTCCTTCAACGGAGCGGCGCCCGGCCGGTCGATGGTGAGCACCACGTCGACCTCCCCGCTCTCGCGCGCATAGGTGAAGGATCCGGACCCCAAATGCGCCTGGTCGAGCGTAACCGAGTGGGGGACTCCGCTGCCATCCACAATATCCAGCACGCCGCCGGTGGCGTTCGCCAGCGCCGGCGCTCCGGCATTCCATCGAATCCGCACCTGACCATTGTCGTCCAGCAAATTCAATCCGAACGAAGGCGGAGCGCTGGAGGAAAAGAAGGATGACAGAGCCGAGATGGCGCGCGACGCTCCCAGCCGCGGCAGCCAGATCTGCCGGGTATCAAACGCCACCGCGCCGATCGCCATTCCCGCCGCCACCGACAAGAGCAGCCGCAACCAGCGCCACGAGCGGCGCTCTTCCGGCTCGGTTTCGAGAAACCTGGGGATGGGGAGCGCGCCGCTGGTTTCGAAGGACTCCGCGGGGACAAATTGGTTGGCCGCTGGCGGGTAGACCGGGCGGTCATCCGCCGGCGCCACGGCCATGGCGGGGGAGGAGCCCGCGGCTTCGGGAACGGAATTCACCTGCGGAAGCGCGCTGACCGGCATCGCCTCAAGGGCGAACTCGACGGCGCTCGATTCCGCACGAATGGTCCCCTTCGCATCGCGGAAGAAGAAGCCCGCGCGCGTGGGATCGTAGGAGTGCGGCTTCAGGACCAGCGCCACTTGCCAGCTTTCCGGGAAATGCCGCCGGTAGATGTCGAGATCCTCCGCGGAAAGGAAGATGCCGCTGCGCGTGTGCGAATGGTACCATCCAAGCGTTTGCGCATCGCCAGCGGTGGCCGCGGCCACGAGTTCCCTCAAATTGGTTTCGTCGCGCGGCGAGAGAGTGAACGACGGCCCGAAGAAATGCTCGCATTCCAATTGGCGGTGGCCGACGATGGTGACCACGCCCTCGCCGTGGCGGCCCAGCAATATCCCGCCGATTTCCGCGCCGCCACGCGGCAGCGAAAAGAACGCGTCCACCACCGCCAGCCGGATGTCATCCAGCACCCGTGGCGCATACTCAATCCGAAACGGACAATCCGATGCGCCCCAGCCAATCAGGCCGTCTTTGCTCAGTTCCATGGTGCGCCAGCGTGGGATGCGCCGGTTAACCTATTGTAGGCGATTCGCCTTGTAGGCGATTCGCCGCCCAACGCTCACGCGCCGGCCCGGGCGGCTGACGCCGCGTGACGCGGATCCGCCAGGGAAGGCGGCCGGAGATTTGCGAGCCGATACAATATCGGAGAATGGCTTCCGAGCCGAGAGAAGAGCCGAGAGCGGAACGGGCCGGCAGACGCGTGGGCGCGGCATCCGGCGGTGGCTGGTTCTGGCTGGCCGCCGTGGCGCTCTCCGCCGGCATGTACGGCATTTGTCTGCGCTTCCTGTTTCCCGGTTACTTCGCGCCGCTTTCTCCCTTTCACATCGATTTCTACGAGTACGTGGGTGCAGCCGAAAAGAGCTTCACGCTGCTGGCCACACGCTACCCCCGGCCCGTTTCGTACCTGGCCATGAAGATTCTGGCCGGCGCCGGGCTGCGCGGTTTCATGGCGGGCGCGATCGCCGTGGCGCTGGTCAACCTGCTGCTCACGGTGGCGCTGGCGACCCGCCTGCTGCGCTGTCGTTCCCGATGGATATTCGGCATCGCGGCGGTCTACTTTCTGCTTCTTTTCGCACATCCCGAATTTTATTTCGAGCACCGGCACGATTTTCCGCTGGAGGTTTCCGCCCTCTTTCTGCTGCTGGCGCTGCTGGCCTGGACGTCCTGGGCCGATAAACCTACCCGGCCGGCCTGGCAACTGGCGGCCGCCGTGGTTTGCGCCGGACTGTTCGCTTTTGCCAAAGAGACCTATTTTCTTTCGGCGGCATGCCTGCTTCTGGGTCTCGGGATTGCCGACCGTCCCCATCGCAAACACCATCTGGGGTTTCTGGCGGCCGTGCTGGCTTTCGAAGCGCTCAGCGTGGCGTGGACCCGCCACGTCAACAGTCCCTTTGTAAACGCCGGAGCCGACGCTTCCAGCACGTATCACATGAATCTCGCCCCGGGCAGCATCGCCGCAACCTACTGGTTCTATCTGGCGCATCTGTTGGGTCCCGCCCTGGTCGTGCTGGTGGTGTGGGCGGTTGCCGCGCAGTGGCGGGACCGGCGCAGGCGGTGGATGGCGCTCTCGCTGGTAGCGGCCGGTTTGGCGGCCCTGGTTCCCCACGCGCTTCTGCCCAATCACGAGATCGAGGAGTACGCCTGGGCCGCGGCTCCCTGGCTGCTGGCGCCCATACTTAGTTTGGGAGAATCGCCGGGCCGCTGGCTGCCGGCGCGCATGGCCGCTCTGGGGGTGCTTGCCATCGCGGCCATTGCCGCGCCCATGGGTTACCTGCCCAGCTACAAGACCGACGTTCTGCGCTGGATGGTGGAAGAGGACAAGACATCCGGCGCCCTGGCCGATTCGCTGCCCGCTTTCGCCGCCATCCACCGGCCGGCGCGGGTACTGGTGGCCGGCCTGGACGATTCGTCGGTTCCGTGGCAGAATTACGACTTTGTCCGCTTCGAGTTCGGCGCGGAGCTTCGCTGGACCGTGCTGCTGCCGCCGTCCGCCGAACTGCGGCGAAGCAACCGCCTGGTGGCATTCGCCGCGCCGGGCGGTATCGATCCGGCCAATTTCGACTATCTGGCCCGCTACCGTTCCGGCGGCCACCTGATCGGAATCCGCCCGGTGCGCGACATCCCCTCGGACGCTTTCCTGCCGGAGTTGCTGGTTCCCGATCTGGAGGTTCGCGAAATGCAATTGCGCCGCAATCCCGGGGATGCGTTCCGCTACCTCGACTGCGCCGCGGTGGCCATCGATTGGGGCCTGTGGAGGGAAGCGGAGCGCCTTCTGGACCAAGCGGCAGCTCACGGCGCAGGCGCCGACTCTACCTTCCAGCGACTCTCCGCCGCCCTGCGTAATCGCCCCGCCGCGGCTTCGGCCCAACCAATCTCGCTGATCGCCCGCCCCGCGCACATCGTTCAGCCGAATGGCAGCGGCGCCGGTTCCACCGACATCTATTGGAGCGTACCCGAGGGCGTGGCCTTCGAAATCCATGTCGGCGCGCCCAACGGGCCGCTGTTCTCCGCCGGCGATAAATCCGGCCACGCCCGCGCCGAAGGCTGGGTCGCCAACGGCATGCAGTTTTTCCTGCAGGACGTGAGCGGCGGTAAACCGCTCGCCAGCGAGCACACCCTGGCTTCGGTGAAGGTGGAAGTCACGAGATGAGGACGGCCGGTCCTGGCGCGCAAAGGACAAACCCAGACTGGCGAAGTGGTGCATTTTTGGGCATGGCGGGAAAGCGGAACGCCTTCGTCCGGATGAACATAAGTGGTCCCAAATGATTGGGTTGGCGCGATGGATGGGTGGCCGGTTCGTGATTGCAATTGCATCCATCCTTACGTGCATGGTCAAGTAGAAGAAGTGGGAGGTGTTCTTGCGGCTCCGAATTGTATGGATGCTTACTGTAGCGCTGATCGCCGGTGTGGCCACGCCCCAGGAGCAGACCCGCGACACCGCGGTCCGAACAACCCTGGAAAACGGCCTGCGGGTGGTGATTGTGCGAGATCCGCTGGCCCCGGTGGTCACCGTGGAGGAGAACTACCTGGCGGGCGGTGACGAGACACCGGCGGGTTTCCCGGGAATGGCACATGCGCAGGAGCACATGGCGTTTCGCGGATGCGCGGGGCTGAGCGCGGACCAGATCGCCGCGATCTACGCGCAACTGGGCGGCAGCAATAACGCGGATACGCAGCAAACCGTCACCCAGTATTTCGCGACCGTGCCGGCCCAGGATCTGGAAGTCGCGCTGCGCCTCGATTCGGCCTGCATGCAGGATGTCGAGGACTCCGAAGAACAATGGGCGGAGGAACGCGGAGCGATTGAGCAGGAGGTTGCGCGCGACCTGTCGAATCCAACCTACAAATTCATTACCCGGCTCAACCAGGACCTCTTCTCGGGCACGCCGTATGCGCACGACGCACTGGGCACGAAGGCTTCGTTCGATGCGACCACCGGCGCCACGCTCAAGAAGTTTTATGGGGATTGGTACGCGCCGAACAACGCAATTCTGGTGATCGCGGGCGACGTCGACCCCGCGGCGACCCTTGCCAAGGTCAAGCAATTGTACGGGCCCATCCAGCCAAAGCCGCTTCTCGGGCGCGCGGAGATCCACTTGCCGCCAGTCAAGGCGGACAGCTTCACGCTCGACAGCAATCTGCCCTATGAACTGGTGTTTGTGGCCTTCCGCATGCCTGGGACGTCCAGCCCCGACTATGCCGCGACCCGGATTCTGAGCGATGTCATCGCCAGCCAGCGCGCCGACCTTTACGGCCTGGTGCCTCAGGGCAAGGCGTTGGGAACGGACTTTGGCGTGGCGGAAACGTATCCGCTGGCGAGCGTAGGTTTTGCGCTTGCCGCCATGCCCGCCGGAGCCGACCCGGCGCCAATTACGGCGGAAGTGAAGACCATTCTGGCGAGCTATGCGGACAAGGGCGTGCCGGCGGAGCTGGTGGAAGCGGCCAAGAAGGGTGAAATCGCGGGCGCGGAGTTTCAACAGAACTCCATCCCGGATCTGGCGGCAAGCTGGTCGGAGGCGCTGGCTGGCGAAGGGCGTCAATCGCCGGCGGAGCTGGTGGAAGCGATGAAGAGAGTCACGGTGGCAGAGGTAAACCGGGTGGCGAAGACTTATCTAACGGTGGAGAGCGCGATCGTCGCCACGCTGAAACCGGCGCCCTCCGGGGACGCGGTTTCGGACAAGGGTTTCGGCGGCGCGGAGGTGACCACGGCGGCGCCCACCAAGCCGGTTGCGCTGCCGGATTGGGCGGAAGCCTCGGTGAAGAGTTTGAAAGTGCCCGAAGCTCCCGCCCGTCCCGCCGATCTGACTCTCGCGAACGGGCTGCGACTGATCGTCCGAACCGAAAAGGCGAGCCCGACCGTCACCGTAATCGGTTCCGTCAAACACGAACCGGACTTAGAAACTCCTCCCGGCAAGGATGGCGCCGACGACGTGCTGGCGGAATTGTTTTCCTACGGGACCGAGACCCGCGACCGGCTCGCGTTCCAGAAAGCTCTGGACGATATCGCGGCTTCCGAGACTGGTGGAACGAACTTCAATCTGAAGGTCCTGAAGCAGGACTTCGCCAAAGGCGTGGAACTGCTGGCGGACAACGAACTCCACCCGGCGATGCCGCCGGATGCGTTTCAGGTGGTGCGCGGCCAGGCGGCGCAACTCATCGCCGGTACGCTTGCCAGCCCGGAATACCGATTCCATCGCGCGCTGGACTTGGGGCTGCTGCCGAAGAACGACCCGGCGCTTCGGGAGGCCACGCCTCAGTCGGTTTCGGCGGTGACGCTGGCCGACGTCAAAGCCTACTACGCGCAAGTGTTTCGTCCCGACATGACCACCATCGCGGTGATTGGCGACATCACCGCCGAGGAAGCCCGGCCGGTATTCGAGAAATGGTTCGGCGGGTGGAAGAACTTAGGGCCGAAGCCCGCGGTGATGCTGCCGGCGGTGCCTGCCAACCAGCCCGCCATCGTTAACGTACCGGACCCCACCCAGGTGCAGGACTCGGTGGAACTCGCCCAGGAGATCCCGATGAATCGCTTTCATCCAGACTACTATGCCCTGCAACTTGGCGATCACGTGCTGGGGGGCGGGTTTTACGCTACCCGCCTATATCGCGATCTGCGGCAGAAAGCCGGGTACGTTTATAACGTGGACAACGCCCTGCACGCGACCGAAACGCGCGCGTCGTATTCGGTTACCTACGGTTGCGATGCGGAGAACGTCTCGAAAGCGCGGTTGCTGGTGGAACAGGAACTCGCCGCCATGCGCACCACCGATGTGACTGCCGCGGAACTGCAGCAGGCCAAGGCCCTGCTGCTGCGCCAGATCACCTTGAGCGAATCGAGCGAAGATGCGGTAGCCGGCGGCTTCGTGGCCCGGGCGCTGGCCGGGCTGCCGCTGGATGAGCCCATCCGCGCCGCCGAGCGCTATTACGCCCTCGGGGCGGAGCAGGTCCGGGCGGCTTTCGAAAAGTGGATTCGTCCCGGGGCGTTCGTCGAGGTTGTTCGGGGACCGGCCCCGAAGTGATCGGAACCAGTTTTCCAATTTAGCTTTCAGGCTGTCTAGACGACGTACTGCTCGTTGGAATCGGGCTGAAGGCTGATGAGGCCTTCGGCTTGTAATTGAGCCGCCACCGTCATAACCTGCTGCTGCGCCTCCTGGACGTCACGTATGCGGACCGGCCCCATGGCGGCGAGATCTTCCTCCAGCATCTCGGCGGCACGGTTCGACATCAAACTCATGACGTGTTTTTTCAGTTGCGGTTCGGCGCCCTTAAGCGCCATCGTGAGGGCCTTGCGGTCCGCCCGGGCAAGCAGCATCTTGAGAGACTCCGTGGCGACATTCAGAAGATCGGCGAACACGAACATGAGTTGGCGGATGTTTTGCCCCATCCCCGGATCGTCCGAGCAGATCTGTTGGAGCACCTCTTCGCTGTCGCCGGAATTGACATGGTTCAGCACTTGCGCGACCGCGCGCACGCCGCCGCAGGGTTCCAGGCTGGATTCACCTGCGATTCGCAGCTTGGCGCAGATGGACTTGGCCAGTCTGTCGATGACTTCCGGAGAGATCTGCTCCAGCGAGGCCATGCGGCGGATTACGGGCGCGCGGAGCTCGGCGGGAAGCGCCGCCAGAAGGCGCGCGGCCTGGGGAGTGCTCAGGTGACAGAGCACCAGCGCAATGGTCTGGGGGTGTTCGCGATGGATAATCTTCGCCATGTGCTCCGGGTCCGCCTTTTGTAAAGCCTCGATTCCCGGCAGGCTGGTTCCGATCGACTTCACCAGCCGCTCGACCATTCGTTTACCGGTTTCCGCGCCGAAGGCTCCGTAGATCACCGTTTTGGCGTACTCGATGCCGCCGGCGCGGTAGAGGTCGATGTTCTGGCTGATGCGGAGGAAGTCATCGACGACGTAGTTCCGCTCCTCGTCCGAGACGCGGCCCATCAGGCTCACTTCGCGGGCCACCTCGTGAGCGTCTTCTTCGGACAGTTGGCGAAGAATTTCGGCGCCCGCCTCGTCTCCGACCAAGGTCAGTAAGATGGCGGCCTTTCTGGCGCCGCGGAGCGGTGGAACCGAGGCGTTCGTCTCCTGAGGCGGGGCGAGCGTGGGAAGCGTAGCGGGAGCGGCCAGAGCGGCGGTACCTGTTGCCATCGGCCTAAACGATCAGCAAGATTCATGCCAAGTGTTCGCCGGCTATCCGCGTGGACGCACTCCCCGGAGCAGCGTCGAGTCTCCGAGCTCCTGGTGTCGCTGGGCATCTTCCCGCTCGACAGACGACAAAAGACGATCGTCCGTCCCACCCGGTTGTTGCATTGCCGAGGGCCCGACAGACCACCGAAAACGATGGTCTGTCCCACCGAGTCGTCAAGCACACGCTGTCAAACATTTGACGCGTCAAGTTATCGGCCAGGGGAAAAAGGTGGCACGCGGCCGATTGCGCTGCCTTAACTTGTTCTGAAATTGGAATCTGAAATTGGAATTGGAAGTGCCTGATGTTGCGCGGTAATGCCGGAATTGTCTGCAATCGATGCATTCGGCCGTCTACCGGTGACGGTGGAAGTGCGAGTTGGCGGCCGCGATCTGACGCTGGACGAACTACTGCAACTGGAGGTAGGCAGTATCATCGCTTTGGATCGGCCCGCGGGTGAGACGCTTGAAGTACGGGTGGGCAACATCTCCCTGGCTTCGGCGGAGGTTATGGCGATCGAGGACCGCATGGCTGTGCGGATCACGGATTTCGAGCCCGGGGTTTCGGTTCCACGGCCGGCAAGCGAGACGGCGGAATGAGCACGCCGGACATCGAGAGCGGCCGCGTCTCTATCGGGCAGGCCGCATCGCCAGGGACGGCAGCGGAGCCGGTTTCGCCGATGGCCTCGATTGTTCTGCCGGTCGAGGTGATTCTGGGACGAATCACGCTGGAACTGGCCGACGTGCTGAAGTTGAATGTCGGATCCGTGCTAGATCTGGAACGCCACGTTACCGAGCCCGCCGAGGTGGTGGTGAACGGCCTCGCGATCGCCTGGGGCCAAATCGTGGTGTGCGCGGGGAACTACGGCGTCAAGATCACCGCCAAGGCGAAAGCCCGGGAGGCCGCATGAAACGGCAGTTGAGCCAAGAGGAAATCGACGACTACTTTCAAGCTCCGGGAGACGGGGAACGCGGCGGCGACGCGGCGGCGGTGCCTTTCGACTTCCGGCGGCTGGATGGTATCCCCAAAGAGCAGCTCAGTGTCATTCACTTCCTGCACGAAACCTTCGTGCGCACCCTCAGCACCAGTCTTTCGGTCTACCTCCGCTCTTACGTTTCCGGAGATCTCATCAGCGTGGAGCAGCTTCCGTACGGAGACTTCGCCGAAAACCTGACGTCGCCGACCTGCATCGCCTGCTTGAGCATGCAGCCGTATGACGGCTGCTCGCTGGTGGAGGTGAATCAAAGTCTGCTGGCGACCATTTTGGATCACGTGCTGGGGGGCAATGGCAAGATGCGGCCGACGCCGGACCGCGAGATCACCGATATCGAGCAGGACATGCTCGAGGGATTCTACCGGATCATCGCCCACGATCTGTCGGAGGCATGGAAGCCAATCGCGCCTCTCCGCTTCGCGGTGGATTCGCTCGATACCACGCCACAGCTCTCCCAACGCATCGCCCGGAACGAAGCCGTGGTCGCGGTCGCCATGGAACTGCGCATCGGCGACAACGCGGGGGTGATGAATCTTGCCATCCCGTCGGTCGCTTTGAAAGCGATGCGACAGCGGTTCGATCAACAGGGGGCGTCGCAAAAGGCCGGCAGCCAGTTAACGGCCATGGCCATCCAGAAGAAGCTGGCGCGCGACCTGATGTTGAAGGTCGAATGCGAACTCTCGGGCGCCAGCATCCGCGTGGGCGACCTGCTGAGTCTGGAATCCGGCGACGTACTCGACCTGGGAATGCCGGTGGACTCGGCGATGACCGCGCTGGTCAACGGCCAACCGCATTTCCAGGGAGAGATAGTGGCAAACGGACCGAGAACGGCGATGGTGGTTCGTTCCGTTACCCAGGTGTAACAGGCTGCGAATTTTTCACAGTTCCAAAGGGAGCAGCCGCTCGTGGCGGCGGTGAGCCGATTGACAACCGGCTGCAGCTTGCCAAGCCCACAAGAGTTAGCTGCCCACATCGGCAGGCTGAATCGTGATACAAACGATAACAGGACCTGGTTAGTCTTTTTGCTGCGCCTGGCCGATGGCCGGTCGGCTGGCGCGAAACGGCGGAAGTTCCCCGAGGAGGTTGGGCGATGTCGAACACGCGTCGTGGTTTTCTGCAATCGAGCGCGGCCCTGGCGGCCGGTCTGACGGGCGTAGCGTCGGCGGAGGCGCAACCGGCCCAGAATATGCCCCCGGGTGCGCCGCAAGCTCCGGCGCCAGCCGCCGGGCCGGCGAGGCCGGCTTCCCAGATCCAGGTACCGAAGATGAAGTTCGGCAACGTCGAGATCAGCCGAATGGTTCTCGGCGTCAACCCGTTTTACGGGTTCGCCCACTACAACAACACCCTGGGCACGGTGATGAAAGAGTGGTACACGGCGGACCGCGTATGCGAAGTCATGCACCAGTGCAACCGTTTCGGGATCAACGCGTTCAACTACGTTCACCTGGACCGCGGGCCGCAGGATTGGGCGCGGTTTCAAGCCGAAGGCGGCAAGATGCACCTGATCATCCAGGTGACCGCCGGGGTGGATTCCGCCATGCTGGTGAAGACCCTCAAGCCGCTGGCGCTGCAGAGGCAGGGCGAAGTGGTGGACAAGGCCTTCCAGACGGGCGAGATGGACACGGTGAAGGAATGGTGCAAGCGGGCTCGCGACCTGGGCGTGCTGGTGGGCGTGGGCACCCACAAGCCGGAGATCATCGACCTGGTGGAATCGGAAGGCTGGGACGTGGACTTCTATTCCGGCTGCGTCTACAACCGGACGCGAACCACGGATGAATGGAAGAAGGCGCTCAACGGCGAGATCATGGAGATGACGAGCGACATCTACATGCAGAGCGATCCGGCGCGCATGTACAAAGCCATACGGCAGACCAAGAAGCCCTGCTTCGCGTTCAAGATCCTGGCCGCCGGACGCATTGCCGACCGCGGCGTGACGCAGGCTTTCCGCACGGCTTTTGAGAGCATCAAGCCGACCGACGGCATTTATGTGGGCATGTTCCCGCGCGTCAAGGACGAAGTCAGAGAGAACGCCGAGATCGTGCACCGCATTCTGGCCGCTTCGTAGCAGACCCGGCGGTTTCAGCGAGGCCGCCGCGGGGACGCATCCATGCACAGCAAGAAGCTCATGCTACGGCGCCGCACGTTTCTGGGCGCGGGCTTATCAGCCGCGGTGGCGGGGGCCGCTATCTCCTGCGGCGGAGGCGGGCGCAACGGCGGCTGGCGTTTCTTTACGGCCGGCGAGGCCCAAACCGTGGAAGCCATCTGCGAACAGATTATCCCCGCGGACCGCGATGCCGGCGCGCGCCAGAGCGGGGTGGTCGACTATATCGACATCCAGTTGACGCGCCATTTCAAGAGGCACCGGAAGACCTACCGCCAGGGCATCGCCGCGGTGGATCGGGCGAGCCGAGCCAAGTTCGGGAAGCGCTTCGCGGAACTGGCCGCCGAACAGCAGTCCGAGGCCCTGATCGAAGTGGAGGAAAACTCCAGGGAGTTCTTCGATCTGGTTCTGGCCCACACTCGCCAGGGTTTCTACGGCGACCCGCGCCACGGCGGCAACCGCAATATGGCGAGCTGGAAAATGGTGGGCCTGCCGTTTCCCCCGGTGCGCGGCCGGCAGCGCTACGAAGACCAGCCCAAGGTGGGATGACGGCATGGCTCTCAAACACGTGAATGCGGTGATTGTGGGGGCCGGCGCGGGCGGCGGCGTAGTGGCCAAGGAACTCGCCGCGGCCGGTTTGAAGGTAGCGGCGCTGGAGCGCGGGAAGTGGTATTCGGCGGCCGATGGCCGCAAGGACGACCTGCGTAATCAGCGCATCACGGTGCTGGGCAACGCCTTCGGCCCGGATGAGGACCGCAACCCGCGCGTGGTAGTGGACGAGCGGGGAGAACAGATCGTCGCCCCCAGCGAAGCGGCCTACAGCAACAACGCGGCCTGCGTGGGGGGCGGAACGTTCAGCTACGGCGCCATGGCGTGGCGCTACATGGAGCAGGATTTCCGCATGCGCTCCACCTACGGCACGGTGGCAGGCAGCACGCTCGAGGACTGGCCGATATCCTATTCGGACCTGGAACCTTACTACGAGAAGGCCGAGTGGGAGATGGGCGTATCGGGAGACGACACCGACAACATCTTCAAGGCGCCGCGCCGCAAGCCCCTGCCCATGCCGCCGCTGTCTCCCAACAAGGAGTACCAGACGCTGCAGCCAGCCGCCCGGCGTCTGGGCCTGCACCCGTTCGATATTCCCATGCTGCGGAACAGCGTGCCCTACAACGGGCGACGGAGCTGCATGCGGTGCCGCTGGTGCGTGGGTTATGCGTGCGAGTTAAGCGCGCGGACGGGGACCCACAACACGGTGATCCCGGCCGCCCTGGCCACCGGGAATTGCGAGCTGCGGACGGAGGCGATGGTCCGCGAGATTCTGCTGGACGGGAGCGGCAGGGCGAAGGGAGTATCTTACTTCGACGCCAACGGCCACCTGGAGGAACAGACAGCGGACCTGGTGATCGTGTGCGGCGGGGCGGTGGAATCCGCGCGGCTGCTGCTGAACACCCGGCACAAGCTGTTTCCAAACGGGTTGGGGAACCGGTACGACTGGGTGGGCAGGAATCTCCACTCGCACACCTACCCGGCGGCCATCGGCCTGTTCGATTTCGACACCTACGACGACCTGGGGCCGGGCGCATCCATCGCCATCTGCGATTACAATCACGGCAACCCCGGCCTCGCCGGCGGCGGCATGCTGGCGAACGAGTTCATCCGGCTTCCCTACCAGTTTCTGAACCTGACGCCGGCCTGGGTTTCGCGCTGGGGACCGGAGCACAAGGAGTTCGTGCGCACCGCTTACCGGCGAACCATAGAAGTGATGGGGCCGGTGCAGGAGATGCCGATGTTCGACGCGCGCGTGGAGGCGGACCCCAAGGTGAAAGACTACTGGGGCATTCCAGTGGCGCGATTGTCCGGCCACAAGCACCCGCACACGCTCGAAATCGCTAAATTCATCGCCGGCAAGGCGGAGGCGTGGCTGAAGGAAGCCGGGGCGGCGCAAACCTGGCGGCGGTTGCCTTCGAACGCGCTGAGCGGCGGCCAGCACCAGGCGGGGACGTGCCGCATGGGGAACGATCCAAAAACTTCGGTGGTGGATAAGGACTGCCGGGTGCATGACGCGGACAACGTGTACGTAATCGACGCCAGCGTGCACGTGACGAACGGCGGGTTCAACCCGGGGCTGACGATTCTGGCGAACGCCTACCGCGCCTCGAACAACCTGTTGCAAGCGTGGAAGGGCACCAGGGTGCGTTCTTGAAGAGAGCGGTAGCGATTGCCGGTCTACTGGTCGCGGCGGTGCTGCTCTCGGTCCCGGGCGCGAGCCTTTATTACGAATCGGGCGGCGGGAAGGGCTGCGTCAATTGCCACGAGATGCAAACGCTTTACGAGACGTGGCATTCCTCCAGCCACCGGGGAATCGGTTGCGAGAAGTGCCACGGCGGGGCGCTCACGCCGGACGCCCGGTTCCACTGGAACAACGCAACGCGGGTGTACTCGCACCTGCGCGGCGATCTGCCGGAGCGCATCGGGTTCCCAAACAAGTACGTCCAGACCATGGTGGAGCGGTGCCAGGAGTGCCACCGCCAGGAATACGCCGCGTGGCAGACGGGCCCCCACGGCGCCAGCTATGCGCGCATCTTTCTCGACAAGGCGTTCAACGCGAAGAACATGCTGATGGACGATTGCCTGCGGTGCCACGGCATGCACTTTGAAGGCGGCATTGGGGACCTGGTGGCGCCGGTGGATCGCCACGGTCCGTGGCGCCTGGAGCGGGCGGAGCTGGCCAACATGCCAGCCATGCCGTGTCCGACGTGCCATGAGATGCACCGGGAAGGACCGCCCTTAAAGAAGACTGACGTGGATGCCCGCGTCCCCGGCCCGTCGCAGGAAATCGTGCGGCCATCGCTGGCGTTGTTCGACCGCCGGACGCAACTGTACATCCCGGTATCGGAATTGCCCATGCCGGCGATGCTCGAAGGGGCTCGCGCGGTGAAAATGAGCCCCGACAGGCGCCAGGCGCTGTGCTACCAGTGCCACGCGCCGGTGGCCACCAGGCAAGTGGGCTCGGGCGACGACCGGACCGGCCTGGGCGTGCACGAAGGAATCAGTTGTCTGGCATGCCACGCCCAGCACGGGGAGAAGACGCGGGCCTCGTGCGCCACCTGCCACCCCAAGATGTCGAATTGCGGCCTGGACGTGGAGAAGATGGACACCACCTTCGCTTCGCACGACAGCAAGCACAACGTCCACTGGGTGAAGTGCCGGGATTGCCACCTGAAGGGTGTGCCGAAGAAGAAAGAGGAGGCCGTTCAGGCCGGCGAGTAGGGCGGGGGCGCAATTCGTATCCTGGGAGCGCGAGGGATTATATTCGTGTCTGGAGAAGAGCAATGCGGGAATTCGGTTTGACGCGGGCGGTTGCGATCGGCTTCATAGCGGCCGCGGCCTTTGCCCAGCAGGCGGAGCAGACGTCCGTCACGATTGAAAGCAAGACCATCGCGGTGAAGTACGCGGCGCCCACGGCGAAGAGCCGCCTCAATGCCGCCTTCCACACCGATGCCGATCTGGCATTCAAGGGTTTCCAGGTTCCGAAGGGCGACTACACGCTCTATGTCCTGGCCGATGGCGCCCAGTGGCAGCTCGCCATCAACAAGGCCACCGGCGCCAAGGCGGCGGCTTACGATCCGAAATCGGACCTGGGCCGCGTACCCATGACTATGGGCAAAGCGCCCGCTCTGGTGGCGAGCTGCAAACTGACGCTGACCAAGACCGCGGCGCTGGCGGCCAAGCTGGAGGTGGCATGGGGGAGCAACATCGCCTCGGCTCCTTTCCATTTGGACACGGTGGGCGCCGACCGGGAGTGGTGAAGCGCGGCTGGATACCGGCACTTCTTTTGATATGGCCGGCGGCGGGGCAGTCTCCGGATAAGGTGCAGGCGCTGGTGGGGCGGATGACGCTGGACGAGAAGATCTCGCTCGTCCACGGCGCCCGCGATCCGAAGGAACTGGGGCAGGCGGGTTACTGGCCGGGACTGCCGCGGCTAGGCATCCCTCCGCTGCGCCTGGCGGACGGGCCGGCCGGGATCAACGTCAACCGGGACGCCACCGGCATGCCGACGCCGGTGGGGCTGGCCGCCACATTCAGCGTGGAGGCCGCCTGGCTGTTCGGCGTGGTGATGGGCCGCGACGCCAAGGCGCTCGAGCAGGACATCCTGCTGGCGCCGCATATCAACATCGTGCGCGACCCCCTGTTCCGCCGCAATCACACCACCTTCGGCGAAGACCCGTGGCTGAACGCGCAACTGGGCGCGGCCGAGGTGGCGGGCATCGAGAGCCAGGGAACGATGGCGCAGGTGAAGCACCTGGCGGGGTACAACGGGTCCGATGCGGTCATGGTCGACGAGCGCACGCTGCACGAGATTTACCTGCCTGGGTTCGAGGCCGCGGTCAAGGCGGGGGCGGCTTCGGTGATGTGCGCGTACAACCGGATCAACGGCCCCTGGGCGTGCGAGAATTCGGAGCTCGAAAACGGCGTGCTGCGGGGGCAGTGGGGCTTCACGGGTTTCGTCACATCGGACTGGGGCGCGATGAGGAGCCCGCTGGGGATTGTCAGCGGGACGGATTTGGAGATGCCGGGGCGGGAGATCGCGGGCCGCCCAGGCGGGCCGTATTTGGCGGGCGCGCTGAAAGCCGCGGTGGAGAGCGGCGCCATTCCGGTTTCCGCCATCGACCAGGCGGTGGGGCGCATCCTGGGCCAGATGGACCGGTTTCACCTGCTCGATGGGAAACCGCCCGCGCGGCCGGCGGCGATCGATATCGAGGCGGATGCGAAGGTGGTTCGGGAGATCGCCGAACAGGGAGGGGCGCTGCTGCGGAACGAAGGCCAGGCGCTGCCGCTCAGGGCGGCGGATCTGGCGTCGCTGGCGGTGATCGGCCCCACCGGCGGGCAGGTGGCGGCGGGATTCATGGGCGAGCGGGCGGCGGGCTTCGAGGCGCGGTTGGTTTCTCCGCTGGCGGCGCTGCGGAAGAGCGCGCCGCGGGCCCGTATCGCCTACGCCGCGGGCGGAGACCTGACGGGCGTGGCCATGGCGGGGACGGCGCTTGCTCATGACGGCCAGCCGGGGCTGCTCCGTCGGCAGACCACCCCGGATACCGGCGCCACCGAAGTGGATGGAACGCTGGATTTTCACGGCCCCACCGCATTGGCGCCCGGAACCGAGTACGCATGGAGCGGGACCTTGACGGCGGCGGGTGACGGCGACTACACCTTCGCCGCGCAGGCGGCCAACGGCAATGGCGCCGAAGGCAGCGGGACCATTACGATCGATGGGCAAGCGCTTGGCCGATCCGGCGGCTTCGGCTTCGCGGGCGGGGGCGCGGCCGCCAAGAAGTGGTCGAGCATCGTTCCCACCACCGATGGGCGCGATAATCCGCGCGCCACCGTTCGCCTCGCCGCCGGGGCGCATCGCATCGAGCTGACTGCCAGTTCCACGGGGACCGCGCCCCTGAGCATACGCTTCGCGTGGATGACGCCCGAGCTCCGCCAGGCGAATCTGGAGGCCGCGGTGGCTGCCGCCCGGGCCGCGCGGACGGCGGTTGTTTTCGCCTGGAGCGGGGTGGGAGGCGCGCTGGCGCTGCCCGAAGACCAGGACGAGCTCATCCGGCGCGTGGCCGCCGCGAACCCGCGAACCGTGGTGGTGCTGAACACCGGCGGCCCGGTGGCCATGCCCTGGAAGGACGAAGTGCGCGCGATCCTGGAGATGTGGTATCCCGGCCAGGAGGGAGGCTGGGCGACGGCCAACCTGCTGCTGGGCCGCGCCAACCCGGGCGGCAAACTGCCGGTCACGTTTCCCGCGCGGCTCGAAGACGCTCCGGCCCGCGCCGCCGGGCATCCCGAGCGTCTGGCGCCGCCGCGCAGCGCGGGCGGCGGGAAGGCGGAGACGCCCGCGGCGACCTACTCGGAAGGCATCGCCGTCGGCTATCGCTGGTACGACCGGCAGAGTATTCAACCGCTGTTTCCGTTCGGCCACGGCCTGTCCTACACGCGCTTTGAGTACTCGCAACTGGCGGTGAAGCGCCGCGGCGATGGCGTGGATGTCGCCGTCACGCTTCGCAACGCGGGTTCGCGAAGGGGCGCCGAGGTGGCGCAGGCATACATAGGCCCGCCAGCCGGTGGCGAGGTGGACTTTGCGCCGAAGTCGCTGGCGGGTTTCGAGCGTGTCGAGATCGAACCGGGACGGAGCAGGCAGGTCGCCATCCACATCGGCCCGCGGGCGCTCTCATACTGGTCCACGGCCAGCCACGATTGGGTAATGCTGGAGGGGAGCCGGCCGATCTACCTCGGATCGTCGTCGCGCGACATCAGGCTGCACGGAACTATCCCGGCCCTGGGCTCGCCGGAATGAAAGTCATGGCGGGGACCGGGGCGCGCCCGCGGGCGCCACATGGCGCGCCGATCGCCCATGCCGCGGTCGGCGGAAGGAGGGTCAATTGACAACCCATTCGCACTTCGTTACCATTGCCTGTCTCAAGGGTGCGGGACGTTGTCTAACACCGAATGTGCGCGCCGCCAAGACCAGCACGCCGAATTTTCCACCCGTATCAGCCGAAGTTTTCACCCGCATCAGAGGATGGAGAAATGAAATACAACCTGACGGAACGATCCTCCGCGGGATACCTGGTTTGACGGGACCAAGACGATTCAAGAACTGTAATAACCATTAACACAAAGACTAGGTGGTGACTTGTGACAAGCAGACGAAATTGCAAACTTCCAAGAGTGCGGACCCTGCATCTTATATTCGTACTCGGCGTCTTATTTTTGTCGTTCCTGGGCGGGACTGCCTGGGCGCAATCCAGGGGCCCTCAGGGCGTTCCTCCACCACAGGGCCAGAACCCCAATGGAATGCATATCTATCTCTGGGGAGGGCTCAAGTCCCATTCCACGGGCCAGCATGACTACCCGCAGTTTCAGGCCGACTGGAGCAAGATTCTGACGGAGCATGGGGCCGTGGTCGATGGCTCTTTGCATTTCCCCCGCAGCGCCGACCTCGAACATACCGACGTGGTGGTGATATACAAAGGCGACGCGGGCTTTCTGAGCGACAGCGACAAGGCGACGCTCGAGGCGTACGTCAAACGTGGCGGCGGTCTGGTTAATCTTCATGACTCCTTGTGCGGTCCGGATCCGGCCTATATGGCGGCGCTGCTCGGTGGCGGAAAGAAGCATGGCGAGACGAACTACAGTTGGGAGGCGCCCATCCAGTACGCAATCGTGGACAAATCGAACCCCATTATGAAGGACATGTCGGACCTCACGATTTGGGATGAAGCCTTCTTCAAGATGACGTGGGCGAAAGATCCCGAGATCCACGTGCTGGCAAACGTTGTAATCCCGCCAACCGAATCTGCCGGCGAGCACAAGGGCGAAATCGTACCGCAGATCTGGACCTACGAACACACAGTACCCGGTGGTCAGCCGGCGCGAGCGTTCGTGTGGATGCAGGGCCACACCTACGCCAATTTCGCCAACTACCAGATTCAGCGGACATTGCTCCGCGGCATCGCGTGGGCCGGGAAGAAGCCGGTGGATGAGATGGTGAACTACGTGGCTCCCGCCCGTCCCGGCGGCAGGGGAGGATTGCCCCTGGGAATGCCCGTGGGACCGCCCCCAGCCGGTAGGGGGCAATAAGCGACAGAGGGTGGGTGCGCCCTCCCGCCGACGCCAGCCGGCACGGGGCGCACGGCACCAGGCTAAGATTGAACGATGAACTTGTATCCTTATATCCGGTCTGTTATCCGGAAGCCAGTTTGCGTGGCTGCCTTGCTGGCCGCGCCAGTCTCTTTCGGAGCGCAGGCCGACCGGCAGCAGGTTCAAGCGCAGTTGCTCGATCACGCCGAGTTACTTTGCGCGAATTGCTTCTTCGGAGCGAGCGACTATTATTACTGCTTCGAGGCGGACAATAAAGTTCTGATCGGCTATCAAAAGACTCCGGTTTTGAACTGGCGCGACGAATCCAAGAATTACTTAGCGGGGGTCCACCACGGATGGGCGGCCTGGACCGAGCCCGGCCAAAGCGTGCGGATCAGCTACGATGACAAGCACATCTGGGTCAGTCGACCGGACGGTAAACAGGTAAGGCGGGACCTCCGGGCGCACGTGGAGGCAATTGCCAACTGGGTAAGTCGAGGGAATGGCAGGCAAGTAAGGCTCAGGCGGAGCCCCGTGCGGGACATCTTCACCAGTAATGACCGATGCCGGGACGCCGGCAGGGCAAAGGCGCGTTAACCGGCGCTCCCAATTTGCCGTCGCCAGGAACAGCGTAAAATTAACTTCACCGGTGCCGAGGTGGCGCACGCACTCCCCGGCGCCGCGTCGGGTTTCGGAACTCCCGAAGACGCCGGGTATCTTCCAGGTATTGGGGAGAATTGGTTGACCCAACCGAGGCGAAACCGGGTGGCACAGACGATCGTTTTTTGTCGTCTGTCGAGCGGTTGTGGCCAGGCGACGGCCCGACAGACCACGAAAAGCGATGGTCTGTCCCACCTCCGGACCGGGTAGGCCAAAACACCCTCCCGGGCGCGGGTGTTACCTGGAGGCTCTCGAATTCGTCATAATGAGGTGTTCCGCACCTTTTCAATAGGCGTTTGAATGACGACAAGCACAAAAACCCCTGAATCGCTGCCGGAAGTGCATCCGCCCGGCCCACATGGACCAACGCCGCCCACTCCCGGAAAATCAAAGAAACGCGGACTGATCTGGGTTGTTTTCCTGCTGATCATCGCGGGCGTCGCGGGGTACGCGGTCTGGCGTGCCGGCCAACCGAACAGCGGCCCTAGAGGCCAGGGCGGCGGGGGAGGCTTTGGCGGAGGCCGGGGCGCGGCTCTGGGCCCGGTGCCGGTAGTAGTGACGAAAGTCGCGCGCTCCAGCATCCCGGTTTATCTGAACGGGTTGGGCAACGTGAGCCCTTACTACACTGTTACGGTCAAATCGCGGGTCGACGGCCAGTTGATGAAACTACATTTCAACGAAGGCGATTTGGTCAAGGAGGGCCAGGTCCTGATCGAAATAGACCCGCGGCCGTATCAGGTTCAACTCGATTTGGCTCAAGCTACGCTGGCGCACGACCAGGCTCTGGTGGCCAACGCGAAGGTTGACCTTGACCGTTACAAGCTATTGGTGAAGACGGACGCCATTCCGAGTCAGCAACTGGATACGCAGGCCGCGCTGGTGGCGCAATACGAAGCTACCATCAAGCAGGATCAAGCCAGCATCGACAACGCCAAGCTGCAACTGACTTATTCCAAAATCACGGCTCCGATTACGGGGGTTGTAGGTCTGCGCCTGGTGGATCCCGGCAACATCGTCCACGCCGCCGACGCGAACGGCATGATCACGATCACCCAGCTCCAGCCGATATCCGTGCTGTTTACCATCCCGGAGGACAGCCTTCCGGAGGTCACGCAAAAGCTGCGGGCGGGCGCGCATCTGCCAGCGGACGCGTATAACCGGGACAATTCCAAAAAGCTGGCATCCGGGATGCTAGTGACGCTCGATAACGAGATCGACAATACGACCGGCACCTCGAAGCTGAAGGCGGTTTTCGACAACAAGGACAATGCGCTCTTCCCTCAGCAATTCGTCAACATACGCCTGCTGGTGAACACGCTGGGCAATCAACTCGTGGTCCCAAACGTGGCGGTCCAGAATGGCCAGCAGGGCACGTTCGTCTATGTTGTGGACGAAGATTCCAGAGTGCACCTGAAAACGGTCCAGGTGGGAATCACTACGGCGACCTCAGCCGACATTCTCAGCGGCATCTCGGATGGGGACCGGGTAGTCGTGGATGGCACCGACAGACTGATTGAAGGCGCCGTGGTCAGAGTACGGAAAGCCGGAGAGCTGGACAACCCGCCAGGCTACGACGCCGGCGGCCGTGGCGGCCGTGGCGGATTCAAGAAGGGCGGCGGCAGGTTTAAGAAAGGCGACGGTAGCTTCCAAAAGGGCCAGAGCGGAGGCGCTGGTAGGTGAGTCCCTCCCGAACGTTCATCCTGAGGCCGGTGGCAACATCGCTGTTGATGGCCGGCGTGGTGCTGGTCGGTATCACTGCTTTCAGGCAACTGCCGGTTTCGGCGCTGCCGCAAGTCGATTACCCGACCATTCAGGTCCAGACGTTTTACCCGGGCGCGAGTCCGGAGGTAGTAACGTCTTCGATCACCGCGCCGCTCGAGAAACAGTTCGGCCAGGTGCCCGGACTGACGCAGATGACGTCGATCAGTTCTTTCAGCAGTTCGCTGATCACGCTGCAGTTTTCGCTCGATCTCAGCATCGACGTAGCCGAGCAGGAGGTGCAGGCCGCCATCAATGCCGCCACCACTTTTCTGCCCACCAATCTTCCGGTTCCACCCATTTACAGCAAGACGAATCCCGCCGACGCGCCGATTCTGACGCTGGCCATTACGTCTTCGACGGTGCCGCTGCCGAAAGTCGAAGAGCTGGCGGAAACGCGCATGGCGCAGAGAATTTCCCAGCTCCAAGGCGTGGGTCTGGTGAGCATCAGCGGCGGGCAGCGCCCGGCCGTCCGGGTGCAGGCGAATCCCACGGCGCTGGCGTCCTATGGACTGAGTCTTGAGGCACTGCGAACGGCGCTTGGCAGCGCAAACGTGAACCAGGCGAAGGGCAGTTTCGACGGACCGGACCAGGCCTGGACCATTAACGACAACGACCAGCTTCAGGCCGGCGCGCAGTACGGGCCGATCATCATTGCTTACCGCAATGGGGCGCCCGTGCGCATTAGGGATGTCGCCACGGTCATCGACGGCGCGGAGAACACCAAGCTGGCCGCCTGGGTGAACGCCGACCGGGCCATCGTTCTGAATATTCAGCGGCAGCCCGGGACCAACATCATTAGCGTCGTCGATACCGTGCAGGCGCTCCTTCCTCAAATCGAAGCATCTCTGCCGGAGGGGATCCGCGTGCAGGTCATCACCGACCGTACGACCACCATCCGGGCATCGGTGAAGGACGTCGAATTCGAACTGCTGCTCACCACGGTTTTGGTGGTGATGGTCATCTTTCTTTTCCTACGCAGCGCTTCGGCCACGATCATCCCGGGCATCGCCGTGCCTCTTTCGCTGGTGGGCACGTTCGCCGTCATGTACCTGCTGGGGTACAGCCTGGATAATCTTTCGTTGATGGCGCTCACGATTTCCACCGGTTTTGTAGTGGACGACGCGATCGTAATGATCGAAAACATCTCGCGCTATATCGAGAAGGGCGAGTCCGCCATGCAAGCCGCGCTGAAGGGATCGGCGGAGATCGGATTCACCATCGTGTCGTTGACCGTCTCGCTGATCGCCGTGCTGATTCCGTTGCTGTTCATGGCGGATATCGTGGGCCGGCTGTTCCGCGAATTCGCGGTGACTCTGGCGGTCACGATCATATTTTCGGCGTTTGTCTCCCTGACGCTGACGCCCATGATGGCGGCTCGAATTCTGAAGCACCATCCGGAAGCCGAGCAAGGCGCGTTGTACCGCTGGTCGGAGTGGTGCTTCGTCAAGACCATCGAAGCGTACGGCAAGATGGTCCGGGTAGTGCTGCGTCATCAGCCCCTGACGCTGCTGGTGGCTATCGGCACGCTCGGCCTCACGATTTACCTTTACATCATCGTCCCGAAGGGGTTCTTTCCGGTGCAGGATACCGGCGCCATCCTGGGCATTTCGCAGGCGCCCGAGACGATATCGTTTCCCGCCATGTCCAAGCGGCAGCAGGAACTGGTGCAGGTGATCCGCCAGGATCCGGCGGTCGAGAATCTGACCTCGTTCATCGGCGCCGATGGCGTGAACACGACCATGAACAGCGGCCGTATCCAGATCACGCTGAAGCCGCTCGAACAGCGGGCGGATGTTTCCGCGGTGGATGTGATCCGGCGGCTGGAGCCGAAGCTCGAACAGGTGGCAGGCATCGAGCTCTTCATGCAGCCGGTGCAGGATCTGACGGTGGAAGACCGGATCAGCCGGACTCAATACCAGTACTCGCTCGATGCGCCCGATAAAGCGCTGCTGGATCTGTGGGTTCCGCGCCTGGTGGAGCGGATGAAACAGCTACCCGAACTGCGGGACGTGGCGACCGATCAGCAGAACAACGGCCTCGGACTGCTCGTCCATATCGATCGCGACACGGCGGGCAGGCTGGGCATCACGCCTCAGAACATCGACGACGCGCTCTACGATTCCTTCGGCCAGCGGCAGGTATCGACGATTTATACGCAGACCAATCAGTTCCATGTGATTCTCGAAGTGGCGCCCCACTATCAGCAGGATGCGGCGGCTCTGGGAGACATGTATGTGCCGATCGGGTCGGCGTCGGCCAATCTGGCAACGACGATCGCACTGGCGGGGACCAATAGCGCTCTGACGGGCGCGGCGGCGCTGGCGCCGGCTCCGCTCAGAGCGTTTGTAAGAGCATCCATGGTTCCGTCCCCGATTACGATCAACCATCAGAGCCAGTTCCCCGTGGTTACTCTTTCCTTTAATCTGGCTCCGGGAGCGTCGCTCGGCGCGGCGGTCGATCATATCAAGCAGGTTACACGGGAACTGGGCATGCCAGCCAGCATCGAACCCAGCTTTCAGGGAACGGCCCACGCGTTTGAATCGTCGCTGGCCAACGAGTCGATCCTGATCCTGGCGGCCATGGTCACGGTGTACCTGGTTCTGGGGGTGCTCTATGAGAGCTTTATCCATCCCATCACCATTCTTTCCACGCTGCCATCGGCCGGAGTCGGCGCGATCCTGGCCCTGGTTCTGTTCCACAAAGATCTGGATGTCATTGCGCTGATTGGCATCATTCTTCTGATCGGCATCGTGAAGAAGAACGCCATCATGATGATCGACTTTGCGCTCGAAGCGGAGCGCAAGGAAGGCAAACCGCCGGAGGAAGCGATCTACCAGGCGTGCCTGCTGCGCTTCCGTCCGATCATGATGACGACGATGGCCGCGCTGCTCGGCGCCGTTCCGCTCGCCTTCGGCAGCGGCGTAGGTTCCGAATTGCGTAAACCGCTGGGCATCTGCATCATCGGCGGACTGTTGGTCAGCCAGGTGCTGACGCTTTTCACGACGCCGGTCATCTATTTGTATTTCGGACGGGCCGCGGCGTGGGTCGCCCGGTCCCGTGGTTCCGGCGAGAGTGAAGAACTTCTGGGCCCATACTGACCTGAGACCGGTGCATTATGAGCATTTCCACGCCATTCATTCAGAGGCCGGTTGCCACCACGCTGCTCCTGGTGGCGGTGACGCTGGCCGGCGGGATCGGCTATACGCTATTGCCGGTCTCGGCACTGCCGGAGGTCGACTTCCCGACCATCAACGTCAGCGCCGGCTTGCCGGGAGCGAGTCCCGACGTGATGGCGGCCTCGGTCGCGACTCCACTCGAGAAGCAGTTCACGCGCATCGCGGGCGTCACGGAAATGACATCCAGAAGCTCGGTTGGATCCGCGTCGATCACACTCCAATTCGATCTGAGCCGCGACATCAATGGGGCGGCGCGCGAAGTGCAGGCGGCCATTAACTCGGCGGCGGGGTTTCTCCCCGCGAATCTTCCCTCCCTCCCCAGATACCGGAAAATCAATCCGGCCGACCAGCCGATTATACTGATGACACTCGAGTCGGATGTAGTGCCGAGGCCGCAGTTGTACGACATCGCCTCCTCGGTGTTTGCGCAGAAACTGGCGCAAGTCAAGGGCGTCGGCCAGGTTTATGTGGGTGGAAGCTCGCTTCCCGCGGTTCGCGTCGAAGTGAATCCGCAGCCGCTCTCCCGCTACAACGTGGGTCTCGATCAGATCGGCACGTTCCTCCAAAGCGCCAATGCGAATAAACCGAAAGGCGCGCTGGCGAACTCCCAGGAGGAGATTCCGATTTATGCCAGCGACCAGCTTTTCCTGGCGAAAGAATACAAGGATCTGGTGGTTGTCTACCGGAACGGCGCTCCCGTCCGACTGTCGGACCTCGGCCGCGTCATCGACGCCAATGAAGATGTCCGGAACTTCGGCGTCGTAAACGGCAATCCGATGGTTCAGATCCAGATCAACCGCCAGCCGAATGCGAATATCATCGACACGGTGGCGCGGATTAAAGCCTTGATGCCGCAGTTTCAGGCGCAGCTTCCGCCGACGGTCCGTTTCAAGATTGCCAGCGACCGCACCATCACGACCCGGGAAACAATGAGGGATGCGCAGCGCAACGTGATCGTCTCCATTGGGCTAGTGGTTCTGGTGGTGTTCCTCTTCCTCCGCAGCGCATGGTCGACGTTTATTCCGAGCGTATCGGTGCCGGTATCCATCATTGCCACCTTCGGCGCGATGTATCTGTTGGGGTACACCCTGGACAATCTTTCGCTGATGGCGCTGACCATTGCGACGGGATTCGTGGTGGACGATGCGATTGTGGTGATCGAAAACATTACGCGCCACCTGGAACATGGCATGAAACCGATGGAGGCAGCCCTCAAGGGCGCGGAAGAGATTGGTTTCACTGTTTTGTCGATGAGCATCTCGCTCATTGCGGTTTTCATTCCCATCCTGATGATGAGCGGCGTGGTAGGGCGCCTGTTCCGCGAATTCGCGGTGGTTCTTTCGGTCGCCATCGCCCTGTCCATGGTTGTCTCCCTGACGGTTGTCCCCATGATGTGCGCGTGGCTTCTCAAGGAAGACCGCGGCCACGGACTCGTCTATAACCAGAGCGAAAAAGTCTACAGGTGGATCATCTCCACTTATGGATCGGCGCTCAACGTGGTGCTGAATCATCCCGGGTCCATTCTGATCACCCTGGTGCTCACGATGGGCATTAACGTCTATCTTTACGCCAAGATTCCGAAAGGATTTTTCCCGCAGCAGGATACGGGGCGTCTACAGGGCGCCGTCATGGGCGAGCAGCACATCTCCTACCAGGCGTTGGTGGAGAAGGCGAAATGGTTCGAGGAAAAGGTCCGAATGGACCCGGATGTCGAAACAGTCACTATGGTGGCGGGGACGAGCGGGGGCGGGTTCGGCGGGAACTCGGCGCAGATCAACGTTCAGCTTAAGCCGGTGGGTGTTCGCAAGTCGACTTCAGACCAGGTGATCGCCCGTCTGCGCCGCCAGACTTCGGGCGTGCCTGGGGCCATCATGTTCATGCAGAACTCGCAGGACGTGCGAATCGGCGGCCGGCAAGGTAACGCGCAATACCAGTACACGCTGCAGGCGCCCGACTTCGACTCGCTGTCGGTATGGGGGCCGAAGCTCCTGGACCGGCTCTCGACGCTTCCGGAGATCGCGGACGTCAGCTCCGACCAGCAGAATTCCGGCTTGTCGTCGAATGTGGTCATCGACCGCGATACCGCATCGCGCCTCGGTCTGACGGCGCAAGCCGTGGACTCCGCGCTCTACGACGCTTTTGGCCAGCGCCAGGTCTCGGTAATGTACAAGTCGATTAATCAGTATCACGTTGTACTGGCCCTGCAGCAACAATGGTGGGAAAGCCCGGACTTTCTGAATACGATCTACGTGCAGACGCCCAAAGGCACCGACGTTCCTTTGTCGACCTTCACGCACTTCACGCAAGGGCTCACGCCCATTTCGCTGCCGCACCAGGGGCAGTTCCCGGCAACGACGCTTTCGTTCAACCTCTCGGAAAATGTCCCGCTGAGCGACGCCGTGGCGGCGATCAACCGGGCGCAAGTGGAGATGGGCCTGCCGGCCAACATCACGGGCAAGTTCGCCGGCACGGCGCGGGCCTATCAGGAAGCGCTTCAGAATCAGCCCATCCTGATCGCGACGGCGCTGCTCGCCGTTTATATCGTGCTGGGAATACTCTACGAGAGCCTGATCCACCCTCTGACCATTATCTCGACGCTGCCGTCAGCCGGCGTGGGAGCGCTGGTGGCCATGGTCCTGTTCAAGAGCGACCTGGATCTCATGGGCATGATCGGAATTATCCTGCTGATCGGCATCGTGAAGAAGAACGCGATCATGATGATCGATTTCGCGCTGGCGGCAGAACGGAACGAAGGGATGAATTCGCGGGACGCAATCTACCAGGCCTGTTTGCTGAGGTTCCGGCCCATCATGATGACGACCATGTGCGCGCTGCTGGCTGGGATGCCGATGGCGCTCGGCTGGGGCGCTGGAGCGGAGTTGCGGAAGCCTCTCGGAATTTCCATCGTAGGCGGACTTTTGGTCAGCCAGATGTTGACTTTGTTCACTACGCCCGTGATTTATCTTTATTTTGACCGGCTTCGCAAGCGCTTCGGCCGGCGGCAGCCGAGTTACCGGCACCGTCCCGATTTTCTTATTCCCGGCGGGGTCGCGGAGAGCGGTGACTGATGACGCGACGTTGGAAAACTGCAGTTCTTGGTTGTCTCCTCTGCTCAGGGTGTACGATCGGCCCGCGATACCAGCGGCCGGTAGCACAGACGCCCACCGCCCTCAAAGAAATGGCCGGCAACGGGCAGTGGAAGATGGCGACTCCCAGCGATGGCCTGCTCAAGGGCAAGTGGTGGGAGATTTTTGGCGATCCACAACTGAACCGGCTGGAAGAGTTAGTCAACGTCAGTAACCAGAACGTAAAGCAGGCGGAAGCACAGTTCCGGCAGGCGCGGGCTATCGTTTTGGCCAATCACGCAAACTACTATCCCTCTATCGGATCGAACCCCGCGATCACGCAAAGCTACATCGAAAAAAAAGCCAGCCAGAGCTTTTCATTACCCGTAGCCGCGACCTGGGAGCCGGATCTGTGGGGCCGGGTTCGTTTGTCGGTCGAGAATGCGGTGAACAACGCGCAGGTGAGCGCGGCCGATCTCGAAAATATCCGGCTAAGCCAGCAGGCGCTGCTGGCGACCGATTACTTTTTACTGGCGGCGCAGGACATGCAGCTAAAGGTGCTAAGCGATACGATCGAAACTTACGAGAAGAACCTGCAGCTCACGATCAACCGGCACACCGGCGGCGTTGCGTCGAAGTCCGATATTACCCTGGCGCAAACCCAACTTGCGGGCGCGAAGGCCCAGAGCACGCAGATGCGCATCGCGCGGGCGCAGGACGAGCACGCGATCGCCATGTTGACCGGTCAACTGCCAGCGTCCCTCGATATTGGCGCCGGCAATATCGGCGCCCCGCCTCCGCCCATTCCGATGGGTGTTCCCTCACAGCTTCTCGAGCGCCGTCCCGACATCGCGGCGAGCGAGCGACAGGTGGCCGCCGCCAACGCGAACATCGGTATTGCCGAGGCCGCTTACTACCCCACGTTGACTCTTTCCGCCAGCCCCGGTTTGCTTTCAACAGGTCTGGCGAATCTGTTTACCTTCGCGAGCCGCAGTTGGTCCACGGCTCCCTCGCTCTCTCAGACACTGTTCGATTTTGGCCGCCGTGGCGCCGCGCTCGACAGCGCCCAAGCCGCCTACGACTCAACCGTTGCCGTTTACCGGCAGACCGTTCTCTCCGCCTTTCAGGAAGTCGAGGACGATCTTGCGAACTTGCGCTACCTTGCGGAAGAGGCGGTGCAGGAGGACGAAGCCGTTGTAGCCGCCCAGGAGGCGCTGACTCTCGAGATGGCCCGGTATAGGGCGGGAACGGATTCCTATCTGAACGTCATCACCACCCAGATCATCGCATTAGGCGACCAGCAGACCGCCATCACCATTCTGCAGCAGCGCATGAGTGCGGCAGTGGATCTCGTCAAGGCGCTCGGCGGCGGTTGGGACGCCTCGACCTTACCGTCGGGCGATGCGATTCGTTCGGAAGCGCTGGCCGATCCGAAGAGCACGCAAAACGTGGCCCGGCCGGCCGGCAAATAGGCGGGACGCAGGAGCGCTTTCCCATTGGCTGAGCGGCAGATGTGGCGCACGCACTCCCTGCGTGCCGCGCCGCCACTCTTGCCGACGGTCGCTACCCCGGGGCGCAGAGGCGTCGAGTGGAGACACGGCGCGGCGCCGAGGAGTGCCTACGCCGCGAGTGAGACGGACATTCGAAGGAGACACAGCGATGGGCACGAAACCGTGGCCTATAAAGTCAATGGCTCTGTTGGTTGTTATTCCCGCCTTACATACACTTATGGCCTCCGCGGCATCTCAAGCGGGGTCCACGGAGCATGGCCGGCTGGCGATATCGCGGGCCGCTTACCTGGATCGCGCAAAGGCGATCTGGACGGGGCAAATGATCGGGCAAATGACCGGCGGCCTTTTCGAGCACAAGGTAGCCTCGGTACTCAAGCATACGCCACTCCTTCGCGGCAAGGGATTCGCGCCGGTCGACGACGATTACTATTACGAAATGGTGGCGATCAGGGCCTTTGAGAAATATGGAATCCATCTATCCGTCGAACAATTAGGGGCGCAGTGGCTCGAAAATAACGCAGGCTCCTGGGGATCCAGCGAACAGGCGCTGCTGTTGCTGAAGCGGGGAGTGAAGCCACCCGACACAGGCAGCCCGCGCTACAACAAACTATGGTGGACGATCGGACCGCAATTCAGCAGCGATGTCTATGGCGCTCTCGCTCCGGGCATGCCCAATGTCGCGGCGGAAATGGCTCGCCGATTGACCCATGTTAACGGCTATGCGGAAGGCACGGATGGCGCCGTGTTCGTGTCCGGAATGATCAGCTTGGGTTTTGTCGAATCGGATACGAGAGAGATCGTGCGCAAGGCCGCTCACCTGATATCGCCGCTATCTCCATATCGTCAATGTCTGGACATGGTCGTCTCGATGGCTCAGGCTGGACGGCAACCGAAAGAAATATTTCGAGTCGTCAATGAACGCTGGGGTATCGAATATCCCGCAACAAACAACGCCGTCGTGAACGGGGCCATCGTGGCTACCAGCGTTTGGTTCGGGAAGGGCGATTGGTCGACAACGGAGAACCTGGCGTTTCGAGCGGCCGACTTTGCGGACACGGACTGCAATGCGGCGAATGCCGCTTCCGTGATCGGCGCCATGCATGGGATGTCCGCGCTGCCGGTGGAAGAAGTCGCGGCGTTGAACGACCGGGTTCGCGGGGACACCATGGGCCCACTGACGCTTACGCCGCCGGTGGATGAGAGCATCTCGGCGCTGGGAGAGCGGACGGCGGCCATTGGCGAGAAAATACTTCTAGCGCACGGCGCCAGACTTGACGGCGGCAATCTGGTCATTCCCGCGGAGCAACCTAGAACCCAGGCGCCGGAGCTGTTCGAGCTTTCGGACTTCACGAGATGGTGGAATCCGGAGTGGGCTTTGGAGCGCGCCGGATACGGAGGCGCCGGCGGAGGGATCGCAGGAATCCGTGGAGATACTTATTTGGACGGCGAGACACTTTCCATTTGGCCGCGAGACGAGGTCCGTGGAGCGTTGTTGCGCCGTTCCGCCGCGCTGGGCGACAGCCCTTCACTCAGCTTCGATGCGGGTGCGGATGCGGGTCGCGCCTGGCACTTAGCCGTATTTGTGAATAACGATAAAGCGCTTGATAAACTAATAGAAGGCAACTCGCCGATACAAGGGAACGGACCAGAGCGCCGTTGGCAGCATATCGAGATCGATCTGGCCGCCTACAGGAAACACTCTGTCGTCATCAGGCTGTACGACCTGGTCCTGGTGCCAACTCACGAGGCAGGCAACTCGTATTGGAAGCACCTGGAACTCCGGTAGGCCCACGCGATGCCGCGCGGGTTGACGCGCAGGGGGCTTCCCACGCCGGGTTAACCCATCACCCGGCGGATGTAGGCCAGGTTCCTGCGCATATCCGCCTCCACGGTGGATCCCGCATGCGTGTCGGTTTCGAGGTTGGCGGCCCCAGTGAACCCGATATCGCGAATGGCTTCGATCACCCGCGGGATAGAAATGGTCCCTTCCCCCAGGTAGTGAGGGTTGTCCTTCAAGTGGAACTGGCAGATCCGGTCCTTACCCAGCCAGCGGATCTCTTTCACCACGTCGAAGCCGGCGGCGGTCGAATTCCCGATATCGTAATACACCGAAACGTTCTTCGACTTGGTGCGGTCCATGATGCGCACGTTGTCCTCGGCGGAGATCATGTCTTCGAGCGCCAGGATAACGCCGGCCTTCTCCGCCTCGGGCACGACCTCGCCCAGGGCATCGGCCACCGCATTCCCTTCGTCCTGGTTTTGAATGGCCCATTTCCCGAAGAACGGGAGAAGCAGCACCTGGGTCTTCAGCGCGCTCGTGAGCCGGATGGAATCGCGCACCCACTTGATGGCGAGTCTGTCGCTTTTCAGCCCGTTGTCGTGGAGCTTATCGACGCAGGTTCCGTCGATGGGAATCTTGTGCTCGCTGGAGAGACTCAGGTAGCGGGAGACGATCGCGGGATCGTCCAGGGGCAGTTTGTCGTTAACGATGCGCCTGCCGAACGAAACCTGGACGCCGTCAAAGCCGATTCGCGCCGCCAGCGGCAGCGCGTCCGGGTTGGCGCCAAGTCCCAGGTTCCAGTCGGTAACGCCGATGGAGACGTTGCGGGCAGCGCCGCCGGCGAGGCTCCCGCCGAGGCCGGCGGACGCCGCGAATTGGAGCAGAGTGCGACGAGTGATCTTTGCCATGAGGTTCTCCCTTACCACTTGAGTTTCAGGATGGCTTCCCATTTCTCGGCGGAGGTCATCATTTCGTCCCAGGTCACCATGCCTCCGCGGTAAGCCGCCGTCCGGCCAAGGATGCCGGTGAGGTTGCTGTCCACAGCCGTGGCGGCATTGTTGACCGGCTTCCCCGTCCGGATGCTCTGAACGAAGTTCCGGATGTTGGTGACGCAGCCGGCGGTGAAGGTGTCGTCCTTCTCGGCGCCGGTCCAGGTTCTGTCCGGGTCGTCGCTCACGATCCGGACCAGCCCGCCGTAATGCGTGTCGGCGCAGCCTTTCAGGCCGAAGCAGCGCACGCACAGGTCGGAGAACCTGCCCGTGAGCTGGTGCGAACTGAAGGTGGCGTGGACATCGCCCGGGTACCAGTAGGTGATCGCGAAGTGGTCCCAGGCGTCGCCCGTGTCACTCTTCGTTCCCGCCCAGTTGGTACGTCCGCCCGCGCCGGCCGCCTTCAGCGGGTGGCCTCCGAGATACCAGTTCGCCATGTCCAGTACGTGGACGTTCTGCTCCACGATGATGTCCCCGCTGATCACGCGGTCTCCCAGCCAGTTGACGATCCGCTTTTGCCCGGGGTCCATGTCGGGAGTAGAGCGGTCCACCCACGGCCGGTTGGCATAGTAGAAGACCTGGGCCATGGCGATCGTCCCGATGTCGCCCCGCTCGATGCGCGTAACCGCCTCCTGAAACACGGGGCGGGCGCGGCTTTGGAAATCGACCCAGAAGCTCAGGCCCTTGCCGCGTGCCTTCTGCCCGGTCGCCAGGAAGCTCCGGCTGTCGGGAACGTCCACTGCCACGGGTTTGGCGCAGAAGACGTGCTTGCCCGCATCCACGGCCGCCGCGGCGTGCGCCGGATGGAAATATGTCGGGGTCTCGATCACCACTGCATCGAGCTTCGATTGGGCCAGTTCACGGTACGCGTCCGGTCCCCAGTAGGCGCGGCGAGAATCCACCTGCAACTTCTCGCGGGTGGAATCGAGCCTGCTCTTGATCACGTCCGCCAGCGCCACCACGCGGGCGCCGGCATGTTCGGGGAAGAAAGGCGCGATCCAGTTGCCACGGCCTCCGCAGCCCACCAGCCCCACTTCCACCGTCGAATTGGCTTGCGACCCAAATACCGTCCGCGGCGCGAGCAATAGCGCGCTCCCCGCGGTTTGCAGAAAGCGGCGGCGCGCGGCCGTTGATTGACAGCCCATAGGAACCTCCACTCAAGGACTCTTCAGTCTGATTCATGATACCCGAGCCGGGGCCGGTCCGACAGCCGTGCGGCCCTGCCTGGTCACGGCGCCGGCAGATGGTATTATTTCGGATGTCATCGTCTTTTCACCGCTGACGGAGAATCAGCCTCCCACCGAAGCGCGAGGCAGGAGCATGAAAATGACTTCGAATCGACGTGGATTTGTGAAAGCGGGAGTCGCCCTGGCCGTACTCCAGCCGTTCCGCGCGAGGCCGGCTTTCGCCATCGCCGGCGGCGACGACGCACCGGGCGCGATGGATCCGGGCCGCATGGCCTTTTCGCCGGCCACCTGGTATCGCCCCTATGTCTCCAAAGTTGCGCGCGACCGAGCCGCCTCCACGTGGGTCCAGATCGATCTGGGTTCACCGCGCACCATCGACGCGATCCGTCTCTACCCGGCCTTCAGCCTCGGCCAAAAGCACATGGCCGGATACGGTTTTCCGGTGCGCTTCAAGGTGGAAGGGTCCAATGACCCTTCATTTTCCGACCCCCGGCCGATTGTCGACCACGCAGCCGCCGACTGCGCCAACCCCGACGACCAGATCATGCAGTACGCCGCGAATGGAGCGCCGGCGCAGTTCATCCGGCTGACCGCGACCGAACTTCGCCCCGCGCCAAACGGCATCGGCTACTCATTGGCGTTGTCCAAAATCGATGTGATCTCCGGCGGCAAGGATGTCGCGGAGCGTCGCGCCGTCACAGGAGACCCGAACTACGCCAATGAAAAGGACCTCTCTCAACTCACCCGCCCGCCGCGCCCCATGGGTGAGGGCATCGTCACCGACAATCCTCAAAACGCGATCCCGGCCAGCCGGTGGAAGGCCGTTGGGTATCGGGCGCGCGCGCCCCTCTCCGGAGTCACAGTCACCGGCGAGACCTTCCGCCGGGCCATGGATAAGAACGCCGGCTATCTGCTCGGTTCCTTCTTGGTGGAGGAAATGCTCCGTCCCTTCCGCGAACGCGCCGGAAAGCCGGTGCGCGCGGGTCTGCGCCCGCCGATCGCTTTCTGGGATACGGAGCTTCCCGGTTCCAGCGCCGGCCGTTTCCTCATGGGCGCGGGCAACACACTTCGCTGGATGGATCACGCCGAACTGCGCCGCTCGATGAACGAACTCGTGGATGGCATCGAGGAGTGCCGCGCCCCCAACGGTTACATCATGGCCTACCCCGAAGACACCATCCTCGAATCCGAGCGCGGCGCCTACACCCGCGCCTGGCTCACCCATGGCCTGATCGAGGCCGGATACGCCGGTAACTCCAAAGCCTTCGGCTTACTCAGAGGTTACTACGACTGGTTCGACAATTGCCCGTACTTACCGAAGCTGCTTCGCGGCGCGGCGCAGGGAGTTCAGGGGATGATCGCCAACACCCGCATGTACTTTACGCCGGTTGGCAAGCCGGCGGATATTCAGGTGGTCCAGCGCTACTTCCAGGAAAACTACTGGCTCACGGGCTTGGCGCAGCGGGACACCGAGGTCGTCTGGCAGTATCCTTACGACCGTCCGCATAACTACCTCATCACCGATTTCGAGGCCTATCTGGACGTATACCGGGCTACCGGCGATCCGCGCTATCTCCAGGCCATGCAGGGCGCCTGGGACTTATACCGGGACAACTGGGAGCACGCCGGCGGCTCCATAGCCATCACCGAGTTCGGTGAGTTCCCGCCGAAGTCCTACCGCCTGGCCGCCCAGCAGCCCTTCTGCGAGACGGGCGAGACCTGCGGCAGCGTCTTCTGGATCCGGTTCAACCAGCGCTTCCACCTGCTCGATCCGGAACGGGAAGAATATGTCAGCGAGATCGAGAAGTCCATTTACAACGTCGGACTCGCCAACCAGATCGACTCGTACGGCATCATCTATCACACACGCCTTGTCGGCCAGAAGGGCGATCTTAGCGTGCCCCTGTGTACAAACTCCTGCTGCGAGGGCCAGGGCACGCGCCTGCTCGGCTCTCTGCCCGAATATATCTACTCCCTCTCGCCCGACGGCATCTACGTCAACCTGTACGAACCCTCTACCATTGGCTGGCCTCATTCCGGCGGCGAGATGACACTCACACTGTCGGGCAAGTTTCCCTTCCACCCCGACGTATCGCTGCGGGTCGCCTCCGCAAGACCCGCGGCGGCGAAAATTCGCATCCGCGTTCCCTCCTGGGCAGCCGCACCCATGCCCATCCACATCAATGGCACTCAGGCCGCGACCGGGCAGCCCGGCAGCTATGTCACGCTCGACCGCGGTTGGTCCACCGGCGACACCATTGCCTTTACGCTTCCCATGGAGCTCCGGCTGAGCCGCTATACGGGTCTCGACAAGATTGAAGGCCATGAGCGCTTCGCTCTTGAATACGGGCCCGTGCTGCTGGCACTCACCGGCTCGGACAGCGCCGTACTCAAGGTCACCGGCGGAAAGGAACACGCCGGCATTCTGAGGCAGTTGAAGGCCGACCCGGACCGTCCGCTCCACTTCCACATCGACGGGCATCCGGAGTACATCTATATCCCCTATTGGCAGGTAGTGAACGAGCCTTTTACCTGCTACCCAGTCATCGATTTGGGTTAGGAATTGGGACAAATGAAACTGGCGCTGGGTTTGATGCTGGCTGCCGGCGCCGCGCTGGCCGCGCCCGGGCCAATCGCGTTCTCGCAATCGGTTTCCGCCCTGCCGAACGGCGGCACGGTCGCGATGAAGTTGGAGCCGGGCCGATACCGCGCCGAATGGTTTAGCGCGCTCACGGGCGAGGTGGTTCCGATCGGTGTCATTGACGGCCCTGCCTGGACTTCACCGAGCGCCCCCGACGCGAACGACTGGGCTTTGTTGTTACAGCGGTAAGGGCTCACGCAAGAATAACTTCCAGATCGGCCCTCGTGGCGCACGCACTTTTGCGTGCCGCGTCGAGACTCGTCTCGACGCCCGCTTTGGTTCGGTTGGAAGACTCCCCTTCGTGGCGCGATTCTGTGCGTGCAAACACACGTCGCAGTCGAAAGCTACATCTCTGTCCGGCAGGCACGCCGCTGTTTCTCGCCGATGCCGCGCGACATCCCCAGGCCGAGCGCAAGCGTCGAGAAGAGTCTCGACGCGGCACGCAGGAGTGCGTGCGCCACGAGAGGCTACTCCCGCTGCCAGCTCGACGCCGCTCGCACCAGCGCCCGGATGTTCTCCCCTGGCGCCGTCGCGGGAATCGCGCAGCCCGCGTTGAGAATGAACCGCCCCGTGTCGCTAAACAGCCGTATGAGCGCCCGCGCCTCGCGTTCCACCCGCTCCGGCGTGCCCAACGCCACCACCCCGCTCGGGTCGAGGTTGCCGATGAACGCCACCTTGTCCTTCAATAGCTCGTGCGCCAGGTGCACGTCGGTCTTGTAATCCAGTTCCAGGGCGTCGGCGCCGCAGCCGGCCAGGTCGGGGAGAATCGCCCGCGTGTTGCCGCACACATGCAGCGCGTAGGGCCGCCCCAGGGCGTGGGCGTACGCGGCGAACCTCCGCTCGTGGGGCAGCGCCCAGCGCCGGTACATCCGCGGCGAGATCACGCTTGGGCCGGCCGCGCTGTCGCCGTTCGAAAGCATGTGGGCGCCGGTCTCGCTCATCAGTCTCAGAAACTGGAGACCAGCCTCGGCGCAGTGCTGCAACAGTCTGTCGCAAAGCGGCTCCAACTCCGGATCCATCAGGTCCATCAGCCAGCCCTCCATCGAGCGCACCAGCGCCGCCAGCGCGAACGGGCACTGGTCGCAGTTGCCACGCACATACACCGCGTCCCCGAAGTACCGGCAGACGAGCCGTACCCCCTCCAGCCACACCTGTACGCCTTGGTGGCGCGCCACGTCCGGCGAATCCAGACTCTCCACTTGCAGAAGGCTTTGGAGCCGCGCCCCGCGCGCCACGGCCGGCTCGTCCTCGGGATACTCGACCGGCACGCCCAGTGCGCCGGCGAGCGTCGCCGTGTCGAGGTCGACCAGCACTCCATCCAGCCCATACCGCTCCACGCTCTCGATGTAGACGCGCGCCAGCACAGCCGGGTCGCGCCGGAAATCGCGCATCGATACGCCCGCCTCCCGCGCCGCGTGCATGAAATTGTGCAGCATCACAGGCGGGCGGTCCGGCCGTTCGCCTGCTAGCGCCGCTTCGATCCGTTGGCGTCCGTTCAAAGGTTTCGTCTCCCTTACCGGCTCAGCTCAATCACAGTGGCGCTTCTGGGCGGGAACGCATGGCGGAACTCCCCCGCTCTCACGTTCACGCTCACCGGCGCCGGCACAATCGCCTCCGGTTGTGCGTCGTCGTTGACCCCATACAGATCCGCGCCTGTAAGCTGCTGTCCGCGCGCGGACGCCGGCGTGAACCCGGAAAGCCGCACGGCCGCCCGGATCTCCTCGGTCAGGGAGCGATTCACGCAAAACAGCGTCAGCCTGGTCCCGGCATCGTTCAGGGCGGACACCACGTCCAGATACGGCACGGAACGAATGGTCGGGATGCGGCGTACTCCCTCGTCAACGTCGTATTGGCCCGTCTGCACCTTCGTGTCGACAAGCCTGGTGGCATCGGCGGTCGAGTACATGCGAAATGCCCAGTACGCCGGGACTCCGTAGACGCGCCCCTTGTTCTGCCAGATGCCACCAAATTCGATTAGCCCCGTCATATCGGAAATGGGCGTGAAATCGGCAACCCGCATCAACGCGTTCAGGAAACCCGCGGTGCAAAGCGCCCCGCCCAAGTTATTGTACGTTGGGGCTTGCGCCACGGGTCCGTGAAAGAGCCATTCGGTGAACGCAATTTGGACATGGCCGCGCGCTTTCGGATCGCCGTCGATCTGCCCCTTCATGGCGCGCAACTGCCGCTCCAGACCTACCGGCAGCGCCAGGGCCGCCCGTGCGATGAACTCCGGCGAGGGGTCGGGCTTCCGCACATCGGCCGTGCCCACTACGAAGTGGGTGGAAAGATAGTTCAACGCCTCGGGCGCATTCCGCAGTTGTGCGGCGTTCCACGACTCAAAGTGGTCGGGATCCTGGCCGGTGGCAATCAAACGGGATCGCGGGTCAACTTTGCGCACGGCCTCGCTGAACTCCCTGGTGCGGTCGGCCACGCGCGCCTGGGTGGGGTAACCGATCTGGAAAGTGCCCCAAAGCTCGTTGCCCAGTTCCCACAACAACCCGCCCGAGCCGCCGTTCCATTTTTCGTTCACATAGCTCACCCACTCGGCGGCTTCGGCCGGCGTACCGCTGCCGAGATTGAGAGCGATCTGCGGCTCGGCGCCGATGAGCTGGCAGAAGCGCAAAAACTCATCCGTCCCGAAATGGTTGTATTCGGGCATGCCCCACGACTGGTTGAGCATGCTCTGGCGCTTATCGATGGGACCGACACCGTCCCGCCAGTGATATCCCGACGTGTAATTGCCGCCAAACCGGACGATAGGGGTTCGCAGCGCTTTTGCCATTTCGATCATTTCGGGATTCATGCCGTCCACGTTGTCGGCCGGAAACAGGAACACCTGGTCCACCAGCACGCGCGCTTCGTCCGACACGGCAATCGTGAAATCCACGGCCTCCCGGCTGGCGGCCATGCCTTTGGGGATCTCTAGCGCGAATTCGAGGCGCGACCAGCCAGCGGAGGCAGGCCGGACGGTTTGTTTCGCGACTATATCCTGCGGACGGTTGCGCTTTCGGAGGGAAATCTCGACCTCGCCTGGCCCGCTCACCGGTTTCACATAAATGCTTCCGGTATACCGCAGCACGCGATCGACCGGCAGATAAACCTCCTGGCGCACGCCCGTCTGCTTCCCCGGGAGCGCCATGATGAGCAGCGACCGGGCCGAGTTGGCGGCATCCCCCCAGCGCGGCTCGTAGCGCGATCCCTGCGCGGAATCGAGAGGCTGCCACGGGAGCGGCAATCCCAAACCGGAGCTTTCCACCAGCTCGGGACGCTGGGTCAGCATCTGGCGGATACTCCCCGCACTCCACAAGTTGTCCTCGAAGCTCGGATTCTCGAGTACCTGCGCCCACAGGCCGCCGTACGTGCTGTGGCCGATGGGCTCGAGAAAGGTTCCGTAAATCGTGCGCGGAATCGAGTGGTGCACCTTCGCGGCATCGATCTCGATGACTGCCTCGGACTGGCCCCAGGCAGCCGCGCAAGCGAGCAGGCAAAGAAAAATTGCGGATTTTCGCATGTTCATATCTTAAAGCGAAATCCAGCTCCGCGGCTGCGCCGCCGGCGCCGGGACTCCGGGTGAGGCCGCTTCGTCGTACAATAAGTGTTCCGGATCGTAAGCACTCATATTGGAGGTTTAGCTTTGAATTCACCGTCCCGTCGTAGCTTCCTGGGAGCAGGTCTGGCCCTTCCGGCGCTTGCTTCCGCGCCGTTCGAAACCAGCTCTCCCACCCAGACGCCCGCCGCCGCGGCGCCCGCTTCGCATTCCACCCCGAAGTTCACCTACGGGACGCTGGGAAAGACGGGCATGAGAGTTACCCGAGTGTCTTTCGGTTGTATGACGACTTCCGATCAGAGCGTGATCGAAAGAGCGGCCGATATGGGCATCCGGTACTTCGACACTGCCCGCGTGTACCAGGGCGGAAACAACGAGCGTATGGTCGGAGCCGCGCTCAAGAAGCACCGCAATAACGTCTACATCTCAAGTAAGACGCTGGGCAAGGACCGGCAGGCCGCGCTGGCGGACCTCGAAACCAGCCTGAAGGAGCTGCAGACCGACCACCTCGACATCTGGTACCTGCATAGCCGAAGCGCTCCGGATATGGTCAACGACGAAGTCCTCGAAGCGCAACGCATCGCCAAGAAGGATGGAAAAATCCGCTTTGCCGGCGTCAGTTTCCACGGCGGCCACGCCGAGATGATTCCGGCGATGCTCAAGCTGAACCACTTCGACGTGTTCTTGATGAGCTACAACTTCACCATGGATCCGGCCATCGAACCGCTCATGGCAGCGGCTAGAAAAGCGAACGTCGGCATTGTCGCCATGAAGGCTCTGGCCGGCGGCGTGAGGCCGACCTCATTTTACAAAGTCCCCTCCGACAAGCTCAACAAGCTGACCCGCGAAGGGGCGCCGGTAGCGGCGCTGAAGTGGGTGCTGAGAAACCCCAACGTCGATACGGTGATTCCCACCATGACGGATGAGGACCAGTTGGGGCAGAATATCGCCGCGATGAGCGTTCCCTTCACCGATGCCGATAGCAATCTGCTGGCCGTGCGCCTGGAGGAGATCAAGCCGCTCTATTGCCGGATGTGCGGGCGTTGCGACGGCAAATGTCCTCAGGGCTTGCCGGTGGCCGACATGCTGCGGTTCCTGACCTACGCTGAGGGCTACGGCCAGTTCGCGATGGCGCGCGAGCAATTCCTGGCGCTGCCCGCGGAGGTCACCAGGGTCCGTTGCGGTGAGTGCTCCAGTTGCTCGATTCAGTGTCCCAACGGAGTGCAGGTATCGAGCCGTCTCCAGCGAGCGCAGCAGTTGTTTGCCTGACCCGGCTGACAGCGAAGCTCTGGCGGGTCTCCGCATCCGGGCACGCCGGCTCGTTCCGGAGCGGCGTGCCCGTGGCATCCACCAGTAGAGCCGTTGGGCGAGCGCAGGCCGTTTCAGGTCCTTGCTCCGCTGCGTCTGTTTCGGAATCCTTGATCGGTTCGCCCCGTTCCCCGGCCTCCCGCCCCGCGAAACTGATGAGACCTTTTTCAGTCACAGTCATTTTTCGCTGAAAACACACCACTTAGCATCTCCCTCCTTAAATCCTCGTTTTATCCTGGTGGCGGGATACCAATGCCGTCGCAGCGCATTTCTTTATCGCCGGCCAAAATAGCCTTGACGCAGCGGGTGCCCCAAACCGTCCGCGCGCCTGCCGGTATTTTATCCATTGTCCGTACCAAACGAACCCAACAGGTTATTGAAAATAAAAGAGCACGAAGTTGAAACGAGCTTGAACGAACCCAAAACCCATTTTCGACCTCGCCACCTGTTGCCAAGCGCCGCGCGTCATCATACAATCCCTAGTAGCCTAAAGGTGATTAGGCGGGAGCCATGACAATATCCGTGAAAGCCGAGTATGCGCTGCAAGCGATTCTGGATCTGGCGATGCAACCGCCGGCCGCCCCGGTGAAGATCGCCGACATTGCCAGGCGCCAGAAGATTCCTCAAAAGTTCCTGGAACTGATTTTAGTAGGACTGAAGCAGGCGGGGTTTGTCGAGTCGCGCCGCGGCGCCGAGGGAGGCTACCTGCTGGCTCGCCAGCCGGAGCAGCTCACGGTCGGGGAAGTGCTGCGCTTCGTGGAAGGCCCACAACAAGGCAAGGGACGCACACGCCGCAGGGTGGAGACGCCATTTTCCGACATGTGGAAGAGGGTGGACAGCGCCGTGGCCGAGATCCTGGAAAAGACCACTTTTGCCGAACTGGTGCGCACCTGGAATGAAAAGCAACGCCAATATGTCCAAAACTGGGAGATCTGACGGTGAGAGTATATGACGACAATTCTCTAAGCATCGGCAACACGCCTCTGGTTCGCCTGAATCGCGTCACGGGCGGCGCCAAGGCTGCCGTATTAGCCAAAATCGAGGGCCGCAATCCTGCCTATTCGGTCAAGTGCCGCATCGGCGCGGCCATGGTATGGGATGCCGAAAAGCGAGGCATTCTCAAGCCGGGCAAGGAACTGATCGAGCCCACCAGCGGAAATACCGGCATCGCCCTGGCATTCGTTGCCGCTGCGCGCGGCTATCGAGTGACTCTCACCATGCCGGCTACGATGTCGGTGGAACGGCGTAAGGCGCTCAAAGTCCTGGGCGCCAATCTGGTGCTGACGGAGGGCACGCTGGGAATGGCCGGCGCCATCGCCAAGGCCGAAGAGATCCAGGCTTCCGATCCCGACCGCTACGTCATGTTGCAGCAGTTCAAGAACCCGGCCAATCCCGAGATTCACTTCCGTACTACCGGCCCGGAGATCTGGGACGACACCGGCGGCGCCGTGGACGTGCTGGTCTCCGGCATCGGCACCGGCGGCACCATCAGCGGCGTCGCGCGCTACATCAAGCAGGTAAAGGGCAAGCCCATTCTGGCCGTCGGTATCGAACCCCTCAATAGCCCTGTAATTACGCAGAAGCTTGCCGGACAGCCGCTCCGCCCCGGTCCGCACAAGATTCAGGGCCTGGGGGCCGGTTTCATTCCCGATACCCTGGACCTCGCGCAGGTGGACCGCGTGGAACTGATCGGCAATGAGGAGTCCATCGACATGGCGCGCCGCCTGGGCAAAGAGGAAGGAATTCTGGCAGGCATCTCGTGCGGCGCCGCGGCCGCCGTAGCCGTTCGCCTCGCGCGTACGCCTGAGTTTGAAGGTAAGACTATCGTCACCATTCTTCCCGACGCCGCCGAGCGCTACCTTTCCACCGTGCTATTCGAGGGAATGTTCGACGAATAAAATTGAAAAATATTGGAACTAAGTTGCGGGCGCGTCTTGGGTGATAGGGTGAGCGCGCCCGCAGTCGTAACGGGGATTTAATTCAGTAGACGATATGCGTTGCACCGGATGTTACAAATCAGGCTTGGTTTCTAACATTTCCAATAGAGCTATTCCGACTTAGCCCCTTAGAGCTATCAGGCTGCGGAGCTACAATTGTGACAGACATGCGGGCCAGGTTGCGTTCGGCGTTATGGAGTATGGCGGTGGGGCTTGGCGCGGCCCTGTCCGGCGGCGCGGCGCAGGACGTGAAACCAGCCGAAAAGCCCGTCCTTTCGCCGTCCGAAGCGTCTCTGCCCCTGGAGAACAAGGGCCAACCCATGACTCTTCCGTTCCGTTGCACCGCGGAAGACATTCGATGGGCCGGTCTCAGTTGTGCAGAGGAGGACCCGTGCCCAATCTTTTTGGAACTTTCTTCCGCGGAGTCGGTCGGGACGCGTTTTGTCGTCACTGGAAATATCCATGCCGAAGCGGTAACTCTCTATTCCGTCCTGCTGGCGAGCGACGATACCGGCAAGACCTGGACCGAGGCCTTTGAAAGAGTCCGCGGCGCCGGCCTGGATCGCATCGACCCGCTCGACGCTTCCACCGTCTGGATTTCGGGACAGGAACTGTTCCCCATTCCACAAAATCCGTTTCTGCTGGCCAGCTCGGATGGCGGCAAAAGCTGGGAGCGCAAACCGGTCCTCAACGAAGCGGCGGAGAACCGTTTCGGCAGCGTGCAGCAATTCCACTTTACCGGCAAGAACGATGGCAGCTTGATCGTCGACCGGGGCCCGGGCAATGGCGGAGATGCAACTTTTGTCCTTTACGAAACGCGCGATGGCGGTGAGAGCTGGCAACTGAAACAGGAAAGCAACCAGCCACTGCGCATCGGACAACCCTCTCCTTCGGCGGAGTGGCGCGTCCGGGTGGAAAGCGCCTCGCGCGCCTACCACGTAGAACGCCGCCAGGGGGAAAAGTGGATCCGCGTAGCGGCTTTCTCGGTCAACCTGGACAAGTGCAAACCGCCTCCCGCCGATGCGGGCGGTGGCCGCTGAGAAGCTCTCGGCAACCAGCCGCTCCGGCTTGGCCGGCCGCTGAAAGCTTCCGTCAGTCGCCTTCCGCACCGCCCGGCTTGGGGCCGTATCCCCATCCCATTTCGCCGAGCGCGGCCGAGACTTTGCCCCAGTTGGTACGAACCGCGGAGATCGCCAGCATCGACAGGATCAGGCACACCGCCGCAATCAGGGTTTCGCCGACCGTGAGGCTGTTCTTGAGGAACCAGAACCAACGGCCATACACCAGCTCGATGTGCACCCAGTAGACGAGCAACGAAGTGATGCCGAACTGGCGAACCCAGCTCCAACCGTCTTTGGCGCCGTAGCGGGTCCACAAAAACGCGAAGGCCAGCAGCATCAGCAGCGCGCCCAACTTGGTCAGAACCTGCGCGGGGCTGCTGAGCCAATAGTCGGACTTGGGATAGATGGAATACGGCAGGCCGGCGGCGTACTGGCAGGCCAGAATCAACGTGCCCCCCAACAGAGCGCCCCACTGCATGGCGCGTTCCATGGCATCGGGAGGGATCGCGCGAATCAGGCTGCCGGCGCTCATGCCGAAGGCCACGTACGCGCCCCACGGAAACAAAGCAAAATGCTGCAGGTCGGGCACCACGTAGTTCCGCAGCAGCCACGGTACGTGCGCCACGTTCAACTGCGCGACCAGCGGCGAGGCCAGCGCGATTCCCAGGCCCAGCGCGGCGCAAAGCCGCACTCGCTCCACGGTGCGGAACAATGCCATCACGGAAAACAGGGCGATGGCAAAGCCCATGGCGTTCAGGATGTCGACCTTGAACAGGTCCGTCCAGGGGGCCGGAAACCCGAACAGCCACATCTGCAGGCGAAAGGCAAATGCCAGACCGAACAGATAGCCCGAACGGCGGAATGCGGTGAAGACGCGTTCCACGGGGGAAAGTCCCTTGCGCGCGGAACTATCCATCAAAAACGCCAGCGTCACACCCGTAAGGAACAGGAAGATGGCCGGAGGCATGCCGCCGAGAAATTGTGAAAAGACGAACGCGCCACCGGCATGCAACTCCGGTTTGAGAAACGAGTCGAATGCGTGGCCCTGCAGCATGATAATCGACCCGAGTCCACGGACCCAATCGAGGTACTGCAAACGAACGGTACTGGCGCGGGGTTTCATTGCGGGGTCTTAGCGGACTTGGGGATACGACTTGGCTGCGTCTCTTGGCACCGAGAGCTTCACCGCATTTTCCTGCAAATTGGGGTCGAGCTTGATGCCCGAATACGTGGCCAGAATGTAATCGCCGCCTTCCTCATGTAATTTCTGCTGCACGGCAACCCCCGCGCCGTCGCCGCTCTCGGCTACCCAAATCTCGATCAGCCGGAATAATTTGGCAACGTCTTGCGACTTCGGAGTCAGCTCCAGGCGCACGGTCTTCTGCCTGCCCACGGTGTCCTCGCCGCCCAGCTTCACCGCGTATCCACTTCGTACATCCTGCGAGCTGCTGCCGAAGCCGATCAGGAAGAACTGTTGCACCATGTTGTTCTTCTTGCCCAGGTCGTAGATCTGCTCGCTGTTCGACTTGGGAATGTAGACTTCCAACTGATGTCCCGAAAAGTGAACCATCTTCTCGTCCGGCTTTTGGAAGTGCATTAACAATTCCATGGAGCGCTGTTTGGTGCGCCGTACCACAATGGCGCCAATGTCGGCCTCGTCGTCATTTATGGCGGCGGTATGGGAGACCTGGGTTACATCGGCGGTCATCCCTTTGAACGCGCCAGCCGCCTGGTCCATTTTCATGAACGCGGAACGAAGCAAGTCGTCCGCCGAAAATGCGATGGACCCGGCAAAGAGCGTAACGCACAGCGCGAGAATGGTTCGAAACCACAGCATGACAGTCTTAGTTAGGGCTGGCTCACGGCCGCGCGAAGGCCATGTATCCTTCCAGTTCGCCTTCCGCGTTCAGGATGGGCTCCACGCGAACGATGGTCACGCGGCGACCGCCGCTCCGCCTCTGCAGGAGTTCCGTCAGCCGGGCAATCTGCCGCTCCCGCGGCACGCCGGAAAGAAGCTCGCTATCGATAAAAAATGAGGAACCGCCGTTGCCGGAGGGCAGCATGGCGATATTGCTGGGCTTGGGCTGATCGCGAAACCAGGCGCGCGGCGTGAGGAAGATGAATGCGACGATAATCCCCACCATGACGTCATATTGCCAACTGGCCCGGGGAAAATCCCACAAGATGAAGCGCTTGAACATCGGAACACTTTTATTTTATCAGGCTGGCGCGCGCTGGGTGGGCGCTCGGCGGATAGCTCATAAAACCACCGCCGGATGATACAGATTCGGCAGGACGCACTCGCCGATCGCAACCAGTTCGCCGTGGCGTGTGACGGCCTTCACATAACGCGAGGCCGCCGGCGAACGAAACGGAGAAGCCGGAAAGTTGCGCCCGTGGCGAATCTGCGCGGTTACCGAATCGTCCACATACACGCTGGGAAAACCGGGGAGGAGCTGGCCTGGCGGCACCAGCGCGTCGACCAGGCGCTCGTCGGCCGCCAGGGCTTCGAGTTGTGCCATGGTCCGCGCCTGTTCGATTCCGAACTCCCCGCTGGAGAGGCGGCGCAATTGCTCGATGTGCGCGCCGCAGCCCATCGCCTGGCCCAGTTCGTGGGCGATCGAGCGGATGTAGGTGCCGCCCGAGCAATGCGCGCGCAGTCTGACCAAGGACCCTTCGATCCCCAGCACCGCCAGCTCATAGACGTGCACCGGCACGGGTTCCAGTTCCACCGCGACCGACCGCCGGGCCAGCTCATAGGCGCGCTGGCCGTTCACCTTCTTGGCGGAAACCGGCGGCGGCGCCTGGCGAAACTCGCCGCGAAATTTCTCCACTTCCGCCTCCAGTTCGGAAGCGCCGATGCTCGGCTCGGTCCGAGCGCTGGTGGGCACTCCGGCGCGGTCGTAGCTATCCGTGGACCATCCGAAACGCACCACGCCTTCATAAACCTTATCGCTGCGAGTGTAGAACTGCGCGAGGCGCGTGGCGCGTTCGATCACCAGCGGCAACACGCCGGTGGCGATCGGGTCGAGCGTCCCCAGGTGCCCTATTCGCTTCGTCTTGAGAATGCGCCGAGCGCGGGCGACTACGTCGTGCGAGGTCCATCCCTCGGGTTTGTCGACTACGATGACTCCGTCCATTGTCTCCCTGGGCCTGCCGCGGCGAATCCGGCCGCACCTCAATGCTAACCCGCATTCGGGTGGGACATCGGAGCAGCGATGGGTGCTTAATCGATCTGGGGATTCACAGTTTATGCCTGGAAACCGCTCCCTCGCGGGCGCGGCTCGGTTACAGGTGCCGCGTGTTTGCAGTCACTTACCGAGCCGCGACCGCGAGGGAGCGGCCGACGGGAACGAAATCCCCCGGATCGGTTAAGCGCCCAGCAGCCATCCGTCGAGTCTGCTATGCTACCGGCAGCTGCCATGAACACCACGGGCAGAATCCAAAGCAGAGGCCAGGTGACCATCCCGTCCGGCGGCGGGCGGGCCTCGCCAAGGGCGACCTGGTGAACTTCACTTTCCTTCGCGGCAAGATCGTGATGACTCCGAAATTAGCGCTCGACGATACCGCAGCTCCCACCTCCGGCGACGAGTACACGTTGGCGCAGCGGCGGGTCATCGATGCCAGGCTGGCCAAGGCTGACGCCGACATCAAAGCCGGGCGCGTGTCCAAGGCTTTTTCGGACCACGGCGAATTCATCGCCGCCCTCGATAGAGAAGCCGCCAGGCTATCCGCCAGGAAAACAAAACGCCGGGCCAAATGAGGCTCCGCTGGACCACCCGAAGGACTGGCGTTTCTACTTCCTCATTCAAGACGACACCTACATCCTGCAGGACATCACCCGTCACCCGAAATAAACAACCCGCTGTTCTTGCGTCAATGCGCCTTCTTCGCCATGCAGATATACCCCAGCGTGAAATTGCGGTCCCGGTCCAGAAAGTCGAGGAGCGGCAGAACCAGCGCCGGCGGGATCAGCAGTAGAGCGGCGGGAAGAAAGCCCAGCCAGCGGAGACCGCCGGTGAAGAATTGCAGTCCGTTGAGCAGGCGCCGCGCCAGCAGCCGGAAGTAGCCGCCGGCGGGTTCGAGATCGACGATCTCAAAACCCGCGGTTTCGAGCAGGTAGGCCAATCCATGGCGCGTGTAGCGGAAGTAATCGTGCGGCGCCTGGTGCACCTCCCAATCCTGCGGAGCGGCGACCAACAGACGCGCGCCGGGTTGAAGCGTGCGCGCGATTTCCCGCAGCGCGCGCCCGGGCTCGGGCAGGTGCTCGATGGTGACAATATGCAGGGCCGCGTCGAAAACGCCCGGCCGGAAGGGCAACGCGGTGAGGTCGGCCAACACGTCCAGCCGGCTGTAATCCCAGCGCGCATCGCCCACCGCCAGGTCCACGCCAAGGTAGCGCTGGCGGCGGAACCGGTCCGCGTATTGGCCCTCACCGGCGCCCGCGTCGAGCACGCGCGCCTTCTCGGGCAGGTTGGCGGCGAAGTTCGACACGGATTCTTCGATCAGCGCTTCGAAATAAAGCAGGTGGCGGCGCAACCACTTTGGCAGGCGATAGGCCAGGCTGGTGTAGCTCACCGTTTTCGCGCCTCGATCATCACCGTGGATCCGGCCCCGCACGCCGCTTCGGCGATGGCGAACGGCAGGGAGGCGGCCATCAGGGCGAAGTAGACCAAATCCTTGGCCAGCCGCATGCCGCCGCTCTCTTCGACGCCTCTGACGCGCCGCGCCATGGGGTCGAGCCCCGGCGCCACGCTGCTGGCCAGGCCGGCGGGATTGTCGCGCAGAGAAAAGAACTTGCGCCGCACCACCGCGTAGCCGCAGGATTCGATCAGTAGCAGAATATCCTGCGAGCGGAAATCCACCAGGTGGCGCGGCACATCCACACCGTTCCAGCGTTTCCCCAGCAGCCGGAACTGCCAGCAGGCGCTGTTGGGAACCTGCACCACCAGGCGCCCGGCGGCTTCGAGCAACTCGCGCGCCGCGTCGAGATACGCGCGCGGATCGTAAAGATGTTCCAGCACGTGGAACATGGTGACACAACCGAAATGGCCGGCCCGCAGCGGGGCGTTCTCCAAAAGCCCGCAAACCGAAGGCACCTTTTGACGCTTCCAGGCGACGGCCGCGGCTTGGGCCGAGTTATCCAGCGCGGCCACGCGAAAGCCCCGTTGCCGCATCATGCCCGGAAACAAGCCTCCGCCCGCGCCCACGTCGAGCAGCGGACCGCGGCAGCGGCTTTCGGCCATCGCCCTCGAAACGAAGTTCACGTGATCGCGCAGCACCGTGCGCCGGTAGAACTCCTCCAGGCGGCTGGCCGCGGTCCGGTCGGGCGCGAACCAATAGTTCCTGGGATAGTAGCGCCCCAACTCCGCGGGCGCCGGTTGCGGATCGAGCCGCAGCAGGCCGCAGCCGCCGCAGCGCACCACGGCAAACTCTTCGTCCGTGGTCCGGTAGAGCCGGTCGGACGCGCGAAACAGTTCGGAAGCTTCGGGCGAGCCGCACAGAAGGCACGCGCTCATGCCACTTCCCTCAAAGGGAGGCGGTGGGCCCACAGCAAGCCGCGCAATTGCGCCGGAGTGATGCGGCGGATGCGCCGGATGGCGGCGCGTTTTCGCAACATGCGGGGCGCGAGGAGCAACGCTGCCGCATCGCCGCGCAGCAGGGCGCAAGCCATGGTCCACTTGCCGCGCCAGCCGGGGAAGTGCGCCGTGTCGCCGGCGCCGCGGCGAGCCGCCGCCAGACCGGCCCCGAGGCGCACCAGGAAGAACACCGGGTTGAGCCACAGCAGGCTCCAGGGAAACAGCTTCATCGCCAGCAGCAGGCGGTTTCGCTCGATCAGCTCCAGCCGCCAGGCCGAACCCTTGCCCAGCGTCGCGCCGCGATGGTGCCGCACCACCGCCTCGGGCGTATACAAACATCGCCACCCGGCGATTCGCGCGCGCAGTCCCAGCTCGGCGTCGTCTCCATAAGCGAAGAAATCCTCGTCGAAGCCGCCGATCCCCTCCAGCATTTCCTTGCGATAGAGGGCCGCGCAGCCGTCGGGCCAAAGCGCTTCTTCTTCCCGGTCGAACTGCCCGCGGTCCTCGGCGCCAGCGCCACGCCCCCGGTTCTGCCCGTCGGGAAAGATGAGGTGTCCGGCTTTGTCGATGCGCCGCGGGTCCTCCCACACCAGAATCTTGCTGGCTGCCATGCCGATGTCTTCGCGTTTGGAACAGGCGCGCACCAACGCGGCCAGCCATCCCGGCTCCGCTTCGGCATCATTATTGAGAAGGGCGATAAATTCGCCTCGGGCCGCGGCTATACCCTGGTTGTTGGCGGCGCAGTAGCCGCGGTTGTCCGCGTTGCGGATCACGCGCGCCCCGAATTCGGCTTCCGCCAGTTCCGCCGAGCCGTCGGTCGACCCGTTGTCCACCACTATGGTTTCGAAATCCACGCCGGTCTGCCCGGCGAGGGACCGCAGGCAGGCCCGCAACAGCTCCCTTCGATTCCAGTTCACAATTATGACGGAGATCAACAGACCATGCTAACAGCCTAATGCCGCATACCTTTCCCGTCGCGGACGGTCTGCATGAAATGTGGGGCGGGCAAGATTGCCCGCAGCCGCCTTTTTAGGCGGCTCTTTCGGGCCATGGGAGAGTTCTCCTGCCCGGCGAGCGCCGGCTATAAGCCGGCTGCAGCCAGGATTGGCTGCCCCACGGCCCGTGCAGAGTGTCGGCGGGCTCGGCATTGTCATTGGCGTCTCGCGCTACCGAGCGCCGAGACCGCCGCCACTACTGCTTGATCACCGTGCCATCGCGTCTTCGGACCTCGCCCCACCCTCCGTTCAGGTTGTTCCTGCCCGGGGTGAACGGCGCTTTCGCCGCGGCTTTCTCATCCACCTCGATGCCCCAACCCGGCTTCTCGTTGGCCCAAAGGTAGCCGTCCTTCATCACCGGACAGCCCTGGAAAATCTCCTGCGTCCGCTCGTTGAAAGCCGAGTATTCCTGAATTCCAAAATTGTAGCTGACCAGGTCGAGCGTCACGTTTGCCATGTGGCCGATTGGGGAAACGTCGCCGGGGCCGTGCCAGGCCGTCTTGACGCCGAAATTCTCCGCCAGAATCGCGATCTTACGCGCCGGCGTGAACCCGCCCGCCTGCGTAACGTGCACGCGGATGTAATCGATCAACCGTTCGGCGATCAACGGTTGCCACTCGTGCGGGTTGTTGAACAGCTCTCCCATGGCGATCGGGGTGGCGCACTGTTGGCGGATCTGCCGGAAATACGCGATATCTTCCGGCGACAGCGGGTCTTCCATGAAGAACAGCTTAAACTTTTCGGCGTCCTTCAAGAACTGCACCGCTTGGTTCGGCGAGACACGCTCGTGAACATCGTGCAGCAACTCGATCTCGTCGCCCAGTTCCTTACGGCAAAGTTCGAAAAGCTTAAGCGCCCGCCTGACGTAATAGGCCGGCTCGAAGACGGGCTGGTTGTGCAGCGCCTTGATGGCGCCGGCGCCATGCGCGCTGCCGTAGCCTGCCATGCCGGGCACGCCCACCTGTACGCGGACATGGCGGAAGCCCTGCGCCATGAAGCGCTTAGCCGCCTCGATCGTGTTCTCGGGCTCCGCGCCGTCGGCATGGGTGTAGCAGTCCACGGCCTCGCGGCACTTACCGCCGGCAAGCTGGTAAACCGGCATACCCGCCTGGCGGCCCTTGATGTCCCACAGCGCCTGATCCACGCCGCTGATGGCGTTGTTCAGCACCGGGCCATTCTTCCAGTAAGAGCTGTCATAGCAGGATTGCCAGATATCCTCGATCCGGTCCGTGGTCTTGCCCAAAAGAAACGGCTTGAGGTACAGTTCCACGGCTGGCTTCACCAGGTCGGCGCGTTGCGTGAAGGTGGCGCAGCCGTAACCGTAGAGGCCATCCTGGTCGGTGGTGATCTTGACGACGGTCAGCCGTACGCCGGCGGGCTGGCACTCAATTACGCCGATGTCTTTGATCTTCGGAATGGGCAGGGCGCGGGTGGCGCGAGCCGCTTGCTCCTGCGCTTTTTGTTCCCGCGGGTTGGCGAGGCCTAACAGCCCCACCGTTCCGATTGCCTGCAACAGATTACGACGCTGAATCGCCATGCTGGAAGTATAGCTCCATGCAGGACGGCTCTCCGCCTCGTGCTTGTGGAGACTACCGCCCATGCTCCGAGTCCCTGAAAGGATAGTCGCAATCGCGACATTATGGACGTGAGGCCCCATGAAACGCTTTATTCTGCCGATCCTCGCCGCCGCCGCGCTCGCGGCCGCCGATTCCCGTATAATGCCCGCCATGAACGCCTTCACCACCGCCTGCTACAAACAACTCGCGGGAGGCGACGGGAACCTGATCCTCTCCCCCTTCAACATCGCCACTGCGCTCTCCATGGCCCTTGCCGGCGCCCGCGGCCAGACCGCCGAAGAAATCGAGTCCGTCCTCGACCTCCATTACGACTCCACCTACGATGCCGCCCTTGGAGCCGTGCTCGCCGGCCTCGCCAAGGCCGCCAACAGCGGAGGCAGCGAGCTGCACACCGCCAACGGACTCTGGGTGCAAAGAGGATTCGCCATCCAGCCGGCCTTCGAGAACACGCTGGCCAACAACTACCACGCCCCACTCACGCCGCTCGATTTCATCGCGAATCCCGAGGCCGCGCGATCCCGGATCAACCGCTGGACCGAAGAACACACCAAAGAGAAGATCGAGAACCTGCTTCCGGCCGGCTCACTCGACGCCCAGACCCGCCTTGTCCTCACCAGCGCGATCTACTTCTATGGCAAGTGGCAGGACCCGTTCGTCACCTCGCGCACCCAGCCCGCGCCCTTCACCCTGCCGTCCGGCGCCACCACCCAGGCCAACTTCATGAACCAGACATCGCACTTCGGCTACAGGGAAACGCCGTCCGCCCAGATCCTGGAAATGGGCTACGCCGGCACCGGAATCGCCTTCGACGTCCTGCTCCCGAAGACCCTCACCGGCCTTGCCGGCCTCGAGAAATCGCTGACACTTGAAAACCTGACCGGCTGGCTCGGCAACCTCAGCATTCAGAACGTGCAGGTGAGCCTGCCGAAGTTCCGCGCCGAATCGGAGTTCTCCCTCCGCCCGGTGCTCTCGGCCATGGGCATGCCTACAGCCTTCACCGGCGCGGCCGATTTCTCAGGCATCGACCCGAAACGCGGCCTGGCGATCTCCGCGGTCGTCCACAAGGCTTTCGTCGATGTTTCCGAGCAGGGAACCGAAGCCGCCGCCGCCACCGGCCTCGCCATGCACGCCACCGCCATGCGCATGCCCGAAGCGTCCGTTGTCTTCCGCGCCGACCATCCGTTCCTCTTCCTGATCCGCGACACGCGCACGGGAGTCGTCCTCTTCATCGGCCGCCTGATGAACCCGCGGTAACAGCCGGAAACACGTGGGCCGTCTTTGGACGCCGGGCAAAAAGTCAGACGAGGGCTACTACATCCTTGGAGCGCTCGGCCTTCAAGTAGGCGTTGGGATCGTGATAAAGAGCGTCCTCGGGAAGCCACTCCATCAGCGGTCCGAGATCCTGGCGCACTATGTTTTTGTAGAACCGGGGAAGCACGCTGCTCTCCTGCTCGAAATATGGCCGGAATTGCGGGTCAGTGTCCAGGCGGTCGCGAATCTCCCGGTGGTACCGGGTCCTTCCGAAGCCCTCCGTCGAAACCGCGCGCACCACGTTCATCCAACGTGAAGTCACTCCTTCGGTTGCCAGGAGGCGGCGGAAGATGGCGCGCGTGGAGAAGGAATACCGGGTCAGGTCGAGAACCAGGTCGTAGAGTCTCTGCCAGGAATAGTTTGCCGGCCTGACGTTCATGGCGCCGTTATTATTGAGAAAGTGGAACGGGAAGGGCAGCACGCGGCCCGATCGCTGGTAATCCAGGTTGAGCGGCGCGGCGCGGCCGAATGCGGAAAGCAGCGAATAGGCCGGAAAGGCGCCCGGGCTCATGTCCAGGAATCGCTTGGTGAGTTCAAAAGGATCGGGCCCTTCGTCGGTGTCGAGTCCCAGCACGAAATTGGTTTGGATGTAAGGGATGTAGCGCAGGATGAGATTGACGTGTTCGGACACCTGGCGAACTTTGGCCATCCCGACCAGCGCGCCGGTCTTCGATTTATCGCCCAGGGCGAACCAGGATTCAATGCCCGGAAGGACGCCTTTGAATGAATTGCGTTTCAGCCGCTTGAGGTGCGGTTCGGAAAGCAGCGACAGACTGCTTTCGGCCACAAAGTCGATGCTGCCGGGAGGGACCGCGTCCTCGATCATGTCCAGGTATTGGTCGAAGCGGACTCCAAAATTGGGATCGTGCCAAGCCACCAGGGGCCGTTTGAACCTGGTCAGCAGGAACCGGAGGTCCTCGCGGAGTACCTCGAAATCCATGGGTTGATAGGGCACCGTGGCATCGATACAAAAGGCGCAAGTGTACGGGCAACCCATACTGCCGAGCATGGGAACCATTTTGAGCAGGGGCGCTTTCCTGAGCGTCGCGTCGATAAACTGCCAGCGCTCGCGCACGCCGGGGAGCGTTCTGGGCTGCCGGGAGGCCGCGAGTTGGATGCCCGCGGGGCGGTGTTGCGAGCAGTCGCGCAAGACGTCCTGAAGCACATCCTTGTCGGTGAAGCCCAAAACATAGTCGAAGTACCGCGCGGCGTCCTCGGGGTAACAGCGGGCGTGCGGGCCTCCGATCACAGTGATCGCCCCTCTCCCACGAAAAAGATTACTCAGGGCGTACGCCGTGTGCGCGGCTTCGGTGAACGCGCCGATGAAGACCACATCGACGTTATCCGGCAACTCGGTCAGCAGGTCTTCAAACCCGGTGTAACAGACGAAGGTAACCTCGTGTCCCTGCTCTTTGCACCAGACCCCAATGACCTGGGGCATGATACTGGCGAGGCTGGCGTTCATGATGCGTGCGTATAAAGCCCGCGTAGGACCTTTCGAAACGATATCGATAATCCCGATCCGCAGCTTTTTCATGAACCACCCTCTGTTTTCAGCGCCGCGCGGCGCCCACCGAGTCGCTTCGTTGCCTGCCGCATAGGCCCGGTCCGGTTATCATATCAGCGAATCCGGTCGCCCATCGATCTTATCGATCTAATCCCGCCTTCGGCGTCTACCGCCAAAAAGCAGGGCCGCCTTATCGCGGTAGCGCTTGCAGTCGGGACAGAGCGGCAGGTCTTTGGGTGCGGCGTGGTGGTCGTAAGGCGCAGCGATGAACTGCCCGCAGAAGCTGAACACGCTCAGCGGGCGAATGGCGTGGCGAACGTTAGTTTGCGATGGTGGATTCATACCGGCTCGCACTTCCTTGTCCGGTCTTGAAGTTTCGATGAAGCTGCCGCGGCCGTGACCGGCGACGGTTGCGGTTCGACCACCCGGCCGGCTTCGGTTGTTCGGGACATTTTCAAAACGTTTCTCACCTAAGAGGCTGGTTGTAAACGGGAGTATGGCGGCCGCGGGAGATCGCCTCGGCTTCGACGATCGCCGTGGCCTCCGCCCGCGTATGCCAAAGGCCGGTACGTGGGTCCCGGTAAACCACCCAGCCGCGCTCATTCGTCCGGTAACTCCAGCCTGCGTTGGTAAACGCCGCATGGGCATTCTCGACTAGGGGCACAACCAACCTTTCCTTTTCCGAAAGCGGCGAAAAAAGACCCTTCGCGCCGACGAATCGCCACAGTATAAAGCTGCTTCGTTCGGTTGTCTGTGCAAAAGTGCACACCAGCGGCGAACTGGGTTCTGGCGATAGGATTGAGCATCTTGCCGGATGTTTCTCCGTCACCTGGCAGCGCTTCCGGTCGTGCGGAATAGGGATCCGTACGTACGGTGATGTGGAAGGGGCGCAGGAGCGGTCCTTCCCCTATCCCAGTCCGGAGGCCCGCGACACGAGAATTCTTCGCCATGGCCGCACTGTTACACTGGTGGTTCCTCCCGTGGCCGTAAACGCTGTTGAATTTCAAGGGGTTTCCAAGAGCTACGCGATCTACCGATCGCCGGGCGACCGGCTCAAGGAACTGCTGTCTTTCAACCGCCTGAAACGCCACCGGGACTTCTGGGCATTGCACGACGTCAGCTTCGAGGTGCCCCGCGGCCAGACTTTTTGCATCATCGGCGAGAACGGGTCGGGTAAGAGCACCCTGCTGCAGATCGTGGCCGGCATCCTGCAGCCCACCGCCGGTACGGCGTCCGTCAACGGCCGGGTGGCCGCCCTGCTGGAGCTCGGCGCCGGCTTTAACCCCGAGTTCAGCGGGCGCGATAACGTGTTTCTGAACGGCTCCATCCTGGGCATGTCCACGCGCCAGATCGGCGAGCGCTACGGCGAAATCGAAGCCTTTGCGGAAATCGGCGAATTCATCAACCAGCCGGTCAAGACTTACTCCAGCGGCATGGCGGTGCGCCTGGCTTTCGCGGTCGCCATTAATGTAGATCCGGAGGTGCTCCTGGTGGACGAAGCCCTGGCCGTGGGCGATATTTATTTCCGCCAGCGCTGCATGCGCAAAGTCCACGAGTTGCGCGCCCGCGGGGTGACCATTCTGTACGTGTCCCACGCGGTTTCCGACGTGAAAGCCATTGGCGACCGCGCGCTCTGGCTGGACCACGGCCGAGTGGTGGAGATCGGCGATCCCGATCGGGTGGTGGCCAAATACCTGGCCGCCATGACCGAAAAGGATACCAATTACCGCCTGTTCCATCCGGCCCTGGGCGCGGCAACGGTTTCCGCCGGCTCTTCTCGCGGGTCTGCGCGCGCGCCGGAAATCGTCGAAACCATTCCCAACATCGACCACCGCTTCGGCGACCGGCGAGCCGAAATCCTGGGCATCGCGGTGCTTGACGAGTTGGGCGTTCCACTCCACCTGCTCGAACCGGCCTCGCGCATCGTGGTCCGCATCAGCGTGCGCGCGCATGCGGAGGTCTCGAACCCGATCGTGGGTTTCATGCTGCGCAATCAACTGGGCATCGATTTCGCCGGCACCAATACCGCGCGGGAGGCGCACGAGCTGTCGCCCCTCGGGGCCGGCGATATCGTCACCGTCGATTTCCATCTCGATCTGCCGGAGCTCTATCCCGCTTCGTTTTCATTTTCCCCGGCGGTGGCCGATGGCGACCTTTCGGCCTACGCCATGTGCGACTGGATCGACAACGCCATCTCGCTGCAGATGAGCCGTTCCGCGCAGCAGATCTACGGCTACATCCACCTGCCCTGCCGGGTGGAGATCAACGCCCGCCTGGGCGCGGCCGAGACCGAGGCCATGGAGAACCGCCTTGGTTGAATTCACCGGCGAGCGCGTGATTCCGGGCCAGGTAGATGCCGATCTGTTAAACGAGCACCTGGCGCGCTACACCTTCGCCGCCCGTCTGGCGCGCGGCAAGCGCGTGCTGGACCTGGGTTGCGGCGCCGGCTACGGCACAGCCGAACTGGCCCGCTACGCTCTGTCCGCCATTGGCGCCGACGTCGCCGCGGAAGCCGTGGATTTCGCCCGCGACCACTACCGCGAATCCAACCTGCTCTTCGAACAGGCGTCCTGCACCGCCCTGCCCCACCCCGCCGCCAGCTTCGACCTGGTGGTGGCCTTCGAGGTGATCGAGCACCTGGAAAACTGGCGCGGCTTCTTATGCGAAGCCCGCCGCGTTTTGGCGCCTAACGGGCAGTTGGTGGTCTCCACTCCCAACAGGCTTTACTACACAGAATCGCGCGGCCCCGGCGGCGCCAATCCGTTTCACGTCCACGAATTCGATTTCGAAGAGTTCCGCGCGGAGCTGACCGCCGTCTTCCCACATGTTTCGCTGTTCCTCGAAAATCACGTCGAAGGCTTTACGTTTCAGCCGCAGGAAGCCGGCTCCACAGCGGAAGTGCGCGTCGATACCGGCGACCCCGCGCCTGACGATTCGCACTTTTTCGTAGCGGTGTGCGCCAACCGGCCGCAAACCGGTAATCCCACCTTCGTCTACGTGCCGCGCGCCGCCAACGTGCTGCGCGAGCGCGAACGTCACATCGGCCTGCTCGAAAAGGAGGTCGGCGAAAAGAACTTGTGGCTCGAGGAAGCGCACCGCAACCTCGAAGAAATGACCCGCCAATATGCCCGGCTCGAAGGCGAATTGGAAAAGAGCAACCGCTGGGCCGCCGATCTCACAGGCGAGTTGGAAGACCGTCGCGCGCGCGTGGCCCAGGTGCAGTCCGAGATGGCGGAAGAGCAGGAGAAAGCCAACCGGATGGCGGCCGCCTATGAGGCCAAAATCGGCGAACTCGAGGCCGACATCCGCTCCAAAATCAAATGGGCGCAGGACGTGGAGGCCGCGCTCATTATCGAAATCAGGAAACAGACGGCGGACCTGGTGAAGGCGGTGGAAGCTCTCCATCGCACCGAAAAGGAGCTGAACGAGCGCACCGAGTGGGCCCTGCGATTGCAAAAAGAATCGGCCGAACTGGCGCAGCGGGTGGAGCTTTACCGCGCGTCGCGATGGGTGAAGCTGGGCCGCAGAATCGGCGTCGGCCCCGTTGTGCCCGCGAGTTGACATGGCCTTTCTAAAACGCTTGCTGCGGGCGTTCCCGCTGCTGGTGTTGTCGCCGATCCTGATGGCCGTGAGCGCGCTGGCTCTGGCCCTCACGGACTTGCTCTGGAAGCTGTTCGGGCGCCCCAGGCCAGTCCCGAATGATGGAGCGGCGCGGGCCGATG
>JBKQIF010000079.1:0-64192 GCA_052148435.1 Bryobacteraceae bacterium
TTTTAGTTGGAGACACCGGCGACATGGATCGCCGGCGCTACTGAGAATGTGTAGGGCAAGCTAAAGCATGCCCCACCTCAGAGTTGCATGGGGAGGGTGGGGTTTGAGGTTGGTGATGGCGGTAAGTTACTTGGAATGAAGGAGATGAAAATTTGACGAATCTGTGACTCGGGGTCGCGGGGGCGTTCGGGGAAGCTGTGGAAGAAGAGGGGAGTTCTGCTTATCCAGGGAGCCACGTTACAGTTCCGTGTAGCGCACCAATTGAATGCCGAGGCGGCCGATGGCGGCGCGGGCTTCGGCGGAGACCAGGGCGGCGAGCTCGCGCTCGCGGCTTTGCTTGAGGCGGGTGGGGGCGGCACGAAGGGCGGGGCCGCAGTGGCCGGGATGGCACATCAGCTCGGTGGAGCCTTCCGGCAGCGCTTCCAGCAGTTTCACCAGCTCGGCGGTTCGAAAGTGGCCGGTGATCCCAAAGCCGGCGAAATAATCGGTGGAGCGGCAGCCGTGGCGCGCGAGCACGCGGTGAAAGCGGCCGCGCAGCAGGCCCAAAGCGCGGCTGGTTGCGGCGGTGGCGGCGGGGACGACGCCCTTCAGGCTGGCGAAGGGATAATCGAACGGGCGCCGAACCCAGCGAATGCCGAATTCCTCGGAGACGCGCGCGAGCGCATCCAGCACGGGCGGAGCGAGGTGGGTGTGCTTGTGGGTATCGAGATGCGACGGGTCCAAGCCGGCGGCGCGGATGCGGCGTACTTGCGCGGCCAGCTCCCGGTAAGGGTTCAGCCCGCGCCGCGCCAGGGCCATCAACAATTGCGCCACGGTTCGCGGGTAAGCATTGCCGGTAACGAGCGAGTTGCCGCCGATCAGCACCAGGTGGCATCCGATATCGAGAGCCGGGGTTTGGCGCGCCAGCCGGACGGCGTCGTCGAAGGCATCGCCATTGGCCATCAAGGTAGTGGCGGTGAGAATGCCCTGGCGATGGGCGTCGACGATACCCTGGTTGACGTCCGGCGTGAAGCCGAAGTCGTCGGCATTGACCACTAGGAGCTTAGCGGACATTGGTTAGCACGCCGTTTCGGAAGTTCGCTAACGCATTCGAGGGGTTGCAGGATACCTGATCGTGAGGGAAGCGAAGACGTGTCGGTAGAGTCTCGACACGGCACGCACGAGTGCGTGCGCCACGGTATTGCCGACGGCAGGCACGACAAGGAGTGACAGATGCAGCGCTCAAAACAATGTCAGCCGGATGGTCAGGAACTTCTTGGGATTGGCGCGTACGTCCTTGGCCAGCGACTGGAACTCCTGGGTAGCTCCGGTGAGGGCTTCGTACAAGCGCGGGTTGGTCAGGAACTGGCCCAGCGAGCCCTGGCCGGAGTCGATCTTATCCATGGTGAGGTTGAACTTGCCCACCAGCAGGTCCAACTGGCTGTAGAGGTGGTCGTCCTTGATCAGTTTGCCGACGCTGCCCTGGCCGGCGTTGATCTGGGCGACCAGTTGGTGGATCTCGACCAGCGTCTTGTGCGCTTCGTCGAACAGGGAGGGATCCTTGAGCAACAAGCCGGCGGTGCCTTTGCCGGCCTGCAGATCGGCCAGCATGGCGTCGATGCGCTGCAAGGGGGAGCGCAGCTCGTTGTAGAGCGCGGGGTCGTAGATCAACCGGTGGATGGTGCCATCGCCGGAGCGGATATCCTTCATCAACTGCTGGCCCTCGGAGGCGATGCCGTCGAGGCTATTCATGAGCCGGTCGTCTTTGAGCAACATGCCGATATTGCCCTTGCCCTGCTCGATGCCGGCGAGCATATTGTCCACCCGCCCGGTGATGGTCTGGAAGCTTTTCAGCACCAATGCCATTTGGTTCATCAACTGCGGAATATCCTGGGTCTCCAGGGCGGCCAGCTCGGCGCCGTCTTTGACGGTCTGCGAACTGTGGCCCTTGGTGATGTCCAGGAATTTATCGCCCAGCAGGTTGACGGCGGCTATGCCCACCACCGAATCCACCGGGATTTGCGGCAGGAATTCGGAGCGCACGGTCATAGTGAATTCCACGGTGCGCTTGGGATTGCCGGAATTGGTCAAGGTCACGCCTTCCACTTCGCCGATGGCGATACCGTTGAGGCGCACCGAGGTACCGGGAACCAGCCCGGAGGCATCGTCCATGTAGGTTTTGAGGATGGCGGTGCGGTGGAAGAGGTCCTGATTGCTGGTGAGCAGAAAAATGAAGACGAAGAGAATGGAAAAGCCGGCCATGCCAACCAGGCCGACCTTCAACTGGGACCACCGTAATTTGCTGCGCTCCGCCATCGGCTATTCCCGTCGCTTGAAGAACTTCGTAATGTAGGGATCGGTGGAAGCTTCCAACCGGTCCTGGTCGCCTTCGAAGACCAACCGGCCTTCGCGCAACACCATAAAGGTGGTTCTTGCGCGGGCACCCCCGTTGGACGCGGGTTCCAGGTTCCCTTGTTTCGGATTGTAGCGGAAATTGGCGATCAAGTTTCCGTCCTGGTAACGATAAGTCACCACCAGGGTGGTGCTGTGTTTCAGATCCCGCTCCTTGATGAGCAGGGCAATGATGGTCTGGGCGGTGATGGGGTCGAGCCCGGCGGTGGGGGAATCGTAGAGCATCAAGGGCGGCTCGGTGACGGCGGCGCGGGCGATGGCGGCACGCCGGCGCATGCCGCCGGAAAGCTCACTGGGGAATTTTTCCATGGTACCGCCGAGTTCAACGAACTCGAGCGTCTCCGCCACGCGCTGATATACCTGGCCGGGAGGGCAGGAAATGGATTTCTGATTTTCGAGAGCGTAAGCCACATTCTCCTCTATGGTGAGGGAATCGAACAGGGCGCTTTCCTGGAACTGCATGCCCATGCGGCTGCGCACGTCGAACAGTTCCCGCTCGGGCAGGGCGCCGATTTCCTTACCGAAGGCGAAGACCCGGCCGGAATCGGGCTTGATGAGCCCGAGCGCAGTTTTGAGCAAAATCGTCTTGCCGCTTCCGGCCGCGCCCAGAATCACGCGCGATTCTCCGGCGACGGCCTGGAAGGAGAGGTTGGACAGCGCCTCGACCTGGTCGAAGCGGACGGTGACGTTTTCGAATCGCAGAATGGGCTCGGCGGTCATACGAAGAGTTTGGTCACCATGACGTCCAGGATGAAGATCAGGAGGGTGGAGGCCACCATGGCGTTGGTGGTGGCTTTACCGACGCCTTGCGTTCCGCCGCTGGCGCGGAGGCCGTAAAAGCAGCCGATGAGGGCGATCACGAGGGCGAACAGGAATGGCTTGATGAGGCCTTCGGCCACGTCCTTCCAATCCAGGGCCTGCCATGCGGAGCTCCAATACTGGCGCGCGGAAAGACCGAGGTAGAACTCGGCGATGAGCCAGCCGCCGAACAGGCCCACGAAATCGGCGATCACGGTCAGGGGTGGGAGCATGATGCAGGTAGCTTCCACGCGCGGCGTGACCAGCTTTTGAATCGGGTCGGTGCCGAGGGCGCGCATGGCGTCGATCTGCTCGGTCACCTTCATGGAGCCGAGCTCGCTGGCGATGCCGGAAGCATTGCGGCCGGCCATCATGAGCGCGCTGAGGACCGGGCCGAGCTCGCGCGCCAAGGTGATGGCCACCAGCATGCCGGTGCGGCCCACCTGGCCATAGGTGGAAAGCGCTTTGGACATCTGCAAGGCCATCACGACGCCGGCGAAGAAACCCACGAACGCCACCACCACCAGGCTGCCCACGCCGATGGTATCCATCTGGAGAATGATGTCGTCGCCGTAATGCGGGGCGCGGAAGATATTGCGGAGAGCTCGCCCGGTAAGGAGAAAGAACTCTTGCGCGTCGGCAGCAGGCTCTTTAAGGAAATCGAGCAAACCGGTGAAGTCCCCGAACTTCGATGCTACCATAACGGGGTAACTGAACCGATGAAAGGACTTACGGACATCGCCGGAATTCGGGTCGGGCACGTGTCCGATTTTGACGCGATCACCGGCTGCACCGCGATTCTGTGCGAGGCGGGAGCGGTGGGAGGGGTGGAGATTCGCGGTTCGGCCTCGGGCACCGAAGAAACGCCGACGCTGGCACCCGGGCATGTCGACCAAGTGGCGCACGGCATTCTGTTGGCCGGGGGCAGCGCATTCGGTCTGGAAGCGGCATCGGGAGTGCGCCGCTACCTGGAATCGCGCGGCGCGGGCGTGACGACGCCATACGGCAAGGTGCCGGTGGTGGCGGCGGCGGTGCTCTACGATCTGGGCATTGGCAAGCCGCACGTGCGGCCGAACCTAGGGATGGGCGAAGCGGCGGCGGCGGCGGCCACGACGGACGCGGTGGCGGAAGGCTCGGTGGGCGCGGGCACGGGCGCTACGGTGGGCAAATTCTTCGGCATGGCGCAGGCCATGAAATCGGGCATCGGCTCGTATACGGTGGCGCTGCCGGGCGGCGTATTGGTGGCGGCCCTGGTGGTGGTGAACGCGTTCGGCGATATCCGGGATCCGTGGAGCGGGAAGATGGTAGCCGGGGCGCGCACGGCGGCAGGCAGCCGCGAGTTGGCCGACACGGAAGCGCAAATGAAGCTGCGCAATCCGCCGGAGCTGGTGCGCCACAACACCACGCTGGGAGTGGTAGCCACCAACGCGCGGCTGGACAAAGTGGCCGCGACCAAACTGGCGCAACTGGCCGGCCTGGGCATGGCGCGCACGATTTATCCCGTCAATACCATGAACGACGGCGACACGGTGTTCGCCCTGAGCATCGGCGACCGCAGCGGCGATATCAACGTGCTGGGATCGGCCGCCGCCGAAGCCATGGGGCAAGCGATTCTGCGGGCGGTGAAGCTGGCGAAGGGGCTGGGGGGAGTGCCGGGTCTGGGATAAAGCGGAAGCTATCAGCCGTCAGCTTTCCGCGTTCAGCCACACCTGAGCGCCCCTGCGCCGGCGCGCCGGCGGTGAGGAGGCCCTCTTTGTGGTATGGTGATACCAGGTAACACCTTGGAGCACTCACGATGGCAACACATTCTACGACCAGTCTGAAGCTCGATAGCGGGATGAAGGAACGTGTGCATCGGCTCGCCTCGGCGCGTCGCCGGTCGCCGCACTGGATCATGCGCGAAGCAGTCGAGCAATATGTGGAGCGCGAGGAGAAGCGCGAGCAACTCCGGCAGGATGCGCTGGCGGCATGGGCCGAGTATCAAGCGACCGGCCTGCACGTCACGGCTGAGGAAGCCGACGCCTGGCTGGCCAAGCTCGAAGCGAGCAAGCGCGGCGCCATCCCTAAATGCCACGTCTGACGTGGTCCGAGCCGGCGCTGCAGGATGTGGCCCGCCTCCATGAGTTTCTGGCTCCCAAGAGCCGGGATGCCGCACAGCGCGCAATCAAAACGATCCGGCAGGGCGTGAAGGCGCTCGGGAAACACCCAGAGATTGGCCACCCGGCCGAAGAGTTGCCGCCAGAATTTCGCGAAGGGGCGATTGAATTCGGGCAAGCGGCCCACATTGCCCTGTATCATTATGACGGGAAACAAGTTGTGATTCTCGCAGTCCGCCACGGACGCGAGGCCGGATATTGAGCAAGATCCCCGCGTGTCCGCGGATTCACCTCACGAACCCAACTGGAGGGCCAGTTTCTCGATCGCTTCCCCTGTCAGGCGGTACTTGGTCCATTCATCCATAGGCACGGCGCCCAGCTTCTTATAGAACTGAATCGAGGGTTCGTTCCAATCGAGCACCTCCCACTCCACCCTGCCGCAGCCACGCCCGGCGGCAATTTTGGCCAGGCGCCGGAAGAGCTCCAGGCCGATTCCTCTTCCACGGAGGAGAGGCTTCACATACAGGTCTTCCAGGAAGATACCGGGCCGGGCCAGAAACGTGGAATAGTTGGTGAAGAATAGGGCGAACCCGGCACATTCCCGGTCATAATACGCCAGCATGACCTCGGCCGCGGGCTTTATGCCGAACAGCGTCTCGCGGAGCCTTTCTTCCGTCGCGGTCACCAGATGGGCGAGTTTCTCGTACTCCGCAAGTCCGCGGATCATGGCCAGAATCACGGGGACATCGGGTTCGGCTGCGGTGCGAATCTCGATAGCCGGCATGCTCTAATCAGTATAATCAGGGAGACGCTCATGGTCTTCGCTGGCTTCAGCGCGCGGCTTCCAAAGCGATGGCGCGTGGAAACAGAATGTTGTTTTCCAGGTGGATGTGCCGGTGCAGATCGGCTTCAAAGGCGGACAGCCCCTGGTACAGGCTCAGGAAGCTGACGCAGGCATCGGCCGGGGCACTATAGCCGTTGCTGTCGCGGCGCAGGGTCCGCAGTGCCTGGCCGGCGCTATCGTGCTCGTGGACCATCATGGCTACCGGATTGCGAACGCTGCCGAAGGGCGACTGCGGGGCGGGGGCTCCGGCGGCGGCGGCTTCTTCCAGGCGCAGGATGTAGGGGAATAGAGCCATCTCTTCCTTCATGAGGTGGGAGGACAGATCTTCGGCCAAGGCGCCGAACGTCTGGCGCAGCCCGGACAATTCGGGGTGGTTGGCGGCGTGCGCCTTCGCCACCTTATCGAACAGCGGAGGGAACCGCGCAATCTCGCGGCGGACGTACTCATGGTGCGTGTTGCGGATGTGGGCGACGAGATCGGCGAGCGGGGCAGCCTGCCAGTCGCGGCCGGCGCCGCTCGGGTTACCCTCATGGGCGGCCGCCTCCAGAGATTCCAAGACCTGTTGCAAAGGCACCTTGGCGCCACGGCACGCTTCTTCCAGAGTTTGGCCGCCACCGCAGCAATAGTCGATGCCCAGTTGCTCGAAGACCCGGGTTGCCGCGGGGATCTCCAGGGCCAGGCCGCGAACCGTTTTTTCCGTCGTGACGCTCATGTTTTCACCTCGAAGAATGAGAGTAGCGTGTCGGGAGTTCCAGGGCTATGACTTTTGTCACAGGGGTGGAAGCGGTCAGCGATCGGCGACACCTGGACGCACGGCCGGGCTGACCGTCCGTTGTCAGCGAACGCGAAGGAAGGGAAAGCCGTGTTTGCTTTCCACCAGCCAAAGCAGGAGCGCGAGGAGCAAGCCCGCGGCGGCCAACTCGATTTTCCATGGGCCGGGCTGATAGCGTAACTCCACCCGATGGCGGCCCACCTCCATCGGAATTCCGGTGAAGCCTGGCGAAAGCATGGCGGTCTGGCGCGGTTTGCCGTCCACGTAGGCTTTCCAATCCGGATGCCAAGTCATACGGAAAAGCACATAGGCGGGCCGCGCCAGGGTTGCTACGGCTCGGTAGACCTGGCCCTGCTGGAGCTCGTTCTCGACGGTTCCGGCAACCGCTCCCTGACGGTTGCGGCTCCGACTCGAAACGGTGGTCGCGGGTGGATCGGGCAGGTCCCGGCTGGCTGAAATGCGCGGCAGCCCTGCCGGCGCGCCGCCGAAAAAGTCCAGCCACAAATACTGGCCGTTGTCGAGCCATCGGCTATGCAGCCAACGGTCGTTGACATCGAAGAAGCTCTCGCGATTGACGGCCACGGCGCCGGCTACATCCACCACCTCGAAGTAGCCCGTGCCCGGCGCGTCCCAAACGCGCATCGTGCCCAGATCGTCGCGCAGCTTCAGGAAATCCGGCTGGTTGGTCCGGAGCGTGGGCGCGATCACGCTGCGGACGTTGAACAGGCGGTACTCGACCGGGCGGGTTTCATCGAAGTGAACCATGATGTCGGAAGGCAGCGACATGGCATGGAAAAGGAAAGAAACCGCCGGCACGTGAAAGCCGTTGAGCAGGTGGTCCATGCATGTATAACCCAGCACGAACTGCCGGCCCCAGGTGGAGTTAAGGCCGGCGAAGGCGCGGCCGCCACGGGCATTGACGCTATCCAACGCCATGTCGATTTCGCGCTGGTGATTCTCCAGGGAGGCCCGGTTTTCCAGCCCAATCGTCAGATCGCCACGCATGTATGCCATGCGGTCGGTTAGGGCGGGGTATAAAAGCAGCAGGCTTGCCAGCGCGATCGCCGCGGCAGCGAGCTTGCGGCCGGCCGCCAGGCGCCACAAAGCAGCCAGGGCAAGGGCTCCGGCGAGCACCAGGAAGATATGCACGGCGCCAATGAGGCGATGCATTTGCAGGTTCGGCGAAACGCCGGCCAGTACCAGCCACCGGCCCCAGGTGGGGCGGCCGCAATACAGCAGGATCCAGAAAATCGATCCCGCCAGCACCAGAACCTGGGGAGAAGAGGCCCGCCGCGAGCGCCAGCAGCCAGCCACGGCGACCACCGCTCCGGCCAGCGCCAGCAGGGTCAGCACCGGCAGGCGCCCGTGATCCAGGATCTCGCCCTTGTAGAGCCACTCCAAGACTCTCGCGGCGCCGAAGGAATCCCATTTCCAGAGCGGTTCCCAGCGGCTATGGTTCAAAATCGGGCCGTCCCGCCACAAAGGGACCCATTGGAAGGCCGAAACCACCACGGCAACGCCACCCACCAGGGCCGTGCGCAACAGCCGCATGCGGCTGGCCGACGCTTCCGCCGGCAGCAGCGCCATGCCCGCCACGGTGACGGCGCCCACGTACCCGTAGATCAAATGGCAAGCCGCGGTGAGGCCGAGCAGCGCGCCCGCCAAGACCACTCTTTTGCCGCGCCGCACCGCCTGGTAACCGAAACCCAGGCTGAGCAGCAGAAAGTGGATGGCGATGGACTGCGGAAACAGACCCAATCCGCGCAGCACGTAGCTGGAATCGTCCAGTCCGTACAGGCCGTTGGTCGAGATCAGGGGAGCCAGCAGCGCGGCGGCGCCGGCGGCCAGCGGCCCCAGTTCCATGAGCCAGGCGGCGGCGAAGAAACTGGCCGGCAGCATTACGATTCCCAGATAACGCGCCAGGGCGAAGAGCGTAGCCAGGGAAACCGTTTTGCCCAGCGCGAAATAAGCCAACGCCACGCACAGGTGAGTCAACGAATGATAATCGCGCACCACCGGATAGCCGAGGGAGGCATCGGCATACCAGAAATCGAGCGGGTTGCCGCCCCGCTCGATTTCATCCACCATGCCTTGCACCAACGGATAGTGCAGTACGGTGTCGTTGAAGCCGATCCTGCTCACGCCCACGTCCGGCCACAACCGAACCGCGTTCCACACCAGCACGATGGCCAGCAACAGCAGCGACGCCGAGCGTTCACTCCATAGCCTTCTCATCACGCAACCGCCTCGGGGCGTCGGTTACGCCCAGTGGGTACTTCCAAACCTTGGTTGTGACGGCGGGCTCACCCAAGCCATCGCCGCACGATGGGTCGCGCCGGACCCAGAGATGTTGTCAAAAAGATAGCAGATGTAACGGACAAGAGAAAGGGTGGTAAGGACTATCCGTGTGGCTTAAGGTACGATTTTTGACTATTTAGGTTTCATGAGTACCGGTACCAACAGATTGGAAAACGCCAGCCGGCTCCCAGCCTCCTTCGCCGCGTTGCAGCGCGCTTGCGCTGGTAAGATGGAAACGTGGATGGGAACGAAGCGACGACCGAGCAGGCCCCGCAGCCGGAACCGGGTCCCGCCTGGCGCCGGGTATTGTTGGCGCGCCACCCCAAACGGCCCCATTCGCTGGACTACATCGAGCGGATCTTCACGAATTTCCAGGAGATCCATGGCGACCGCGCCTTCGGGGACGATGCCGCGATCGTGGCGGGCATGGCTCGGTTCGAGGATGCCCCCATCGTCGTCGTGGCCGAGCAAAAGGGCCGCGACACCAAGCAGCGGATGTATCGCAACTTCGGCATGCCGAAGCCCGAAGGCTATCGCAAGGCTCTGCGGGTAATGCAGCTAGCCGCCAAGTTCGGGCGCCCGATCATCACCTTATTGGACACCCCGGGCGCTTACCCCGGAATTGACGCCGAGGAGCGGGGCCAGGCCGAAGCCATTGCGCGCAACCTGCGGGAGATGGCCCGCCTGGCGGTTCCGGTGATCGCGGTCTGCATCGGGGAAGGCGGCTCCGGAGGCGCGCTGGCGCTGGGAGTCGGGAACGTGGTGCTGATGTTCGAAAACGCGGTTTACAGCGTCATTTCGCCGGAGAGCTGCGCATCCATTATTTATCGTGATTCGGGCAAGGCCGAAAGCGCCGCGGCATCGCTGCGTTTGACTGCCGAGGACCTGCTGCAGCTTGGTCTGATCGACCACATCGTGCCCGAGCCGGCGGGCGGGGCGCAGGAAGACCCGGCCCTGGCGGCCGAGAATTTGCGGCTGCACCTGCGGCGTCAACTCAGCGATCTGACTTCCATGAAAGGCTCCGAACTGATTGCCCACCGCTACGAGAAGTTCCGCAAAATGGGCAATTTTTTCGCTTAGCGCAGGTGGGGCAGGCGATTCGCCGGCCCGGCAAGGCGGCATAGCCGCAACCTGTGGCACGGCCGTTTGTCGGACGGCCGCGCCTTGGGGAGGGATGACAGACCACAAAAGGCGATGGTCTGTCCCACGAAGCGGCATAGCCGCAACCAAAGCGCCGCTTTCGACCACCGTGTCAGGGGGGAGTTTCGGGGCGCGCCGGGACAAAGTTGGCGGCTAATTTTTCCGCTCCTCATGCGTCACTAGAAGGAGTGGACGTGTATCGAGGCTACAATAAAGGTTTGAACTACGCACGGTATGGTTGCGTAAACGAGTGATAGGGATTACGTCGTGAAAACCAAGTGGAAGATTGTCATTACGGTAGGTGTTGTATTGGTCGCCGCCGCCGGCGTATACGCCAGCACGGTTTACAGCAAGCGAGGCGTGGTAACGGTTCAGACCGGGCGCGTCGTCCGCCAGGATCTGACCAGCCTGGTGACTGCTTCAGGCGAAATTAAGCCCAAGAACTACATCAACATCGGCGCCAACGCGATGGGCGACCTGACGGAGATTCTGGTCAAGGAAGGCGACCACGTGCGCAAGGGCCAGTTGCTGGCGCGCATCGAAGACGTGCAGCCCGCCGCGGATGTGGCCGCGTACCAGGCGTCGCTCAGTTCCTCCGAAGCCGATTCCGCCGCTTCCGAGGCCGGGCTCAAGGCCGCCGACGACAATATCCAAACCATGCGCGCCGCTCTCGATCACGACAAAGCCGACCTGGACCGGATGAAGGCGGACTACGAGCGCAGCAAGCAGCTCTATGACGAAAAGCTGTTGGCCAAACAGGATTACGAGCTGAAGCAGTATACCTACGAAGCGCAGGTGGCGGCCATTCGCCAGTCCGAAGCCCGCATCACGCAGGCCCAGGCGCAGCGGGAACAGAACGCCGCGCAGCTCGCATCGGCGCAGAAACACATCGCCATGTCGAGAGCGAACCTGGCGCGCTTCAACGATGTTCTGCGGAAGTACGATTCCTATGCGCCGCTCGACGGAGAGGTGACCGATCTGCCGGTTCGGGCCGGGGAGTCGGTGGTGCCGGGTCTGCAGAATCAGACCGGCACGATTATCATGACCATCGCCGACATGTCGCTGATCACGGCGGAAGTGAAGGTGGACGAAACGGACATCGTCAATATCTCGCTCGGGCAGGTGGCCGACATTACCATCGACGCCATCCCCAACAAGACCTTCAAGGGCCATGTAACGGAAATCGGCGATACGGCAATTTTGCGCTCCACCGGCGTGGCCGCTTCGCAAAGCGCGATTTCAAGCCAGGAAGCCAAAGATTTCAAGGTTGTGGTGGCCATGGACAATCCGCCAGAGGAGGTTCGTCCCGGCCTCTCGTGCACGGCCAAGATCACCACGGCGACGCGCCAGAGCGCGTTGACCATTCCCATCCAGGCGCTCACGGTTCGCCAGAAAGGCGACCTGGAACCGGCAAAACCGGTTGCGGGCGGCGCCGCGCAGGCGGCAACCATCGACCCGGTTACCGCGAAAGCCAATAAGGAAGAGATTCAGGGCGTGTTCGTCGTCAATGCGGGGAAGGCCGAATTCCGCAAGGTGGACACCGGCATCACCGGCGCCACGGATATCGAAGTGGTCACGGGCTTGAAGGACGGCGACCAGATCGTCACCGGCAGCTACCAGGTGATCCGAACCATCAAGAACCACGCGCAGGTAAAGGTCGATAACACGCCTCCGGTAACGCCCACCGCCAGTTAGGCCGCCGAGGAACGGAAAATCTCATGTCAACAGCGGTCGCAACGTCGGCAATCGAGCGGGGCCAACAACTCAAACGCGATGGCGTGGTCATCCGCACGTACGACCTGTGGAAGACGTACGTGATGGGCGATCAGGAAATCCACGCGGTTTCGGGCGTGGATATCGAAATCCGCCGCGGCGAGTACGTGGCCATCATGGGGCCGTCGGGGTCGGGCAAGTCGACGCTCATGAACCTGATCGGCTGCCTGGATACGCCCAGCAAGGGCCAGTATTTCATCAACGGCAACCTGGTGAGCGAGATGACCGACGATGAGCTGGCGCGCATCCGCAACAAGGAGATCGGATTCGTTTTTCAGACTTTCAATCTGCTGCCGCGCGCCACTTCCCTGCACAACGTGGAACTGCCGCTAATCTATGCGGGCATACCCGCCGCCGAGCGGCTGAACCGGGCGCGCCTGGCGCTGCGCCAGGTGGACCTTGAAAAGCGCATGGATCATAAGCCCAACGAGCTTTCCGGCGGCCAGCGCCAGCGCGTCGCAGTCGCCCGGGCGCTGGTCAACGATCCCTCCATCCTGCTGGCGGACGAGCCCACCGGAAATCTCGATTCGGTTACCGGAAACGAGATCATGGCCCTGTTCGCGCGCCTGCATGAGCAAGGCAACACCATCGTGCTGGTGACGCACGAGCACGATATCGCCATCCACGCCCACCGCGTCATTTCCATCCGCGACGGCAAGGTGGAAAAAGACGAAAAGGTGAGGTAAGCAGGACAGGCCTCCTGGCCTGTCGGGCTTGACCGGCCCTTTCCGCGGTGTTGCCTCCAATCCGCCATGCCTAGGAGCCAACCAAGTGGTCATAATCCGAATGGGTGCCGATCCACACCCATGTCACCTTTTCGCCCGTTAGTCTCCCGAGCGCCCGGTAATGATCTCCGACCCGGACGCTGAAGCGATCTTCACTTCCGCGCAAACGCCGAAAACGGAGTGAGGGATGAGAGGGGTTCCGTCGCCACAGAGCATAATTCTTGGTGGCGAGATCTTGAACTTCAACTGGCAGCGCCTGGAACAGTACCCAGAACCGCCGGGTGGCGGCCGATTTCACTCTTGAGACGGCCACTTGCGAAGAAGGCCCTTTTCAGACTCACCGTCGGCTTCGTCAAAAAGGAAATCGAGCTTACCCGCGGAGGAGTCGGCGTCCATCTGCTCGTCCCATCGCGCTTGTTCCCGTACCCGAAACCATTGGACGATGCGCCGGTATTCTTCCTGGGGCAGACCATCTATCGCCGCCTCGATCTCCTCAACTCGGCTCATACTTGAAGTCTAACACCACCGCCTTCGCCCTTTTTGACGTGCCTGGCAGCGGCCATTGGATTGGCATCCGGCGCGAAACGGCTCGGGTATAACTCGGGCGACACTGTGGGCATGAAGACAGCCGCCTCGCTGCCCGACGATCTTTTCCGCCTGGCGGAAGCGACGGCCCGCCGCATTCGGGTTTCGAGAAGTGACTGTACGCGAAAGCGATTGCGGAGTTTATCAAACAGCAGCAGGGAAATACGATCACGGAACGCCTGAACGACGTGTATGTGCCGCGATTGGCGCTGGTTTCAGCGCGCCGTGTCACCGCTTACCCTTTGCGAGACGGGGCCCGTCGTGCTCCACCCGGCCGAATCACGCCCCAGCCATAGGTCTGGGCCAAGTCAGCGCCCCGTGTTGCATGGAGGGTCCTTCGTGCAACAAGCCGGGAGGCTCAGCCATAATCGGGGTGCGGGGTTGACCTCAGCTGCCCCTCAGCTAACGTTATCATTCCTGAGCGCGTCTAACGTCCGTGCAAGACCTGAAATACGCACTTCGGAATCTCTGGAAGGCGAAGGGGTTCGCCGCGGTGGCGGTGCTGACCTTGGCGCTCGGCGTAGGCGCCAACACCGCTATTTTCAGCATCATCGACACCATTCTGCTGCGGCCGTTGCCCTTTCATAATCCGGATCGATTAGTGCGGTTGTTTGAAACCGAGTCGGCGCCGGGCACTTATCCATTTGCCGGGCCGGACATGGCCGACTGGCGTGCGCAAAACCATACCTTTCAAGATATGGCCATGTACGGCTGGCCGCAGGATATGAACGCCAGCCAGGAGGGCCGGGCGGACCACGTACAGGGTGTCGCCACCGAGGTAAATTTCTTCAACCTGTTGGGGGTAGCCCCGCTGGTGGGCCGCACCTGGGCGCCCGGCGAAGGCCAGCCGGGGAAAGACCGCGTGGTGGCGCTCAGCTACGCCTTTTGGCAGGGCCGTTATGCCGGCGACCCCCGCGCCATCGGCCAAACCATCGAACTGGACGCGCGCAAATACACCATCGTGGGCGTGATGCCGCCCAGCTTCCGCTACCCGTCGCGGGCGCAACTGTGGATGCCGCAGGAGATGGTGCACAACGAGTATTCGCGCGGTTCGCATTGGGCCAGCGCCGTCGGGAGATTGAAACCGGGCGTGGGCATCAAGGCGGCGCAGGCGGACCTGACGGTGATCGCGTCGGCACTCGAGAAGGCCTATCCGGACAGCAATTACAAGGTCGGAGCGAAAGTCGTCTCGCTGCGGGAAGATCTGGTGGGCGATTCGCGCAGTTCGCTCCTCATGATGCTGTGGGCGGTGGCGCTGGTGTTGTTGATCGCGTGCGCCAACGTGGCCAACCTGCTGCTGTCGCGAGCGGTGTCACGGCAGAAGGAGATGGCCGTGCGCAGCGCGCTGGGAGCGGCGCGGAGCCGGCTGGTACGGCAATTACTAACCGAAAGCATTCTGCTCGGGGTGGTTGGCGGCGCCATGGGACTGCTGCTGGGATGGGGCACCGTGACCCTGTTTTCCCACGCCAAGAGCTTCGCTCTGCCGCAATTCAACGTTATCCAGTTAAACGGCACGGTGCTGGCATTTACCCTCGTCCTGGCGTTGGCGACCGGGGTGCTGTTCGGACTGGTACCGGCAGCGCAGACGTCGCGCCCGGACCTGCACGGCGAGCTCAAGGGCGGCGCGGGGAGTTCCGTGAGCCCGTCCCGGAGGCGGCGGCTGGCAAGCAACATTCTGGTGGTGGGCGAGATCGCGCTCTCGCTGCTGTTGCTCTCAGGCGCCGGACTGCTGCTGAAGGATTTCGTCAAGCTGCGGAACGTGGACGTCGGGGTACGGCCGGAGGGCGTCTGGACGGGCGCGGTCCAGCTTCCCAAAGCCCGTTATGACGGTGACGCGCCCCAGTTCCAGTTCGCCCAGGCGCTGCTCGAAAAGGTGCGGCGCATTCCGGGTGTCGACGCGGCGGCGCTCTCGAGCGTCCTGCCGCTGGAAGGTGGCAGCAACGGGTATATCAGCCTGCGCGGCCATCCTTCTCACTCAGACAGCGGCCCCCTGGTGGAGTGGCACGAGATCTCGCCAGACTATTTCCGCGCCATGGGCGTACGCCTGATCTCGGGCCGCGGGTTCATGGCGGGGGACGTGGAGCTGACAGCGAAGCTGGATGTGCGCTGGCACGAAGCGCAAGAGAAGAAAGCGAAGCTGCCTTCCGGCGAGACCAATACCATGGTGTACCCGATGGTGATCAACGAGGCCATGGCGCGGTACTTCTGGCCGAACCAGGATCCGCTGGGGCAGATGTTCTCGCACGGCGGCGATAGCGGACCCTGGCTGCGGGTGATCGGCGTAGCCGGCGATGTGAAGGAGTGGGGCCTGACGCACGCGCCGGTGCCGGAAGCTTATTCGGCTTTCGACGGCGATAGACGCTTCTTCGTGGTGATGCACACTTCGATGCGCCCTTCCAGCCTGACTCCACCCGTGCGCCAGGCACTGGCGCAACTGGATGCGAGTTTGCCGCTGTTCAACGTGCGCACCATGAACGAAGTGATTGGCGATGGCGCCCAGGGATCGCAGTTCCTGAGCCTGCTGGTGGGGTCCTTTGCGGCATTTGCGGCGTTGCTGGCGGCTGTCGGAATCTACGGCGTGCTGTCGTACGTGGTGAGCCAGAGGACGCGGGAAATCGGCATCCGCATGTCGCTGGGCGCGAGCCGCGGGCGCGTGCTGGGGCAAGTACTCGGCGAAGGCATGCGGCTTGCCGGAGTGGGCTTTGCGATCGGGATGGCGGGGGCAATCGCGGCCGGGCGGGTGATGGCGAGCCTGCTGCATGAAGTCGAGCCCAACGATCCGGGGGTGTTGCTGGGGACCGCCGGCCTGCTGGCGTTGGTCACCGTGGCGGCATGTTACGTTCCGGCGCGCCGGGCGGCGCGGCTGGACCCGATGGCGGCACTACGGCAGGAATGAAAATGGCAAAATCAAGGTTTAGCCACAGATGAACACGGATAAATGCTTTATTCCCTTAGCGGTGTTCCTCTGTGTTCATCCGTGGCTATATTTCTTCAGACCCTCTGACTGCTCAACGCTATCTGAGAAAGGCTTTCCATCGTGCTTCGCTCCATCGCTTCAGATCTCTGGTACGGGCTTCGGCAATTGCGCCAGCGCCCCGGATTCACGATTACGGCGGTGCTATCGCTGGCCTTGGGCATCGGCGCCAATACCGCCATTTTTCAATTGGTAGATGCCATTCGCCTCAAAACTCTGCCGGTGCGCGACCCTCAGGAACTGGCCTCCATCCGTTTCGCCAAGGGCTCGTCACGGTCGGGAAATTGGTCCTCGCGCAGCGCCGAGTTCACCTCAGCGCAGTGGGAAGAAATCGGCCGCGAGCAGCAGGCGTTCAGCGGTCTGGCGGCGTGGAGCGCGACCCGCTTCAACCTGGCTCCTGGAGGCGAAGCCCGCTACGCCGAGGGCCTCTACGTGAACGGCGATTTCTTCCGCGTCCTTGGCGTCGATGCGCTCGTGGGCCGCACCTTCACTCGGGAGGACGATACGGCCGCCTGCGGCAACCCCGGCGCCGTGGTCAGCTACTCCTTCTGGCAGCGCGAGTTCGGCGGCGACAGCGGCGTGGTGGGCCGGCCGGTCCGGCTCGATGGACATTCGCTGCCGGTGGTCGGTGTCACTCCGGCGGCGTTTTTTGGGGTGGAAGTGGGCCATCGCTACGAAGTGGCGATCCCCATGTGCGCCGACCGCGCGTTTTCCGACGACGGCAAAGGACGCATCCCGTCCCGGACCGACTGGTGGATGTCCATCCTGGGCCGCCTCAAGCCGGGCTGGACGCTGGAGCGGGCCGACGCCCACATCCGCGCCCTTTCCCCCGGCATTATGCGGGCCAGTTTGCCGCCCACCTACCGGCCGGATACCGCCAAAGGATACCTGGTGGACAAACTGGAAGTTACCGCCGGGGGCACCGGCGTTTCCGAACTGCGGCGCCGCTATGAACAACCGCTGTGGCTGCTGATGGCTACCACCGGCCTGGTGCTGCTGATCGCCTGCGCCAACCTGGCCAACCTGCTGCTGGCACGCGCCAGCGTACGCGAGCGGGAGATCGCGGTGCGGCTGGCCATGGGCGCGTCCCGCTGGCGGCTGGTCCGCCAACTGCTGGCGGAAAGCCTGCTTCTGGCGGTTCTCGGCGCCGGGCTGGGCGTGGCCATGGCCCGAGCGCTGAGCCGCGGCCTGGTGTCCTTTATCAGCACTCCCGGCGACCCAGTCATCGTCGGCCTGGCTTTGGACTGGCGCACCCTGGGTTTCACCGCGGCCCTGGCCATCCTGACCTGCATTCTCTTCGGCCTGGCGCCCGCTTTAGGCGCCACCCGCCAATCGCCCGCCGCGGTAATGCGCGCGGGCGGGCGCGGCATGACGGCCGGCCGCCAGCGATTCGGTTTGCGCCGCGCCCTGGTGAGCACCCAGGTGGCGCTCTCCCTGGTGCTGCTGGTGGGCGCCCTGCTGTTTGTTCGCAGTCTGCAGGGACTTATGAATGTCGATGCCGGCTTTCAAGCCGACGGTGTCATGTCGGTCGGCGTCGATTTCAGCCGCGCGCAGTATCCCGTAGCCCGCAGGCACGGCATATTCCGGGAACTGCATGACCGGTTCGCCTCACTCCCGGGCGTGATTTCGGTGACGCAGGTCTACTTCACCCCGGTCAGCGGTTCCGGCTGGAACGACGACATCGGTCCGGACGGCTCCGTGGCCGCCGGCAGCCATAAGGATACGATGTTCAACCGGGTCTCGCCCGGCTATTTTCGCACCATGGGCACACGCCTTTTGGCGGGCCGCGATTTCGACGGCCACGACAACCTCGATTCGCCGAAGGTGGCCATCGTGAATGAGATGTTCGCGAAGAAATTCCTCGGGGGCGCCAACCCGGTGGGCCACACCTTCAATCTGGAAGCGGCCGCGGGCAAGCCGGAAACGTTGTACCGGATCGTGGGCATGATGCGAAACGCCAAGTACTACGAGTTGCGCGAGGACTTTCGCCCGATCGCCTTTCTCCCCATGGCGCAGGATCCCGAGCCCGGCCCGGGCACCAACTTCGTGCTGCGCATGGCCGGCTCGCCGGGCGCAGTGATGAACGAAGTGAAGGCCGCTGCGGCGCAGATGAATCCGACCATGGGCATCGAGTTCCAGTTGTTTTCCCGCCAATTGCAGGATTCCCTGCTGCGCGAGCGGCTGATGGCGACGCTTTCCGGCGCGTTCGCGCTGCTGGCGGGGATGCTGGCGACTTTGGGGCTCTACGGCGTCATCTCTTATATGGTGGCGCGCCGGCAAAATGAAATTGGGGTGCGCATGGCCCTGGGCGCCGACCGCGCCCGCGTCGTCCGCCTGGTGCTGAGGGAAGCGGTGTGGCTGCTGGCGGTGGGGCTGATCTTCGGCATCGGCATCACTCTGGTGGCCGGCCGCGCCGCCGCCACGCTGCTGTTCGGTCTGAAGCCGTACGACCCGGTCTCGATGATCGCCGGCGTGGCGCTGCTGGCGATTGTGGCGCTGGGCGCCAGCTACTTTCCCGCCCTCCGCGCCGCCCGATTGGACCCCATGACGGCGCTCCGCGACGAGTAGGGAGCCCCAACAATCAAATCCCAACCGCCGACGAGGACGGGGCAGCGGAGCCGCCACCAAAAGTCTCGGGCGCCGAAAAAACGCCGGCTCGAAAGCCGACGCTGCAGGCCGGAGGCCCGCGCCACGACCGGCCGGCCGCATTACAATGGGACCAATGGCGGACGGCTTGCGCTTCGAATGTCAGAAGGGTTGCACGGCTTGCTGTGAGCAGCCCGGGTTTGTCTACCTGACCGAAGACGATGTCCGCCGCGCGGCGGAATTCCTGGACATGAAGCCCAAGGAGTTCGAGCGGCGATACGTCTACCGCTCGATTCACAAGCTGCGTCTGCGGGTGCCGGCGGAGGCGCGCTGCCCTTTTCTCGAAGCCACTGGCTGCTCCATTCACCAAGCCAAGCCTACCCAGTGCCGCATCTTTCCGTTCTGGCCGGAATTCGTGGACAGTGCGCGCGAATGGAAAAAAGCCGCGCAATTCTGCCCCGGCATCGACCAGGGGCCGCCGATCCAGATCGAGTCGGCGAAGGCTCAGGCCGCGGAGATGCGCACGGCGTATCCGCACAGCTATGAAGGCGTGGTCAGTAATCGGCCAGCGAACGGGTGACGGCTCGATGCCGCGTACTTGCCGACTCGTTGACCTGGCGAATGGCAATCACCAGGCTGTGCTGCATCTTCTCCAGGCGCATTTTCCGGCGGCGCCTTTGACGCAGATAGACCAGCAGAAGCATATCGGCTGCCGCCAAGGTCGCCAAGAGCATAAAGTCCACCCAGTCCACGATTCAATTGCACCACCTTTCAGGGGAATCATCCAGTGTTTGAGTAACAGGTAAGGCATAGGACTATTGTCGGGACTTCGCCGCCTGGCACGTGCGGCGGGATTAGTAAACAAGCTCCCAGCGATCAGCCCCGCAGCGGGCCGGCGCGCTCCAAAGGACCGGAAACTGCAAGGTCAGTTGACTAAGAATCAATGACTTACGAGCAATTTCTGGAGAGCCACTCCGGCCGGTTTCGCTGAAAACTGACCGCTGATGGCTGAAAGCTTTGTTTTATTCGTACTGTGAAACCCTGACAACTAACGAGAATGTCAAGGAAACCACGCGACCTGACGATCAGACTGAGCATGAAGTCCAATACCCAGGATCCGGGTACCCAAGAGTTGGGAGCCGCTCTTTGCCGCATTCCGGTGTTTCGTCCGGTTGCTTTGGAGTTGCTGCGCGTGCTCGATGACGAAAAAACCAGCGTGCTCGAGGTGGCCGACCTGGTCGGCTCGGATCCCGCCTTGTGTACCGAACTGCTGATCACCTCGAATTCGGCAGCCTATGGAACCAGGCGAGCCGTCAACACGGTTCCCAAAGCGATCGCGGTACTGGGAATCGAAAAGACCAAGGCGATTGCGTTGCGGGCTTCACTGGAGGCCATGCAGCGCGGCATCGGCAAGCACCACGCCGTGGAGAACACCTGGGCACACAGCCGCGCGGCGGGAGTCATCGCCGAATGGCTGGCTCCGTATTTTCGTTTCCACCCCGATCGGGCATATATCGCGGGGCTGCTCCACGATATCGGCCGATTGGGCCTGCTGGCGATCGATTTGGAGCGCTACGGCTCCCTGCTCGAAAGGGCGTCCGGGACCGAAGGCAACCTGCTCGATGCCGAGCGCTCCCAATTCCGCCTGGACCATTGCGAGGCGGGACTGTGGCTGACTCGCACCTGGGGATTGCCGCCAGAACTATGGGCGGTTTGCTCCAAGCACCATGGCGAGAGGGGCCCTCTGGAAGATGACGTGCTAACCATCTCCCGGCTCGGCTGCGCCCTGGCGCACGGTCTGGGCTATCGGGCCGCACCCGGTGTTCATGCGCGTGAACTCGCCGAGATCCTGGCCGAGCTGCCGGCCGGGACGCTGCCGGCCCCGAGCTTCCCCGAGTCCATCCTGTGGAATCGCTTGAAGCAGGAGGTGGGCTATGAACCCAGCGACCTGAGTCCCGCCAGCGTTACAGGCGCCAGCATGGCGATAAACTGAGCACCGGGCCCGGGAAATCCCCCGGCCTACTCGCCACGTTGCCCGGTCCAGGTGCGCAAAGAGCCAACATAAAATAGAGCTTTCAATAGAACCGGCCTAGTACCGCAGGCGTACGCATAGGACTGCATACCTTTGGTTAACTGCGTCATGCTCAATTCAGATATGGAAAAGTGTGACGTTTGCCGCCTGCTCGAGGCACAGTACTGCAGGTCCAGGGAGAACACCCTGGAGGCTAAGCGCCAACTCGCCCGGTCCAAGACTTCCGCGCAAGCCGAATGCGCGGGCGCCTGGTTGCGGCGGGCCGAAGAGCACTGGGTGGTGGCGATTAGCGAGCTGCTGACGTCTCCGCGAAGCTGTACGTGCCAGCGGCCGGAACTGGCCGATGTTTTCGCGGATTATCGAACCGTGGAGGGCGCCGGCGCGGACCCGCCACCGATCTCCATCTATGTTCAGTAGAAGCAGGACAAGTTCCCCGCGGATTCTCGCGGCGATCTAGAAATGGTCCCGGCGATCCGGTTCGATCGTGCCCAGGCCGGCGTATTCTTCTTTCACTTTCACCACCTTGTCGCCCACGAAGGTGACGAAACTGATCTTGCCCGGCGCGGTGCCGTACACCCAGTCTTCGAACTCGGTGCCGTCTTTGGTTTCGCGCCACTTATGCTCGGGCCGCCCGAGCGCCAGCAGCACCTGCTCACGCGTCATGCCCTCGCGAGCGTGCCGCTCCTTGACCGCCTTCTGCACCTCCGGCGGCAGGTTCTCCGAGTAGATCTCGGTGGCGCTGTGTTTATCGAAATCCAGCACCGGCGCCAGCATCTTCTTGATTTCGGCCGCTTTGATCGGCTCGAGCGGCTTATGGAACAGGATGGCGATGGTGGTCCCGCCGGGCGCATTCGAATCGCTCTGATCGAGCGGCACCGTATTGCCCATGGCCCCGACGACCTGGGCGCCGCTGTACCAATGCCGGCCGCCGTTGAACCCGCCATTCAGTTGCAGCACCAGACGGTCGGACTCGATCTCCACCTTGGTGATCTGAATCAGATCGCCCAGCCGCGCGGCCGGCCCGTTCTGGTGCGCCACCCCCGCCCACGCCTGCTTATCCCAGGTGCCTTGGGCGTCGAACTCCAGCGGCTTTCGCGAGCGCGGCACCAGCACCTTCGCCCTGGCGTATTCCGCCATCAGCCCGCGCGTCAGTTCCACGCGATCCTGGAACGTCAGCTTCTCCGCCGCGCGGCACACCAACGGCGACCAGCTCAGGAGTGCAATGGCGGCGACGACACGCATACGGCAGGCTCCGCTGGCGGATCGAGTATCGGCGAGAATTGCCGGCGAACCGGCGCCTGCAACAGATACGCGAACAGCGCCACTAATACTCCGCCGGTGAGCAGGCTGGCTTCCGGGCCGTATTGGCCTCCACTCCACAGCGGGCCGGCGGACCACGATAACTCGTAACCCGTCACATTCATTGTAAGCCCGCTGACGTTCACTCCCAGAAGCGGTAGCGAGAGGTTCCACCCAAAATGCAGACCGAACGGCAGCCACAGGTCGTGGCTGCGCAAATAGGCGTAGCCGAAAAGAATTCCGAAACCGGCCGTATTCACCACGCTAAACCAGCTCGCATGGGGATTGCGCGAGTGCATCAGCCCGAATATCACCCCCGCCGGCAGCACGGTGGCCCAGCCGCCGGCCCGCGCCACCACCACCTGAAATCCGTAGCCGCGAAAAAACAATTCTTCGCCCGCCGCGCCGCAAGCCAGTAGAATCGCCAGCACCAGCGTACTCGTAGCCGACCACGATTCCCCGGGCACGTGTACCAGCCGGGCCGCCCCGAAGGCCAGTGCCGGGACAGTCACCAGCAAAGCCGCCCCGATTCCGCCGGCCAGGCCCAGCGCCAGGTTGTCCGCCGAGGCTCGCGACCACCGCACGCCGGCGTCCGGCAGCGGCCGATTTTCGAAAATGCGCAGCGCCAGCCAGTTGGTGAACAGAGCCGCTAACAGCGTCGTGGTGGTGATCCCCACCAAGAACCCGCCCAGCCAGGCCAGCAACGGCCCGAACAGGTTGATGCTTACAAAATAGAGCACCAGGTAAACGGCGACATGAACGGCGATCCGCACGGGATCGTTGCGGCCGGCCATGCTCACCAGTATGCCAGTTGCGCGCTTATCCCCACCAGGGCTCGCTTTCCACCTTGTTGGCCTTCAGGTACTCCTGATCCAACTCCACGCCCAGGCCCGGATCGGTCGAGATCTTCATATAGCCGTTCTTAATGACGATCGGGTTTTTCGTTGCCCACTCGAAACGATCGGCTCCGGCCGCGCACTCGATGCGCGGGCAGTTGAACACAGCCGCCGCCAACTGCTGCGACGCCATATTCAACATTAAACCGCTGACGTTGTGCAGCGCGATCGGGATACGGTACCGCGCCGCCAGGTCCGCGATCATTTTGACGCCGGTAATTCCACCCGAATTGACGATGTCCGGCTGGAAGATGTCCACCGCCTGATTCTGCAGGAACGGAATTGCCCACTCGGCAAGTTCCATGTTCTCGCCGGTCATAATGGGGATACGCGTCGTGCGCCGCAGCGCCATCCAACTCTCCGACCATTCCGGCGCCAGCGGATCCTCGAAGAACATGGGATCGATGGGTTCCACCGCTTGCGCCACCTTGATCGCGCTGGGCACGTCGAGCTCGCAGTGGCAGTGCACGTCGATCCCGATCTCGTCGCCAAATGCCTCGCGGGCCAGTGTGTAGGCCCGATTAATCCGCCGCGCCTCCTCGAAACCGATGCTCGGAGTGTACTCCTGCATGTTAATTCCCAGTGCGTGGTGAATATCCACTTTGAATGCTTTGAACCCGTGCGGGTCCGACTTCAACCGCTGGGCCCGGTCGCGCCACTGTTCCTTGCTCAGGTAGTCGCCGCCGGGTGCGTGCGAGTAGAGCAGAATCTGGTCCCGGAAGTTGCCGCCGAGCAGCTTCGACACCGGCTGATTGAGGATCTTACCCGCCAGGTCCCACAGCGCCATGTCGATTCCGCTCGCCACTTTCATCTCGCGCCTGCGCTGGGGATACGCATAAAACATGTTGTGGAAATGCACCTGGATGGCGAGTGGATCCTTGCCGGCCAAAGCGAGGTTGGGCAGACGGCCGGCGCCGTTGTAGCCCGCAATCACGGACCGGGCGACCGGGCCGGCGGTATTGCACTCGCCGTACCCCGACAAACCGGCGTCCGTATCGACGCGGATGAGCGTCTGCCCAGCTTTGAGCTGAAGCGCCTGGATCCTGGTGATCTTGCTGAGACCCTGCGCGGGCGCCGCCAACGCCCGATAATGCGCGAAGGAAACGCCGATCGGCATGGCCAGCGCCGTTTGGAGGAAGTTGCGTCGTGTGATCCGCATTCTCATAGTAGAGCCGGTCAAGATGCACCGTTGCAACTTGCGATTTCCTCCTTGTGTGCTTGTCTCCTACTCCCAGGACGGCGCTAGCTTAGCCGCTTTCCGGCGCAAAACCCCGGCGGAAGGCCGGCGCGGCTTCGTTCGCTCGAAAGTGGACCCGGTCGCGCAGCCCGTCGCATGGCAGTTTACACACTATAATCCAATCAAGCGGCCCGGGACGCCGCTTTGTAGTCCTGCCATGACGGCGGGAGCCGCGTAGTATTTTTGGAGAGTGGGCGACATTTTGGAGGTGAAAGCGTGAACGACAAAGTAGAGAAGGACACGTCGAAGTTCGACTGGGTAACCGCGCGTTCCTTATGCTCTCTTCCGAACGTATTTAAGGAACTCAGATTACAAGTTGAAGAGGACGTTAAGACTCGCAACGCCCTGCGGCCCAATAATTCCCCTTATGAGTTTTCGGTGATGGAGAACGGCGACGACTTTTCGGTTCTTCTAGAAGCCAAAGATGTCCACAAGTCGGTAATATTCAGCCTTGCCGAGCACGCGATTTTAGTGCGGGATCATAAGGGCAAAGAAATCTTTGAGGTGACTCTGACCTTTAATGACGAGGGCGAGTGCAGGCTGAATGTAAAGGACAAAGAGCGGGACTTGTGGCAGGTGCGACGCATGGCTCTTGAAGAGCTATTGTTTCGAGGCTATTAGGCTGGGATTCTCTCGACACCATTGAAGAGGTGAAAGCCGGAGCGGGAGATCACTATTCCGACGGCAGCCGCCGGACATCGTCTGACTTCGCCGGAAGGCCGACGCGGTCGTGAGGCCGCTCGTTTGTAGTAGAGTGTCTGTATAAAGGAGAGGGATCCATGGCGCAAACGAGCAGGCGAGATTTTCTCAAAGCCGGTATGGGCGCGACCGTACTGGCAGGGATGGGCGGCACGGCGGCGCTGGCGCAAGCCGGCAAGCGGTCGGCCACCGACTGGGTAACGCTTGGCAGATCGGGGGTCAAAGTGACGCGGCTGGCCTTCGGCACCGGAACATTTGGCGGCCGCGTACAGCGCGACCTGGGACAGGAGGGCTTCACGCGGCTGGTGCGGTACGCCTATGACCACGGCATTCGCTTCTTCGAGACGTCGGAAGGCTATCGCGGCATGCCGGAGATGCTGGCCACGGCGCTCAAGGGGTTGCCGCGCGACAGCTACAGACTGATGACCAAGTACACCACGCCGGGCTCCGGCATGCCGCCGGCGGAAAAGATCGATCAATTGCGCACCGCGCTCAATTCGGAGTACATCGATATTCTGCTGCTCCACTGCCTGCGCCCGCCCACCTGGGAGCAGGACTACAAACCGCTCCAGGACGGCCTTTCCGAAGCCAAGGGCAAGAAGATCATTCTGGCCCACGGCGCTTCGGTGCACGGACTGCCGGCGCTGCGCACCTTTCCCGGCAACCAGTGGCTTGATATCGCCATGATCCGCATGAACCACAACGGGACCCGCATGGATGCCGACAGCGTACGCGAGACGCCGGTACGGGGCAACGTAGAAGAAGTGGTGGCGAACACCAAGAAAGTGCATGGGGAGGGTATGGGCGTCATCAGCATGAAGCTATGCGGCGAAGGCCAGTTCACCAGCGTCGAAGATCGCGATGCCGCCATGAAGTTCGCCATGAATCTGGGCGCGGTGGACGCGGTCACCATCGGCTTCAAGAGCACGGCCGAAATCGATGAAGCCATCGAGCGGATGGCGCGCGTGTAGTAGCGGCCGGTATTCAGAAGCCGTGAAAAAATCAAATCGCAGGCCAAAGGCCTACTCCACAAGCTTGGCACGTGCAGGCGGTGCCGCACTCGTGCTATAAATCGCGTGTCAGGCATGACGGGCAAGGAACGCATTCTCGCGAAACTGCGCGGCGAACCTACCGATTCGCTGCCGTTGATGCCCATCACGATGATGTTCGCCGCCGACCTCGCCGGTGTGCGCTACGGCGCCTACGCGCGCGACCACCGCGTGCTGGCCGATGCGCAGGTGGCGGTGGCGGAGCGTTTCGGCTTCGACCACGTATCGGCGATTTCCGACCCGGCGCGCGAAGCCTCGGACCTCGGCGCCACCGTAGCGTGGTTCGACGACCAGCCGCCCGCGATTGTGGAGAGCCGCGCGCTGCTCGGCGAGAAGAGCAAGCTGGCCGGCCTGCGCGTACCCGACCCGGCCGCGCCCGGACGCATGCGCGATCGCGTCGAGGCGGTGCGGCTATTGGCGGAACGCACCGCCGCGACACGGATCGTCGAAGGGTGGGTGGAAGGACCCTGCGCGATGGGCGCCGATCTGCGCGGGCTCAATACCCTGATGCTGGATTTCTCCGACGACACGCCCTTCGTGGAAGCGCTCTTCGACTTCACGGTGCGCATGGAAGTGGAGTTCGCGCGGGCGCAGGTAGAGGCGGGCGCGACACTGATCGGGGTGGGCGACGCGGCGGCGTCGCTGGTCGGGCCCAAGCTGTACACGGAGTATGTGCTGCCCTCGGAGCAGCGGCTGATCGCCGCCATCCACGCGCTCGGCGTGCCGGTGCGACTGCACATCTGCGGCAATACCAGGCGCGTGGTGGAAGGCATGGGACAGACGGGCGCCGACATCATCGACCTGGATTTTCCGACGCCGCTCGGCCATGCGCGCCGGGCCATGCGGGAGACGCAGGTGCTGCTTGGCAATATCGACCCGGTGCGCGAGTTGCGTGACGGCACGCCCGCGTCGGTGGAAGCGGCGCTGGCGGAGTGCTACCGGCAGGCGGGCGCGGCTTACATTGTAGGGGCCGGCTGCGAGGTACCGCGGGGCACGCCGCAGGCCAACCTGGAAGCCATGGCGCGGTTTGCGCGCAGCCGCCGGCATTGACTTGAAGGAAGCGCACGAGGGCTCCCTTGGGCACCGGGATTGGCGCGAGAATGGACAGCATGCGTCCATTGCCGGCAGGCCAAATGGAAACGCCGGATAGAAGGGGCGCAGACTATCGGTAGACCGGGAGTCGACAATGAAGAGACGCATTTCAGCCGCAGTGCCGGTTTTGCTGGTTTTCGCAGGTTGCCTGGGGGGCCAGCAGGCGACCATCCGCGAGGAAAAGCAGGTCATCAAAACCTATCCTTTCTCCGGCCCGGATCCGTCGCCAACACAGTCCGGCGGGGGCGGAATCGGTCAGAGAATTTATCCTTACTTTTCGTTTGACGAGCTGAGCTCGACCGGCGCCGGCCAGACCTGGAATGTCGTCCGGATGGAGAACCCATACATCGAGGCGTTCGTGCTGCCGGCCGAGGGCGGCAAGCTGATTGGGGCCGTTGAAAAGGGCACCGGGAAAGCATTCATCTATTACAACCACGTGCTCAAGTTTCGGAATATCTCCATGCGAGGTCCCTGGACATCGGGAGGAATCGAGCCGAACTTCGGGATCATGGGTCACGCCCCATCGACGGCGAGCCCGGTGGATTACCTCATCCGCAAGAACCCGGACGGAAGCGTGAGCTGCTTCGTGGGCAGCATGGATCTGCCGTCCCGCACCCAGTGGAGAGTCCAGTTCACGATACCGCCGGACAAGGCCTATGTGGAGGCCCGCTCGCTCTGGTACAACCCGCAGCCGCTAAACCAGTCCTATTACGTGTGGATGAATGTCGCCGAGAAGGCCGGTAAGGACCTGGAAGTCATCCTGCCGGGAACAGCCTGGATCGGACACAACTATGCGGTCCCCAGCCAGCCCTGGCCCACAGGCAGGGACGGGCGGGATCTGGCTTTCTACAAGAATCACGACAACACCGACGACGGCAGCTTCTTCGTTCACGGCGCGCTGTCGGATTTCTCCGGCGGCTACTGGCACGATTCCGACTTCGGATACGGCCACTGGGCCCTTCACGAAGACGTGCCCGGGCAGAAGCTCTTCCGCTGGTCGCTTTCGCGCGCCGGGGCCATCTGGGAGAGCCTGCTGACGGACAGCGACGGCCAGTACTTCGAGCACCAGACCGGGCGCCTTTTGGACCAGAGCGACACCGGATTCTTCGCGCCTTACTCGGCCGATCGGTGGCGGGAGTTATATTTCCCCTACAAAAAAATCGGCCCCATGGTCAAGGCGACACCGTACGGAGCGCTCAACGTGCGGCAAGCCGGCGGTGTCCTGGTCCTGAGTTTCTGCGCGCTGCAGAAAATCGACGAAAAGCTGGTGGTTCGGGCCGGGGGCAAGGAAATCTATACGGACAGGATCGTTCTCAAACCCATGGAGGTGTACGAGAAGAAGATTCCGGCATCCATCAAAAAGGGCGATCTGCGGGTGGAAGTTGGAGACAAGCTTTCTTACACCGACGATCCGAACGACGGAGTTCTGCGGCGCCCCCTGATTTTCCGGAACTACGACGCCGGCAGCCTCGAGGGACTTTACCAATCCGCGGAGCGCGATAACAAGGAGCGTAACTACGAACCGGCCTTGAAAAAGTACCTGGCGTGCCTGGAGCGGGAGCCGGAGCACGTCCGCGCGCTGACGCGGGTGGCGGAGATCTATGGCCGCAGAGCCGAGTATAAGAAGGGGCTGGAGTACGCGCGCAAGGCCCTGGATTACGTCATGTACGACGCCGATGCGAACTATATTTACGGGATCCTGTCGAGGCGGATGGACAACCTGGTGGATGCCACCGAGACGCTGGGATGGGCGGCCCGGTCGATGCAATATCGCTCCAGCGGCTATAGCGAGCTGGGGGGAATCTACGTCATGGAAGGCAACCTCCCTCTGGCCCAGGAGTATCTGCAGCGTTCGCTCGAATACGATGCCAACAACGTCCGGACCTACGAGGTGCTGGCCACCGTCTATCGCCTGCTCAAACAACCCCGGAAGGCCCAGGAGACCCTGGCGAAGATTCTGGAGATCGACCCCTTGAATCACCTGGCGCGGTTCGAACAGTACCTGCTGGAGCCGGGACCGGGGACGTTGAACAACTTCAAATCCATGATCCGGAATGAACTCCCGCACGAGACCTATCTCGAGATCGCCGTCTATTACGCCAACCTGCGCCTCGATGGCGACGCGCTGCAGGTGCTCAAGGTGGCGCCGGACCAGGCGACCGTGCGGTACTGGCAGGCTTACCTGCTGCGGGACAAATCTCCGGCGGAGAGCCGCCAAGCGCTGGAAACGGCCGCCGCGCTCTCGCCCTATCTCGTGTTTCCGTTCCGCGAGGAGTCGATTCCGGTATTTCAATGGGCCGCCGCGGCGCGACCGGGCGATTGGAAGGCAACTTATTATCTGGGGTTGATCTACTGGGGTCTGCGGCGCGGTGAGGATGCCATGAAGATGTTCGAGGCGTGCGGCGACCGGCCGGATTATGCGCCGGCCTATATCTCCCGCGCCTTCCTCGAAAGGGGAACCGATTCCCAGAAGGCCCAGGCGGATTACGAAAGAGCGTACGCGATCGACCGGAAGGATTGGAGAACCTGGTATCACCTGGCGAGTTTCTACACCGAAAAGGGAACCCACGACAAGGCGTTGAACCTGGCCGTGAAGGCCTCCGAACAGTTTCCCCATGAGGACGCCATTAAGGTCCTGCTGGCCAGAGCGTATCTGAACAATGGCCGGTATCAAGACTGCAATTCCGTGCTCGCCAATGCCACCATCCTGCCGTTCGAAGGCCAGAGGGACGTTCACACTCTGTTCGTCCAATGCCTGGTGAGCCAGGCCATGGTGGACATGAAGAAGGGTCAATACAGCCAGGCTGTCGAGCGGCTGGAACTCTCGCGCGATTATCCGGAGCGGCTCGGGACGGGCGCACCGTCCGATCCCGATTTCAGGATTCAGGACTATCTGCTGATGTTCTGCTACCAGGAGTCGGGCACGCCGGCAAAGGCAGCGGAAGCCGGGGAGAGAATCAATGCCTATTCCTCCCGCCATTCGCGGGAGAGCGCGGATACCCGGAAGAAGCAGGTGGACGAGTGGTATCGCACCACGTTCCGGGCCGAGACAGAACTGAATGCGCTGCGGGAACTGTCGCGGCTGATCCGTGGCGGCGTTCCGATCGCGTGAGCGGATCCCGCTCTATACTAGGGTGATGAAGATCGCCAAGGCTTTTCCGCTTTTAGGAGTGGCCGACGCCCGCTGCCACGGGGCCAAGAAGCGCCGAGTAGAGACTCGACGCGGCACGCAGGAGTGCGCGCGCCACGGTGAGGTGATGAAGATCGCCAAGGTTCTCTCGCTCTTAGGCGTGGCGGCGAGCCTGCTGTGGAGTCAACAGGCCAGCACGCCCGCACCGCCGCGTCCCCCTACGCCGCCATTCACCGCCGCCGAATTGGAAGCGATCCCTCTGGCGCCGCCGCGGGCCGGATCGAGCGTGACGAAGGTGCTTTTCGACGGCAAGACTCTTGACGGCTGGCAGGGCAATCTCGAATGGTGGTCGGTCAAAGATGGCGCCATCGTGGGAAAGTCTGCCGGCAAAGTGCCTAGCAACTTCTTGTTCAGCAGGGATAATTACTCCGATTTCCGGCTCACTCTGTCATCCAAAATGGTGGAATCGGAGAACCATGCCGGCGTCTGCTTTTGGGGCGAAATCGCGGAACAAGGCGCCAATAAGTGGTATACGCACGGGCCGCTGGTGATCTTCCCCAGCCCGAGCATGTGGGACTACATCGAGGCCAAGGGTCTTCGCGTGTACAGGACTACCACGGAGAAAGTCACCAGCCAGCACGAATGGGTCAAGGTCGAAATTCTGGCACAGGGCAACCGCGTCCGCTCGGCGTTCAACGGCGTCCAGGTAATGGAATGGCGAGAGCCCGACCCCAACCGGATCAAGGTTGGCCCCATCGGCATCCAGCTCCACGGTTTGGACGGACCACAAGAGGTCTTATATAAGGACATCGTGGTGGAAACCTTCCCACGTGAAGACCGGCTGATCACACTGAAGAGGTGATGTCGGGCTATCGGAGGTCGAGGAAAACGATGCTCGATGGAGTGCCAACCGCCGTGTACTGGCCGGTGAAGGACAGGCGGCCGGTGCGCGGATCGATACGGAAAGTAGTAATCGCATCGCCTCTCTGGTTGCACGAGTAGAAATAGTTGCCCGAGGGGTCGATATTGAAGCTGCGCGGGTAATCGCCTCGCGTCCATTCCTCGGCGACATACGTCAACTCGCCCGCCGGGCCGACGGAGAAGATGGAGATGCCGTCATGCAGGCGGTTGGCGGCATAGACGAATCTCCCACTGGCCGAGACCATCACCTCGGAAGTGTAATCCGTGCCTTCAAAGCCGCCCGGCAGGCTGGAGATGGTCTGCTTGGGCGTCAGGGTTCCGTTCGCGGCGTCGTAATCGAACCTGACCAGGGTAGAGGACTCCTCCTGGAGCGAATACACCCAGCGGGCGTTGGGGTGGAATGCGAAATGGCGGGGGCCGTCGCCCGAGGGCAGCGAAACCGATGCGGGGCGGTTCGCGGTCAGGGCACCTTTTTCAGCGTCGAACCTCCAAATAAAAATGCGATCCAGTCCCAGGTCGCTGGCCAGTACGAACCTGCCGGAAGGATCGGCCTGGATCATGTGCGCATGCGGGCGATCGTGGCCGCTGAACGCAAAACTGCCTGCAGGTGCGGTGGCGGAACGCGTTGAGGAGATGTCGCCTTCGTCCTTTTTGACGTCGGTCGCGGGACCGAGCGAACCATCCGGCCGGATGGGAAGCACCGCGACCGTTCCGCCCGCGTAGTTGGCCACGAGCACATATTTGCCGGAGGGGTGAACGCTGAGGTAAGCGGGACCGGCGCCTTGCGAGCTGACGGTATTCAGCAACGTCAGATGTCCGGTGGAGCGATTGATCGAGTAAGCGCTCACCGAACCGGAGTTCGCGCCTTCGAAAGTCGAGGTCTCATTGGCCGAGTATAGGTGCGTTTTGGAGGGGTCGAGCGCGAGGCAGGAAGGGTTGGAGCCATTGGGTATCACTTCACGCTGCGACAGCTTCCCGTTCGATGAATCGATCTGAAACAGGTAGATGCCCTGTCCATTGCCCCTGCTGCCTTCGGGACCCTGCGGAGAGCTGTAGGTTCCGACATACGCCAGGAGCGGGCCATTCGATGGCCTGTTCCGTTGCGCGGGCGCGGGAAGCACGGCGGCAACCGCGAGAAACACCGGGAGCAATCGCATCGCCATGTTGGTTTTATTCATCGGCTGGGGAGGACAGCGGCCGGCGGGCGCCGGTGACGCGGCCGTTGCGGATCAGGCCGGAGGCTTCGTCGGCGGTCATTTCGAGATGGTCCCCCTCGAAACCGAGGTGCAGCGTGTAGTGGTTGATGTTGGCGATGAAATTCAGGTCCAGGAGGAACTCGTTTGGGGAGATCCATTTACCCATGGCGCCGGCCAGCAGGTGGAACGGGCCGAACGGACCGCGGCGGTAGCGGCCGTCCAGACCCACCGGGAAGGTGAGGTTCTCGCCCTGGTATTTCACCAAGACGCGGGCCTCGCCCGGGGCGCGAAACTCTAGCGAGAGGGCGTCCAGGCGGGAGTCGTTGACCGGGAAGTCGTAGACCACTCCCGAGATCCCGGCGGCCAAGGCCGGCATTGCGGGCGCCGGTTCCGGTTGGGGCTCCTGGGCTGCCTGGGTGGCGCGGGCCTGCATGCGGCGGTTGGCTTCGGGATCGGGGGCGAGGGGCCGGTCGGACTCGACGGCTTGGCGGATGGCGCCGGCAATCCGCCCCGGATTGCCGCCGGCTACGATCACCACGACGGTATCCAGATCCGGCCACACGATCAGGCTTTGGCCGCCGCGACCGTTGCCGCCGAACTGGAATCCCTCGGGTCCCCGGCTCGCGTTCCAGGCGTAGCCGAGTCCTCCTCGATCGCCGCGGCTACCGGGGGGAGGAACGAGGGAGGCCGCCACCCAGTCGCGGGGCACGATCTGGCGGCCCTCCCATTGGCCGCCGTGCAGGTAGAGGTAGCCGATTTTGGCCAGGTCTTCGGGGAAAAGGTGGCTGTCGCCCCAGCCGTGGGTGCGGCCCTGCGCGTCGGAGGCCCAGATCACGGTGCCGATTCCCAAGGGGCCGAACAGGCTCCGGCGGGCAAAATCGAGTTCCGATTGATGGGCGGCCGCGGCCACTAGGGAACCCAGCAGGTGGTATTCCGGGCTGCAGTAGGAGGCATGCGTGCCGGGGTCGTAGCGCATGGGGAGCGACAGCGCGAAGCGCACGAAGTCCGGCGACCGCTTCATCCGCTCCAGTTCCCGTTCGCCGGGCAGGTATCCGCAATCGAGGCCGGATTCCATGTGGACCACGTCGCCCACGGTGATCCGCCGGGCGCGCGGATCGGCGCCGTCAGAGCGTTCGGCGGGGAAGAAGGAGAGCAGCGGCTGGTCCATCCGGACGAGGCCCTGACCCACCGCGATGCCGGCCACCGCGGAGGTAATGCTCTTGGTCACGGATGCCAGGTCGTGGGGCGTGTCCGAGCTGTAGGGATAGAAATCGGCGTGAAGAACGGCATATCCGTGGCGAATCACGAGCAGGCTGTGAACTCCCAGCCGTTGTTCGATCACCTGGTCGATGGCGGCCGTCAGGAGTCGCGAGTCCACACCCTGCGATTCCGGCTCGGCCGTCCGCCAGTGGCCTGCCGGCCAATAGCCGGTCTGGGAGCTTGCGCCGGGATAGAGGAGGATGGCTCCGAGAAGCACGAGTTCTGGCAGGTGAGGGAGTAGCATATCCACAGAATACGGCCATAAAGGCGGGGAGCGGAAGGTGATTGTCGAGAAATTCCGAGAGGATTCCAGACCTACCTTCAAGCCGGCGACCCAATCCGGAGGCGCTTCGGTTGCGCTACGCAAGCTCCAGGAAGAATGGAATACGAGCCGCCTGATAAACTTTCCTAGGATAGCTTCGACTATTCTGGTCGTCTTCGTGCTTATGAAGGAGAACAACATGACGGGCAGGCGAATTGGGAGTATCACCGCGGCCGTTCTCGCCGTTTTGAACGCTGCGATGGTTTGCGCATCCGGGAAGGAGCCGGCGAAGCAGGCGCGCGCCGGCCTGTATCACGAGTCTTTGCGTCCGCAGTTTCACTTCACGGCACGCTACTGGAACGATTACAGACTCAACCCGAAGGAACACCAGGAGGGCTGGATCAACGACGTCAACGGCCTGGTCTATCTGGACGGCGAGTATCACTTTTTCGCCCAGCGCTGGTGGTCCTGCTGGCTCCATGCAGTGAGCAAGGACCTCGTGCACTGGCAGGAGCTTCCCCCGGCTTTTGGCAAGGACGACAAGTTCGGCGGGACCCAATCCGGCGGCGCGGTAGTGGATTACGACAACACTTCCGGCCTGGCCACGGGGAAGACACCCGTGATGGTTGCATTCTGGGCCAGCACGGACAACCTGCGCCAATGCATTTCTTACAGCAACGATCGGGGGCGCACCTGGGTGAAGTACGATAAAAACCCTGTTCTGATCCATCCGCAAAGGGATCCGAAAGTGTTCTGGTACGCGCCGGAGAAGAAATGGATCCTGATCCTCTACGGCCCGCCGAAGAACAGTTACCTGCTGTTTTCTTCGAAGAACCTGCTGGATTGGACGAAAATCGGCGAGCCGATTCCGGATATGTACGAATGCCCCGATATGTTCGAACTGCCTTTGGACGGCAACCTCGCGCATAAGAAATGGGTGATCGTGAACGGCGACGGAAGCTATGTAGTCGGGACCTTCGATGGCACCATCTTTCAAGCGGAAACCAGCAAGATGCGCGGTGATTATGGACGCAACTTCTACGCCACCATGACATGGAACGGCATGCCCCCACAGGACGGCAGGCGCATTCAGGTGGCCTGGATGAGGGGCGGTTCCTACCCTGATATGCCCTTCAATCAGCAGATCACCTTTCCGGCGGAACTTACGCTGCGGACGGTTCCTGAAGGGATCCGCCTGTGCCGTAATCCGATTCGGGAGATAGAGAAGATCTATGACCGCGATTTCAAGCTGGTTGACAAACGCTTGAAGCCGGGGGAGAGCCTTCTGAGCGACTTAACGGGCGAGCTCTTTGACATTCGCATCGAGATCGACATGTCGAAGACGAATTGCGAGCAGATCGTCTTGAACGCCCGCGGCAACGAGGTGAAGTATTTCGTCAAGGAGCAGGCGGTCGAATCCTGCGGCGTGCGCCAGGAACTGAAGCCCCGGTCTCAACGCGTCTCCCTGCGCATCCTGGTGGATCGCATGTCCATCGAAACGTTCGGCAACGAGGGAGAGGTGTCCATCACCAACCAGGCTCGCGCCCAGGCATCGAAACCCGCTCTGGCGCTCGATGCGATAGGCGGGGAGGCGTATATCAGTTCGGTCAGCGTTCACACACTGCGGTCCATCTGGCCGGCGCACGTAGCCACGCTGCATCCGTCGAAATAGCGCGAGCCCCGTACCGCCCGATCACGTCTTGATCCGAGTGAGAATTCGCGCACCTGGGGTGGCGTCATCCACCGGCGATCCCGTCCGCGCGACGGGCATTACTTGACTCAGTACGCTCCCTCGCCAGTCAGAATGACTTTTACGGTCCTGCCGAGAATATAGAGGTCCAGCCATACCGACCAGTTGCGGACGTAGTACTCGTCGAACTGCACGCGTTGGGCGTAGGTGGTGTTGTTGCGTCCGGAAACCTGCCATAGACCCGTCAGACCCGGCCGCACCTTCCGGTAAAGCGCATACCTCGAGCCGTACCTCTCCGTTTCGAGCGCCACAATCGGCCGCGGCCCCACCAGGCTCATTTCTCCGCGGATCACGTTCCAGAGCTGCGGAAGCTCGTCCAGACTGGTTCGGCGCAAGATATCGCCCAGCCAGGTCACCCGTGGGTCGTGCCTCAACTTGCGGTGCTCTTTCCACTCGGAGCGGAGCGCGGGGTCGTCTCGCAGGCTCAGCCGCAGCACCTCGTCCGCGTGCGGCACCATGGTACGGAATTTCCAGGCCAGGAACTCCCGCCCTTTGCGGCCGATGCGCCGGTGACCGAAAAACGCCGGCCCGGGCGAGGTCAGCCGGATCAATGCCGCGACCGCCGCCACCACCGGAAGCAGCAACACGCCGCCGGCCAAAGCCGCCAGCAGATCCACCGCCCGCTTCACCAATTGCGGTGTGCGGTGCAACAGCCGGTGGCTTACCTTTACGCCTAGAACGCCGGCCAGATCGCGGGCGTCCACGCCCAAGCTGGGAATGCCGAACAAATCGGGTATGACGAAGACGTGATGAAAGCGCGAGGTGTGGCGCTCGATCACGGCCGCGAGTTCCGCGCCGCCGCGGTCCGGCATGGCGACAATGGCATAGCGGATACGCGCTTCCTCCGCCAGCAGATCGGCGTTGGCGAGCGGTCCGGTGATCACCGGGAGATCGTTTACCTGCGCCAGGTTACCGTCATCGTCGTCGAGGATTGCTACCGGCCGCAACCCATTACCTGGAGAGCGGCGGAGCGATTCGGCCACCTCGCGGCCCACCGGGCCCGCTCCCAGAATGACCACGTTCTCGCCCCACCAGGCGGCGCTCCCGAACCAGCGCCGCGCAGTCATGCGGCCCACCGAGACAAAAACCACGATCAGAATCCAGGCCCCCATCAGAATCAGGCGCGAGTAGGCTCCCGCGTCGCGCGCGAAGAAACTCAGGGTGCCTAGAACCAGCACCGTAAGCGTGGTGGCGCGAAAAATACTCTGCAATTCGGCGACTGGATGAACGGTCACCGCCGGATACAGACCAGCGGTTCCGTACGCCGCCACAAAGGCCCCCGTCACACCGCTCATCCGCAGATAGAACCACGGGTCGAAGTGTCCACCGAGTGCGTAACGCCCCAAAACGGCTGCCGCACCCGCCAAGAATACGGCGGCCGCGTCGGTCGCGATCAGCGCGATCAACCGGAGCGGAACGGCTCCGCGGACTCGGGGAAGCGTGCGTGACGGCCAGGTAGCCGTTGTTATCGGAGTGCCGTAAGGGGCTCCGCCCGGCCAGGTAAAACCCATGCGGCTGGGCAGCGCTCGCTTCCTCAGAGTCGATTGTGTCATGCGCTTACCGGACCAACGAGCCCGCCGCAAAAACCGGCCCACGATCTACCAGCGACCGATCCACCAGAGACCGGAATCGCATACGGAACCGGGCAGCCGAAAACCCCTCCGCATGCGCGCGTATCGCTGCCCGATCGAACTCGCACTGCTCAAAGCGCCGCACCGCCTCGCAGATCGCTTCCGGGGACTGCTGGGAGAAGAACAGCCCGGTGATGCCGGGAATCACCGTGTCCAGGACGCCGCCGCGGCCGTAGCACAACACGGGCGTACCGCACGCCTGCGCCTCGACCGGCGCGATCCCAAAATCTTCTTCGGCCGCGAACACGAACGCTCGCGCTGTTTGCAAGGCCTCGCGCAGCTGGTTGGCCGGCGCGTGCCCGGCGAAGACGATGTTCCCGCGAGCGAGCTTCCGGCACCGGTCCATCTGCGGGCCGTCGCCGATGACCAGAAGCTTCCTGTCGGGCATGGAGGCAAACGCCTGGACAATCAGGTCGATTCTCTTATAGGGAACCAGCCGGGAGGCGGTCACATACCACTCCCCGCGGGGTAGGCGGCCGGGCTGAAAATACTCGGTATCCACAGGCGGGTGCACCACCAAAGCGTCGCGACCATACACCTTTTGGATGCGCCTGGCCACGTAAGTTGAGTCGGCGACGAATTGGTCGACACCGTGGGCCGTGCGCACATCCCACATCCGCAGATAGTGCAAGAGGCCGCGTGCCGCCCACGCCTTGGGCCCCTTTGAGTCTGCGCCAAGATACTCGTGCTGCAGATCCCACGCATACCGCATCGGCGTGTAGCAGTAACAGATGTGAGTCTGGTGAGGACCGGTAATCACGCCTTTTGCGAACGCGTGCGAGCTCGAAATGACCAGGTCGTAGCCGGTCAGATTATGCTGCTCCACGGCCAGCGGCATGAGAGGGAGGTAGGAGCGGAAATGCCTGCGCGCGAGAGGAAGCCGTTGAATGAACGACGTCCGTGGTTGCCGGCCGCGCAGCAGGTGGCGAGAGCTCCTCGGGAGAAAGTCCACGGTGGCAAACAAGTCGGCGCCGGGAAAGAGGAAGAGCAACTCGGAGAGGACATTCTCCGACCCGGCTACGGTGTCAAGCCACTCGTGAACGATCGCAATCTTCATTTTACGGGGAGCGACTCCGACCCGCGGTGTGCCCTGCCGCATTTCGCACCGGCGACCACTTCGCGGTAAAGGTCCAGATGGCGGCTGGCCAGCAGTTCGGGGGTGAAAAGACAGGCGACTCTGGCCGACGCGGTTTGACGCATGCGCGCCACGGGGAAGGACCCGTCGAGTACCGCGTTCAGTAGCCTGGCGGCTTCGCGTGGATCGTCCTTGGGATAGAGCAGACCGGTTTCCCCGTGCGTGACGACGTCCACATTTCCCGGTGCCCGGCTTGCCACGATCGCTAAATTGCTCGCCATGGCTTCCAGCGTTGTAAGCGCAAACCCTTCCCAGCGAGAAGTAGACAGGAACGCAGTTGCGTTTCGATAGAAAGGCAGGACGTCGAATTGCGGGCCCAGTAGCCGGACCACGCCGTCCAGGCCCGCATCATGGACCGCGTCCCGCAGGTGGGGCAACAGCGGCCCGCCGCCGACGACGTCGAAGGCAAAGTCTCTTTGCGGTCGAAGCTGGCAAAGGTGCAAGGCGATCGGGACGATCTCGCCTGGGCGCTTCTGCGATTCCATCCTTCCCACCCAGAGCACCGTGGACCCGCAGCGCACGTCCGCGGCGCTCGCGCTATCGGGAAGCGGTAGCCGGAAGCCATTCGGGATAACGCGAATCTTCCGGGCGTGGGGAAAGAGCCAGCGACATACGTAAGCTCTCTCCGACTCGGACACGGCAACTAATTGCTTCGTTCCGAAACCTAGCAACTGCTCGGCCAGTAGCCGTCCGGCTGAGCCAAGCGGGCGGCTCCAACGGAAGTCCACTCCATGGAACGAGTGAACCACTGGAACACCGGCGGTCCATCCGGCCGGGCGGGAATACAGGCCCGCGCCGAGTCCGTGCGAGTGAATCAGGCCGATGTGCTTGTCGGCCACAAACGAGGCCAGACGTTGCAAGCGCGCGAGGGAAAACTTCCGGCGGGGTATTTCAAGAACGTTTTGGTGGCCTACCAGGTGCGTGAATCGAGACCAGTATGGCTCCTCGCGCGGACAGGCAACGAAGCTCTCCACCTCGCCTCGGGTGCAAACCATCAGTCGCTCCATGATGGCGGGACCACCGCCAATGTCGGCGCGCGCGCTGATGTGAATTACCCTCAGCAAGCTACCCATTCCGCCCCCGCCATTTCCGTTTCCGTACTTCGGTTGCGACGCGCCTCAATGGACGACATGATCCCCACAGTAATCAGCAGGAGCGCCGGCGCAGTGCCGAAATAAGTCCAGGTATCGGCTGTCACGCCGTGAACAATTTGACCGGTCCAGACCGCCAATAGAGCCGCGCCTACCCTAGCCGAAATGCGCGCTGTGGCGACGGATCTCGTTACCACCCAGGCGTGGAAAAAGACCAACAGTGCTAAACCCGGCACGCCAGTTTCGAACAGAGAGCTCAGAAACATGTTGTCGGCCGAAGCTCCGTGAACCGCGAAGGCGGTCTTATAGCCGATGCCGACAAATGGGTCTTGCGTCCATAGGTCAAAACAGGTCCGCCAGTGCTGCAGTCGATTCGAGGAGGCGGCGTCCAGGTCGGACGGTCCGGTCTGGATCAGGAAAACGCTTCCGAACCGTTCAATACCGCTCCTGTAACGATAGGTCAGGTCAGCGGGCATGCCGCCAGCCCAAAACCAGATCAACGAAACGAGCGCCGCCACTGCTATCAGCGCAACCACCTTCTTCCAATTGCCCAACATGCCGGTGGCGATCACATAGACTAGCGCCGCTGCCAGCAGATCGGTCAAAGCCGACCGCGACATGGAGGTGTAGAGCGTAAGAGCGGTAGTTACGCCGACCACCGTCAGCAACAGCACCCTGGAGACCGCGCCCAACAGCGGTCGGAGCAGGAGAAGCGACAGGACACACCACGAGGCTGCCAGATAGCCGAGGGCGCCGCTTTCCTGGAAAAGGCCGCCGGCCCGGGGTGTAGGTGCGCCGTTGCCGTAGTCGAACGTCTGGACCGCTTGGGTGGGCGCCCATGCCAGGTAGAACCCGACGATTCCGATCCAGAGCCCGACGAGACCACCCCAGAAGAAAGCCTTCAGGTGCGTTCTTGCCTCGCTTCCTGTGGGCGCAAGAAAGCACGCCAGGATCGCCGGACACACTACGCCAGCCAGGCGGACCGTTTTCAGTGCCAGCGGCGCGAACTCGGAGCTATCTACATATTTCAGGATCGAAATCAGGCACACCGCCGGCAGGCCCACCAACGGGAGCAGCACCAGCGGAGGATCGCGTCTTGCTACCAGGACAATCGAGGCCAGGCCAACCGGCAGCAAAATATCCGAGAAACAGAGTGAGTTGTCGCCAATGGTGACGATGCGATAGAACCAGGGGCAGCAAAACGCATAACAAACCAGCACCAGATGCGCGAGGTGCCGTTTCATTTCGCCGGTTTGCTCGATATACATTCGTTGCCTTTTCACAGGCTAAAGCCTGTGCCACCTAAAGTCAGTGACTTATAGGAGCATGGTGGCACAGGCTTTAGCCTGTGAAATCCTTTTTCATCAACCCACTCACCCGTTCGACTCACTTTTGTGCTCCCGATAATACTTTCCGTAATAACCGTAGTAGTAATAGCTCTTGCTCAACTCCTTATGCACTTCGTTCAGCACCACTCCCACCACGTTGGCCCGCAGGCGCTCCAGGGTCGCCAGGACGGCCGATACGGCGGCGCGGCTGGTATGGCCGGCCTTGGTCACTACGATGACCCCGTCCACCGAGGCAGCCATTTGCAAGGGCTCGGGAAAGCCCAACAGGGGCGGGGCATCGAGAATCACCAGGTCGAACTCCTGCGAGATCTCGTCGAGCAGCGCCGGCAGACCGCGCCCGACCAAGTCTGCGGCGCGGCGTGTGGCCGGACCGGCGGGCATAACCCAGAGGCTAAGGTTCTCGCGCGGCTTCACCAGCGTGTCGCGCCAGGGGAAGTCATAAACCAGCAGCTTGGAAAGGCCGGTGGCATTGGACACGTCGAAGAATTTGTGTATGCTGGGCCGGCGCAGGTCGCCATCCACCAGCAAGGTCCGCTGGCCTTGTTCGGCGTGCGCCGCCGCCAGGTGCACGGCCACGGTTGACTTTCCTTCCGAGGGCGAAGCGCTGGTGATGAGGACGCTGCGCAAACTCCGGTCGAAGTCGGTCAGCAGGATCGAGTTGCGAATGCTCCGGATCGCTTCGTCAAAGCCCGTCAGGCTTCGCTCCCCGCGTTTTGGCGACTCACTGTGCCTGCCGCCGGGCCCGCCTTCGGAAATCGGCAGGCGTTGCCCGCGCCAGTTCTTAATCATCGGCAGAGTTCCCACCACCGCGGTCTTCATGGCGCGGGTTACCTGTTCCGGGTCGCGGACCGTGCTGTCCAACGCGTCACTCAGTACCGCCGCGCCCACCGCCAGGATGCCGGACAAGAGAAACGCCAGTGAAAGGTTGAGCGGCATATTGGGGAACACCGGCTTAAAGCCCGGGCGCGCGTTGTCGGCGATTCGGATCGAGCTATTTTGAAAACTCGCGTTGATGCCGGCTTCCTTGATCTTTCGGATCAGTTCTTCATAGAGCTGTTTGTCGGTGTCGGCTTCGCGTTTCAACGTCTGGTATTCGAAAGATCGCGCGTTGAGGCGGTCGAAATCGGCCTTGGTTTCCAGAACCGTCTTTGCGAGCATCGCCTCGCGCGCCGCCGACTCCTGGTATTCGGTTTCGACCCGCCTGGCGATGCTGGTCTTGGTGGCCTCCAATAGGCGCTCGGCCTCCTTCAAATCGGCTTCCGCTTCCAGGTACTGCGGATGAACCGCCCCGTAGCGGGTCTTGACGTCGGCGAACCTCCGGCTGGCGGCGTTGAACTCTTCCGTCAGTTTCTTGAGCGCTTCGCCCTGGCTGGAGACCGCGGCGGCTTCCATGGTTCCGCTCTTGACCGAATCGTAGGCCGCTTCCTTCTTCACGCGGTCGGCTTGGGCGCTGGTGTACTCGGTATTGAGCTGCAGCAACCGGGCGGAGATGATGTTGGTCTTTTCCTCCGGATTGATGACGTCGAGTTCCCGCTCGAACTGAACCAGCGCGGCGCTGGAGCGCTCCATCTTGGCCCGCAGCTCCTCCAACTGTTTTTCCATGAAGTCGGAGAGACCGGAAGCTGCCTTATAACGAATGTTGTAAGTGTGTGCGAGGTAAGACTGAGCGATGGAGTTGGCCACGTCGGCGGCGAGTTGCGGATCGGCGGAGCGATAACTGATCAAAAGGAGGTAGGTATTAGACGGGCGGACCACGTCGAGCTTCTTCAAGACTACCGGGGCCGCAGCCGCCGCGGCCTTTCTTTGCGGTCCCCCCGGCACCTCGCCCCGTTCCAGCTCTCGCAGGTGATACTTTTCCGCCACGGGCCGCAGCACGGAGTCCGACTGGATCAGTTTCACCTGCGTAGCCAGAAACTGGTCGGCGTCGTTAGTGGCCGACTGCACCGCTTCCTGGCCCAGGACGGCGGTGGGAATGCGCCGGTCGATGTCGATGGTCGCGGTCGACTCATAAATCGGAGTCAGGCGGAGAGAGATGACCGCCGTAGCGATCGCGCTAATCGCGATTGCCGCGAGTATCCGCCAGCGGTGGCGCTTGAGAATCCAGAGATATTGTGAAAGCGGCACCGCGGCTTCCGCGGGGCCGGGTTCCATCAGCAGGCTGGGCGCCGGCGTTGCCGGCCGGGCAGGATCGAGCAAAGCCGGAAGCGTATTCAGGTGTTGGGTGCCGTTTTCTTCCACCATTTTTGGGTCTGCTTTCGGTTATCGCGCTCCCGCGTAGATCACCGCCGCGGCCGCTCCGCTGCCGTACATGGCGACTTTCTCGAGCGTAGTGACGCCAATGCGCTTGCCTGTGGCGTCGGGAATATATAAGATGTCGTCGGCGTAGACGGGGACGTCGGGGGCCTTGCGGGAAAGCAGCTTCTTTAGGTCCACCGGGATCTCCACACGCGGCTGGCCCTCGCCGGCCTGACGATAGATGTAGGCCTCCTTGCGAGCATACGGCGCCACGCCTTCGACCATGGCCAGCAGCTTCATGACCGTGTTCTCCGAGCCGTCGCGGACGGGAAAAGCGCCGGGCCGCTTCACATTACCCAGCACGTAGATCTTGCGGGCTTCGGGCACGCGCACGGCCTCGCCCCCGAGGAGCGGAGTATTGAGTGCAGGCTCCTGGCCGTCGAGAAGCTTTTTCAGGTTGATGCGGTCGGCCGGGGCGGTGCCGGCCGGATGGGTCACGAGCACTTCGGGACCGGCGTCGGCATTGACGCCTTCCGCGCGCGCCAGGGCGTCCAGCAACGTGACCTTGCCCACGGCCTGGAAGACCAGCGGGTGCCGCACGGCGCCCATGACGCTGATGGTGCGCGCGCTGCTGTACTCGAGGATGGTGACGGTGACTTCCGGATGCACCAGGACGCGCCCTTTTTCCAGCGCTTCGGCGGCGGCCTGCTCCAGTTCGGGCGGCAGGAGGCCGGCGGCGTGGACCGGGTTCGGCAGCATGGGAATGCGGATAGAACCGTCGGCCGACACGCGAACCGTGCGCGTGAGTTCCGGCTCGTTGTAGACGGAGATCGCGAGCAGATCGTCCACCGCGATTCTTTGCGCCGGCAGGTTTGCCACGCTGGCGACGGCGCTATCCACCACGCCCTTTGTCTGGGCCCGGCCGCCGCTCGAACAAGCGCAAGCCAAAAGAAGCACGCCGATGGCGGTCTTCACGATCGTCTTCCTCCCTGAAGCCCGGCCTCTTCGGGTGACATCTGGTCGATCTTCTCCGCCATGCGGCGAATTTCCTCCTGTAGACCTGCAAGAGTCCGGCAAACCTCGGCCAGGGCCCCGGCCTCACCACCTTCCCCTTTGCCGAGGGCCGTCAGCAGCAGCGACCGGGCGAAATCCGAGGTGCTTCGCGCGCCCCGGTCTCTGCCGACCGTCTTCAAGGTGTCATACTCCTCTTGCGTCAACCGGATCAGAAAAAGCCGGTTTCGGGGTTTCAAGACCGCCATTCGCCGCCACCAATCTCGAACAGTTTTCGCCTTATCCGACCGGCGCGATACGGTCAAGCTCCACTTCCGCGGCTACCGGACGCATCGGCATCTCCACGCTTACGACGACGCGAGAGAGAGCCTCTTTGGTGTTGTTTATCATTTCCCGTGAAGGGCTGTCTGGCTGGACTTTGGACAAAGCTTCCGCTAGCTCACTCCCACCACTCATTGTGTGGAAGCGGACCCAGAACTTGGCCGATTAGAAAAATAGTATACAAGTAGCTTACAGAAATCAAGAATTAATTCGATCTGACCACTACATTTTGTAGTCTTATTTTTTCGACTACTCTATAAGGGTGGCAGATGACACGTCACCCGAATCAAGTGTCTGAGGTGGGCCCGCCAGGGGAAGCAAGAGGTCTTAATGGGGTAAGTGGTCAAAAATTCAATGACTTACAGATTCTTTGACTTCGGCTTGTCTGCAAGAACCGCCGGGCGCGGGCTGGCGGTGAACGACGCCGCCGCACGCAGGAGGTGCGTGCGCCGCGGCAGAACCGCTGCTACAGAATCGATCTGCTACTCCTCCCACCGAACCCAGGGCAGTTCATATGGTAAAAGAGCGTCTTCGTGGAACGGCACGACACGGACCGCAAAGCCACAGCTTCCGCTCTGCCCGCACTCGACTTCTCCCTCGTAGAGGTAATCGGCGCCACAGGATTGGCTCAGCGCCAGATCCACGTGCGAGCCCTCGCCTATCCGACCATCGGCCGTCACGGCGCCGTAGTAGGCCTGTACGCTCACGTCGCGGGGAGAGAGCCCGCCCAAAGAGACCCGCGCGGAAACCTTCACCCTCGATCCCACCACGAACTCGCGGCTGCCCCCGTCCACATTCACTTGGGTGACTTTCACTTCCGATCCGTGAGCGTGCAGCCGCTTTCGCCAGTCCAGCAGGGACCCTACCCGGCTCTTGTCGCCCGCCAGGCGGATGAGCCGCTTGGCAGCCGGGAGGTAGAAGCGCTCGGCGTATTCGGCCACCATCCGGTTGGTGCTGAAGATCGGCGAAAGCCTCTTCATCGACGCCTTCATCTTGGCCAGCCAGCCGCGCGGGATGCCCACCGCGTCGCGATCGTAGAACAGCGGCACCACATCGTTTTCCAGGAGGTGGTAGAGCGCCTCGGACTCCACCTGGTCCTGATATTCGGGGTTATTGTACTCCTCGCCATTGCCGATCGCCCAGCCCACTTCCCGGTCGTAGGCCTCGTCCCACCAGCCGTCGAGAATCGACAGGTTTAGTCCGCCGTTGGCCAGCAGTTTCATGCCGCTGGTGCCGCTGGCCTCGTTGGGCCGCCGAGGCGTGTTCAACCACACGTCCGCGCCCTGCACAAGGTACCGCGCCACTGAAATGTCGTAGTCTTCCAGGAACACGACGCTGCGTCTGACCTGCGGGTCGCGGGCGAATCGGATGATTTGCCGGATCAGTTCCTTGCCTTCCGTATCGTGAGGGTGCGCCTTGCCGGCGAGCAGGATCTGCACGGGCCGCCCGGAGTCGGTCAGAATGCGTTTCAGCCGCTCCACATCGCGGAGCAGCAGTGCGGCTCGCTTGTAGGTGGCGAACCGGCGCGCAAACCCGATGGTCAGGGCGTCGGGGGAAAGCACGCTGCCGGCAACCGTGATCTCCGCGTCGGTGCCGCCTCTCTGCCTGACCTGGGAAGCCAGCCGTGTGCGCGCGTAGTTGATCAGGCGCTCCCGGCGGATCTCGTGGACCCGCCACAATTCCTGATCCGGAATGCGGTCGACGCGCTGCCAGAGCGCCGTATCGGCGGGTTGCGCGCCCCACTGCGGGCCAAGGTAGCGGTTGAGCAGAGCGCTCATCTCCATCGAGATCCATGACCGCGTGTGGATGCCGTTGGTCACCGAGCCGATCGGCACCTCGTCCAGGGGATAGCCGGCCCACATGGGTTGCGCCATCTTACGGCTCACGACCCCGTGCAGCCTGGCGACTCCATTGGTGTAGGAGCAGTGACGGGCAGCCAGGTATGCCATGTTGAACGGTTCGCCCGCGTCGGTTGGAACCTGTCTTCCGTAGGCCAAAAACTGCTCGACGCTGAGTCCGAGGCTCCCCGTGTATTCGCGAAAGTATTTGTCCACCAGTCCGGGTTCGAAGCGGTCGAAGCCCGCCGCCACCGGCGTATGGGTGGTGAAGATATTGCCCGCCGCCGCCACCTGGCGCGCCGCCTGGTAGGGAAAGCCAAGCTCCTCCATGATCATCCGGGTCCGTTCCGGCCCTAGAAACGCCGAGTGTCCTTCGTTCATGTGGCAAATGGTTGGCCGCATACCCAGCGCCTGAAGCGCACGCATGCCACCGATCCCCAGTACGATCTCCTGCTGGATCCGCAGTTCGCGGTCGCCTCCGTAGAGCGCCCCGGTTACGCGCCGGTCGTCGCCGGTGTTTTCGGCAACGTTGGTATCGAGCAGATATAGCGGCACTCTACCCACCTGGGCTTTCCAGACCTGCGCCGCGAGGCGTCGTCCGGGAAAGTCGATGTGCACGGCGAGCTGCTTGCCCGGCCCATCTTCCATCGGTTGGATGGGCAGGTTATGGAAGTCGTTAATCGGATAGGTTTCCTGTTGCCATCCATCGGCACTGAGGTACTGATGGAAGTAGCCGCCCTGGTAGAGCAGGCCGACGCCGACCAGAGGCAGGCCAAGGTCGCTGGCCGACTTGAGGTGATCCCCGGCCAGGATGCCCAAGCCGCCGGCGTAATTCGGAATGCACTCCGTCAATCCGAACTCCGCTGAAAAATAGGCGATCCGGATCCCCATCGCTTCCGGGTGCGCCGCGGCGAACCAGCCCGAGCTGGCGAGGTACTCGTCCAGATCGGCCGACGCCCGGTCCATCTGCGCGAGAAAAGCCTCATCGCCACAGAGTTCGGCCAGCCGCCTCTGATCGATGCGGCCGAGAATCAGGCGCGGATTATGCCCGGTCTCTTCCCAGAGGTCGGAATCCAGCGTGCGGAAGAGTTCGATGGTCGGGTGGTGCCAGGACCATCGAAGGTTCAGGGACAACTTGTGCAGGCACTGCAGACGAGGCGGCAAGCACGGGGTGACATGATAGGCGTGAACTCGGGGCATCGTTGGGACCTCCAGAGGTTCCACTTTAGCTTAACCGTTATTGACATCGATTCGGTTGCGCCAGTCCGATTTCAACCAGCCTGATCTCTGCGTGGTGCTTGGAAGCCCCCCTATCTCAAGTGGCCGCCAGGCCTGAAGCGGCTCCGTGACAAACCGCTTAGGCTGGAAGCCGCGCTGCGATCGGGTGGCGCGTCCGGGCCATGCGCCTGCCGGCGCGAACAGAAACAAAATGGGCGACTGCCAGCGACCGATTCAGGACCGCAGCCTCCACGTTCTCCGACCGAAGGCGAGGCTTGCCCTCAGGCCGTATCCGCCGCCGGCTTCTTCTCAAGGGCGCAATAGCTGGAAATCGTTTCCGTGAATTCCTGGAGGGAACATCGCCCCTTGCGAAATCGAAGGGCTTCATCTACCACGTGGCAGCCCAAACGGCGATAACTTTCGAATTGTGACTCGTCAAACCACTGGTCGCTGGTGGGCTCCTGCGGAAAGGCGGGGTTCTGCTTGGCGTAGTTCAACACGTCGCGAGGTTCGTTGCCCGTGAGGGAAGACTTGATGTAGATAAGAACTCCATCGTCGGCTGGCGAGCCGTCAACGGCTTTGTAGCCGATGGTTCCAACCGCGCAATGCCGGGAACGCGGGGTAATTTTCGATGTGATGGAGAGTTCCGGGAATTCGATGTTGATTCCCATATCGACGCGAATTTTGCGGATGGCATTGCCCAGGTCGTCGAAGTGGAACGCGGGATCGGCCGATCCGTCCACCACGATGATGGTTCGGCATCGCCGGAGCACCATTTCGTAAAGTCCGAGGTTTTCGAAATGGCCGCCGTCCGAGAGGTTGACCCAACTGTTTTTGTCGCTGGTGAGCCCGAATGCCTCGTCGATGAAAGGCCGGATGGAATAGGTTGGACTGGTTTTGGACCAGCGATCGCGTCCGGCCTCTCCCGGGTTTGCCGACCAGGCGCCGAGCCTGGCATTGAACAGCATCATCACGATGCTCAAAAGCGGAGAAGAGGCGTAGCCCATATTCGGGTTTGCCGCAGCCCCGGAAATCGTGATGGCTCCGCCCAGAGTCACGCCGCCGAAGTAGTCGGAGGACCGCTGGTACCCGACCCGGCAGCCCCCAGTGTGATAGCGTGTCGAGGTGAAAGATTCGGCTTTGCGCTGCTGCCATGCCAGGTTCTCTCCTTTGACCAGATTCAGGGTAACGTTCACCACGTGAAGGGGCTTGGAGGGCAACTCGGTCATAGGGATGTTGTCCGCCGGATCGAAACCCGTGAACGGGTTCGGCTTTCGATCCTTGTTGGAGGCGCCCAGGAAAGTGCGAATCAGCCGGGCTCGATACATGGCGTGAAGCGAAAACTTATTCGCATCGATCACGCGGGAAAGCAGCAAAGCGGGTACCGCCAGCAAGGTCATTAGCAGGAATTCGATCGCCGGGGCAGGCGGATCCTGCGGGGAACTTGGGGCATTTGAGGAGAGCCAGGCAGCCAGCCGCAGCAGTAATTGGATCGCCCCGGAAGGCGGATACTGCCGGGAACTTCGACTCTGTGAGGAGAGCCAGGCGCCCAGCTGCTGGCTCGCGGCATGGTTAAAACTGGCGATCAGAATCACCAAGAGCAGCAAGAACACGGGCAAGATCAGTTTGGACGCAAGCTTCAAAAGGAGCTGGGAAATGGAGGTTGAGGGGCGAGCCTGTTCCTTCTCGTCCTTGGTGGCGGCCGTGCCGTGGCTGAACCCGATACCGCTGGCAAGCAGGCCCGCGACGGCCGTCCCCACCGACTGCCACCGAATGGACGGGAGGCGTTCGGCCAGATCGGGAAGCAACAGAACTATGCCGTTGAATCCGAAGCAGCAGACCATGGCGATGAAGATCCATGCCGTAGAGCGAGACCACCATTCCCGGTCTTCGTCATCCGTGATGCTGCTGGTCATGGCCACCAGCAGCCCCTGAGACACTGCGAACACGCCCAGGAGCGCCGGCAGCGAGAGCCAGGCGTAAAGCCGATCGTCATACAGATTACTGTCAGGAGTAGAAGGATCGGTGAACGCGCGCGTGACCCAGTAGCCCAACAAGCCGCCCATGGCCCCGGTGATAAGTGCAAATCCGGCGCCCTTGAGCATCCATACCGGCGAGAATGAACCGCGCTTTAACCAGGCGAAGGGCATGCCCAACAAAACCCCGGCCGCCATGATGGCGACGCCGTATCTGACAAAGCCGGCGGGACTTGGCTCGGAGTCAAGAAATCCTTGCCACGCCCAGTAGAGCGAGAAACCGATGATGGAGAGCAAAAGCGGGGACAGCCCAAATATCAAATACCGCCGCTGCGGGAAGCGCGCGTCCCCGGCGCTCGGAAGATCGACCACCATATACGCCACCGCCAGCGAGACCAAAGCCGCCGAGGCAATCAAAATATAGTTGTTCTCAATCACGGGATAGGCTCCGATGGCGGCCCATAACAGCCGGGGCAGCATCAGAACCGCGGCCAAGAGCGGCAGCAGCACGAGCCAGTTCAAGACGATGTTGCGCACGACCGTCGCCAGTAGCGTCCAGGTGTCGGCGGAAAAGGCACCGACTTCCGGATTCAGGTAACTCGTGAATTTTCGCAGATATCGGAGTGGCGCCGGTTCCGGCTCCCAGTCTGCCTCCGGAACCTCTGCTAGCTCCCGGATTACCCCGGCGGACCTCTGCGGATGGCGCGCGGCCCATGAAGAAAACCAGCCGCCCAGATACCCTCCACCCGAGACGGTAGAAAGATAGTCGACCTCGCCCAGGAGCCGCGGTGGATCGTCGGGGGCCTCCTGCGAGACGGAGTGCGCCGCCATGCCCTGCAGGACGCCCAATCCGAATGTAGCGCTGCGGATGCCCCCTCCGGAGAAGCAAAGAGCCGTTCTGGCGCGCCCGTGGAGGCGGCGGATCAGGACCCTTCGAAAAGCCAGGTCGGCAACTTCGTACTCCGCCTGGGCGGCTCCGTCTTCCGGTTTGCCGGCAGTGTGCCACTGCGCGCGTTTTTCCCGGTAGCGTTTTAGCGCTTCCAAATATTCGCAGTCTGCACTGTTTTCGATCTCCCGCTCCGGCGATACCGAGCGCCAGTATTCCTCGCCCAAGACCTCCCACACGGACAAAGGCTCCGTCTCGGAGTGAGACTGCCATCTTGCGAAGTGTTTCAGAAATTCCTTCATTCGGCCGGCCGGCATAGTGATCGTCCCGATTACCCGAACGCCCTTCTCGCTCTAAAAGGTCTTGATGAATTCGATCAGCGCGCGCTTATCCTCATCGCTCAGCGCCGGTCCCCGGTCACTTAGCGCTTTAGCTCTCAACTGTGGATCGGCCTTCTCCGCCGGCTCCAGATAATCCGTTCCAAAATAATGGCCGCGATTCACGACGAGGTCGGGGCACTTACTAAGGCTAAGCATGCTCTCCACCAGATTTCCAAAGATCCGCGCCGCCTGCTGGTCGGTCGGATTCGGCCCGAGCGTCTTGAGGTCGCTGTCCATCTTTCGGACCAACGAAAGGACTTGGCCATCGCGCTCCAATTGCTTGCCCGGGTCCTCGGCCAGCAGACTCAGATTGGACAGCAGACCAACCGGCGTGCCGGCGGGAATCGGCCCGAGTTGTATGCCTCCGGGTCCGAACAACCACGGCGCAAAACGCTGACCCGGTCCGAGGATTGGCTGCAGCGCGCCGGGAAGGTAACCGCCCGCAATACGGATATAACTGCTTTTTGTCGTCCGGTCGATCGAACCGGGGACTTTATCGCCCAGACTACTGTCCTTTTGGCGCTTCTCCGGCCACAGCATTTGCTCGATGGACGCTTGGAACGATCGCATCCGGGCTTCCACCGACGGATCCGCTTCGAACGGGCCGACTGAGTTATTCAGCAGAAAGGGCGCCGTAGACCATGCGCTGATGAGCGACGGCGGGCGCGTGTATCCTCGTCCCCCAGCCGGCAGCGTGTATTGGCGTGGCTCGCCGGTTATCGGCTGATACCAGGTAATCTCGCCGGCGGAGGGCAGATCCTTGTAAGACTGCGATGAGAAGTTATCCCAGATGTTGCCGCCCAGCGCGTTGGTCGCGAGCGGGCTGCAGGCGTTGGTATGGAGAAGCGTAACCGGCACGCGGAACTCGGCCGACAGATAATTGTTGTCCAGAAAATCGTCCGCCAGAACGATCTTCTTCATCTGCTCCTTGAATTCGGCCGTTTTGGTCCATTCGAAGTATTTATCCCAGCAGGTCGCATAATCCTTGCCGTTGCAGCCGTCCGGATCGAGCCCCACCACCATCTCGGGCGCCTTGCTTGAATGGCAGCGCGCGCACGTCTCGGCGAACACGATTTTCCCGCGTGTCAGCAGCGCCTTGTCTTTGGTCTGGTACTTGTCGCCGCCCGGGGCGTCCTTCAGGTGGTGAGGATCGGTCGTCTTGAGGAAGAACTCGGCAGTGGCAAACGTCTGTGCTTCGGTGGCCTTGAAATACGCCGAGTTTTGCCGCGCCACCTTGATTTCGATGGGCGAGATGGGCTTGCCGCCAACCAGTGCATTGAAGTGCAGCAGCCATTCCTCACTGAACGTCCCGATGTTCAGATAGACGCGATTCAAAGCTCCGATCACTCCCACCGAATCCGCCCCATCTTTCAGAACACGCGGCGTCCACACGGTGCTGGGCTTCTGGTAGAGCTGGGAAAGCGGACCCGTGGCGAGGTAATCGTTGATTTGACGGTTATCCGGGCCACCCCCGGCCAGCGTTTCCTTCCCCCAGCGTTTCGCTTCGAGCAAACGCGGACCCACAAGATACAGCGCGTTCATGCTTCGCGGGTTGTTGATATTGTCGGTGGAGATTAGCGAAGTGTCCAGGCTTCCAGGACGCGACGTGTGAAAAAGTTGATATACGAAATTGCTTTCGTCCGCCTCCCAATAGAAGATCTTGTCGATCCAGAAGTATTGGGCGCCAACGTTGGAACTGAGGTTCTCCCACTTGGGATTGTTGGGATCCGCGGGCGGGTTGATTGGATTGGGCCCTACGTGGCAAAACCCACAAGACATCCCTACGCGATAGGGCCTGATCACATCTTTCGATTCGTAGTAGCTCCGGTCGGCGTAATACCTCACCGGATCCCATTTTCTCTGCGCGGCTTCATCGAAATCCGGGTTGGGGAACAGGCGCAGGCCCACAATTCCGGTGGCGTATCCGTAATAAGAACCGGCGGGAATGTTCTTGCCGCGCGCGCCATACTTCACGCCCGGATATTTCCGCTCGTTCTCGAAGGGGTCCTGGGGACAATCGGGCCGCCGCTGATCGAGCCACAGCCCGTACCTGTTGGGATCGGGGCCGGTAGCCTTTACGAAGCAGGGCTCGTTAACCAGGCCGAGGTATGTCCAGCGGTTATCGCGGCTGGCTTTCAGGCCTGGGTAAGAGGAGAGGGTCTTAAGGAAATCCAGGGCGCCGGCGCTGGCTCCCGTCATTTTGTCCCAGAGCCGGTCGTTTCCCGCCGTCCACACGATCCACGTATTGCGTCCCTTGATCTCGTCCGGTGAAAGAGCGATGGGACCATTGGGGCCCCGGTCCATGTCGCGGAGATACTCCTGGTCGTCAGCGGCCTGGAAATAGTCCGCTGTCAGGCCCGCCAGTTGCGCCTCATCCTTGACGTGGCCGATCCTGGGGTTCCGCCACCACGTGAACAACCACGCTCCGCATACGATAACCACCAACGACAACACGATGAGGATCTTCTTCATACCGCCCCCTTGCGAAATGGCACGATCGAGCCGCTACCCGTTCGGCTCGCCCACACGGCTGAAATACCGAAGCGCGCGGATCCCGGGCAAAAAGAAATACGCGCCTCCGCGGACCGTTATAAACTGCGGCAATCCCGCGATCGAACGCCGCACCCCCCCTTCCCGCGGAATGGTGAAGTTGTCTGTCGAACGGCCATCGCCGATGGGAGTACGGTTCCCCAGCAACGGATCGCTCTCTCCGCTGAGTCCATCGAACTTGGTGCTCATCAACCACGCATTCTGCACGAACTCAAACTGCCGGCCGATGTTGGCATTCAGACAGAGGAAGTGCAGGCCCCGTTTTGGATCGTCCGTGGGCGGGCTCTGAACAGCTTGTTCGGGCGTCAAACCGGGACCATATTCCCGGCCACGCCGGACAATGCGATGGAACCTGGTGGAAGCCATGATGTCCGTCGACATTCCGGTCGACGCAAAACCCAACTTACTCCACAGGCGCGTCAGCCACCAGGAAGGCCGGTTCGGGTAGTCCGTGTTGCGCGGGTTGGCACGGCGTATATGCGCCCCAAACGGGCATCGCGTTCCCGCCGCATCCTGGTCAAACGTGAAACGATTCAAATCGTCCTTCGGGCTGGAACCGATACCCGGAATCGGAACCGCGCTCAACTGCGCCAGAGGCTGGCCCTCGATCGTTCGGCCCACCATGCTCTCCCCCAGTTGCTGGCGCGCGCCGGAGCCGGAACCGGTCTGGCCGTCCAGAAACTTCCAGAAACCGCGGACATCCTGCTCCAGAGTGCGCATCACCACGAAGGTTCCGTTGCGGCCCACGTCTCTCTTGGCGGGCACATCTTCAGCGGGCGGCAAATCGCCTGTCCGCCGATCGGTGGAAGCGGCTAGCGGCCGGTCCGTATACTTGCCGTATTCGTTGCGGTACCCCAGCAGAAACTCGCCGGCCGCTGCCAGATTGCTGTATGCGATCTGGCCGCTGTCCGCGTTGCGCGTGCCCTCCCAATCGATTTCGGGCTGGCTGATGCCGTCCTGGAATCCGAACGGTTCGTGACCGCCCAGGTCGCTGGTGTCCAGGCAACGAATCGGTTCAAACGCAGCATCCCACGGGCCGCCCTGCACGGTGCGGCGCCATTCCTCCAGTTTGCCGGGTATGGCGAAAAGCATCACCAGTACGTCGGGCGTGCTGGTGGGACCGCCCCAATACCATTCCGTCGGCGCGCTGGGCCCCACATCCCCCAAACGCCGCGAGCGGCTCTCGTCGCCCATCCCCGCTTGGAATTCGGCCGAAAAACCCGCCAGCACATCGGCGGGCACGCCCAGCGAGCGCAGGCCCGCCCACGTAAATGCCACCTGCAAGGCGACGTCCGAGGGCGGTTCCTGAAACTCCGCTGTCGCCACCGGCGCCACCGAACACCAGGCGCGAGCCGCCGCCGCATCCCGAATACGCAGCACCAAATAGCAGGCCTCGGTCATCCGCACGTATCCGAAGCGCACCAGGCCTTGCACGTCTTTGGGATCGATGGAGGTCGTTGACACTCGATCACCTCACAGAAGCTGAACCCATTCGCGCGCCGCTTCGTCGGAGAGTGCGGTCGCTTCCAAGCCCTGGCGGATGCGGCTGTTCCTCTCCAACTCTATGGCGGTCATACCGGGGTGCGCGTTATACCAGACCTCGGTCGGAACTTCATGCCGCCGGAGGAAGTACTCGAATTTCTGTTCGTCCTCGGCCCCGTCTGCAAGCAGCCAGCGCGTCGTAGGGTATCCGACGCCGTTAGAGAACACCACATTCAGCCCGAACGATACTTTGTTGATGAAGTCGTCCATGTAACTTTCCAGGCTGCCATCGTAGTTGCTGGCAAACAGGATACGTTTCTTGCCATCCAGAAACACCCACCGGGCAAAATGAATGGTGCGCACACGGGCCAGCCGGCCTTTGGTGTATAGGTGCCGGGCGGTCCACTCGATGACCCACAGGATGTAACTCAGTACCCACCGCCGCGCGAGCCCTGGCTTCATGCTGCCCATCGCGGTGAACTGGTTCGTAAACTCGTGGTCTTCAAGAATTGCCAGCCGGTTCACCGCGTCGGGGTTGGGGCGCGGGGCAAATTCCGGGTCGGTCTTTTCCAGGGGACGGACGCGGAAGACCACCAGAAGAGCCACCAGCGGCAGGAGCAAGACGATGAGCAATCCAACGCCGAGCAGGTGGACTGCGTTGCCAATCTTGGTGGCCCAAGGCGTGAGCGCCGGCGGTGTCAGCGTGAGGCTTCCGGCGGCGGTCTCGGCTTCCACAAACCGGCGCACGTGCGTCCGAATCCGCTCGGAGGACTGACCCTCCAGCGCGCCGGCGTTGGAGCCGAGATACGCGGCGATTGCCTGCCGCAAACTGGCCTCCTCGCGAACCTGCTTCACGGTTCGCCCCCGGGTGTTCACATACCTGGTGGCCGCGGGTACGTCGTGATCCCGTATCCATCGAGGCAGATCGGTGCTGTCCGTGAAATCGCCGCAAAATGAAAACACGCGCCGCAGACCGGGCCCCGCGCACTGTACAAGATCGGTCAGGAATTCCGCCGGGTCGCCATCGAAATCGCAGAGGAAGGCCAGGTAGAGGGGATATTCCTGTCGCGGCAGCCCGTACAGCCGAATGTCCTCCAGAGTCTGGTCGTCCAGAATTACGAACCGGGCAAAATGAAGGTTCTCCAACTTCTCAAAGGGAACTAGATGGTTGGCGGCGTTCACCTGGCCTGGAGCGAAGTTCATAGTCGACAGCAAGGCTCTTAGGCTGCCCGCCGGCTTGCGGTCAACCTGGGCAACCACCGTCAAGCTAGACTGGGATGTCATCTCGGAGAAAGCCGCGACTTTCTAAGATTTATTGAAATTCCAGGCAGAAATCAATCAGCCGTTTCTGCCCCCAGTACACTACCCCCAAGTAGAAGTTGGGGCCAATCTGGCGAATCTCATCGCGAATCCAATGCGCCACCATCGACGTCTTGGAGTAATCCAACACGACACATTCCTTGTGATCCATCCAGCTTTCGCCCTTGTAGACCTCGGCGATAATCGCATTGAAACCCACGATTGAGACCTTGTTGGTCAAGACCCCTCGTTGGGCATCGAACGTCTTGCCCTGCCAGGCGAAGAGATTGATTGCTTCCGCGATTTCCTTGCTGAACACGGTGCCGGGCGCGATGATTGCCGTACCCTTGGCAGAACCGTCCGGAATCGCACCAGCCGCGCTCTTCGTGAAAAGATCGTCAAGTTCCGCCTGGCTCATTGCCAGCAGTTGCGCGACGTCCAACGGCATATTCTCCCCCCGTTCGGAAAGAAACCGATAAATGAACCCTCAAAACGTACGAGAATTATACACGATTCAAAGAAGATTTGGCACAATTTTTCTCGGCCCGCTTCGCATCGGCGAGAATCGCGTCGGCCGCCTTCTCGCCAATCATGTAGATCGAACTGGCGATGAAGAAGCCTGGGATCCGGGGAAACACCGAGGCATCCACCACGCGCAAACCGAGAGTGTTGTGGACGCGAAAATCGCCGGTCAACACGCCGTTGTGTTCCAGCGGCCCGATGGCGCAAGTGCAGGAAGCATGATGCCCCCAGCAGTTGTAACGGACGAAATCCTTCAGTTCCCGGTCGCCCTGCAGATCCTCGCCGGGCAACTCCTCCCGGTCGATCAGGCCCTCTCGTTTGAGACCGGCCGCCAAACGGCGTACGAATCGGATTCCATCTACCACCGCGTCCAGGTCCTCTTCTCCGCCATCCTGGAAATACTTGAAATCGATCAGCGGCGTGTCGCGAGGATCGCCCGATCGCAGCGTCACCTGGCCGGCTCGGTTGCCGGTGTGCGCCTTGAGCACCACCCACGTCAGATAGTTCAAGTGATCGGCAAGCACCCGGGAATACCCGGGAAAATACCCGCGGAATGGGGCCAGCAGCGACATGCAGAACAAATCGGGCAGTTCACCGGCATTTTTGGAGCGCCGGAACAACGTGAGCACGGCGCCGTTGGTGGCATATACGCCCGTGCCTCGACTCTTCCATTCGTCGAATTGCGGGTCGCCGGCGCTGAAGCTGGCGCCTTTGTAGGCGTCCCAAGCGGGAAACTTCATCCGATTCACCACCCCGATTTCGTAGCGGTCCTGCAAATTCGTCCCCACCCCCGGCAGTGCCACGCGCACCTGGATGCCCTGCCGTTCGAGTACTTCCGGCGGTCCGATGCCGGAGAGCATCAACAGTTGCGGGGAGTTGAAGGCGCCGCCGGACAAAATGACTTCTCGCGACGCATAAACCGTGCGGCGCTCGCCCGCCGCATTGCTCGGCCTGGCATGCGCCCGGTACAAGCGTTCCCCCTCCAGGTACTCCACGCCCACGGCACGATTGTTCGCGTCGAGAATGACTCTGCAAGCCAGCGCGTTCATTACGATCTTGAGGCGGTTGGGAAAGCGGCGCGCCACGTCCAACACGCGCTCGCGTGCGCCGAAGCGCCGATGCCCGTGCGTCGTCAACGGCAGATAACGGGTACCAACCGCATTCTGCCTTACCAGCCGCCAGTCATTCGGGTCAAGCCCGCCTTCCGCGGCCCACCACGCACGCTCTTCCTGGCGGCCGTCCTGCAGGAACGCTTCGAGCGCAGACGTGACGATGGTCTCGCCCAAATCCCGGTCGCATAGGGCCACCCTGGGGATCGATTTCTCGGTGTGCAGCCATCCCTTCCACCCATGCCGCGTGAGGTTGATGCCGATCCTGGACAGCCAGCGATGCACCGGGCGGTGGTGGCAGTTTTCCAGGCGCTCAAAGTGCTTGCGCATTTCTCCGGAGCTCCAACTGGGGTCGCCGGTGAGCTGCGCAATGTAGTCCCAATCCGCATTGTGGGGATAGACCAGAATCATTGCGTTGTGCGCCGTGCATCCGCCGAGCGTGCCTGCGCGAGGATACAGCACGCCATCCACCGGCTTGCCGTCCCACGTTTCGTAATACTTCGGATCGCGCTGCTGAAGGCTCCGGTCCACCAGATGGCGAACGAAGAAATCCCACTTCATGGCGTCATTCTCCGAAGCAAAGGCGTGGAAAGCGGGAACGTCGTAATCTTGCGGCAAGCGGTTCACGCCTGGACTGGAGGCATCGCCGCCGGCCAGTTCTCGCGGATCGCCGCCGGCCTCCAGCAGCACCACCCGCCTGCCGGCCTCGGCCAAACGCGCCGCTACCGTTCCGCCGCCTGCGCCCGAACCCACTACCACGTACTCGCAATCGACGCTCATCGCTTTACGCCCTACTCAAAAACCTCGTCTCCCGTCGGTTCGTAAAGGGCCACGCCGTTCATGGTGTGCCGCAGTTTCGAAAGCGTGTCGTACATCCGGCGCCGGGCGCGGCTCTGGTTGCCCAACGGGCGATGCTCGGGAATGCAGTGCCACGGATTGTACGAGAGTAGTTTGGCGAAATCCAGTTGTGCCGGAGAATCGAATTTCTGCCGCGGTATACGCAGCGTGGCCACCGGTACGCGAGGCGAGAGCTTTTCGGGCCAGAGCACGGCATTGTTCTCAATCGGCATCAGGTACGGATCCGTTTGCCTTTGCAGGCGAATATCGAATTCGGCGTCTTCTTTCGCAAGCGTGGCCACCATCGCATCGCGGAGATAGTCGTCGGGAGGGCGCAAAGGGAGGCGTGGTATCGGCGTCCGGCGCGTCGATCGGGGCCACACCGAATACTGCATCGCCTGCCCCTCTCCCAGCAGATACGGGACGCAACTGAAATAGGGAGCTTCAAACGGGCTGCTCTGAGTCTTGATCCATAACCCCTGCATAAGGAAGTCCAGCACGTGCGGCCGATGGAAATTGAGGAAATAGAAGATCTGCGCGTTCTTCATACTCTCGATTTGCAACTGCGCGTTGGCTCGGGTATCGGGCGTAACAAAGGTTGGCGTGGAAACCCCGAACATATCTTGCGTGGACTTCTCCTCGTCCATCAACTTCGGCCCGGGCACGCCCATCAGCTTGATGCTGATACTCATGAAGCCGACATCGTCGATATCCGGTGTAATGTAAGGGCCCGGCCCGGAAAAGCGGACCCATGCCCGGTACGTGCGCGGCTGCGCATAGATGCCGTGTCGAAACTCCACGGGCAGATTGTCGTGAACCATGAACTCCCCGCGCACGATGCCGTGCGTCTTCGTGTTTCCCCCTCGCTCGAACCGGCCGGGCTTCCACAGCAACCGCATCTGCTTTTCGAAGCTTTCGACGATCGCGTCGAGGTAAGCCTCTTCATCCGGCAGCGGCCTTTCCTCGGCGATTTTCAGACGTTCGTTCGGGCGCTTCCGGTTGATCGAGGCGGTGGCCAGGCTCGCGATCGGATCGCGAAGCACCGCATCGAACGCCGGACGGAAAAACGGATCGAACCGCCGTTCCAGATGCAAAAGAGCGGTCGATGCATCAGCCAACCAGTCCAAGAAAGCAGAGCCGGTATTGGCTTTCGGTATGGGTCGATCGGTGTTTGAATTCACGTTTTTCCCCTACAAAGGAGGTGATAGTGAAATCCCTCGACATTGCAAGCTGGACTGCTCCCGCGAGCCCGAGCCGTAACCCGTTTGCTTCTTGTGAGGTGTGTTGTACATGCCGCGGCGTATTGAAGAATGATGACACATCGTCAGGCGCCCCGGAACATCCGCCTGGCCGGCGGCAACGAAAACGCGCAACGGAAAAGGCCAATCCCGGCGACCGAAGTAGCTTCACGACCGTCCTGATTGTCGTTCGAATCGTGTCCAAACGCGTCGCCGCGGTTCGATACGGCGTGTCTTAAACGGTGAGCCGTCAGACCGGCGGGACGCTGAGCGATTCCGCACTTATATTCATATCGGCAAAAAACGCCCTTTTCTACAGTCTGAAGGCTTACGTTCCCCGGGTGCTTGGGCGACTTCCTAGCGTTCGCAACTTATTGATTCTACCTAAGGCCGCCGGCAGGTTTGAGCCATTTTCGATCCTCCGGAACCCCTTTTTTCGCAACCTGCGGGTGCCAGGCTTTGGAATTCGCCTGTAAAGAATCCCGGCAAATCTTCCGATAAGTAAGATGTCGATAGCAAAGGCCCGGACGAGCAGACGTCAGTGGAGACGCTGGTGCGAATCGCGCACCCAACCCGGGGTGCCGAAATAAACCGGTCGCAAGGAGTGAGGTTGTGTCCGTAACGGAAGAACAACATGCAACACATTTGCTCATCCGGCTGGAAGGCGCGGTGAACTTCGCGTCCGCGGAGGAACTGAAAAGAATGTTGCTCGAAGGGCTCGCTTCGGGGAGAGACCTGCAGTTGGATTTGGAGCGCGCCGAGGAAATCGATGTCACTGTCATGCAGTTGCTATGGGCGGCGGAACGCGAAGCGGCTCGCACCGGTCTCGGAATTGTGAGCCGTGTGTCGGAAGCGGCCGCCACGGCGGCGCGGGACGCCGGCTTTGAACGGTTCCCCGGGGCAGCCGTTCAGGAGTGACGCATGGCCAAGGTGATCCTTACCGTCGACGATTCCGCCAGCGTACGGCAAATGGTCAAGTTCACACTTTCCGATGCCGGTTACAGCGTGATCGAAGCCGTCGACGGCAAAGACGCCCTGGCAAAACTGACGGGGCCGGTGAATCTCGTGATCACCGACCTGAACATGCCGAACCTGGACGGGATAGGCCTGATCCGGAGCATACGGGCAAATCCCGCGTGCAAGGGCCTTCCGATCGTCATGCTCACTACCGAATCCCAGCAAGCACGCAAACTGGAGGGTAAGGCGGCCGGAGCGACGGGCTGGATCGTCAAGCCGTTCTCTACCGAACAGCTCGTCGCGGTGGTGAAAAGAGTGCTTGGATGATCGACAAACATAAGCAGGCTTTCCAGGAAGAGGCGCGCGAGCTGCTCGTGGAACTGGAATCGGCGTTGCTCGAGCTCGATCAAAAGCGCGACGACCGCGAGGTCGTCGGGCGGGCGTTCCGGGCTCTGCACACGATCAAAGGATCGGGCGCGATGTTCGGCTTTGACGACATCGCGGGCTTTGCGCACAATCTCGAAGCGGTTTTCGACCGGCTGCGCAATGGCCATCTGGCGGCCACCGCGGACCTGGTCAGTCTCACTCTGGCCGCTGGCGATCACATGAAAACCATGCTGGACGAGGCCGCCGGGCACGGCGCCGTGGATCGGGCCCGGTCCGCGGGAATTCTCGGCGAACTGCGCCAGTTGACTGGCTTGCCGGAGCCGCAACCGGGCATCGCGCCCACTTCGCATGTTGGAGACGGCGCCGGGACAAGCGGCCTGGCGCATCAATGGCGCATCCGCTTCCGGCCGGGGCCAACCGTTTTATTGAATGGAACCAATCCGCTGTTACTCCTGCGCGAGCTGCGGGGATTGGGCCAACTCCGGATAAGCTTGGATACGGCCGCTATTCCGCCCCTGAGCGAGATCGAACCGGATCGTTGCTACCTCGCCTGGGAGATGGTTCTCACCACGGCGGCGGCGCCTGAAGCCATCCGCGACGTCTTCATCTTCATCGAGGACGATTGCGAGCTTGCGGTGGAGCAGGTGTTGGACCAGGCCGCGCCAACACCCACGCCGGCGATCTTAGCGCCCCCGCAGAGCGTCCCCGACGGGCGCAGCGCGGCCGGTCGGGAAACCGCCTCGAGCATTCGCGTCTCCACCGACAAGTTAGATCAACTCGTCAACCTGGTCGGGGAATTAGTGACCGTGCAGGCGCGGCTGAGCGAACTCGCCGGCCGGCGGGACAATGCGGACATCCTGGAAGTATCCGAAGCGGTCGACCGCCTGACGGCGGCGCTCAGAGAAAACTCAATGAGCATCCGCATGCTACCGCTGAAAGCTACCTTCGCACGGTTCCACCGGCTGGTTCACGATCTCGCCATCGAGTTGCACAAGGAAGTCGAGCTCACCGTCGAAGGCGCCGATACGGAGCTGGATAAGACCGTCATCGATCAGTTGAGCGATCCGCTGGTTCATCTGATCCGCAACAGCATGGATCACGGTATCGAGACGCCGGAAGCCCGCCGCGCGGCCGGGAAACGCTCCACCGGAACCATTCACCTTTCGGCCCGGCACTCCGGCGCCAATGTGCTGATCCAGGTTAGCGACGACGGGCGCGGCGTGGATACGGAGGCCGTGCGTGCCCGCGCCATCGAGCAAGGCTTGATCGATCGCGGCGCCCAGCTTTCAGAGGGCGAGATCTGCTCTCTCATTATGGCTCCGGGGTTCTCTACGGCGCGAGAGGTGACTTCGGTGTCCGGGCGGGGCGTCGGCATGGACGTAGTCCGGCGAAGCGTGGAGGCGCTGCGCGGATCCATCGATATCGGCAGTAATCCGGGGGCGGGGCTCGCGGTCACGCTCCGCCTTCCCCTGACACTGGCCATTATCGACGGGCTCCTGGTCCGCGTCGGTCAAGCGTATTTCGTGCTGCCTCTCGCCAACAGTCTCGAATGCGTCGAATTAACCCGGAAAGACATCGAAGACACGCACGGCAAGCACATTGCCAACCTACGCGGCGAACTCATTCCCTACATCCGGCTCAGCGAGTACTTCCAAATCGAGACCGCCCGGCCGGAACTCGAGCAGATCATGGTGGTCGAAACCGAACACGGCCATTACGGCTTCGTCGTGGACCAGGTGCTCGGAGATCATCAGACCGTGATCAAGAACTTGGGCAGGCTGTATCGAAACGTCCAGGTGGTCGCCGGCGCCACGATTCTCGGCAATGGAACCGTGGCTCTGATTCTCGATCCGCATCGCCTGGTGCAGGAAGTAGTCCAGAGCAGGTCACAAAAGAAGCGCTCCAATGGCCGGAGCAAGAGTGTCAACAGTCAAGATTCCAAGCTAACGGCCCAATTCGTCAAAAAGGAAAACAGAATCAATGGCACGCAAAGTATACAGTAAGAAACAACCGCGAAACTCCGGCAATGGCGGTACAGCCGTTCCGGACCATGGCGTGCGCGAAGCGCCCGCCCGCGCGGGGAGCAGTTCGAAAACGGCGGACGCCGAGCTGCGCCGGGTATCGGAGGAGATCCTGCGCCTGGTGGAGGCCTCGCGCCACGGGCGTCTCGACGAGCGTGGCAAAGTCGACCAGTTCCAAGGTACTCATCGGGAGATGGTGCAGGGCATCAACGAGATGCTGGATGCGATCCTGTTGCCCATCGCCGAGGGTAACCGCATCCTGGCCCAAATCTCCGACGGCAAGATCGACGAGCTCATCGCCCAAACCTATAAGGGCGATCACGAAAAGATGAAACAGGCGGTCAACACTGTGGGCACGGTCGTGCAGGGCCTCCAAAAGGAGTTGATGCGCCTCACCGAGGCCTCGAAGGACGGGCAACTCTCCGAGCGCGGCAAGCCCGACCAGTTCCGCGGCGCCTACGCCGACATCGTACGCGGCGTCAACGCCATGCTGGATGCGATTCTGCTGCCCATCGGCGAAGGTAACCGCATTCTCGCCCAGATTTCGAACGGTAAGATCGACGAGCTGATCGCACACACCTATAAGGGCGATCACGAAAAGATGAAGCAAGCCGTAAACAATGTGGGCGCCGTTGTGCAGGACCTGCAAAAGGAACTGATGCGCCTGACCAATGCCTCGAAGCAGGGAAAGCTCACGGAACGTGGAAATCCGGATCAGTTTCAAGGCGCCTACTCCGACATCGTGCGCGGCGTGAACGCCATACTAGATGCCGTGATTACGCCCTTAAACGTGGCAGCCGATTACGTGGACAAGATCTCGCGGGGCGCCATCCCGTCCAAGATCAGCGACACCTACAACGGCGACTTCAACACCATCAAAAACAACCTCAATAGCTGCATCGACAACATCAACG
>JBKQIF010000080.1:0-19183 GCA_052148435.1 Bryobacteraceae bacterium
CGCATCAACGACATGGTGCGTAACGCGCGGGCGGAGGGCACGGTCACCATGGACGGCGAGAACGTGCTCGAAACCGTCGACGTCACCAGCCTGCGGCGGCGCGTGGGCATGGTTTTTCAGCGCCCCAATCCTTTCCCCAAGTCGATCTTCGATAACGTGGCCTACGGCATCCGCATCAACGGCCTTAACGGCAGCCATTCGCTGGCGGAAAAAGTGGAGCACAGCCTGCGCGTGGCGGCACTCTGGGACGAAGTCAAGGACAAGCTGCACGAATCGGCGTATTCGCTCTCCGGCGGCCAGCAGCAGCGCCTCTGCATTGCGCGCGCCCTGGCGGTGGATCCGGAGGTGCTGCTGCTCGATGAGCCCTGTTCCGCCCTCGATCCCATCGCCACCGCCAAGATCGAAGACCTGATGTTCAATTTGAAGGACCAATGCACCCAGGTGATCGTGACCCACAACATGCAGCAGGCCGCCCGCGTGGCGGAGTTCACGGGATTCTTCCTGATGGGCAAGCTGATAGAATTCGATCGGACGGAGAAGATCTTCAAGCGGCCGGCCAGGAAGGAAACCGAGGATTACATCACGGGACGGTTCGGGTAGAAGCCATGCGCCACTTTCGCGACGAACTGGACGAACTGGAGACCAAGCTGGTCGATATGGGCCGGCTGGTGGAATCGTCCATCCACAACTCCGTCTATTCACTGGTGGAGCGCAACGAACAGATGGCCAAAGAGGTCATGTGGACGGAGGCGCTGATCAATCAGCAGGAGATGGAAATCGACGACCTGGCCACCCGTCTGCTCGCGCTGTTCCAGCCCATGGCGCGCGATCTGCGCTTTCTGACCTCGGCCATCAAGATCAATACCGACCTGGAGCGCATGGGCGACATGGCGGTGAACATCACCGAGCGGTCGCTTACGCTCATGAAGGAACCGGCGATTCGCCCCCTGATCGACATTCCCAAGATCGCCGAGCTGGCGCAGGGCATGGTCCACAACGCGCTCGACGCCTTCGCCGAACGCGACGCCGACCTGGCGCGCAAGGTGCTGCGCTCCGACGATGAAGTGGACCGCCTGCGCGACGCGGTCTTCGACGAGCTGCTGGAATTCATGCAGGAAGAAAGCGGCACCATTCACCGCGCCGTGGCCCTGATGTTCATCGCCCAAAACCTGGAGCGCATCGCCGACCACGCCACCAACATCGCCGAAGACGTCCTCTTCATGGTGAAAGGCATCGACGTCCGGCACCACGCCGAAACCACGGATTAGGAACAGCGCAACATTAGCTTCACAGCTGTCGCCGTGGCCTGTCGATCCAGAGGTGGGACCGTCGTTTTTGGTGGTCTGTCAGGCCCTCTCCAGGCCACAACCGCTCGACAGACGACAAAAAACGATCGTCCCACCTGGTTTCCGGCGCCGATTCCCCCTTCAGTTGAGTCGGCCAGTTTTCCTCAATACCTGCAAGATGCCCGGCTCCATCGGGAGGCTCGGAGACTCGCCACCGAGGCAACAGTGAAGTCATTCTTGCGTTACCCCATGGCTCTGCCGCCAGAGTCCTCACTTCTCCCCAGTGATCGTGACCGAACCGGTGGCGAGTCCTTCCGCATGCGCGGTCACCACGATTTTCCCGGCGGTGCGCGCCTCGACCAGGGCTACCGCGCGGCCCTCGAACGCATGGCGTTCGTGGGACCGGAACGGCTCGTGGCTGGCCAGGTCGGCGTTATCGGTGGCCAGGACGATGCCCGGGCCTTCGACCTCAAACGCGATGGCGGCGTCCGAGCCCGGCACCGGCACGCCGTTTTCGTCCACTACACGCGCGGTGACGAACGCCACGGTCTCCCAATCCGAGGCCAATTTGGCGCGATCGGTCTCGAGCGCGATCCGCGCCGGCTTAGCGGCGGTGCGCAGTTCCACGCGCGCCACCTCCCGCCCCTTATCGCGGCCGATCGCTTCCAGCTTGCCCGGCTCGAAGGCGACCTGCCAGGTGCGGGCCGAGGCGTCGGGAGCCAGCGGCTTCGGGCCCAGCGAGCGCCCGTTCAGCAGCAACTCTACCTCCGCGCAGTTGCTGTACACTTCCACGTTCTCTTCGTGGTCGCTCAGATCGGCGGGTGTCCAATCGGCATAGAGCGTTTGGACGGAACGGCGCTGCCGCTGTTGCCGGGCTGCGTTCTCGTAGCCCGGATCGGTTTCCACCGCCACCCGCCGCGCGATGTACACCATGGGCTTGGCGGACCACCAGCTCATGCGCTCGTACCCCATCGGTTTGATGGCGCCGGTGCGGTCCAGCAGTCCGGATGGGTTTCCCACCAGCGGCCAGAAGCGCGACTCGCCCAGGTAGTCCACCGCGCTCCACAGGAACTGCCCGGCGTAGGCGGGGTTGTCGCGCAGCGCCAGCCAGGCCTGGCGGTCGGGACCGTTCTCCGTGCCCAGAATCTTGCGCGTAGGCTTCTCGCGGTGCGCCGCCAGAATTTCGTTTTCGCGGTAGTTCTGCCCCACCACGTCCAGCATGTCCGCCAGGCCGTCTTCGTAATCGTGGCTCGCGTTGGGGCGGAACAGCGCCTGGGTCACCGGCCGAGTGGGGTCGTAGATGTGAAACACCTCCACCAGCCCTTTCAGAATGTTCTTGGCGAGTTCCTGTTGCGGGGTGTCGCGAATTTCGTTGCCGGCGCTGTAGAGAATGACGCTCGGGTGTTTGCGGTCGCGCAGCACCGTGTCGCGCGTATCCTGCTGCGACCAGTCGCGGAAGTACAGGTGATAATCGTACGGATTCTTGGCCACGGTCCAGCAATCGAACATCTCATCCATCACCAAAATGCCCATGCGGTCGCACAGATCCAGAAACTCCGGCGCCGGCGGATTGTGCGCCGTACGAATGGCATTCACGCCGATTTCCTTGAGCGCCCGCAGCCGGTGCTCCCAAACCCCCGCCGGCACCGCCATTCCCACCGCGCCGCCGTCCTCGTGCAGGCACGCGCCTTTCAGTTTGAAATTCCGGCCGTTGAGCCAGAAGCCGGTGGCCGCGTCGAAGTGGAACTCGCGAATGCCGAAGAGGGTTTCCTCCTCATCCAGCACCTTGTCGCCGGCCTTGACGCGAGTGACCAGGCGGTACAGGGCCGGATGGTCCACATCCCACAACCCCGGGCGCGGCACTTCCAGGTCGCGCGTTTCCGGGACCGAGGACCTGGTTCCCAGGGTCTCGGCCACCGTTTCGCGAGCGATCACCCGCTGTCCGTTCGGCGCGAACAATTCCAATTCCAGCGAGAACGAGCGCGGTACCGCGTCCTGGTTGACCACGCTGGTGCTCACGCGCACGGTTGCCGCCGCCCGGCCTATGCGCGGCGTGGTGATGAACGTGGACCAACGCTGCAGATGTACCGGTTCGGCAGCGATCAGCCGCACGTGCCGGTAGATGCCCGCCCCTCGGTACCAGCGGGAAGCCGGCTGGGCCTCGTCGTCCACGCGCACCGCCAGTACGTTTTCACGGCCGTCCAGCAGCACATGGCCGGTCAGTTCGTACGCGAAGCTTATATATCCGTATGGCCGCTTGCCCAGGCGAAAGCCGTTGATCCAGACTTCGCCAGAGGCCATCACGCCGTCGAATTCGACGATCACGCGCCGCTTGGGGTCTTCGCGAAGGGTGAAATGCTTGCGATACCACCCCACGCCCGCCGGCAGGAACGCGCCCGCGCCGCCGGCCGGGGCGTTGGGGTCGAATGGGCCATCGATGCTCCAGTCGTGCGGCGTGTCGACGCGCTCCCAGGAGGCGTCTGCGAAGCGCGCGTCCGATGCGCCTTTTACATCGCCCCTGGCGAAACGCCAGTTCAAGTCGAAGGCCATCGTCTCGCGGGCCGCCTGGGCCGGAAAGGCCGCCAGCCAGCAGAGCAGGGGGAATGCCAGTGAACGCCGCATGGGTGATCTACTAAAGGTGGCGCAGGCTCTAGCCTGTGACCAAAATCACCTGCCCAGCCCTGGCAAGGCAGCCGGCAGAACGGTCTTCTCCGCGACCTTGTCCAACTGTATATCCGGCAAGCCGCGCGATGCGTGGAACCGGGAATTCACTACGTCGCGCAGAGCGAAGACTCCCGCGCCCGCCGGGAAAGCCAACGCCCAGCCCGCCAGCCACGGGAAAAGGGTTCTCTTCATGCTGTTTCTATCGTAGTGCAGGACTGTTGGGTCTGGCGCAGGCAGCCCTGCCGGCCGCGGATCTTCCGTGACCGGCTACACCCGAAAGCCGCACATTTCGGCAAAACGGATCTCGGTGGCTTTGACGCGGCCCGCTACCACGCGGAGGGTGCGGCTGAGGAACTCCGTGCCCAGAACCGGATCGCGCCGGCAGAGATCCTGGAGGGCGGGGCCGGTCAGACGGAGGGCTTCGGTTCGCTCGCGGGAACGCACCTGGAACAAGGTGTCGTGTTGCTCCAGCAGCGCGGACCAACCGAACACGTCACCGGGCCCCAGCGATTGCACGCAAACCGCGAACTGCGGCGCGCACAATTCCACCACTACGCTGCCCGAGACCAGGAGGTAAAAATCGGAGGAGCGTTGGCCGTCCGACAGCACGATCTCGTCGGCCTCAAAGCGCACCGGTCTGGCCAGAGCCAAGAGGGCGGACAGTTGGCTGTCGCTGAGCCCCTTGGTGAATCGATGGGCGCGGAGGACCTCAAGCGGCGCGTTTTGCCCCATTCCCTGCGCTATAGTCCCCACTTGTGTCCTCCAAAGTGTTTAGAACCGTTGCGAACTTTGACAGCCATGCAATCCGCCTGCCATGCCCAGCCCGAGGCTTGATATAACGGAGGTCATTCAAAAGTTGTAGGAGAAAGCAGATCGTGACCACAAACGGGCACAACCGGCGAAATTTTCTACAAGGTGTAATGGCTTCGGCCGTCCTGGCCCGAGGCTTGGAGGCGCAGAGCAGCGCTCCGCACACCTTCGGCTGGCACGGAACGGATTTTCTGTTGGACGGCCAGCCGCTGGTGCTTCGTTCCGGCGAGATGCATTATCCGCGGGTGCCGCGGGCCTACTGGAGAGACCGCATGCGCAAGATGCGGGCCCTGGGGCTGAATGCGTTGTGCACCTACGTGTTCTGGAACCTGCACGAACCGCGGCCGGGCGAGTTCGATTTCACCGGCGATCTCGACCTGGCGGAGTACATCCGCACGGCCCAGGCGGAGGGCTTGTGGGTGCTGCTGCGTCCGGGGCCGTTTATCTGCTCGGAATGGGATTTCGGCGGTTTGCCGGCCTGGCTGCTGGCGCCCTCCGACCTGCTGGTGAGGAGCGCGGACCCGCGCTTTCTGGCAGCCGCCGAGCGGTACCTGCGGCGCGTGGGCCAGGAGGTTGCGGGATTGCAGACGGCCAAGGGCGGCCCCATCCTGATGGTGCAGGTGGAGAACGAGTACGGCTCCTACGGCAACGACAAAACCTACCTGCGGGCGATCCACGACATGATTCGCGCGGCCGGATTCGATTCCCAGCTCTATACCTCCGACGGTTCGGGCAAGCTGCAACTGGAAAGCGGGACGCTGGAGGACGCGGTGGCGGTGGTGAATTTCGGCGACGACGACGATCCGCGGCGCCAGTTCGCCGGCCTGGCCGCGTTCCGGCAGAACGTGCCGCGCATGACGGGCGAGTATTGGGTGGGGTGGTTCGATCACTGGGGCGAGGTCCACCACCGGACGCCCGCCGAACACGCCGCCAAGGGCCTGGAATGGATGCTCGCGCAGGGCATTTCCTTCAACCTTTACATGGTGCATGGCGGCACCAGCTTCGGCTACATGAGCGGAGCGAACCTGGGCAAGGTGTACGAGCCCATCGTTTCAGCCTACGATTACGATTCTCCGCTGGACGAAGCCGGGCGGCCCACGGCGAAGTTCCAGGCCATACGGGCGGTAATTGGCAAGCATTTGGGTAGCGAGTTGCCCGCGCTTCCGCAGCCCCTGCCCGTGATGACGGTGCCACGCTTTGAATTGCGCGAAACCGCGCCGCTCGCGAGCCGGCTGCCTCGGCCGTTTCACTCCGCCCGCCCCACCACCATGGAAGCGTTGGGTCAGAGTTACGGCTATGTGCTGTATCGGCGGAACGTGGAGCGCGCCGGCAAAGGCACGTTGGTGGTGGAGGGGGTGAAGGATTTCGCGGTGGTGATGCAGGGGGCGAGGCGCCTGGGCGCGCTCGACCGGCGGCGCGGCGAGAGCCGGCTCGAAGTAGAGTTGCACGCGGGCGAGCCGCTGGACATCCTGGTGGAAAACATGGGGCGGGCGAATTTCGACCACCTGCTGGTAACGGAGCGCAAAGGGATCGCCGGCAAAGTGATCCTGGCTGGCGGAGAACTGCTGGGGTGGGACTGCTATCCGATGCCGATCGACCACCCCGCGGAGTGGACCTACGCGGCGGCAGGCAAGGCGCCCGGTCCGACGCTCTATCGGGGTAGCTTCACCGCGGCCCTGCCGGCCGACACTTTTCTCGATCTGCGCGGCTGGGGCAAAGGAATGGTCTGGGTGAACGGCCGGTGCCTGGGACGGTATTGGAGGATCGGCCCGCAGCAGACTTTGTATCTGCCGGCGCCGTGGCTGCGAAGCGGTGAGAACCAGGTGATCGTGCTCGACCTGGAGGAAGGAACGGGACCGCGGTCGGTGGCGGGGCTGAAAGACCCGGTGTACGAGACGCCGAAGCGGTAGGCATCTGTCGGCGGTCGGCTCCCGGCAGCGCTACCGGATCAGTTTATAGGAACTCATCTGGCTGAGCAATTCGGCCAGATCGATGGGCTTCATGAGGTATCCGTCGCAGAGTTCCTGGAAGCATCGGATCACATCCTTGATGTCGCGCACCGCCGTCGTCATGATGATCTTCGCGCCGGTGGATAGAATCCCGCGGGCCTTTTCCAGGGCTCGAACTTGCCGAACTGCCTCGCGGCCGTCCATTTCAGGCATCATAATGTCCATGCAGATCAGATCGTATCTCTGCCCTCGCTCCAGGACCGAGCGAAACGCCTCTACGGCCTCCCTGCCGTTAACGGCGATATGACATTCGCCGTAGCCGGAAAGGAAGGTCTGCAGCAGAAGGCGGCTGGCGAAGTCGTCTTCCACCAGAAGCACCCGCAGCGGCTTGTCGCTTTGGCGCGCCTGATCGGCCGCGGAACCATGGCTCTCTCCCGCGGAGGCATGTTGATCGGCGGGCAGCCTGGCTAAAGCGGCCATGACTTCAGCGATGTCAGCCTGGTTGCTCGTTCCAGGATTCCGGATCAGTTCGTTCAGCCGGTCGGTGGCACCGAGCAGAACGCGGACCCGGTCCGGCGTGGGAACCAGCTCACGGGAGCGGATCAGCGCCAGCGCGTCTTCCGTCCGGTGTGCCAACTCGCGAATCTTCACCAGATCGAAAAAGCCCGCGCCTCCTTTGATCGAATGCACGGCCCGAAATACACGATTTACCCGTTCCTCGCTAATCTCCGCCCCGCCCCTTTCGAGAGCAAGAAGGTCCGTCTCAATGGTAGCCAGATGCTCGCGGCTCTCGGCCAGATACTCCTCAGCCAGTTCGTCGTCAAGACTGATAATCATTCGTCGTCCTCAAACCGTTTCGTCATTTGCGGGCAGCGATCCTGCCGCCGGCGCCACCGGTCCGTTCGTTCGCCCGTGATATCGCGTGGCCTCCACATTGAAACTCGCCATTGCCCGCTCCCCGGCGGGTTACGGACGGCCCGTTAGTGAGGGCCATAGACCCATCGCCTTTTTGCGAGCGTTCGCGGACCATGGACGCACCGGAGCGCCGATCCGCTTCCGCGGCTGTCTGTCGCTCTCCATAAGTCGACCTTTGGAAGGCCGTCAATGTGCTTATCGGCTACGAAAAGAAAAGACCTGCTTTTTGAAGCCACATTTTGCAATTGGTATAACGCCCGCCGCTGATGGACATGGCGCAAGGACTCCGCCTCGTGCGGATTTCGCCATAATAAAAAGTACATGGGCAACGGCGCGCCGGTTGGGCTGCCGCACTCGCTGGCAGCGGCGCGGAAACAATCGAGAACACGGACGGCATCGGTAGTATTCGCGGGGTTCTGCGCGTTTGTGACGCTCTACGCGCCGCAGCCGCTGCTGCCCATGCTGGCGCGGGAGTTTGGCTCTTCGGCGGCGGCGGTGAGCCTGATCGTCACGGCGTCGACCCTGGCTGTGGCGTTGGCCTCGCCGTTCGCGGGCGCGGCCGCGGACCGGTTCGGGCGCAAGCGGGTCATCGTATGGTCGGCATTCCTGCTGGCGGCGCCGATTTTGCTGGCGGCGGAGGCAGCGAGCCTGAACCAGCTCCTGTTCTGGCGTTTCTGGCAAGGGGTATTCACGCCGGGCATCTTCGCGGTGACCATCGCCTACATCAACGAAGAGTGGAAGGACGGAGTGGGCGCGGCCATGTCGGCATACGTGGCCGGAACGGTGATCGGCGGATTCAGCGGACGGATGGTGGCGGCACTGGTGGCGGCGCACTATTCCTGGCGCTGGTCGTTCGTGCTGCTGGCAATTCTGGATGCGGCGTGCGCGGTGGCGATGGCGCGATGGATGCCGCCGGACAGCCAGCGCACTACGCGGCCACTGGCGGCGCGGGAGGTGGTTAAGGCCACGATCCGCGGGATGATGCGCCATCTGGCGAATCCGCGGCTGCTGGCCACCTACGTGGTGGGATTCGGGGTGTTGTTTACTCTGATCGCCACTTTCACCTATGTGAATTTTTATCTGGCGGCGCCTCCCTTCGGACTGGGCACGACGGCGCTGGGCCTGCTGTTCACGGTGTATCTGGTGGGCGCGGCAATCACGCCGGTGGGCGGGCGGGCGATCGACAGCCTGGGCCATCGTTGGACGCTGCTGGCGGCATTCGGCGGGGGGATGATCGGAATGGCGCTGACGCTGATCCACCGCCTGCCGGCCGTGTTGGCGGGACTGGCGCTGTGCTGCTCGGGGGTTTTCATCGCCCATTCGGCGGCTTCGAGCTACGTGGGCACGGTGGCGCGGGAAGCCAGGGCGGCGGCGGTGGGCCTCTACGCCATGTTCTACTACGCGGGCGGAAGCCTGGGCGCGGCGTTGCCCGGCTATTTCTGGAATCGCGGCGGCTGGCCGGCGTGCGTGCTGAGCGTGGTCGTGGTGCAAGCCGTTATCATCGCTCTGGCCCTGATCTTCTGGAAGGCGCAGCCGCGGCTGGAGAGCCGGGAAATCCGGCCGGCCAGCGCAGTGGGCGGATGAGGGCTTGGGGTTGAGCCGCGGCTCGGTTACGTCTTGACGATTACTTCGCGCAACTGCTCGCGGGTGAGGAAGAATTTCACCGAATCGAACCGGCCGAAAAGCTTTTCCAGGTTGCGATTATTGAACAACTGCGGGGGACGGTGCATGCCCTGGCGCACCAGCTCCAGGGTGTTGACGCTCTGGATGCGGAAGGCATAGAGGGGCACGGCTTCCTGCTTGTCGTCGGAGTGAAAAAAGGCCAGCATGTAGCCGTCGGGGCGGGCGATTTTGCGCAGCCGATCGGTCACGGCGGCCAGTAAAGGGGGCGCCAGATACTCGAGCGAATCCCAGATCAGCACGCCGTCGAACTGCCCGTCCTGGTAATCCAGCGCTTGCTGCAGAAAGTAGTCGATGCGGCCGGGATTGGATTGATCCACGGTATTGTTGAGCCCGAAGGTTTCCTCCAGGATGTGGAGAAAGTCCTCCGAATAGAGGCGATGGCCGAGATTGGTGATGAAGCTCACGTTTTCCTGGCTGGCGCCGCCCAAATCGAGAATGGTCAGGCCGCTTTGCTCGCGAATGTGGTGGAAGAACTCTTCCAATCCACGGCTGGTGCGCAAGCTGCTTTGCCGCTGAGCGGACTGCAGACGCGCGCCGGAGCGCACGCTGCCCGGCGAGGCAGGCTGGGGCGAGGGACCGGCTGGACCTCGCCGCCCCCCGCCGAAAAAGCTTTTCAACCTGTCGGAAAGCACTGCGCCGCCCCCACCAGTCCTAGCGCTTGGTATCGCCTCCGGTCGCTACCGGAGTGGGAGCAGCCGAGGCGGCCTGGGCTTGCGGTTTGGGAGCGGCCTTTGCCGGTTCGGGCTTCACGATGTCGATGCTGCCCTTAAAATAGGCGCCATCTTCGATGACGATGCGCGCGGTGCGAATATCGCCCACCAGGCGGGCGTCTTTGCGGATCTCCATCTTTTCCGCGGCCTCGACGTTGCCCTGAATCGTTCCCAGGACCACCACCTCGCGCGCTTTGACGGTGGCGTGCAATGTGCCATTGGGCCCGATAGTGAGCTTATGCTCCAGCGCCTCCACCGTGCCTTCCAGGTCGCCATCCACGAACAAGTCCTCCTTGCTGTGGATCTGGCCGACGATCTTGACGGCCTTTCCAATGGTGGCGGTGCCACCGACTTTGTTATCCATTTCGATGCGTCCCACGGGTATTCCGGACACGGCTGTCGCCTCCTTCTTGGGTTGGATCGGGGCCGGCGCCTGCGGCGCGGGCGTCACCGGAGGAGAGAAAGGCTTCGGTTGCTCCTCGTCCCGGCGCTTGTTCCACATCAGGCCGCCCTCCTTAGGTCGGGTCATTATTTATGATTACCTTCTTGCTATCGCACTCCTAGTCTACGGTTACCGCTCCGGAAAAGGCAATTCCGAATTTGCGGAAACGGGGACGCGTCAACGTTTCGCCTTGGCGCGCGTCTTGAGCACGATGGGCGTGCCGCGGAAACCGAAGCGGCGGCGGATCTGATTGAGCAGGTGCCGCTCGTGGGAAAAATGTAAATCGCCATGCCCATCGGTGAATACCACGAACGACGGCGGCCGTATCGAGGCCTGGGTAATGTAATAGATCTTGCGCTCTTCAAAGTGCAACTGCTCCACGAAACGGTTCAACTCGCCGGTAGTAATACGCAGGGAAGCCTGCTCGTATACTTCGCGAATCAGGGGGAATAATTGGTCGACGCCGTCGCCGGTCTTGGCGGAGAGGAACAGGATTGGGGCGTAATCCAGGAACTTGCACTGATCGCGAATCTGCTCCTCCATGTCCTTCTTGGTGAGGCCCTGGCGTGCGTCCCATTTGTTGACGCAAAGGACGAGGGCGCGTCCGCCCTCGTGGGCATAGCCGGCGATGGTGGCTTCCAGGCCGACCACCCCCTCGGTGGCATCGATCAACAGCAGGACCACGTTGGTCATGCGAATCTGGCGGCGGGCCATGACCACGCTGAGCTTTTCCGCCATGAGCTTGGTCTTGCCCTTGCGGCGGATGCCGGCGGTATCGATGAATACGAATTCCACGCCGTCGCGCATCACGCTCTCATCCACGGCGTCGCGGGTAGTTCCGGCGACCGGGGAAACGATCGCCCGGTCTTCGCCGACGAGGGCATTGAGCAAGGTGGACTTGCCCACGTTGGGGCGGCCGATGATGGCCACCTTGATGCATTGCCGCGGCGCGGTGGCTTCGGCGGGCAGCGCGGGAAACCCCTCGGTGACGTGGTCGAGCAAGTCGTCGACGCCGGTGCCGTGTTCGGCCGAGACGGGAAAGACGTCGGCAATCCCTAACTCGTAGAACTCGTGAGCCAGGTCCGAGCGGGCCGCGGTATCGGCTTTATTGACGGCCAGGGCGACCGGCTTTCCCAGGCGGCGGACGAGGGACGCCAGATCGCGGTCGGCGGCGGTGAGACCGGCCCGGCCATCGGTCAAAAGGATGATGCGGGAGGCCGTGCTCAAGGCTGTTTCCGCCTGGCGCAGAATCTGGCCGGGAATATATTCGCGATCGTCGACGATGATGCCGCCGGTGTCGATCAATTCGAAGTGGCGGCCCAGATGCTCGGCAAATCCGTACATGCGGTCGCGCGTAATGCCGGGCTCGTCGCCCACGATCGCGCGCCGCTCGCCCGTAATGCGGTTGAAGAGGGTGGATTTCCCTACATTGGGCCGCCCCACGATCACCACCGTGGGTAAGGCCTGGGACATGATGCCTTAGCATAGCAGGGTGCGGAAACCCGGCGCAGGCCATGTCCGCGTTGTCGGCGCCGGCATCGCCGGATTGAGACCCGGCCTGCAAGCAATTTTTGCCTGATGACGGCAAGAAGTGCACTTACGTACCTTTCTCGGATTTGACGCCTTGTTGTTTACATCGTTTCAGGTGTGGTGCCAAATCTGCTTAGGCCCATGCTTGATGGAGGAATGAGGAAAGGATGTTCCACTTGAAGACTCTCAATTTAGGCGCCGCATCGCTTGCGCTGCTTGTCGCTGGAATCTTTGTAGGATGCTCACAGACGTCCACGAAATCACCCGACGTTTCTGTCAACATTCGCCAATCGCTTGATCAGGCCGGCCTCAAAGGTGTTTCCGTAAGTCTGGATCGCGAGAAGGGCGTAGTGACCCTGGGCGGACACGTCGCGGCTGACGGTGACAAGGCACAAGCGGAATCCATTGCAACGTCCCTCGCTGGCGGACAAGTTGTCTCAAACCAGATTGCAGTGATTCCGCCGGGCAACGAAAGTGCCGCCAAGGCCGTGAATTCGGATCTGGACGGAGGCATTGAGAAAAACCTGGATGCCGCTCTCATCCAGAGCAAGCTTCACGAGAGCGTAAAGTACGATGTCAAGAACTCGGTCGTCACGCTGACGGGCGAGGTCGACTCTCAATCCAAGCGCCGGCAGGCCGAAAGTATCGCGTCTTCAGTTCCCAACGTTCGGCAGGTCGTAAACGAGCTGCAGGTTAAGAATCAAAAGGCCACTTCGTCGCAGTGAGAGACCTGCTCGCGTGTGAGCCGGCAGCACGGAGATTTCGGTCTACGGCCAGCGGGAGCGGAGCGCCACGCCGCGTTGGCCCCATTCGGGCCACGCGGCATTGACCCCCGCCGCCAACTCAGCCCGGTTTTGGAAGCCGAACGCCCCGGGGAGACTCATTGCTTCCTGCCTGCTACCAAGAGTACAATGCCGCCAATGAGCGCCACTGCGCCTGCGATTGGAGGCAGCGGTACCGTATGTGTCTGGTCGCGAGTAGCGTGAATTGGTCCGATGTCAACGACCTTTTCCCTGGTCGTGTACGTAAAACCTCCCCACGCAAGACCGAACAGTCCTAGTACAATCAGGATCACCCCAAGCGTCTTATTCACGGTGGGCACCTCCTTCGGCGGCGGTAGCTGGATGCGGGTGTTGAGCGCCTCTGCAACCGCCTCTTGCTCTTGCAATCCGGCACCCAATCCGCACCGGGATGGGCCCTCAGCCCCGACGATGCGGCTCCGAGGATTCGGCGAAAGCGTCATCGCCAGAACGGGCGACCCGCGTGCGCGCACCCTCGCAACAGGCGCGACGATTCCGCTGTGCTACAGTTTTGGGTTGAAACATTACCCCATATTTCTGGACCTCAAAGACCGCCCGGTGCTGGTGGTGGGAGCCGGTAAAGTGGCGTTGCGCAAGACGCGGTCGCTGTTGGAGGCGGGCGCGCGGGTGACGGTCGTGGCGCCGGAGTGGGACGAGGAATTCGAGCGCTTGCCGGTGCGCCGGGTGACGCGTCATTTTCGCGCCTCCGATCTGGCGGGCGCGATGCTGGTTTTTGCCGCCACCAACGATCGGGCCGCCAACCACCGAATCGGCATCGCGGCCAAGGGGCGCGGTCTGTTTGCCAATATCGCCGATTCCGCCGCGGAGTGCGATTTCATCGTGCCGGCCCGGGTACAGCGCGGCCCGGTGCAGATTGCGATTTCCACCGGAGGCGAGAACCCGCGTCTATCGGCGGAACTGCGCGGCAAACTCGACGAAATCTTTTAGAAGCCGTCAGCGGTCAGCCTTCGGCTAAACCGCGTCTGGCGCATCGCCGGCGGCGAAGATCGCCGGCGCAACGAGCAGCGCAGTGGCAAGCTGATGGCTGAATGCTCTCCGCCGCGCTCAGCTACCCAGGCCTACGCATACTACGCCGATCAGGACCAGGCCCAGGCCCGCCTGTTTCTGGCGGGTGAATCTTTCGTCGAAGAAAAGCCGCGCCCACAGCAGCGCCCAAACGTAGCCCAGCGCCACCATGGGATAGAGCACCGAAAGCTGACCGTGTTTGAGGCCCATGATGTAAAGTACCGAGGACCCGAGGTAAAGACCCACTCCCAACGCCAGCCGCCAACTGATTAGCCCCAAAATGTCGCCCTTCCAGCGGGCCGCGCCCAGCTTGAGAAAGACGGCGCCAAACGAGCCGATGATGGAGCCCGTAAGGACTAGCGCCATCGAGCTGAATGGAGTGCCGACGGGGGTCATGCCTTTTGTCCGCGGCCCAGCACCGCGACTCCCGCCATGATGCAGACGATACCGGTCAGCTTCCAGGGGTTCAAGGTGTCGTGGAAGATGAAGTAGGAGAGCGCCGTGACCCACACGTAGCTCAGGGCGATGATGGGATAGAGGATGGAAAGCTCGGCGTCGCGCAACGCCACCACCATCAGCAGCGTAAACAAGCCATAGAGCACGTAGCCGGCGACGAGCGGCACGTTGGTGACGAGCGCCAGCAGCTTGGGCTCGAAGTGCTGCATGCCGATTTTGAAGAAGATCTGTGCCGCCGCTCCCAGCAAGGTGCACAGGCAGACCAGCAGCACCGAGCGGCGCTGGTGCGTATGCGAACGGTTGGGAGCAATGGTGGAAGAGCTCAAACGATAGCCTTTGGGAGTCTCTCAACAGAATACCAGGATTCGATAGAATAAAAAGACGTGGACGACAACCCGATCATTGCAGAACCGGTGGCGCCGGCCGCGCCCGAGGCGCCACCGCGAGCCATCTACCAGCGCGGATTCGTGGCGGAATGGGCGGTCACCATCGTCCTGCTGCTGTTCGGCACGACCACCCTGGTGCAGGCCTTCGTGATCCCCACCGGATCGATGGAAGACACGCTCCTGATCGGCGACCATCTGCTGGTGGACAAACTGGCGTACGCGCCGCCGGGCTCGGTGTCCGGGCATATCCTGCCGTATACGGAAGTGAAGCGCGGCGATATCATTGTGTTCCGCTACCCGGTGGACATCCAGCAGACTTTCGTCAAGCGCTGTATTGGCGTGCCCGGGGACCGCATCAAGCTGGTGCACAAGCAACTGATGCTGAACGGCCACCTGGCAAGCGAGCCTTACGTCTATCACAAAACCGAGTACCTGGACACGTACCGCGACGATTTCCCGTCCGAGCCGAACATCCACGTTTCCCAGCGCGCCGAAGATATGCTGAGCAATCACGTGGTGGGCGGCGAGGTAGTGGTGCCGCCCGGCCAGTATTTCGCCATGGGCGACAACCGCGATTCGTCGCTCGACAGCCGCTACTGGGGCTTTGTGCCGCGCGAGAACATCGTGGGCAAGCCGCTGCTCGTATATTGGTCTTATGACGCGCCCACCGACGCCCTGGCCAACCCAACCATGAGCATCGAGCACCTGGTGGACCTGGTGGAGCACTTTCCTCGCAAGACCCGCTGGAAGCGGACCCTTAACCTGATTCACGGATACCCGTTACAATAGCCGACGGCGCGCCCGCACATGCCGACCCATTCGCACCATTACGGATTGATTCTAGCCGGAGGACGCGGCACGCGTTTCTGGCCGCGCAGCCGCAAACGCTCCGCCAAGCAGGTTCTGAACGTGGTTGGGGAGCGGACGCTGATCCAGGCCACCGTGGACCGCCTGTCGCCGCTGATCGCGCCGGAACGCATCTGGGTGTTGACCAACGAACATCTGCGCGACACCATCGTGCACCAGCTTCCGCAGGTCCCCAAACGGCAGATTCTGGCCGAGCCCCTGCAGCGCAATACGGCGCCGGCCATCGGCCTGGCGGCACAGATTCTGGATTCGCTCGATCCGGAAGCGGTCATGGGCGTGTTTCCTTCCGACCATGTGATTGCCAGGCCGGCGGCGTATCGCGCCGTACTGAAGGCGGCATTTCGCGGCGCCGCCGAAGGGCGCCTGATGGTGGTGGGGATCGAGCCGCGCTGGCCGGAAACCGGTTATGGGTATGTCGAGTTCCCAAGGGACTTCGCCAAGGGCACCCTGGCGCCGGTGGAGGTGAAGCGCTTTCGCGAGAAGCCGGCGCTGGCCGCCGCCACGCGATACGTCGCCGCGGGCAACTTTTATTGGAATTCGGGCATGTTCTTCTGGCGCACCGGCGTACTGCTGGAAGAGTTGCGCCGCCACCTTCCCAAGACCGCGACCCTGCTGGCCGCGCTGCCGCGTTTGGGAGCGCGCGGCTGGGCGTCGCAACTGGCGCGCGTCTTTCCGCTGTGCGACAACATCTCGATCGACTACGCCGTACTCGAAAGAGCCAAGGGCGTGTGCGGCATCGCGGCGGCCGATTTCGGCTGGAACGACGTGGGAAGCTGGAATGCCGTTTACGACCTGCTCGGCTACGACTCTGAGGGCAACGCCATCGCGGGCGAGTCCGTCTGCCTGAACTCGAGCCGCAACTTCGTCGACGCACGCGGCAAGCTGGTGGCGCTGGTTGGAGTGGACGATCTGATCGTGGTGGATACGCCCGACGCCCTGCTGGTTGCCAGACGCGATCACGCGCAGAAGGTAGGCGAGGTGGTCAAAGCACTGGAAAAGCGCGGCCGCGAAGATTTGCTGTAGGGCGGCGCGGGTCACGCACTTTTCTTGACCTCATTCAGCATGGCGTTTCGTAAAACCGCATTCATTCTCGTTTGGTAGCCTCTTCCACGTTGGCGGAGCCAGGCTACCACGTCGGCGTCCAGGCGGACGGTGAGTTGCTGCTTTACCGGCCGGTAGAACGGATTGCGGACGGCATTCTGCCAGAAGCTCGCATTCAGCGGGGGAATGTCGGAATAGTCGATTGCCGAATCGGGCTGCGCGGCGAGTTGGGCTAGCTTCCGCCTGCGGGCCGGCGTCACCGGATTATCGGCCAGGGTCTTGCGCACGAGTTTGGTCATAGCGTTTTCGCTCCTTTCGGTTGGCCCGCCGGGCCGAAATGAGGCGGACGATTTCGTCCAATCCTTCCTCCCGAACAGTGTGGGCCACCAGCAGCAGAGCCACCCCTCCGACAAGCCCGATCGCCTGCCATCGCCGCTCTCCGCCTTCCGTGCGGTTCTGCTCGAACAGGGCGCAGGGATCGTCAAACACATGCATGGCGTCTTCGAAAGCGATGCCATGTTTCCGCTGGTTGGTCCGCGCTTTCACCGGGTCCCACTCGAAATCGATCACCGCTAGTCACGTCCAGTATAACAATAAAATTGTAGCTACAATTCCGCCCGCAACCGGATTCCTGCGCACTGCGGCAGGCCTTTCGACCGAGCGCGCCCCACGGCGGTCTCTCCCCCTTTGCAGTACACTAATTCGACATGCGACGCTTATTCCTCGCCAGTCTGGTTTTTGCCTGCGCGGCGGGCGCAGGGACCTTTACCCTGGAGCAGGTCCTTTCGGCTCCGTTCCCTTCTGAATTGACCGCCTCGCCCACCGGCGGCAACCTGGCCTGGGTTCTGAACGAGCGCGGGGCACGAAACGTGTGGGTGGCCATGGCGCCCAATTACAAAGGCATCCGCGCCACCTCCTATACCGAAGACGACGGGCAGGACATCGGCCAGTTGCAGTGGACGCCGGATGGCAAGTCGGTGGTGTACGTGCGTGGCGGCGACCTGGAATTCTTGGATCACCCCGACCCGAATCCGGCTGCCAATCCGGCGGGCGTGGAACAGGCGGTCTGGGTAGTGACGCCGGGCGCGGCGCCGCGCAAACTGGGTGAAGGCCACTCGCCGGCGGTGTCGCCCAAGGGCGGCGTGGTGGCGTTTCTGCGCGAAGGGAAGATCTACATCGTGCCGCTCTCGGGCGCGGAAAAACCGGCGCTCATGATCCAGCCGCGGTCGGGGGTGACGGCCCAGGAACTGGAGTGGTCGCCGGACGGCGCCAGGCTGGCCTTCGTCAGCGATCGCGGCAATCACAGCTTCATCGCGGTTTACGATTTCGGCGCCAAGGCGTTGACCTACCTGGACCCGACGGTGGATCGGGATCAACTGCCGGCATGGTCGCCCGATAGCCGCCAGGTGGCGTTCATTCGCGTGCCGGCCGGCGGCGGAGGACGCGGAGCTGGCGGGAGCGGAGCTGGCTGGTCGATCCGGGTGGCCAGCGTTGCCGACGGCACGGGCCGCGAAATCTGGAAATCCGAGCCGGGCCAGGGCAGCGCGTTCCATCCGGCGGAATCCGACCCCGCGCTGTTTTGGGCAGCCGGCGATCGCATCGTTTTCCCTTGGGAGAAGGGCGGCTGGCTGCATCTCTATTCGGTAGCCGTGGAGGGCGGCGCGGCCACGCTGCTCACGCCGGGGGATTTCGAAGTCGATCACGTCGCCTATTCCGGCGACCGCAAGGAAATCGTGTACGATTCCAACCAGGACGACATCGACCGGCGGCACGTGTGGCGCGTGAGCGCCGCCGCCGGCCCGGCGCGCGCCGTAACCAAGGGAGACGAACTGGAATGGACGCCGGTGTTCGCCGGCGGCGCCATCGCGTATTTGCACGCCGACGGCCGGCGGCCGGCGCGCGCAGCCATCCAGCAGGGCGAAACCGTAAAGGACCTCGCGCCCGATTCCATCCCCGCCGATTTCCCCGCCGATTCGCTGGTGGTGCCACAGCAGGTAATCTATAGCGCCTCGGACGGTCTCCAGATTCACGGCCAGCTCTTTCTGCCGCCCGCCAGCCAGCCCGGCGAACGGCACAAAGCGCTGGTGTTCATGCACGGCGGCTCGCGGCGGCAAATGCTGCTGGGCTGGCATTACATGGATTACTAACAACGCCTACGGCATGAACCAATACCTGGCTAGCCAGGGCTACGTGGTGCTGTCGATCAACAACCGCAGCGGCATCGGCTACGGACTGGGCTTTCGAGAGCCGGCCAATTACGGCGCCCGCGGCGGCAGCGAATACCATGACGTGGAAGGCGCGGGCCTGTACCTGCGCACGCGGCCCGACGTCGACCCGGCGCATATCGGATTGTGGGGCGGCTTCTACGGCGGCTACCTGACCGCCATGGGCCTGGCGCGCGGCTCGGATCTGTTCGCCGCCGGCGTGGATTTCCACGGCGTCCACGATTGGAGCAGCCGCGGCAACGGTCCCGGCGGTGCCTCCGGCCCGCCCACGCCCAGCGCGGAGGCGGCGCGAGAGGAAGCCGCGCGCCTCGCCTACGACTCTTCGCCCATCGCCTCGGTCTCTACCTGGAAGTCGCCCGTTCTGCTCATTCAAGGCGATGACGACCGCAATGT
>JBKQIF010000081.1:0-36802 GCA_052148435.1 Bryobacteraceae bacterium
AGCGCCTTCAGCACGGCGTTCAAGCGGGTGATGGGATGTTCGCCGCGGCAATATAGCCGGGGCCGCAGTCCGGCTTCCCATAGCCAGAGAGAAGCCGCCCGCGCCCGTCAGCTCGAACCGGTTGCAAGCTGACGCGATTCGAATGAGCGGCTCTCGGGTTGGGATTTGCTATCCGACTATTTCACGCTGTCGACGGTTATCTTGTCGCCATCGACTTTTCCGGTAACGGTAACCTTTTCGCCGGCGTGGGCCACAACCGTCGCCTGAGCCTCGAGCTGGTAAACTTTGCCCTCGTCGGTAACCAGAACCGCCGCATCGCCGCGCTTAATGCAGCGCTGCGCGCAGGCCACGTTGCCCCGCATGCCGGGCGTGCCCGCGCAAGACTTATCAATGATATATCCAGAAACGTCGGCAGCCATGGCGCTAAGCGCGAAGGTAGCCGTTAAAGCGAAGCCAGCGAATATCTTGGTCATGATGCGTCTCCTTAGAACGGAAGCCTGTACGTAATGGGTTTGAGTGTAGCAGATTCCGGGGTTATCGGCCGCGCCTAGCGCCTGACCACGGTTAAGGCCACCTGGGACGGGTATAGGCTCGAATGATGCACTGCATTGTGCGCCACGACACCCTTGGTCTCATCGTAGTTGTTGCCGCCCGTGTTCAGATTTCGGTCGAAGCGCGGGAAATTGCTGCTGGATACCTCAATGCGAATCCGGTCGCCGGTGCCAAAGTAGTTGCTGGTCGTCATGGGCGATAACGTCAGCTTATAGACCTTACCCGGCTCCATCCATGCCGGCGGCTTATCGTAGCCATCCCGATAACGGGCGCGCTGGATGGTCTCGTCGAGATTGTATGCCGTCCCATCCGGAAGCACATCGATCACTTTCACCGTGAAGTCGGTATCTTTCGCGTCGGAGGAAACGTACAGCGTGGCTTCCATCGGGCCGCTCACCTCGATGCCTTCTTTGAGCGGCTCAGAGGTGTAGACCAGAATGTCGGCCCGCGCTTCCATCTTCCGCTGATCGAACGCGCCGCCCGTCACGGCGTTGCCGGTGCAGCAGACGTTACCGCCATAGGACGGAACCGGATTCATGGGATCGTACGTAAAGCTATCCGGCGTGTCGGCAGCCGGAGCCGTCGCGCTGAGCGCACCGTCGCCGTTCAGGCTGTTCGCCTTTCCCCCGCCCGAGAGAAACAGCGTCATCGGCTGAGCGCCCGCCGGCGGCCAGGTGTCCGCGGTTTGCCACTTGTTCAGACCCATCGTGAAATAGCGCACCTTCGGCTGATTTTCGAGAATGTGATTATCGTCGCCCTTCAGAAAATGATCGAACCATCCGTAGGTCAGGGCGTCATAGTCCAGCCGCGCGTCGCCCATGTCGCGCTCGCCCACGATGGTGTGCTCCGTGGCGCGCTTGTAGGAACAGTGCAGCGTGGGCGCGATCACCGCGTATTGCTGATTGGCGATCTCGGCCTTTGCGGTCCTGCGTACGAAATTGTAAGCCGCCAGGTTCGGCCCCACCGACACGTCGTACCAGGACATGAACCAGAAGCCCGGCACGTTGATGGGCTTGTCGTCGTGCCACAGCCCGCCGCGATACCACGCCGGATCGTTGGGAGTGCGCTTGATCATCGCGCCGCCGCTGCCCACTTCCATCCGGTCGGCGAAGATTCCATGCGGCCCGTCCACGGCTTTAATAATGTCCATCTCGGGCAGATGCTGCAGCGCTTTCGACCAATCCACCGGCGGCAATTGTTGAGACAGGTCGAATTCCTTCGATACGCGGATCAGATCCTCCTGCGAAGTATTGGGCGGCAACATCGGCCGGACCTGGTTCTGCTCGCCATAGAGCCAGGCGATGAACAGCATCTGCACCGCCCCGCCGCGATACCAGTTTCCCTGCTCGTAGTAAGGGCCCACCCGGCCCACCCCCGCGCCGAAGCCTTGCGGGATCATGGCGGCAAAGGCCGGGTTGCCCTGGGCGGCCACGCCGAGCTGCCATTCGGCGGTGGACGAGCAGCCGATGGCGCCGACTTTTCCATTCGCCCAGGGCTGCGAGGACATCCACGAAATGGCGTCGGTGCCGTCCGTGAGCGGCGCGCCCAGGATGTCGTAAATGCCTTCCGAGAAGAAGTGCCCGCGCTCGTTCATTTCGACATACGCATAGCCGCGCTTAACCGCGGCCAGCTCCGCCGCCATGTCGCGCGGCGCGCCCAGGCGGACGTCCCAGAAGTTGAAGTTATAAGGCGTGCGCACGAAGATGACGGGGTATTTTTTCGAGGTATCCTTGGGGCGGTAGATATCGGTAGCCATGCGTTTGCCGTCGCGCATGGGAACCATCACCTTGCGCTCGACGGTGGCCACCGATTCCAGCTCGGCTTCGGTGCTGTTCCGTTTGGCGATCAGTTCCTTGTCGGGCGCACCGCGCTGCTGCGCCGGAGCCGGAACAATCGCACTGAGGACCACTAAAAGGGAAGGCGCCCATCGCGTCGCTTTCATTTATGACTTCTCGCTTTCACCGCCCCGAATGGCGTGGGAGATTTTAGATCAGTGTAACGTTTTTCCGAACGGGGGAAGGGGCGTGAAGAAGTGGCGGGGTGTCAGCTGGTTGGCAACCTGCCCGCGAACGCTGTCTGGATGTTCAGGTCTCTACTCCCGTGAGACGCCGGTCCCTGAAAATGGGCCATGCCCGTCGGGCAGCGGGCACGTGGATGTTCGGCGGTGGCCCCGGATACTTTCGCCGCTCACTTCCGCTTGCCTGGGCGCACGATCAGCATGGGGATTTCCAGGTGGTGGCGCACCGGGTTGATAGTGTCGCCGAAGATCAGATCCTTGAGGCCTCCGTGGCCGTGCGCGCCCATAATCACCAGGTCCGGCCGCACCTTGCGGGCGTATTCCACAATCTCCCGCTTGGGCGAAGACGAGTGCGAAACTTCCGTCTCCACCGCAATTCCCTGATGCCGCAACGATTCCGCGATTCCGTCCAGGTACTCCAGGCCCGCTTCCACCTCGGCGGTGGAGGCGTCCCGCCCGTAGATCTGGCTGGTAACGCCTTCCTCCACATGAAACAGGAAGAGCGTGGCCCCGTACTGCCGCGCCATGGCGGCCGCATGGCTTACCGCCAGCCGGTCCAGCGCGCTGTGATCGAGCGGCACCAGAATCCGTTCGTAAGTGGGGACCGGAGCGGTTTCGGCGCCGGCGGTTTCGGGAAGGACGACCGGTGCGCGGCCCAAACGCCGCCGCGTGATCCACGGTTCCGCCGTCACCCACGCCATTAAGAGCATCAGCGCCGCCGAGGTGGGCACCGTCGCCAGCCATATCAAGGTGTGCCAGCGGCCCGCGTTCGCGAGCCAGTCGCCAATCTGCTGAAAGCCAAGCCGCAGGTTCAGCCCCACGATCGCCGCCGCCGTGATCCAGGCCAGAATGTTGACCCAGCGCGGGTTGACCAATGGGCCCATGCGCGTGCGGTCGCTGGTGAAATGAATTAGGGGAATGATCGCAAACGGCAATTGCATACTGAGAATCGCCTGGCTGAGCAACAGCAGTCCCAAGGTCGCCTGGCCGCCCGCGAAATAAATCGTGAGCGCCGCCGGAATAATGGCCAAAGTGCGCGTCAGCAGCCGCCGCAGCCACGGGCGCATGCGGAAGTTCAGATACCCTTCCATGACGACTTGCCCCGCCAGCGTTCCGGTGAGGGTGGAAGACTGTCCCGAGCACAGCAGCGCTATCGCAAAAATCATCCCGGCCGCGCTGGTACCGAGCAGCGGCACCAGCAGGACGTGCGCCTGCTGGATTTCGGTCACTATCACCCCATGCTTGAAAAATACCGCCGCCGCCAGCACCAGGATGGCGATGTTCACAAACATCGCCCCGTTCAGCGCCACCACCGAATCGATCAGGTTGTAGCGGCACGCCGCGCGCCGCGCCTTGTCGTCGGCGCCGATGCGCCGCGTCTGCACCAGCGCCGAGTGCAGGTACATGTTGTGAGGCATCACCGTCGCGCCCAGAATGGTGATGGCCAGATACAGGGTTTGGCCATTCAGACGCGGCACCAGCCCCGCGATCACTTCCGCAGCCACCGGCTTGGCCCACCAGACCTCGATCAGGAAACAGCCGGCAATGATCGTGATCAGCGCCAGGATAAAGGCTTCAATGGTGCGGATTCCGAAGCTCTGAAACCAGAGCAGCAGCAGCGTATCGGCGGCCGTCAGCAATACTCCCGCCAGCAGCGGGATATGGAACAGTAAGTTGAGGCCGATCGCCGCGCCCAATACCTCCGCCAGGTCGCAGGCCGCAATGGCGATTTCGCACAGCACCCAAAGTCCCAGGTTGACGCCCCGCGGATAGGTTTCCCGGCAGGCTTGCGCCAGGTCCCGCCCGGAAGCGATGCCCAGCCGCGCGCTCAGAGTCTGCAGCAGGATGGCCATGGCGTTCGACATGACCAGCACCCACAACAGCCGGTAGCCGAAGCGCGCGCCGCCCTCCAGGTCCGTGGCCCAGTTGCCCGGGTCCATGTAACCCACGCTCACCAGGTAGGCCGGCCCCGCAAACGCAAACAGCCGCCGCCAGAACGATACCTGCGAGGTGCCTACGCTGGAGTGTACGTCCGCGAGCGATCGTCCCGCCTGACGCACTGAACTCGCGTCAATCACAATGTTCCAACTATAGCAGCGGACCTTGCCGTGGCGCAGACTCTCAGCCGCAGCGCCGAGACTCGGAAGTCCCGATGTCGTGGAATTTGGATTGAGCCAGATTTCGGGCTTGTCAGAGTGCGGCCGGGCTGGCGCCCGGCTGGACCCGGCCCCCCGCAATCGATCCGAAGGTTACCAACCGGTTGGCAACCTGCCCCACACGGGGCTTTTGGTCGGCACAGGTCAGTGCCGCCGACTTTTTGTGTTAAAGTTTCGGTTTCTTTAACAGACATTAAAATATTGAAACAAAAATGGTTATGTCACTATGAATACCCTCCGTGATTTCCCGCATTTCGCCGTGTGTTACCATTTTGTTGGACTTGGCGGCGGCCTCCGAACCGCGTCCCTTCTCTGAATCGGCAGAATCACCGGAATTCATGAGTTTACGTTCAATCATCAGCTTATTCTCCTCGGATCTTGCGATTGATCTGGGCACGGCCAATACCTTGGTTTTCGCCAAGGGCAAGGGCATCGTGGTCAACGAACCCTCTATTGTGGCCATCAATAAGAACACCGGCGAAGTGGAAGCCGTCGGCAAGGAAGCCAAGGAGATGCTGGGCCGCACGCCCGGCAATATCGTCGCCATCAAGCCGATGAAAGACGGCGTCATCGCCGATTTCAAAGTCACCGAGCGCATGCTGAATTATTTCATTCAGAAAGCGCACGGCCGCAAAGTCCTGGTTCATCCCCGCATCGTCATCGGCGTGCCCAGCGAAATCACCCAAGTGGAAAAGCGCGCGGTGATGGATTCCGCTTACCGCGCCAAAGCCAGCGAAGTGCACTTGGTGGAACAAGCCATGGTGGCCGCCATCGGCGCCGGCCTGCCTATCACCGAGCCGTCCGGCAACATGATCGTCGATATCGGCGGGGGCACCACCGACGTCGCCGTCATCTCCCTGTCCGGCATTGTCTATTCCCGCTCGGTCCGGGTGGCCGGCAACGAAATGGACGATGCCGTGATGCAGTACCTCAAACGCAAGTACAATCTTCTGATCGGCGAGCGCACCGCCGAAGCCATCAAGATGGAAGTCGGATCGGCCTACCCCCTCGATAAGCCCCTCACCATGGAAATCAAGGGCCGCAATCTGATCGAAGGCGTCCCTCGCACCATCACCATAGACGACACCGAAATCCGCGAGGCTCTCGGGGAATGCGTGGCCACCATTATCAACGCCATCCGCGTCGCCCTGGAACGCACGCCGCCCGAGCTCAGCGCCGATATCAGCGACCGCGGCATCGTCCTCACCGGCGGCGGCGGCCTGCTCAAGAACCTCGACAAACGGATCCGCGAGGAAACCGGCCTTCCCGTCTCGATTGCCGACGACCCGCTCGCTTCGGTGGTGCTCGGCACCGGCCGCATGCTGAGCGATTTCCGGCTCCTGCGCAAGATTTCGATAGACTAGAAACAGGCGGGCATGGCTTGCCCGGCCAGGGTTTTGAAGACGCGGGTTTATGGAGTCTTTTCTTAACCGCTACCGCAATATCACGGTCTTACTCCTGGTCATCTTCGGCCAACTGCTATTGCTGGCCGTCCAGGTCAAGAGCGATCGCAATGTGCCGGTGATCCGGGTTTGGACCGTCACCGCCATCACCCCCTTTGCGCGCGTGCTCGAGGCCGTCCGCGGCGGTGGAACCGGTTTTTTCCGCAACTACATTTTCCTGCACAATGCCGACGCCGAAAACCGCCGCCTCCGCGACCAGGTCGGCCGCCTTAAGATGGACAACATCTTCCTGCGCGACCAGCTCAATACCGCCGAACGGGCCCGCGCGCTGGCGCTGTTTCAGCAGCACACCCAGTCGAAAACCCTCGCCGCCATCGTGATCGCCTCCGGCGCCGGCGTTAATTCCAAGGTGGTGTTCGTCGACCGCGGTTCGGTCTCCGGGGTCGAGCGCGGGATGGCCGTGGTCACGCCGGACGGCATCGTAGGCAAGGTGGTGGCCGTCTATCCCACCGCATCCCAGGTTCTGCTGATGACCGATGCGGATTTCGCCGCCGGTGTCATTTCCCAGAAGGGTGGCGTGCGCGGGACCTTCAAGGGACAGGGGTCTCCGATGGGTAAGGTGGATTACGTCTCCAGCTCCGAGAAGGTGGAAACGGGCGAGTGGTTCTATACCTCCGGCGACGATCGTATTTTTCCGCGCGGATTTCCGGTGGGTGTGGTGAAGTCCGTGCGTCCCGGCTCGCCGTTTCAGGAAGTCCTGGTCGAGCCCAGCGGCATTGAGCACGGCCTGGATGAAGTCTTAATCGTCGTCGAAGGCGTGCACCGCGAGATCCCGCCCGTCGAAACCGCCAATCAGCCGGTATATATTGCGCCACCCCCGCCCGATGCCGCCGCCGTGCGGGAGGCGGCCGCTGCCGAGGCCGGCTCCACTCCCACCGAGGCCGATAAGCTGCGGGCGGTCTATAAGGCCGCCGGCGAGGCCCAAGGACACCGCTATGGCGAGGGCTACAAAGCGCCCGATCTACTGAAACTGCCGGCTCCTGGCAGCACTCCGGCCCCTGCCGCTCCTGTCGCCAATGCGACGCCAGCCTCGCCTTCGCCCGCCGCACCGGGCGCGGCGCCTGCCACTCCGCCCGCCCCGAAGACCGTCCCTAACGAGCGGCTGGCCAATCAGGCCGCCGGCGCCCAATCCGGAACGAGCGGCCACTGATGGATTACTCCGGCGGCCGGGTCCTCCTCAGCAGCCAGCGTGAGGGGCAGTCCACGCATTACAGCCCGCGGGTCCTCATCCTCGTCCCCCTGGCCGCCATCCTGTTTCAGGTCTACGTCCCCCAGTTTTTCGAGTTTCTGCACTTCCTGGAGCTGCCCATGCTGGTGGTGGTCTACTTCGCCCTCATGCGCCGCAGCCAACTGGGAGGGCTGTTCCTGGGAGCCCTGGTCGGCATCGCCCAGGATTCGCTCACCATCAAGCCGCTGGGGATGTACGGCATTGTCAAGACCCTGGTAGGTTATTTTGCCGCCTCCGTCAGCGTCCGTTTCGACGTCGAGCACAGTATCATTCGCGGCATGCTGTGCTTCTTCTTCTACCTTTTTCATCAGTGCCTGTACTGGGTGATGGAACGCGCCCTGCTTGGCCATCAACCGCCTTTTGAAATGCAAAGCTGGCTGGTGCAGGGAGGCCTCAATGCGGTGGTAGGCCTGGCCCTGTTCCACTTCCTGGATAAGTTGCGCTCTTCGGCTTAGCCGGGAAGTTCGCAGCGAGCGGCGATCGGCAATCAGCCGCGCCGATGTAGTTGACATCTGACCGCTGACAACGGAAAGCTCCGCCCTACATAATTTCCCGCTCCCTGCCGATAAGACGCTTGAGGCCCGGTGCCGGCCGCCTGCCCGGGGAGAGAACAGCCATGAAACAAGCAGCCAAGCTTCTGGTGGTGGACGGCGATGAGAACAACCGCGATTGGTTGGCGCGCCGGTTGACGCGCGGCGGTTTCGAGGTGGCGTCGACCTCCGGCGGCGCCGAGGCGCTGGACTTAGCCGCCGCGCAGCCTTTCGACGCCGTCCTGCTCGACGCCGGCATAGCGGACATCGGCGGTCTGGCCGTGCTGGAACGGCTGCGCCAGCGTCACCGCGCCGCCGATCTGCCCATCCTCATCATGACCGCCGAGCACGATCGGGAAACCACCGTGAAGGCGTTGCGCCTGGGCGCCAACGACTACATCACCAAGCCGCTGGACTTTCCGGTGGTCGAGGCCCGCATCGAAACCTGCCTGGCAATGGCCCTGGCTCATAGCGGGTTGCGCCGCGCCAGCGAAATGTACCTCCGCGACGCCTGCTCGCCCGACGACGGTCTCTGGGACTGGGATTTCGACAGCCGCGAGATTCAGTATTCGCCGCGCTGGAAAGCCATGCTGGGCTTTGCCGAAGACGAGATCTCGACCCGCACCGAAGAGTGGTTCGGCCGCCTGCATCCCGAGGATGAGGGCCGGCTGTGGGAACAGATTCGCACCCTGCTCGAAAATGGCCGCAACTCGATCCAGTGCGAGTACCGGATTCTCCATAAGGATGGACGCTACCGGTGGATGGAGAGCCGGGGCGGTCTGGCGCGGGACGAGCGGGGCAAACCGGTCCGCCTCACCGGCAGTCAAACCGACATCACCGTCCGCCGGACCATCGATTTCGACACCTCGCTGCCGAATTTGAACTGGGTCGAGGAGGAGTTGCGCGCGGCGCGGACCCAGGCCTTGCCGGCCGCGTTGCTGGTGCTCGAGCTGGACGGTTTCGAGCGTGTCGCCTACAACCTCGCCGACGGCCGCGCCGGGAGGCTGCTCAAATCGGTAGCGCAGCGCCTCAACGATCTCGTCGGCTCCACGCCGGAGGCCATCATGGCCGCCCTGGCCCGCGCGGACAAGCACCAGTTTGCGGTTCTGTTGCGCGGCCCGGACTGTCTCGCCACCGCCCAGCACATCGCCGTGCGGTTGCTCAAGGCGCTCCTTCAACCCTTCCTGCTCGAACAGCAAATCGTGTACGTCACCGCTAGCATCGGGATTGCCATTTTTTCCCCGGATGGCCAGGAGCACGACTTGGTGAGCGAGGCCCGCGCGGCGCTGCGCCACGCCCGCGGCCAGGGACAGGCCCGCAGCGACGTTTTCGACAAAAAAATGGTCGACCAGGAAATGGAAGAACTGCGCCTGGAAACCGACCTGCGCGCCGCGCTCGAGCGCCATGAGTTCGCGGTCCACTACCAGCCCATCGTCGATCTGGAAACCGGCCGCATTCGGAGCCTGGAAGCGTTGGTGCGCTGGCGGCGCCCGGGTTTCGGTTTGGTCATGCCGGGAGATTTCATACCCCTGGCGGAGCGCACCGGTCTGGTTACGCCAATGGGCGAGTGGGTGCTCTTTCAGGCGTGCAGCGACGCGGCCCAACTGCGCCGCACCTACCCGTCGCTCGCCGTCAGCGTGAATGTCTCCGGCCGCCAGTTCTCTTCCACGGACCTGCTGGCGGTGGTTCGCGAGGCGTTGGAGCGCGCCGCCCTCGCTGCCGACGCGCTGCGCCTGGAAATTACCGAAACCGCGGTGATGAGCGATCCCAATTGCTCGTTCGAGTTGCTGGAGGGATTTCGGCAAATGGGGGTGGGGCTCAAATTGGACGATTTCGGGTCCGGCTACTCCTCGCTGTCCTATCTGGAACGCTTCCCGTTTGAGACCATCAAGATCGACCGTTCGTTTGTGGCCCGCCTCGGCGCCAGCGTCGAGAGCGCGGCTATCGTCCAATCGATCATACAACTGGCCCAGTCGCTGGGCCGCAACGTGGTGGCTGAAGGTATCGAAACTGCCGAGCAGGCCGATTTGCTGCGGCAGTTGGGCTGCCGTTACGGCCAGGGGTTTTGGTATTCCAAAGCGGTGGAGATTTCCCGCGTGTACGAATTGCTGGCGGCCGATTGCCTTCCCCTACGCGCGCCGCCGCTCCAACTTGCGTCTGCCGCCAGAGAGTTGGCGCTCTAACGAGCTTTCAGCGACCCGCGGCGAACTTTCAGCTGAACCGGACCGGCTGGAGCCGCCGGTACTCCACACATAGGCTAGCTATAGCTATAGGAAGTGGCGGCTGGGGCGGGAGACTGTCCGATTATTGGTAAGAGACGAACCTGGCGTGTTGAAGATCAGGATGGGTTTACGCAAGTCGATGACTCGCTACAGTGTACCGGAGTCGGTCGCACAACGGGTTCATACGAAGCTGTTCAACCCAGCCAGTTGAGCCCGTCAAAGCCGGGACCCTTCGTTTAAGTCGGTGAATGCTTCCGGTAGGATACTTGTTAGTCGGGCCCGCCGTTCTGCATGAATTATTTGGCTCCGGACTTGGGTATTTCGATGACGTTCGGCTTTGGTTTTTCCCTAAAGGCGTCCTTGAGCACGGCGGTCAACCGTTCTTGCCGCTCCGGAATCCAAGCGGCATAGTGCTTTCGGACCATCTGTTCGGAGTTGCCCAATAGTTCGGCAACGTCGCGAACTGTGACGCCGGGTCGCTGGAGCAGGATACGCGCGAAGGTATGCCGGAAGCGATGGGGCGTGGGCTTTTCCTTCCACGGGCCGCAAAGCGTCCACAGTTTATTCAGTTTCCGGCGCCAAACGTCGGTGACCACATTCATGTCCGTGGTCTGGTGTTCACCAAAAATGTTGGGTCCAAATTCGCGTGCTCGTTCGCGGATCCGGTTCTGCAACCATTCGGGGACCCAGGTGTAGACATGTGTACGGGCCTTGATAATTCCTTGTAACTTATTGATTATACTATGGCGGAGAGAGAGGGATTCGAACCCTCGATAGAGTTTCCCCTATACACGCTTTCCAAGCGTGCGCCTTCAACCGCTCGGCCATCTCTCCGGGTCTTGGTGCGGAGGTCGCGGAATGCGACTGCTTCTGCCAGAATAACATGCCTCGAAGTGCCGCTCAGGCTTGCTTGGCTTCCAGTTCGGCCCAGCGGGCGTAAAGGTCCGCGACCTCCCGCTCGGCCGCTTCCAGCTCCTGGTGATGCCGCCGCAGCCGGGCGCCGTCGGAGAAAACTTCGGCCGATTGCAATCCGGCGCGCAGTGCGCCCACCTTTTCCTCGGCTTCGAGAATGCGCGCTTCCATCTGTACCCATTCGCGCGCTTCCATGTACGAGAGTTTCTTTTTGGCCGCCGAAGGGCGCGCGGCGGAAGCGTTCTCCCGCTTGTCGGCGGCGGGCGGCTTGGCCTTCTTGCGATCCGCCTGCGCCTGTTCCCATTGCCAGTAGTCGGCGAAGAATTCGGCGCCGCCTTCCCCATCGAGCGCCAGAATCGAGGTCGAGACGCGGTCGAGCAGGTAGCGATCGTGGGTGACCAGCACCAGCGCGCCAGGGAATTCGGTGAGGTTGTCCTCCAGCACCTCCAGGGTGGGGATGTCGAGATCGTTGGTGGGCTCGTCCATCAGCAGCAGGTCGGCGGGTTCCAGCATCAGCCGCGCCAGCAGCACGCGCGCCTGTTCGCCGCCCGAGAGGCTCGAAATCGGCCGATCGAGCTGCCCGGCGTCGAACAGGAAGCGCTTGGCCCAGCCGGCCACGTGAATCGGCCGCCCGCGGAACATCACCATATCGCCGCGCCCGCCCAGTCCCTGCCGCAGGGTTTCGGTTTGGTCGAGCTGCTCGCGCGCCTGATCGAAATAGACCACGCGCAGGCCGGCCGCGCGTTCGATCGTTCCCGCATCGGGAGCCAACTCGCCGGCCAGCAAGCGCAGCAGGGTGGTCTTGCCCGATCCGTTCAGGCCCAGCAGCCCAAGCCGCGTACCCGGACCCAGCACGAAACCGAGGTCGCGGAACAGCACCCGGCCGCCCATGCTCCGGCTCGCGGATTCCACCGCGACCAACCGTTTGGTGCGCCGGTCGCTGGCGCTGAAGTCGATGCGCGCCACCCCTCCGGCGCCGCGCGATTCCAGGTCTTGCAACTCGCCCATCAGGCGGCCCGCCTCGTCGATCCGCGCCCGCGACTTGCCGGTGCGCGCCTTGGGCCCACGCCGCAGCCATTCCACCTCGCGCCGCACCTTATTGGCCAGCGATTCCTGGCGGCTGGATTGCGCGCTCAGAAACTCTTCCTTCTTTTCCAGGAAGTGGCTGTAACTTCCCTCCACCCGAAAAATGCCCTCCGGATAAGCGCGGCCGATCTCGGCCATATCGTTCACCACGTTGTCCAGAAAGTAGCGGTCGTGGCTCACCACCACGCTGGCAAAGGCCGCCGAGCCGAGCAGCTTCTCCAACCATAGAATGCCTTCCAGGTCGAGATGGTTGGTGGGCTCGTCCAAAAACAGCAGGTCCGGCTGGCGTGCCAGTTCGCGGGCGATCGCCAGGCGCCGCTTCCATCCGCCCGAGAGCGAATCCACCTCCGCCGCGCCGTCGGCGAATCCGGCCCGGCCCAGCGCGAGGTTAAAACGCGCGGCACGCTCGGCGTCTTCGAGCCGATCGCCGGCAATGGCCGCGCCGATCACCTGTCCCACCGTGCCGCCCTCGGGAAACTCGGCGTCCTGCGGCACGTAGCCCACGCGAGTATTGCCGCGGGTGGCGATCTCGCCGGAGTCGGCTTCCAGGCGCCCGGCGAGTATCCGCAGCAGGGTCGACTTGCCGCAGCCATTGGCGCCGATCAAGCCCAGCCGCTCGCCTTCGGAAATGCCGAGCGAAATCCCCCGGAACAACTGTCGAGAGCCGAAGCTTTTGTGCAGATTGGTGCAGCTCAACAGAATGGGCATGGCTAAGCGGGAGGGACCTCCTGGTCTGTCCAGGGCGGATCAAAGCACCCGGCACACGTAAGCACAGGCAAGGAACAAATGCGAAGAGATATAGCCACAGAGGAACACGGAAAGACACAGATGACAAACCAAAGGGATTTAACCGTGTTCATCGGTGTTTATCTGTGGCTGGAATTTGAATTTTCACGGGCCGGCACTCCTGTCCTGCTGTCGTCCTACTCATACCGCAGCGCTTCCACCGGATCGAGCTGCGCCGCCTTCACCGCCGGCCACACCCCGAAAAACACCCCCACGGCCACCGAAACGGAAAAGCCCGTGACCAGCGCCCAGGTGGGCACCGCCGAAGGCAGCGACGGCACCAGCGCGCCCACCAGCATGGTGATCAGGACCGCAATCGCGATCCCCAGCAGGCCGCCGGCGCCGGTGAGTGTCATCGCCTCCACCAGGAACTGGCCGATGATATCCCGCCGCCGCGCGCCCAGCGCTTTGCGCACCCCGATCTCCTTGGTCCGCTCGGTCACGCTCACCAGCATGATGTTCATGACGCCGATCCCGCCCACCAGCAGGCCCAGGCCGGAAATGGCAATGGCTACCAGGCCGATCAGGCCGGTGATGCGGTCGAATTGCTGGATGATCTGGTCGGGCGTCGAGATGGCAAAATCGTCCGCCTGGCCGGTCTTCAAGCGGCGCAGACGGCGCAGCGCGCCCTCCGCTTCGTCGTAGGCATCCTGGCGCTTGCCGGGGCGCGCCTTGGCCACGATCATGAAACGCTCGATCTGCGGATAACGGCTCATGGCGGTGTGCAGGGGAATGTCCAGCGCATCGTCCTGGCCGTTCTCGCCGAAGAATCCGCCCTTGGCTTTGGCGTACACGCCGATCACGGTATATTCGGCGCCGTCCATCATCAGCGACCGTCCGATGGCGTCGCCCGCCGGGAACAGCGCATCGGCTGCGCTGGCGCCAATGATGGTGACGTGAGCGCCGCGCTGGTCCTCCTCGGCAGTGAAGTACCTGCCGCCCGCGAGGTCGCGTGGCGAAATGGAATTCATGTTGGGCGAAAGGCCGGACACGTTGATGGTGTCGGATTCGTATCCGGGTACGCGCGCCGTGATGGGGTTGCCATCCACCGAGGCCGGTATCATCAGCTCCAGGCCTACCTCCAACACCGAAGGGCAAATCCGGCGGATGTAATCGGCATACTCCGGCCGCAGATGGCGCCGCTTACGCTCTTTGGGAGGCAATTGCTGATCCGGCATGTTGGGGTCGCCCGACGAACGGTATAGAAACACGTTATCCGGGCCCATCTCCTGGAAGAAGGTAACCACGCCCTGGCGCAACCCGGTGAGCAGCGACGCCACCGTCACCACCGTGGTGATGCCGATGACGATGCCCAGAATCGTCAGCAGCGAGCGGAAGCGGTGGCTCCAGACCGACTCCATCGCCAGGTGCATGTTTTCGCTTACGCTGATGTTCACGTCTTACTCCGCACGCAGCGCCACCACCGGATCGAGCTTGGCCGCCCGCGACGCCGGATACCAGCCCGAAGCCACCCCCACGATGGTGGAGACCGCCAGCGCCAGCGCCACGTAGCCCAGCGTAATGTGCAGCGTCAGCTCGAAAATCCTGCCCAGAATCATGGTCGCCACGGCGCCCAGCCCAACCCCCATGGCGCCCCCCGCCACCGCCAGCGCCACGGCTTCCATCAGAATCTGCAGCATGATATCGGAGTGGCGCGCGCCCAGCGATTTTCTGATTCCGATTTCATGCGTCCGCTCGGTCACGCTCACCAGCATGATGTTCATGATCACGATGCCGCCCACCAGCAGCGAAATGCACGTGACCGGCACCACCACCGCCGCCACCATGCTTAGCAACTGGTCGATGAACCCCCGGATGGCGTCCGGCGTGAGCGTATCGAAGCTATCGATTTCGCCCGGCCGGTCGTGGAAACGGTCGCGCAGGGCGACCCGTGTCTCGTCGAGCGCCGCCTCGAGCGACAGTCCGTTGCCCGGGCGCGGCCGCGCGAATAGGGCGAAGCCCGTCCCGGGTCCGTACAGGCGTTCAAATGCGGAATTCGGGATATACATGGAATTGTCCTGGTCGCGGCCGAAAGCCGACCCCAGCTTCTCCTGCACTCCCACCACCGTGAATTCCACGCCCTCGATGCGCACGATTTTGCCGATCGGCGAAACCCCAGGGAACAAAGTCTCCTTGACCGTCTCCCCGATCACCGCCACAAACCCTCGCGTGCGATCCTCCTGGGCAGTGAAAAAGCGGCCCTCCACTACCCCGATGTCGCGAATGTCGGCCATATCCGCGGAAACTCCGATCACGGTGGCGTCTTCGGATATCAGATTTTCCCGCTTCACGTCCGAAGTGTGGTTGCGATAAGGGCTGTACATCACGTCGCTGCCGTTGAAGGCTTCCAGAAAGCGGTATTCATCGCGGCGAATCGGTTTGTTGTGGCGGATCTTGTCGAAGTACTGACGCCGGCTCAGCCGCCCGGTGGCGGCGATCTGCGCCACCAGGAACGACTCCGACCCGAAAGCTTTGGCCGTGCTTTGCTCGGCGTACACACCCAGCCCCTCGATGGCCGCACCCACCATCACCACGCTGGCCACGCCGATAATCACCCCCAGCAGCGTCAGGAAGCTGCGCAGTTTGTGCCCGCGAATGGAATCCATCGCCAGTCGAAACGCGTTAGGGAAGTGGTACCAGGTTCTTGTAATTCCCGTTCCGGATTGGGACATCTTCTTTCAGGATAACGTAAGATGAAAATGCGTCTGCCGCCGATGCCACTTCTTCGTCTAGCTTATGCAACCCAGTTTCTGATCGCTCTGATCGCAATTTTCTTCCTCTGGAGCGAGATTGGGGGGCAAGGCCATCTCGACCTGATGCCCTGGTACTGGAAGGTTCTCTTGGGCGGGGGAGCCGCGTTGGCGGTGGTCAAAGCCACCCAGGCAGCCGTAAACCAGCCCTCGGCGTGGAGGGGGCCGGCGCTTCGATGGCTGGGCCTGCTGCTGGCCCTGCTGATCGCTTGCGGCGCGGCATCGTATTACTACCACATGTGCTGCGAAAGCGACGAAGATAGCGACCAGGACGCCGGTTCGGTATCGCGCGTCATCCTGCCCGCCCGGACCTTCGGCTCGTGAGCCGGTGACGTGGCGCGGGCCGCTGGCGACTGGAAGTAGCGTGTGCCTTGTGGGGCAGACCCACCGGTCTGCCGCCGGCTTTCAGCCGGCGCTCGTCCGGCAGGGAAGGCTCGCCAGGCCCCGAAAGAGCCACCTGAAAGGCGGCGGCAGGCAAGATTGCCCGCCCCACAACTAACGCAGAAAGCGGCACTGGGGGAAAGCTGAGCGACATTAGGGTGTCAGCTCGCTACGGGTTGTTCCAGGTCTCGGCTCAAATACTCGAGAATCTCCTGCTCGCGCTGCTGGACTTCGAGCAGGATCGGCGCCGACATGCGGGCGTAGTCCTGCCGCGAATGGACCTTGCGCGCCTCCAGGAGGATTCTCCGTAGATTGCCAACGCACTGTTGGGCGAGCAGCATCTCTTCGTCGGTTTGAATCACGGCAGCTCCAGTTCCACGATACCGCGTTTTCGAAAGCTCCTGGAGGTCTGATAGGTGTCGAGCCAAAGATCGAGCAATTCGGGCCCGATGGAGGCTCGCGCCCAGAACACGTCGGCCTCGAACAGCAGCTTGGCCCGCGCGGAATCGAAAACGGCTTGCGCCGCGGGGGCCACCTCATCGGCTTCAAATTCCTGGTCCATGACGAGGAGGATATCGAGATCTCTCGGACTCGGCTTCGCGGTGACAAAGCTGCCCCAGATAAAGACACGCCGCAATTTCCCGCTTGCAGCGGCGAGTTCCAGGAGCGCCCGAAGCCGGCTTGTTAGCCATACGCGCCGCGGTGAGGAACCGCCGAACCGAGCATGGAACTCCTGCCAGCCGGCTACGTGCACCCCAGGAGGCAATTCACCTTCGCCGGTAAGTTGGGGCAGCACCAGCCCACGATAACAAATGGGTGTTGTCCGTCGGGCGGTGTCGGCGACAAGAGAATAGTGGTTTGTAAACCGAATAAAGCAGAATAGTGGTAAAATGTTTTATGAAGGGAGGATCTCCAATGATATCTCTCCGAACCCTCGTTGCTCCCACCCGGCACGTGACGCGCTGGTGTCTTCTCGCCCTGTGCTCCTGCCTGCCCGACCCGCTTCGGGAACTCGCAGTCGTCCTCAAGGACGAAAAAGGCCTAGACAAGTGGTCTACGTTCCTCATCGACGCCCTGGTGTTCCCCGGCAACAGCGGTGGGCCCGTCGTGAGTGGGGTGAACCTCAACGCAATTCAGGGGACAAAGAGCCAAGACCGTGCCTACCTCATTGGTGTCGTGCGGAGTTACCTGCCGTTCACAGATGTTGCCGTCAGCCAACAGACCGGTCAGGCGCGCATGGTGTCCCAGGAGAACTCTGGGTTGGCAGAGGTTGTGCCCGTTGACTACATCAACGAGGCAATTGTCGCCAGCCAAGCCGCAGAGGCAAAACGAGCCCGCGGCCGGTAGGGAAGGCCGGTTTGGCAGCCCTACCCCGCCGCCCGCAACGCCGCCAGCGACTCCTGAACGGTTGGCGTTTTACCGGCTTCCACGTCTTTGCGGCGGATCTGATGGAATTTCTGGAGGATCCGGTTGGCTTTCGATAGAGCTTCAATGCGTTCGGCGAAAGCGGCAATGGCGGAGCCGGGGACGGCGTAGAGAGCTACATCGTCAGTGAGCGTGTCCAGGTAAGCGCGGGCGCCGCAGCAGCCCAGGCTGAGAGCGGAGCGGCCGGAATTGGCGGCTTGGGGAATGACGGCGCAGGCCGGGCGTCCCATGGCGGGCGGCAGGCCGCCTTCCAGTTGCTGCGATGCCTCGGAAAGAATCAGCGTCTGGCTGGCCTGGACGAACAGCAGCACCACATCCGGATCGAGGGGCACGTCCGCCAGTGGGCCATAGACGACATATTTCGGTTGAAATTTCAGAACCGGTATGGCCGCTACGTCCTCCGGGCGGACGTAGGTCAGGCCGGCGAAAACCTTGAGGGCGTCGTTGAGGTCGGTTTCAGCCGCCGGGGACAGGCCCAGGTTGTGAGTATAGAGGCCGATGGAGCAGAGGCCGTGATCGGCGGCGGTAGTGGCAAAAACGCGGGTCGCGGCCTCCTGCCAGAAGCGGCAGCCTGCCGGGCTTTGGCCCGACCACAGAGCGACTCCGGCGGGCGCGCTATCGGTGAAGCAAACCGCGATCGGTGGCTGAGCCAAGCCCAGGGCTTGAGTCAGTACGTTGGCAATTTCGGAATTAACTGGCATGGCAATCAGGTTACCGCTCCTCCCGGCCGCCGCGCCCGCCGCCGCCGGCGTGGGCCGCGCCGCGGAAGATGGCGTTGAGGAACAGCAGGTTCATGCCGTCGAGGGATGCGCGGTAATTCGGGTCGGCGGTAAAGCCGACGACATTTCCCCGGCCGGTGCGCTCCACTACTACCAGCGGTTTGAAGGCCAGTTGCTTGCGGAACTCCTCCCAGGAGTATCCGCTGGCCATCACCTGATCGGCGGCGGCGAAGTAGGCCGCGTTGACGCCCTGGTTCACTTTCATGGGCGTATAGATGCTGGAACCGCTCACGAGAGTGTATACAGTGTCCGGGACTCCGGCGGTGATCCAATGATCCGGAATCACCTTGGCTTTGGCCAGGAATCCATGCGCCGGCCAGGGCGCCTGCGCGTCGGGCTGAGTGGCTTTTTCCATGTCGCTCTCGGTGGCGAACAGTTGCCCGGGCACCGCGGCCGCGCCACCGCCGCGGCCTTCCGCCGGCGCCGAAGCTTCGCCACCGGCCGCGGTGCCGCCCCTTGCACCGCGTCCGCCGCCTGCGTTTGCGGCCGCCTGCGGAGCGGGTGTGTTTTCCCGCGAGATGGCGAGAAACCCGTTGCCGCCCAGATACGAAAGCGCGCTGCCGATGCCGATCAGCGTGCCGCCGCCCTCGACCCAATCATGCAGGCGGCGCGCGCCGTTGGCTCCCAACACGGCGGCGTAGCCTTCACCCGCGGCTTCGGGCAGGACGATCACCTGAAACCTGCCGAGGTCGGCGGCGGCAAGCTGCTGTATGCGGATCGCGGTCGCCGGATAACCAAACTGCCGCTCCAATACGAACCGGGTTTCGCCGGCGGAGGAAGCGCTCACCGGGCGGTCCCACGCAATCGCAATGGCCGGCGGTTTCATGTAAACCACGCGGGAACTGCCGAAGTTGGGCCCGTCATCCACCCAACTGGTGTCGGTAGCCACCACCTCCGCGCCCGTCGCGGCCGTCAGCGTCTGCAGGGTTTCGTGCAGGTTGGGCGGGTTGTCTTTCACCATGACGATGAGCGTTCCATCCGGGTAGACGCGCCCGTTCTGGGTAAATTTCTTGTCAGTCGAGAGCACCCGCAATCCGTCCCGCAGCGCACCGGCCAGCAGGCGCGCCGAGGCTGCCGTTCCCCAGGGCGCCAGGTATGCCACCGAGGCTTTACCCTCCACTTTGCCGGCCGGCACCGCGCCCGGTTTTACAGCCTCCAGCCCGCTTTCGGCGCGGGTGTTCGACGCCACGCATTCCACGTTGAACTGGAGCGGCACAGACCACGCCGTCACATCGTAGATTTCGCTCCGCTGCCGCAGTTTGCGGCGGCGCTCTTCCTCGCTCAGAAACTTGTCGTCCATGGAGACTTGCGGCACCAGCAGATCTTCGACCAGGCGCAGCTCCGGCTGCGCCAGCGGGACGACGTACGAGCCTGCCGGGTACGGCTTGCCATCCACCGAAAACGCAGCCACGGCGCGGCTGACTTCGACTCCCTGCAGAACCAGCAACTGGGCCAGCTTGTCCACCGCCGAGGTGTCGCCGCGGCGCGGGAGAATGTATTCGCGGATGGGGCGTTTGCCGGCTTCTTCCAGCGCCGAAGCCTGGTAGCGATAGAACATGTCGAGCAGCTTCTGGCGGTTATTGGCGGCTACCTCGCAACTTGCCACGGAAGTGACGAAGTGGCGGCGGACGGTTTCGCGAAAGGTGATGGTGGTATCGTCGGCGCGGCGGACCACCAGGCCGCGGGTCGAGCCGTTTTCGTAAGTCATGGCCAGGCCGCCCAGGTAAAACGGCCAACTGGCGCCATAGCCGGGGTAGAAGGCGTCGTATTCCTCGCGGGTGAAATAGCGGAAGCCGAACAGGTCGAAGTATTTGGCGTTGTTCTTGCCGAACCAGTAGAGATCGTCGTGCTGTTCGCTGGTGAGAAAGGGGTTATACGGGTCGGCTTCGGGAGTGAAGTAATAGGTAGCGTCGGTGCCCATCTCGTGCAGATCGATGCAGACCTGTGGATACCATTCCTGCAGAGCTTTGACGTGGCCGATGGTTTCGGGCTGGGTGATACCGATCCAATCGCGGTTGAGATCGAACGAATAGTGATTGGTGCGCCCGCCGGGCCATCCCTCGGAATGCTCGGCGGCGAGGGGATTGGCGTCGGGCTCCAGGCCGAGGTTGACTTCGAAATCGTGCAGGAACCGATTGCGGCCGTCGGGATTTTGCAAGGGGTTGACGATGGTCAAGGTATTGGCGAGGACGTTCGCCACCATTTTGTCGTTGCGCGCCGCCAGCAGATGGTAAGCCGTTACCATGGCGGCGTCGGGGGAGGAAATCTCATTGCCGTGGACGCCGTAGGCCAGCCAGAGGATGGAGGGAAGGCCCTGGATGAGCTTTTGCGCCTCGGCTGCCGAAGTCTTGCGAGGATCGTGGAGCTTTTGCATCCCAGATCGAATCTCGGGCAGGCGGCGCAGGTTGGCTTCCGAGCCGATCACGGCGTAGATTAACTGCCTGCCTTCCCACGTCTTTCCGTACTCGAAGATTTTGACCCGGGCAGGCTCGGCCGCAGCCAGCGCGTTGAAGTATTTCACGATATCGGCATGACTGGCGATGCGTTCGCCGAAGTCGTAGCCCAGCACCTTCTGCGCGGTGGGCACCGCCGGATCGTAGACCGCGCCGGGCCAGAACTCGAAGCGGGATTGGCCCCAGGCGCCCGAGCCGAAAAGCACGCCAGCGAAAAGCAGGAAGCAGGCTTTGTTCATTGAGATAACCCGAATATAACCGAAAATGGGGCGGGGGTCGGACTCGCGGAACCGTCAAGGTTTATGCCGCGGGGGTGCAGGGGAGAGGGAAAGGCACCGCAGCATCTCGCGGAGGGCCTGGCCGCGGTGGCTGACGGCGAACTTGGCGGTTTCGCCGGCTTCGCCGAAGGTGCAGCCGAAGGGTGGGTAGAAGAAGAGCGGATCGTAGCCGAAGCCGTTGGCGCCGCGGGGCTCGTCGAGGATTACGCCTTCCACGCGGCCGGTGAAGACGCCGACCGGCTCAGTGGCTTTTACCAGCGCGATGGCGCACACGAAAGCAGCGGTGCGGTGCTCAATTCCGCGCAGCTTTTCGAGCAGCAGGCCGTTGTTGGAGCGGTTGGTGGCGCCGGGGCCGGAGAAGCGGGCGGAGTGGACTCCGGGCGCGCCATGGAGGGCGTCGACGACCAGGCCGGAATCGTCGGCGAACAGCAGGCCGGCGGTGTGACGGCCGTAGTGGCGCGCCTTGATGAGGGCGTTTTCCTCGAAAGTGGCGCCGTCTTCGACGCAGGGCGGAATGGCGGCGAAGCCGGGCAGCAGGTCGATCAAGACCGGCGGTGCGTCCGGTACGGCTTCGGCGGCGAGACGGAATTCGGCCAGCTTGCCGGGGTTGGAGGTGGCGCAGTAAATCTGCGTCAAATACGCACCGCCTTCTTCTGCAGTTCGACCAGGTCGGCGATGCCGCGGCGGCCGAGGCTGACGAACTCGGCCATTTGAGCGTCGTCGAAGGAGCCGTGTTCGGCGGTGGCCTGAACTTCGACGAAGCGGCCGGCGCCGGTCATGACCACGTTCATGTCGACGTCGGCCTGGGAGTCTTCTTCATAACAGAGATCGAGCATGGGGACGCCGCGCACCAGGCCGACGCTGATGGCGGCCAGGCAATCGCGCACCGGCATGGTTTTGATGGCGCCGAAATCCACCAACTGGCGGAGGGCCAGGGCGAGGGCGACGAAGCCGCCGGTGATGGAAGCGGTGCGGGTGCCACCGTCGGCCTGGAGGACGTCGCAATCGACAATCACGGTTCGCTCCCCCAGGGCGGACATGTCGACCACCGCACGCAGGGACCGGCCGATGAGGCGCTGGATCTCGTGTGTACGGCCGGAAGCGCGGCCCTTGGTGACCTCGCGCGGCGTGCGTTTGGCGGTGGCCCGAGGCAACATGGAATATTCGGCGGTGACCCAGCCTTTCCCTCTATTGCGCAGGAAGGCGGGGACGCCGTCTTCGACGCTGGCGGCGCAGAGCACCTGCGTGTTGCCGACGTGGATCAGGGCGGAGCCTTCGGCGGTCGCGAGCACGCCGGTTTTGATTTCTACCGGCCGCATCTGGCTGGGGAGTCGATTATCCGTTCGCATGGGTCATTGCGTAGTAGAGGAACAACATTACCAAGGCGATGCCGGCGATCACCAGGATCACGCAGGCCAAGCCGCCCGGCGGCGTTGGCGAAGCTTTCTTCTTGCCGCGCGCCGGCTTGAATTTTGGCATAACTCGGATGGTAGCATCCGTAATTTGGCGCCGCATGGCAGAATCGGAAGGAAACATGAGACGACGGAGTTGGTTGGCGGCGGCCGCTTTGGTAGCCGCCTTGAGTGGGACGCCGGGATGCCGCAAGCCGGCCGCCTTGCCGCGGAATGTCTTTCCGGAGAACGCGGCCGGCGGATGGCGGCGCACCGGGCGGCGCCAGTTGAGCGCTTCGGAGGCGCCGGACCCGGTGCCGCGCAACGAGATCGAAAACCTGCTGACGGCCAGCTACGAAGGCCCGGGGAAACTGGAAGCGCGGTTGTACGTGCTCGGTTCGGGCGTGGTGGGCGTGGAGCTTTCGCAACGCTGGCAGCCTTCCGCGGACACGGTATTTTTCAGCCGCGGACCTTATTTTGTGGTGGTGAAGTGGCAGGCGGCCGAGCGCGGCGCGCTGCAGGCATTCGTGCGGGAGGTGGAAAAGAGCGTGGCGGACAAGGGCACCCAGTGAACATCAGCCCCCTGAATCACAGACTAAAGTCTGTGCCACCTGTTGCCGGCACAATGGTGGCACAGGCTTTAGCCTGTCGAACTCACCAACTCCACCTGCGATATGCTGAAGCATATGCTCAGCGAGAAGTTGCGCGAAGCGGGGGTGGTGGGCGCGGGGGGCGCGGGATTTCCGACCTACGTGAAAGCGCAGGCGCAAGTGGAATTCCTGATCGCCAACGGCGCGGAGTGCGAGCCGCTGATCCATAAAGACGCCGAAATCATGAAGCATTATCCCCAGGAGATCCTGGCCGGAATGACCGCATTGATGGAAGCGACCCAGGCGCAATCGGGGAAGTTCGGGGTGAAGACCAAGAACGCCGAAGCGATCGAGGCGCTGCGCCATGCCAACCGCAACGACCGCATCGAGTTCGTGCTGCTGGGCGATTTTTACCCTTCCGGCGACGAATACGAGCTGGTGTATACGGCTACCGGCCGGCTGATTCCGCCGGCGGGGATTCCGCTCCAGGTGGGCTGCGTAGTGAGCAACGTGGAGACGTTGTACAACGTTCAACTTGCGGGCCAGGGAAAACCGGTAACGGAGAAGTTTCTATCGGTGTGCGGCGCGGTCGGGCAATCCAAGTCCTTCTGGGCGCCGGTGGGGACCGCGTTCCGGGACCTGCTGGCGCAGGCCGGCGGCGCGACGGTGCCCGAGTTCGGAATCTTCGTCAGCGGCATTATGATGGGCTCGACCACGTTCGATGTGGACGATGTGGTGACCAAGACCACCGGCGGCATCATCGTGCTGCCGCGCGACCATTACCTGTTCACGCGCAAGACGCGTTCGCAGCAGGAGATGAACCAGATCGGCAAATCGGCCTGCGACCAGTGCAGCTACTGCACCGAGTTTTGCCCGCGCTACCTGCTGGGTTACGAGGTGATGCCGCACAAGGTGATGCGCAGCCTGGGCTTCACTTTGACCGGGGGCGATATCTGGAACCAATGGTCGGAGCTGTGCTGCTCCTGCGGCATTTGCACCCTATACGCGTGTCCGGAGGATTTGTATCCCAAGGAAGCCTGCGACATGGGCAAGCAAGACCGGCGGGCCGCGGGGTTGAAATTCGTACAGCAGAAGCCGGTGGAAGTGCACCCTATGAAGGAGTACCGGCGTATTCCGCTGGCGCAGTTGCGGAAGCGGCTGCAGATCGAGGAATACGAACGGGAAGCGCCCTTCGAGAAGGTGGATCTGCGGCCGGCGGCGGTGCGGATCAAGCTGAAGCAGCACGCCGGGCAGCCGGCGGCGGCGGCGGTGAAGGAAGGCCAGAAGGTGAAAAAGGGTCAGGTGGTGGGGCGCGTGGAAGAGGGTAAGCTGGGCGCGGCGGTACACGCCAGCATCGACGGCAAGGTGAAGGCGGTTACGGCCGAGGCGGTGGAGATTGTGGCATAGAGATGGCGAACGATTCGATTGGACTGATTGAGCTGACCAGTATCGCCGCGGGCTTCCAGGTGTGCGACACGATGTTGAAGGCGGCGGGGGTGGAGTTGCTCCTTTCGCGGTCGATCTGCTCGGGCAAGTACATGGTGATGGTGCGCGGGGAAGTGGGCGCGGTGAGCGCCAGCGTGTCGGCGGGGGTGTCGGACGGACGATTTTCGGTGATCGATTCGTTCGTGATTCCCAACCTGCACGAATCCGTGTTCCCGGCGCTGAGCGGAGCCGCCAAGGTGGAGGAAATGGACGCGCTGGGCATTCTGGAATCGTTTTCGGTCGCGGCGCTGATCGAGGGCGCCGATGCGGCGGTGAAAGCGGCCAACGTGCAGCTTATCGAAATCCGGCTGGCCATGGCTTTGGGTGGGAAAGCCTTCGTGACCCTGACGGGCAACGTTGCGGCAGTGGAAAGCGCGATTGAGGCAGGGGCGCAGGTGGTGGGCCAGAAGGGAATGTTGGTGAATAAAGTGGTGATTCCGCGGCCGCGGCCGGAGTTATTGAACGAGATGATTTGACCCGGGGCGGAGGGGCGTCGCGCGCCGCAACCTTGACATTCCCGTTGCGGCTCATATATTCTGGCGGTTCGTTTGACCGGGATTGCGGCAGATCCTTTTATGGCGGAGAATTCGCGCTCAGTACGGGAGACGGTGGAGCGGTCCTTGGACTCGACGCTGGAGAGCGTGGATAGCGCCGAAGATCTGGCGTCGGGCCTGGCCGGGCGGGCCGGTTTCAATGACGAAGATCTGTTGAAAATCGGCATGGCCGTGCGCGAGTCCATGGTCAATGCAGTGGTGCACGGCAACCGGTACAACGCCCACAAGAAAGTGCGGTTTGCGGTGTCCGGCGGTGATGGACGCCTGACGGTGAAGATTGCCGATGAAGGGGAAGGGTTCGATATCGATCGATTGCCCGACCCGCTGGCGCCGGACAATCTGCTGCGTTCCTCAGGGCGCGGCATCTTTCTGATCCGGTCCTTCATGGACGAGTTTCAGATCCGGCGGCTGGAGGGGGGCGGGATCGAATTGACCCTGGTGAAGTACCAGGCGGCGAAATAGAATTCGCGGTTTCGGAACGAGGAGGCAGACAAACGTGAGTGTAAAGTTGAATACGCGGCAGGTCGGGGATGTGATTGTGATAGACGTGACGGGGCGCATTACTCTGGGCGAGGGATCGAGTGCGCTTCGCGATGCGCTACGCGAGCTGGTGAAAAAGGACCAGAAGAAGATTCTGCTCAACCTGGGCGACGTGAGCTACATCGACAGCTCGGGGATTGGCGAGCTGGTTTCCGGCTTTACGACGGTGACCAACGCCGGCGGCCAGTTGAAGTTGCTGAATCTGAGCAAGCGGGTGAAGGACCTGCTCCAGATTACCAAGTTGTATACGGTTTTCGACGTGCATGACGACGAAGCGGCTGCGGTGCGGAGCTTCGCGTAGCGCCGGCGATCCTGTCGCCGGTGCCTTATATGTGAAGCAGGCGCTTTTGCCTGCCATGGGACAGGCCGCAAGGCCTGTCCCTTTAGCTTAACCTCCGCCCACGAACTGGACAACCTCCAACCGGGCGCCGGCGTCGAGCGCCGTATCCGCCCAGCGCGCCTGCTTGAGGATCGAGCGGTCCAGTTCCACGGCCACGCGCGCGGGGTCGAGGCCCAGTTCCTGGAGTAGTCCGAGCACGGTCTGATGGGGAGAAGTGGCGTGTGTCCGGCCGTTCACAACGATCTCGATGGACATGGCTTGGTTGAACTTTTCCGTTGCACCCAGTATAGTCGAAAGTAGATTCTAGGTTAATTTTGAAACGATGCCGAATTCCTACACAGACGTGTATTTTCCCGTCCTGGTGCAGGCGCTCATCGCCATGGCGACGGCGGGGGGCCTGCTTACGGTTTCGTTCCTGCTGGGAAAGAGGATACGGAACCGGGTCAAGGACATGCCTTACGAATCGGGCATCGTGCCCACGGGGGATGCGCGCCACCGTTTCAGCGTGAAGTTCTATCTGGTGGCGATGCTCTTCATCCTGTTCGATATGGAAGCGATTTTTCTGTATCCGTGGGTGGTGGTGTACCGCGAGCTGAACAGACAGATGAAGATGTTTCCGTTTATCGAGATGGCGGTTTTTGTAATCCTGATTCTGGCCGGGTTCTTCTACATCTGGAAGAAGGGCGCTCTCGATTGGGCTACCTCGGATGTAGCCGAGCGCAAACGCTGACCTTCGAACATGCTACCCGAAACTCTCGAAAACCAGGAACTGGCGGCTGCCGTCCAGGCCTTCGATGGCGATGCGATTGAAGGCGGAACGTTCGACCGGGGCGAGCTGACGCTCGAGATCGGGCGGGGCAGGATCGTGAGCGTGTGCGGCTTCCTGAAATACGATCAGAAATTCGTGCGGTTGAGCACGGTGACGGCGGTGGACCGCTATCCGGCCGAGCCGCGCTTCGAGGTGGTGTATCATCTGCACTCGGTGGAGCGGAACCAGCGGGTGCGTTTGAAGTGCCGGGTGGCGGGCGCCGATCCGGCGATCGATTCGGTTACTTCGGTGTGGCGCGGCGCCAACTGGTACGAGCGGGAAGTATTCGATCTTTTCGGCATCCGTTTCGTCGGTCACCCGGATTTGCGCCGCATCATGCTCCCGGACGATTGGGAAGGCCATCCGCTGCGCCGGGACGTTCCGGTTACCGGGTCGCGGGTCTAACCGGATGGGGCTAACGAGATGAGCCAATCGGATCTTACGTACGGTTCTCCAGTCACGGCCGCCATTGACCGGGAAGAAGCGGGCACGGGCCTTCGCACCATGGTCCTCAACATGGGGCCGCAGCACCCGTCCACGCACGGGGTGCTGCGCCTGTTGCTGGAGCTGGACGGCGAGAACATCGCCAAGTGCATGCCGGATATCGGCTACCTGCACACCGGCATCGAGAAAGAATTCGAAGTCAAGAACTACCAGCAGTCGGTGACCCTGACCGATCGCGTCGATTACCTGGCGCCGCTATCGAACAACCTGGGCTGGTGCCTGGCGGTGGAAAAGCTGCTGGGCCTGGAGATTCCGCCCCAGGCGCAATGGATGCGGGTGATGCTGACGGAGCTGACGCGGCTGAACAGCCACCTGGTGTGGCTGGGCACGCACGCCATCGACATCGGCGCCATGTCGGTGTTCCTCTATTGCTTCCGCGAGCGGGAGGATATCCTTCGCATTTTCGAAATGTTTTCCGGCCAGCGCATGATGACCAGCTATTTCCGCATCGGCGGGCTGGCTCTCGAACCGCCGCGGGGCTGGCAGCAGCGGGTCAAGAAGTTCATCGACATTTTCCCCAGCCGGATCGACGAATACGAGAGTCTGCTTACCAATAACCGCATCTGGATCGGCCGCACGCGCGGGGTAGGGAAGATTTCGCTGGAGGATATGCTCGACCTGGGAGTGACCGGGCCAATGCTGCGCGCCGCCGGTTTGAAGCTGGATATTCGCAAGGACCAGCCGTATTCGAGCTACGAGAAATTCGATTTTGAAGTCCCCACGCGGACTGAAAACGACGTGTTTGCCCGCTACCAGGTGCGCGTCGAGGAAATGCGCCAGTCGTCGCGCATCGTGCGGCAGGCGCTCGAAGGCATGCCTGCCGGGGACTGGAAGGCGAACGCGCCGCACGTGGTGCTGCCCGACCGGGAAAAGATGAAGACCCAGATGGAGGCGCTGATCTATCACTTCAAGATCGTGACCGAGGGATTCCGCGTGCCGGAGGGCGAGGTCTTCCAGGTGATCGAATCGCCGCGCGGGGAACTGGGCTATTACGTGGTGAGCGACGGCACCACCAAGCCTTTGCGGGTTCACATGCGCACGCCCAGCTTTGGCAACCTGCAGGCCACGGCGACCATGGTGCAGGGGACTCTCATAGCCGATGTGATCGCCGCCATCGGCAGCATGGATTTCGTTTTGGGCGACACGGACCGCTAATGACTTTTTCACCGCAACTGGAGGCCAGGTTTGCCAAGCTTCTGGCCAGCTATCCGCCCGGGCGCGAGCGGAGCGCCATGATCCCGATGCTGCTGTATGCCCAGGACGAGTTGGGCTCGGTGACGGATGAATTGATTGCCGACGTGGCCGACCGCACCGGCGTGACGCCCCTGCAGGTCAACGAAGTGATTTCGTACTACACCATGCTGCGGCGCAAGCCGGCGGGCAAGTACCACGTGCAGGTGTGCACCAACGTGAGCTGCCTGCTGCGCGACGCCGACCGGCTGTTCGAGCACGCCTGCCGGAAGCTGGGGCTGGACAACCACGGCGTGACCGCGGACGGCCAGTTTTCGATCGAGGAAGTGGAGTGCATGGGCGCCTGCTCCTGGGCGCCGGCGGTGCAGGTGAATTACGATTTTCACCACGCGGTTACTCCGGAGAAGCTGGACCAGCTTTTGGACGAGTTGAAGGACAAACGGTAAATGCAGGCCGAAGGCCTACTCCACGAATATTAAGCCATGCTGTACAACCAACCGAGCCCGCTCGAAACCAGGGTGCTGACGCGCCGCTTCGGCATGTTGAATTCAGCGTCGATCGGCACCTATCTCGCCACCGATGGCTACCAGGCGTTTCTGAAGGCGTCGAAGATGACGCCGGCCCAGATCATCGACGAGGTAAAAGCTTCCAACCTGCGCGGGCGCGGCGGCGCCGGCTTCCCCACCGGCATGAAGTGGAGTTTCGTGCCCCGCACCTCGCCCAAGCCGAAATACATCGTGGTGAATGGCGACGAAGGGGAACCGGGCACCTGCAAAGACCGGGTGCTGCTCGAAAACGACCCGCACTCGCTGATCGAAGGCTGCCTCATCGCCGGCCTGGCGGTGGATGCGCATGCCGGTTACGTGTACATCCGCGGCGAATATCGCTACCTCATCGACATTCTGGAAAAGGCCATCGCGGAAGCCTACGCCAAGGGCTGGCTGGGCAAGAACATTCAGGGCACGGGCTTCGATTTCGACCTCTACGCGCATACCGGCGCGGGATCGTACGAGTGCGGCGAAGAATCGGCGCTGCTGGAATCGCTCGAAGGGAAGCGCGGCGTGCCGCGAATCCGGCCGCCGTTTCCGGCGGTTTCGGGCGCTTTTCAATGCCCCACCGTGCTGAACAACGTGGAGACGTTCTGCGCGGTTCCGTGGATCCTCGCCGGCGGCGGGAAAGCGTTTGCGGACCTGGGCGTACCGAAGGCCGGCGGCACCAAACTGACGGCGCTCTCCGGGCACGTCGCGAAGCCAGGTGTGTACGAACTGCGGCTGGGCTTCCCGGTCCGGCAGTTGATCGAGGAAGTAGGCGGCGGCATACCGAACGGAAAGAAGCTGAAGGCGTTCATTCCGGGCGGTTCGTCGTGCCCCATCCTGACGGCGGCGGAATGCGAAGGCGCCACCATGGATTACGATTCGATGGCGGCGCGCAAGAGCATGCTGGGCTCGGGCGGGGTGATCGTGATGGACGAAGACACGTGCATGGTGAAGGTCGCGCTTCGCATCATGAAGTTCTACGCGGACGAAAGCTGCGGCTGGTGCATTCCCTGTCGCGAAGGGACCACCTGGCTGACCAAGATTATGACCCGGTTTTATGACGGCCAGGGATCGCGGGCGGATATCGACCTGCTTGGCGACATCTCGAAAAATATGCTGGGCCGGACGTTCTGCCCGCTGGGCGACGCGGCGGCCCTGCCCATGATTTCGCTGGTGGAAAAATTTCGCGACGAGTTCGTGGATTACCTGAAGGGCAAGCGGCGCGAGGAAACCTCGGGCCGTCTGGTGACGGTCTGATGGCGGATGCGGTGAAATTTACGATCGACGGGAAGGCGCTAACGGCCGCGCCCGGCACGGCGGTGATCGACGCCGCCAAAAAAGCGGGCATCGAGATTCCGTCGTTCTGTTATTACGAAGGGCTGACTCTGGTGGCGGCCTGCCGCATGTGCCTGGTGGAAGTGGAGAAGATGCCCAAGCTGATGACGGCGTGCACGCTGCCGGTGGCCGAAGGCATGGTGGTTCGCACCAACACCGCCCAGGTACACACGGCGCGCAAGTACATGCTGGAGTTCCTGCTGACCAATCACCCGCTGGATTGCCCGGTGTGCGATAAGGGCGGCGAGTGCGAGCTGCAGGACATGGCGTTCCGCTACGGCGCCGGCGAAAGCCGCTTCACCGAGACCAAGGTCCATACGCCGGAAAAACAATACTCCCCGGTGGTGTTTTTCGACGCGCCGCGCTGCATTCTCTGCTATCGCTGCGTGCGCATCTGCAACGAAGGGATGGGTGTGAACGCGCTGGGCGTGGTGAACCGCGGGGTGGTTTCGGAAATCGCTCCCAACCACGGCGACCACCTGGAATGCGACGAGTGCGGCGCCTGCATCGATATCTGCCCGGTGGGTGCGCTGACCAGCGGCACTTACCGCTACCAGACCCGGCCCTGGGAAATGACCCACGTGGGCACCATCTGCACCCACTGCTCGGACGGCTGCAAGACCACGCTCGGCACGCGCAACGACCGCATCATCCGCGGCAACAACCGCGACCGCTCCGGCATCAACGGCGAATTCCTCTGCATCAAGGGCCGCTACGGTTTCGATTTCTACGATCATCCCGAGCGCCTGCAGGCTCCGCTGGTGCGCAAGGACGGCAAGCTCGAAGAGGTGAGCTGGTCGGAGGCCCTGGGCCTGGTGGCGAAGAAGTTCGAGCAGGTTCTGGCCGAACAGGGCAGTTTCGGCGTCATCGGCTCCAACCACACTACCAACGAAGAAAACTACTACCTGCAGAAGTTCGCCCGCCAGGTGCTCGGCACCAACAATATCGATCACCACCGCACCGGCGACGTGGTGACGACCCTCGACGCGCTGAGCGGCCATTCCCTTAGCGAAAAGCCCGCGCGGCTGGCGACGGTGTTGGACCTGTACAGCGCCAAGGCCGTGCTGGTTCTAGGCGCCGACCTGGCGCTCGAGCATCCGCTGCTCTCCTTCCAGATCCGCGCCAATTATCGCCATCATCAGGCGCATATTTACGTGGTCACACCCAAGCCGGTGCGGGAGGACAAGTACGCGGCGGCCGTCGTGCGCGGGCGCGATTACGCAACGCTGGCCGGCAAACTCAAAGCCGAGCAAGAGCTGGTGATCCTGTTCGACGATTCCTACAAAGGCGACGACATCCGCGCGCTGGTGGATGCCGGCGAGCAACTGGGGATTCCGGTGAAGTATGTGCCGCTGCTGGACGGCTCCAATTCGCGCGGCGCGGTGGATCTGGGGCTGACGCCGGAGCTGCTCCCCGGTTACCAGCCTTCGGGCCAGGCCGGCCTTCACTACGATGAGATGCCGGCCGCCGGTCTGAGCGCGCTTTGGGTGATTGGCGCCAATCCGCTGAAGGGGGGCGCGAGCCGCAAGGCCGGGTACCTCGTGGTGCAGGATATGTTCCTCACCGAGACCGCGAGCCAGGCGGACGTGGTGTTGCCGGCGGCGTTTGCCTACGAAAAGAACGGCACCGTCACCAGCGGCACCGGAGAACTGCAGCGGCTGCAGCGCGCCATCAATACCATGGGCGCCAAGCCGGACCTCGAAATCATCGGCTTCATCGCGCGCGAAATGGGCGCGGCGGCGGCGATGGGGCCCTGGACTTCGGAGGCGGTTTTCGACGAGATTCGCAAGAACGTGCGCGGGTACGGCGTACCCCTGCCGGTGCTGGCGACCGGCGGCGCCGCGCAGACCACCCCGGTCAACGGACGCATTGCGGTGGATGCCCGGCCCGATCTGGTCCATTCCGACCACAACGGGCTGTTCGCCTCTGGTACCCTGGGGCGTTATTCTAAAGTACTGAATTCCGTTGTGGAGAGTCGCCAGAGCCGCTAATGGACCCGTCTACCGCGTTTTACGTGATCAGCCTGATCAAGATCCTGCTGGTCTTCGCCGTTCTGATGACCACCCTGGCCTATTTGCAGTGGGTCGAGCGGAAGGTCATCGCGCACATCCAGGTGAGGCCGGGTCCGTATTTCGTGGGTCCTCACGGGTTGCTGCAGCCGCTGGCGGATGTGATCAAGCTCATCACCAAGGAAGACCTGCTGCCGCCCTACGTCAACAAGCCGCTCTACCTCGCCGCGCCGTTTATCGCCGTGAGCATGGCGCTGCTGTCGATCTCGGTGATTCCCTTCGGACCCGAGATTGACGTCTTCGGCTACCACACCTACATGCAGTTGACCGACCTCAACATCGGGGTGCTGTTCGTTCTGGCGGTTTCCTCGGTGGGCGTGTATGGGGTGGCGCTGGCCGGTTGGTCGTCGAATAATAAATACGCTTTGCTGGGCGCCCTGCGGAGCTCGGCGCAGATGATCAGCTATGAGCTGCCGCTGTCGCTGGCGATCGCCGCGCCGCTGCTGATTTCGAACACGCTGAGCCTGCGCAAGCTGGTGGAGACGCAGGGCGGTAACCCGGCGCACGCCGGCACGCTGTGGGATTGGAACCTGTTCCACGGCTGGCAGTGGATCGGCTTCATCGTTTTTCTGATTGCCGCGTTTGCCGAGACCAATCGCATACCCTTCGACCTTGCCGAGGCCGAAAACGAGCTGGTGGCGGGTTTCCATACCGAATATTCGAGTATGAAATTCGCCGCTTTCTTCATGGCGGAGTACGCCAACATGATTACGGTGAGCGCTATGGCGGTGCTGCTGTTTCTGGGCGGATGGGTGGCGCCGTGGCCGGCCGAATACGGGTCGGGGCTGGTGCCGGTCGCGGTCTTCGCTCTGGCCGGACTCGTCGCGATCTATCACGGATTGCACCCGGCGCGCCGCATGGACCGCTTCAGTTTGCCCGTCGTCGGCGTGATCTTTCTCATGATTGCGGCGGCGTTTCTGGCCCCCTTTACGCAAAGCTGGCTGCTGCCGCTGTTCTGGTTCTGCGCTAAGACCGGCGCCATTCTGTTCGCCTTCATCTGGGTTCGCGGCACTCTGCCCCGCTTTCGCTACGACCAGTTGATGGGTTTCGCCTGGAAGTACCTGTTCCCCGTCGCCGTCGTGAATCTGCTGCTCACCGGTCTGGTGGTGGCGCTGGTTGGATGAAATGAGCCGGATGAAATGGACGTTATTCTCTTTCTGATCTTCGCGGCGATCGCGCTGGTCGCCGCCGTCAACGTGGTGGTGCAGTCGCACCCGATTTCGAGCGCCATCTCGCTGATCGGGGTGATGGGCTCCCTCGCCGTGCTGTATCTGCTGCTGGGCGCGGAGTTCATCGCGGCGGCCCAGGTGATCGTGTACGCCGGCGCGGTGATGGTGCTGTTCCTGTTCGTCATCATGCTCCTCAACGCGGGCACCGAGGCCAGGCAAAGCAAGTCCGAGACCGCCCACTTGTTGGGCGTGCCGGCCCTCGTCGTATTCGCGCTATTGCTGGTGTATTTCATCCACCAGCAACCGGAATCGGGCGTGCACTTCGGCGGCTTTACCGGAGGGTCGGCCCAAGCCGTGGGCCGGGCGCTCTTCACCACTTACCTGCTGCCCTTCGAGGTCACCAGCGTGCTGATCCTGATCGCCATCATCGGGGCCATCGTTCTAGCCCGGAAGGAGATCTGAAAGGGCCATGTCGCAAGTACCTCTATCCTGGTTTCTGGTGCTGAGCGCGCTTCTGTTCGCGCTCGGAGTGGCCGGTTTCCTGTTCCGCCGCAACATTATCACCGTGTTCATGTCGATCGAGCTGATGCTGAACGCGGTGAACCTGAGCTTCGTCACCTTCGCTTACCAGCATAAGGACGTCAGCGGCCACCTGTTCGTGTTCTTCGTGATGGTGGTGGCGGCGGCGGAAGCGGCGGTTGGACTGGCGATCATTTTGACCGTGTTCAAGAACCGCGGGACGCTGAATATCGACGATATCAGCTCCATGAAAAACTGATGCTACTCTGGCTCATCCCTCTATTCCCGCTGGCGGGTTTCGCCATCAACGGCATCTTCGGGCGCCGCTTTCCGAAGGCGTCGATCAACGCGGTGGCGATCGGCAGCGTGCTCCTGTCGTTCCTGTGGGTGCTGAAGACGCTCGCCGGCGCGGGCCCTCTCAACGCGCCCCTTACCGAGCACTACTTCACCTGGATTCAGAGCGGCACGCTTTCGATCGGCTTCGACATGACCATCGATCGCCTGACGGCGGTCATGCTGCTGGTGGTGACGGGCATCGGTTCGCTGATCCACATTTATTCCATCGGCTACATGGCGCACGAAGGAGGCTACTATCGCTTCTTCGCCTACATGAACCTGTTCATGTTCTTCATGCTGACGCTGGTGCTGGCGGCCAATTACCTGCTGCTGTTTGTCGGCTGGGAGGGCGTGGGGCTGTGCAGCTATCTGCTGATCGGTTTCTATTTCGATAAGAAGTTCGCCACCGACGCCGGCAACAAGGCATTCATCGTCAACCGCATCGGCGACTTCGGCTTTTCGCTGGCTGCGTTTCTGATTTTCAAGCAATTCGGCTCGCTCGATTTTGCGGCCGTGTCCGGGCAGGCGGCCGGCGCGCCCACCGGCGCCTTGACCGCGATCGGCCTGCTGCTGCTCCTGGGCGCTTGCGGCAAGTCGGCGCAAATTCCGCTGTACGTCTGGCTGCCGGACGCCATGGCCGGCCCCACTCCCGTATCGGCGCTGATCCACGCCGCCACCATGGTTACCGCTGGCGTGTATATGACGGCGCGCTCATGGCCCATTTACGTGCACGCGCCGCAAGCCATGGAAATGATCGCCATCATCGGCACGGCTACGGCGTTCTTTGCCGCCACCATCGGCCTGGCGCAGAACGATATTAAGAAGGTTTTCGCCTATTCCACCGTTTCGCAGTTAGGCTACATGTTTATGGGCGTGGGCTGCGGCGCGTTTTCGGCCGGCATCTATCACCTCATGACCCACGCCTTTTTCAAGGCCCTGTTGTTCCTCGGCTCGGGTGCGGTGATTCACGCTCTCTCCGGCGAACAGGACCTGCGCCACATGGGCGGACTCCGCCACAAGATACCTTGGACGTTCTGGACCATGATGTGCGCCGCCGTGGCCATCGCCGGCGTGCCGCCGTTTGCCGGTTTCTGGAGCAAAGACGCGATTCTGCTGGCGGCCCATGCGCACGCGCCGTGGATGTACTGGGCGGGCACGGTCACGGCCGGTCTCACCGCCTTCTACGTTTTTCGCGCCATGTTTCTGGCCTTCTTTGGCCAGTACCGCGGCCACCATCACCCGCACGAATCTCCGGCCGTGATGCTGGCCCCGCTGGCGGCGCTGGCGGCGCTCTCGCTGGCCGGCGGCTGGTTGTTCCAGGTGCCGCAGTTTCTGAGCGCGTTCTTCCCCGCGCACGAAGTGCCCGAAGACGCCAGCCTGATGGCGATTTCCACCGCGGCAGGATTGATCGGTATCGCGCTCGCCTACCTGATGTACGTGGCCAAACCGGCCCTGGCGGATTCCTTCGCCGGCAGCGTGAAGGGGCTGTATTGGCTGGTCTACAACAAGTACTTCGTGGATGAAATCTACGACGCTGCCGTGGTCACGCCGGTGATAGATGGCTCGCGCGCGGTGCTGTGGAAGGGCGTGGACGCCGGCTTGGTCGATGGCGCCGTCAACGGAGTCGGCGCGCGCTGCCGCAACGTTGGCTCGGTGCTGCGCTTGTGGCAATCCGGCAATATTCGCAGCTACGCCACCTGGGTGCTCGTCGGGGGCGTGCTGATGATTGTGGCCATCGGCCTGGCGGGAGGCGCCCGATGAACCTGCTGACCCTGGTCCTCTTCCTGCCCCTGGCGGGCTTCCTCGCGGCCCTGTTCGTTCCACGATCTTCCCCCGCCAGCTCGCGCGCATGGGCTCTGATTCTCTCGCTGGCCACGCTCGTCTGCTCCATCGGCCTGGTCTTCTACTTCGACCGTAGCCTTTCGGGCGAGCAGTTCGCCGTGGATACGACGTGGATCCGATCGCCGGAAATCCACTTCTTCGTTTCGCTGAACGGCGTCAGCCTGTGGCTGGTGTTGCTGACTACCTTCCTCACGCCGATCTGCGTGCTCATCTCGTGGCGCAACATTCAGAACCGGGTCAAAGAGTTTTACGCGTTCCTGTTGCTGCTGGAATTCGGCCTGATCGGGGTGTTTCTGGCGCAGGACCTGTTCCTGTTTTATGTTTTCTGGGAAGTCAGCCTGGTGCCGATGTATTTCCTGATCGGAATCTGGGGTCACGACCGCCGCATTTACGCCGCCGTGAAGTTCTTCCTCTACACCATGACCGGCTCGGTGCTGATGCTGGTGGCTATCATTTACCTGTATCTCAAAGCGGGCACGTTCAGCTATCCCAAGATTCTGGACCTGTTGGCCAGCGGCCAGCTCGGTTTCCGGCCGGAGGAGCAGATGCTGCTGTTTCTGGCCTTCTTCGTGGCA
>JBKQIF010000082.1:0-23603 GCA_052148435.1 Bryobacteraceae bacterium
CCCACGAAAAGATGCATGTGCGGATTCTTGGCGAAACCGTCCTCAAGGTTGACTACGGTGTTGTATTCGCCGGACCACGGCGGCGCGTTCCCGGCGACGTAATAGAGGTTGTCGTTCCAGTAGTTCAGGTCGTTGCGGACGTAGGCCTCGAAGGCGGTCAGGAAACAGTCTTCGATATTGCTATTGCTGTAATCGAAGCTGGTATTGGTAGAGCCCGCGTCCAGTTGGTAGCCGGCAAAGCGCGAATCCAGCCGTGATGTCATCAGGTGCTGGTCGCGCAGCAACTCGGTGCTGAACGGCCCCAGCGGGACACGCAGGTCGAGGCCGTCGATGTAGGTCTTGGAGAGTCCCGTGTAGCGCGCAAAGTCGGTCAGCACCTTCTCCCGCTGGACAACGGTGGAGCGCGCGCCGTCGAACAGATATTCCAGGTATTCGCCCGAGGCAAATTCGCGCGCCTGTCTGGCCATTTGCTCCACGCTTAGCTTTTGAAGATCGGGCGCCAGCTTTTTGTGGAAGTGCGCGGTCATGATCTCGGTCGGCAGCGTTTGCAATTGGCGCTGTTCGCCGGCGCTGGCATCGGAATCGATTACCGCCGACAGCAGCATCACGCCGTTAATCGGAATGTCATGGTCGGTAAGATAGCCGGCGAGCCCGGCAGCGCGCGTGGTGCCATAGCTCTCGCCGCCGACAAAGAGCGGTGAACCCCAGAGGTTATATTCGTTCAGGAAGCTGCGGATGAACTCACCGAAGGCGGCCAGATCGTTCTCCACTCCGCCAAAGTCAGGCCCGTAACTAGGCTTATCAGGGCGGCTGAAGCCGGTGCCCATGGCGTCGATGAAGACCAGATCGCCGGTATCGAGCAGGCAGTTAGGATTGTCGACGTAAGTGTACGGCGGCGGCGTTGCCAGGCCGTTCGAGGTCATCTTCACCATCTTGGGGCCAAAGGCGCCCATGTGCAGCCAGACCGTGGCCGCGCCCGGTCCGCCGTTGAACAAAAACCAGACCGGCCGTTTGGATTTGTCGGTGACGCCGTTCCTGGAATAGTAGATGTAGAACAGATGGCCCTCAGTCACGCCACTGGTGGCCTGGTGGATGGGCAGGAACCCCACGCGGGCGGTGTATTGGATCGTCTCCCCGTGCAGCGCGATCCGATGCTCGGTGACGATCGGTTCCGCGGGGTAGTGGATCGGCTGCATCTCTTCCGTGTTGTAATTGAAGCGATAGAAGTCGTTAGTCGCGGCGGCGGCGCCCCGGCCCTGTGCGAAGGCTTCCGCCCCGGTGGCAGCGGTAAGGGTCAACGCAAGAATAACTTTACATAGCTTGACCGGCCGCCGTGGCGCACGCACTCCTGCTTGCAGCGTCGGCACTCTTGCCGACGCCCGCGGCCCCAAGGCGCAGAAACGCTGAGTGAAGGCTCGACGCCGCCCGCACGAGTGCGTGCGCCACGGCGGCAACAGTGAAGTTATTCTTGCGTTGACCCTTCGACGGATTCTCATGACATTGCTCCTTGGTTGCGCCGCTTATTTACGTGCCGGTGAGGCGGCTTCGTTGACGAACCTGGCCAGGTCGGCCTGTAGTTTGACAAGCGCCTTGTTGTCTACATAGGTCATCTGTCCGGCTTCGAAGTGGCCGACGGTGATGTTATGGGCGCGGACCTCCGGCGACACGTTCAGGTGAGCCAGGGTAAACTCGGCCGCATAGAACGGCGCATTCAGATCGAAGTAATTCACGCCCACGTAAAGGCGCAGACCGGGGTTGCGGGCGAAAGCGGCGGCAAGGCTCGCGTCGTCGCTCCCGGTGGATGTGAAGGTGCCGACGCCGCCGCTCGACAGGTAGAAGACTCCCTTGCCGTTGCCGTCGAAGCCCAGTTCGCGCCGCAGGTAGGCATCGTATGCGGCCTCAAAGCCGCCGGCCAGGTTGCTCAAATTGAAATCGATGGGGGCCGGGGCGGCGCCGAAGCCGCTGCGCCCGCCGCCAAAACCGCGCCCGCCACTAGGCGCCGGCACAAAGCCGGTCACCCGCGCATCGGAGCTCGATAGTCCGCGGTGCTGGTCGCGCATCAGCTCGCCGTTAAAGCGATCGAGCGAAATGCGCAAATCGTTGTTTACGATAAATGCCTTCGAGAGCCCGGTCAGCCGCGACAGTTCCGCCGCTACCTTGGTGCGTTCCTCCGGCGTCATGCGGTCGCCTTTGTAGAGCGCGTGGAGATACTCGCGCGCCGCAAACTGGCGCGCCTGTCCCGAAATCTGTTCGGCGCTCATGGCTGTCAATTCGGGCGCCAGCTTCCTGTGATGCCAGGCGGCCATGACCAGGCTCGGCAGCAAGGTTATGTATTGCTCGTCGCCCGCGACGGCGTCGGCGCTCATCGTCATCGAGAGCAGCACGACGCCGTCAACCGGCGTCTGGTGTTCGATGAGATAGGCAGCTAAACCGGCCGCCCGTGCCGTGCCAAAATCCTCGCCCGCCAGAAAGAGCGGTGAATTCCGGCGATTGTTCGTATTGAGGAAACTCCGCACGAACTCACCGAGCGAAGCCACGTCGGCGGCCGTGTTCCAAAAGTTCGGGCCCCGGCCCGGCTGGTCGGGCCGGCTGAATGCCGTGCCCACCGGGTTCACGAAAACCAGATCCGCCTGGCCAAGCAGCGTATTGGGATTGTCCGCCCACCCATAGGGAGGCAGCCCGGCGGTGCCGTCATTCATCCACTTCATCCGCTTCGGGCCAAGACCGCCAAACTCCTGCCAACTGGCCGCTACACCCGGTGCGCCGCCCAGTAAAAACAATACCGGGCGCGCCGACGAGTCGCTGACGCCGTCTTTGGTATAGCTGGTGTAAAACAAATGGGCTTCCGACTGTCCCGTTGTCGCGTTTCGCAGGGGCATGTAGCCGGCCCGCGCCGTGTAGGCGAGCGCCTCCCCGTTAAGCGCGATCTTCTGGTGAGTTTCCGTGGGCGGAGCATCGGGAATCGCCGGTCCTGTACCCGCCGTCGTATCGTAGTTGTAAAAATCGATGGCGTTGGCGCCTCCACCTTCGCCGCCGCGCCCAGCCGTGCTCCCAGGCGCAGCGGCCGGTGGCGCAGCGGCGGCCCGGCCGGCTCGACCGCTGCCGCCCTGGCCCCAGGCAGTAAACGATATGCCGAGCGTAATCGCCAACAGGATTTTTCCGTTACCTACGTATCGCATCAAGGGTCAACCTCTATTTCGGCTCGAAAGTACCGAGACAGGCACCCAGGTGGCGCCCGCATGCCGTGGCAAGGATCGGCAAACGATTCTCTCAATCGACCGGTTTCCAGCTATGATACCAGCCGCCGCTGCCATCTGACGACGGATCGGCAGCACCCGTAACCGAGCCGCGACAGTCAGGGATTGTGAAAAAAACAGGCCGAAGGCCTGCTCCACTAGGTTGGCAAGTGCATTGGAATCTTCGTGGAGTAGGCGTTTACGCCTGCGCTTTTTCGGTTGCAAAAGTGATCGGCATCAGCCTTCCCGCGTGCTCTGCCGCAACGCTCGTTCGAATCCGGGCACCGACCTCTCCAGGTCTTCGCGCGCGATGGTGAGTGAGAGGCGCATGAATCCGCCGCGTCCGAAGCCCGAGCCGGGAACCGCCAGGATGCCTTCCTTTTGCAAACGGCGGATGAAGGCGACATCGTCGGCGATGGGCGTGCGCGGGAAGCAATAGAACGAGCCCTGCGGGCGCGGCGCGTGGTAGCCCATGGCGGTGAGCGCATCGCAGAGGATGTCGCGCTTGGCCTGGTATTGCGCCACGTCCACCGTCGCATCGGGCACTTCCGCCACCACCCACTGCCAGATGGCGGGTGCGTTGATGTAACCCAGAATACGATTGGTGAAAGTGCAGGCGCCGCGCAGCGCAGCGGCCTCACCGAGCCGCGGCGACAGCGCCAGATAGCCGATGCGCTCGCCCGCCAGCGCCATGGCTTTCGACCATGACCACGCCAGCGCCGACCGCTCGATCAGGCGCAGGGTTTCCGGTGGCTTGATCGAGTCGAACACCAGCGGCCGGTAGGGCTCGTCGCTGATCGCGATCACCGGATCGCGCACGATTCCATTCAGCTCGCGCAGCACGGCTTCGGGGTAGACCGCGCCGCTGGGGTTGTTGGGCGAGTTAAGGATGATAGCCTTGGTCCGTGGCGTGATGGCGGCGGCGATTCGCGCCACGTCCGGTTGGAAGTGGTCATCGGTCTCGACGGGCACCACGCGCCCCGCGTGATTCTCGATATAGAAACGATACTCGGGGAAGTATGGGTTGAGGACGATTACTTCGTCGCCGGGATCGAGAATCGACTTCAGCAGCGTGTTGATGGCGCCGGCGGCGCCCACCGTCATCAGCACATCCTCCTCGGTGAAGTCGAGGCCGGTGCGTTCGGCCAGGCGCCGTGCGATCACCTGCCGCACGGCGGGAAATCCGGCGTTGGGCATGTAACCGTGACTGCGCGGGCGGTTCCGATCGACCACGCGCCGCAGCGCCGCGATCACGGCCTCCGGCGGCTCGACCTCCGGATTGCCGAGGGTGAAATCGAAAACGTTTTCGGCGCCGCGCTCCTGGCGCAGACGGATGCCTTCTTCGAACATGCGCCGGATCCACGACGCGCGCTCGAGCTGATCCTGAATGGTCCTGGCGACACTCACGCGTGAATCCGAGCCCCAAGTTCGACGCCATTGACGACGTTGATACCGGCGGCGCGTAGCCGGTCGATGGCGGCGTCCGGCTGGTCGAAGCGGAAGACCAGCACGGCCTTGTCCTCGCGCCCGAAGGTGAAAGCGTACATATATTCGATGTTGATACCGCCGGCTTCAAACAGATCGAGCAGCCCCACCAGTCCGCCGGGGCGGTCCGCCACTTCCACCGCCACCACCTCGGTCACGTTCACCAGGTATCCGGCTCGTTCGAGGATCGCGCGGCCCTGCTCCCAATCCGTCACGATCAGGCGTAGCAGGCCGAACTGTTGGGTGTCGGCCAGCGTCAGGGTGTGCATGCCGATGCCCGCTTCCGCCAGCAGGCGGCAGGGCTGGATCATCTGGCCGGGCTTATTTTCAAGGAACAGAGACAGTTGATGGATCTTCATGACGCACCTCCGTCGTCGGGTTTCTTCGGTCGATCACGCGTTCGGCTTTGCCCTCGCTACGCCGAATGCTCCGCGGCGCCGCGAGAGTAATTTCCACTTTCAGTCCCAGAATATGCTCCACCGCGTAAGCCAGGCGTTGGCGCAGCCCTTCGAGCGCGCCAATCTTGTCGCTGAACAGCTCCGGTGTCACCTCCACCTGCACTTCCATCGCGTCCAGACCCTTGTGCCGCGTTAGCAGGATCTGATAGTGCGGCAGCGTGCCTTCCACCGCGAGCAGGGCGGCTTCGATCTGTGAGGGGAAGACGTTCACGCCGCGGATGATGAACATGTCGTCGCTGCGGCGCGCGATGCGGCCCATGCGGCGCACCGTTCGCCCGCACGGGCAGGGCTCGGCGGCCAGCACGGTGATGTCGCGCGTTCGGTAGCGGATCATCGGCATGGCCTGCTTGCTGAGCGTGGTCAGCACCAGTTCGCCCTCTTCGCCATCCGGCATCGCGTGGCCGGTTTCCGGATCGATCACTTCCGGGTAGAAGTGGTCCTCGAAAATGTGCAGGCCGTGATGATAGGGGCACTCGACGCCCACGCCCGGCCCGATGATTTCCGAGAGACCGTAAATGTCGAAAGCCTGAATGCCGCCCTCGATTTCGATGTGGCGCCGCATGGATTCGGTCCACGGTTCGGCGCCGAAGATGCCGACGCGCAGCGGCAGATCGCGCATGCGGACGCCCAGTTCGGCGGCGCGCTCGATCAGGTGAATGAAGTAAGTCGGCGTGCAGCAGATGGCGGTGACCCTGAAGTCCTTCAGCACCATGATCTGGCGGTCGGTATTGCCGCCGGACACCGGAATCACGGTGGCGCCCAGCGCTTCGGCGCCGTAATGCGCGCCCAGTCCGCCGGTGAACAGACCGTAGCCGTAAGCGTTCTGCAGCACGTCGCCGCGATTCAGACCGCAGGCCGCGAAGGCGCGCACCATCACGCTGGTCCAGACTTCCAGATCCTGCCGCGTGTAGGCGACCACAATCGGTTTGCCGGTGGTGCCGCTGGAGGCGTGTACGCGCACCACGTCCTCGATGGGACTGGCGAAGAGTCCGAAAGGATAGGTGTCGCGCAGGTCGGCCTTGGTGGTGAAGGGCAGATGCTCGATGTCGGCCAGAGTGCCGAGCTTCTCGGGCCGGAAGTCGCGCTCGTCGAGGCGCCGGCGGAAGAGCTCGACGCGGTCGTAAGCGCGCCGCACGACGGCCCGCAGCCGCTCGAGTTGCAGCTGGCGCATCTGCGCCAGCGGCACGTAATCGGGCGCGCTGGCCGGGTGGAAGGCGCCACCGAGCGCTTCCCCGCTCATCGGCGCAACCTCGCGGCGGCTTGGCGTCCCTTTTGGAATGCGTCCAGGTTCATGGCGTGAACTTTCTCCGGCAGATTGGCGCGGATGGCGGCCAGCCACTGCTCTTGGGGTAAATCGAGAAACACGCTCAACGCCCCGGCCAGCGCCACGTTCAGGCACTTCTTGCTACCCAGCGTGTTCTCGCCGGCCAGGTCCGGCGGGATCAGCGTGCCGCCGGGGCGGAGTTGCCAACGGTTGTTCTCCACCTGGCTGGGGGCGAGCACTACCAGGAAATCGGCCTCGCCGGGCGGCACCATCGGACTGAAGACTTCCGCGCCGAAGCGGACATCGCTGGTCACCGAACCGCCGCGCTGGCTCATGCCGTGGATCTCGCTCTTCTTCACCTCCAGCCCGCAGCGGAAGGCGGCGCCGGCGACAATGTCCGACGCTTTCAACGCGCCCTGGCCGCCCAGTCCGGCGATGACCACGTTTACCACCTTATTCATTGGGGGCAAGGCACGCCTCCTGTCCGAGAGCCTGTTCGTAGCTTTTGATCTTGCTGGTGGCGAGCAGGCAATCGCGGCGCGCAATGATGACGCGGATGCCGCCGCAGGCGAGCGCTTCCCTCACCAGGCTCTGGAAGCCCGCGGTGTCGACGGTGGGATCGATCACCACCGGCCGCGCCATGCCGAGCGACTCCACCAGATCTTCGAAAATCACTTTTCCGGCGCGCCCGTGATCGAGGGAACGGCCGGTGCCGGGGTGCTCCTGCATGCCCGTCATGGCCGTGGTGCCGTTGTCGAGAATGATGGTCAGGTGGCCGGTGGCGGGCGGGTTGTAGACCGCTTCCACCAGGCCGGTGATGCCGCTGTGTACGAACGTGCTGTCGCCGATGACGCTCACGACGCGCCGCGCTTCCTCCGGCGGCAGCACTTGCCGCAGGCCCAGGCCGACGGTGATTCCGGCGCCCATGCATACGCAGGTATCGAGCGCGTTGAAGGGCGGCAGCACGCCCAGCGTGTAGCAGCCGATATCGCCGGCCACGATGCAGCCCAGCTCGCGCAACGCCGTGAACACGCTGCGATGCGGACAGCCGGGGCACAACTCGGGCGGCTTGCCTGGCGGTAGTTTCGCTTCGGGTGAGACGTCGCCGTTCAAGATGCGGCGCACGCGATCGACGTTCAGTTCGCCGAAACGGAACATGGCGGGTTTGGTTTCGACGGCCAGTCCCGCGGCCAGCGCCGCGTCGGCCAGGTACGGGTCGCCTTCCTCGACGACGGTGGTTCGGCCGTGCGCGCGCGCGAATTCCCGCATCGCCCCGAGCGGCAACGGATGCGTCAGCCCGAGCTTCAGCACCGCGGCGTCGGGATCGGCCTCGCGCACGTGCATGTAAGAGATGCCGGAGGTGATGATGCCGCGCGCGCCGGTGCCTTCAATCACGCGGTTCGGCCCGCCGGTTTCGTTCCACTGAGCGATGGCGTCGAGCTTCTGGCGCAGCCGTACATGGGCTGGCCGCGCGTAGGCGGGGATCATTACGCGATGCGCCACGTCGCGCTCGAAATGCGCCGCGGGCGGCGGCGCTACCGGGGGCCGAGGGCGCACCACGGTGTAGGAATGGCAGACGCGCGTGGTCATGCGCAGCAGCACGGGGATCTGCCAGCGCTCGGAGATTTCGATCGCGAGCAGGGTGAAATCGTAGGCTTCCTGCGAATCTGCCGGCTCCAGCATGGGCACGCCCGCGGCCACCGCATAGCGCCGGTTGTCCTGTTCATTCTGGCTGGAGGACATGCCCGGGTCGTCCGCCGAAACAATCACCAGCGCGCCTTGGACGCCGGTGTACGCCACCGTAAACAGCGGATCGGCGGCCACATTCAGGCCGACGTGCTTCATGGTGCAGATGGCGCGCGCGCCCGCGAACGCCGCGCCGATAGCCACTTCGAGCGCGACTTTCTCATTGGGGGACCACTGCGCCTGCCCGCCCAGTTCCGAGAACGCTTCCAGAATCTCCGTCGACGGCGTGCCCGGGTATCCGGTGCCCAACTTGACGTGGCCATCGCGCGCGGCCCACGCCACCGCTTCATCGCCGCTCAACAACATCCGTTCGGGTTGCATTCGAGTCTCCAGGAACCTCTACCACAACGGAAGGACGAGGCGGCCCATGCGTGCGCGGCGGCTCGCTCAGGGAGGAAGCCCGATTGTAACGCCCGGCGCGGGTTTTCGCGGCTATCCGTTGAGCGTCCAGCCAGGGCGGTAACCGCGCTTCAGCCAATCGTTGGAGGCGGCGTCGTTGGTCACCCGCCCCGTCGCCCCGTCGTACTCCAGGCGCTTGCCGGCGCGGTGCGCTACCAGGCCAAGCAACATCTGCTCCATCATCGAACCGGAATAATCGAAATCGCAGTGCGTCTTGGTGCTGGTGCCGTGGGTCACGGCGTTGTTCTTGCCCTTGCAGGCGTCAACCCATTCCATCTGGAAGAGGCTGCCGCCCAGGTTCGGGCCGCGGCCTGCCTGTTCCGCCTCGGCGATCTGCCGCACGTCGGTATTGGGTAAGCCGAGGTCGGCGGGCAAGCCGTTTTCGAGGAACTGCACCGCCGGGAATCCGTTGGCCTGCAGCTCGACGCTGGGCATGGCGGTGAAGCCGCGCGGCAGCGGCGGCGGCGCATGGCGCGGAGCTGCCGGGCGCGGAGGCCCCTGGGTTACCTGCCCGGTGCCTTCAATCAACGGCAACACGTCGCTCTTCGCGCGCCGCTTGTAATAGGTCAGGTCGCCATCGTCGTTGTTGGGAATGATGATGCGGGTGGTGAAGTCGGCCAGAATGCTGCCCTTGGTGCCTTCGAAGATGGCGCCGTTGGGAATCTCCGTCATGTCGATGTAACTCTTCGGCGGATTGGGCTTGAGCCCGCCCTGATACCACACCACCGTCACCGGCCCGCGCCACTGGTTGGCGGGGTGCTCGAAGGAAACCTTCAGTTTCACCGGCGTGATATCGGGATTGAACTTATCGCTCACTTCCCGATCCACCTCAATCGCGGTGGGCGCGCCGGCATCGATCGAGTTCCACAGCAGGTCCATGGTGTGCGCCCCCATGTCGCCCATCTGGCCCACGCCGAAATCGCGATACATGTTCCAGAACAGGCAGTTCATCCCGCTACCGCCCCCGAAATACTGCGGGGTGTAAGGATGGTAGGGCGAAGGTCCGATCCACTGCTCGTAGTGCAGCGAGGCGGGCACTTTGCCTTCCGCCTGGGGGTAACCCGGGCGTGGAAGCTGCCGGCTGTCCCATCCGTGAATCGTCTTGAGGTCGCCCACTGCGCCATCCAGAACCAGCTCGCGCAGCCGCTCGAAATTCGGGTAGGCGTGCCGCTGGGTGCCATGCTGGGTCGCGATTTTCCCGCGATTCTTCAGATAATTCGCGCGCAGCGTGCGCACTTCGTCCACCGTGATGCCCATGGGCTTCTCGCAGAAAACGTGCATGCCGCGATTCATGGCCCAGTTGGCGATGAAAGCGTGGTGATGGTCGGCCGTGCAGATAATCACCGCCTCGATGTCCTTCTGGTCCATCATGCGGCGCCAATCCCAATAGGTCTTGGCTTTGGGGAAGATTTCGAGCGCCTCTTTGGTGCGAAGATCGTTCACGTCGCACAGCGCCACCACGTTCTCATTGCACATCACGTTGTAGTGCGCCGTTCCCCGGCCCCATACCCCGGCCAGGGCGATGTTCAGACGGTTGCTCGGCGCCGTCTGGCCGCGCAGCAACCCGCTGCGCAGAATCGTCAATCCGCCGCTGGCGGCCGCCGTCTTCAGAAAATTGCGTCGCTGCATAGTTCACCCTTCGTTACTCAGGTATCACGCTTCGCCGGATGGCGCAACCGGGCGCGGGGCGTCCCGCACAGCGCGCTCGGGACTTTGCTATCCTGGCTCGTTACCGGGGGCCGGGAGATCGCCAAATGCTAGTCGAGCAACAGATTGCCGAACGGCGGGAACGGGCGCGCGATGCCATCGCCAGGATTTTGGAACGGCCGGGCGGCGAGCCGTATGGCGATTATCGCGTCAAGTCCGCCAGCGGAAAAACCTACCGCGTCGCCATGCGCGGACCGGGGTTGTTCGAGAATTACTGTTCGTGCCCGGACTTCGCCGTCAATACCTTGGGAACCTGCAAGCACATCGAGGCCCTTCTTCTGCGCCTCCGCAAGCGCCACGGCTATGCGCTCGAAAGTAAAGCTTACGCCCGCGCGCGCGCCTCTATTTCTTTGCAGTACGGTGAAAAGGTCGACGTGCGGTTGCGCCTGCCGGCTGCCCCATCGCCCATCCTGCTCAAGCTGGCCGAGCAGTACTTCGACCCCGCCGGGCTGCTGCGGCCCGAGCATTTTCGAAGCTTTCACCAGGTGATCGAGGCCTTCCGCAAAGCCGACCTGGAAGCGGTCATCTACAGCGATGTGCTCGAATATCTCGATCGGGAAAACGAGCTCGCCGAAGGACTGGATCTGGAACGCCGGTTTCTCGCCAAGCTTCGCCGTGGACAAGATCCGCTCGATGGAGTGCTGAAGACCAAGCTGCTGCCCTACCAGCAGCGGGGCGCCATTTTCGCCGCTTGCCGGGGCCGCGTGGTTCTGGCCGACGACATGGGTTTGGGCAAGACCGTCCAGGCCCTCGCGGCTGCCGAATTGCTCCGCCGCCGCCGCGGCATTGCCAGAGTGCTGGTGGTGGCGCCGGCCTCGGTGAAGTACCAGTGGAAAACCGAAATCGAGAGGTTCACCGATCTCCCCGCGCAGGTGATCGACGGATTGCTGCCGCACCGGCGGGAACTCTATGCTTCGCCCAGGTTCTTCAACCTTTCCAGCTACGAGCTGGTTCTGAAAGACGTGCGCTACATGCACGAGCTGGCGCCCGATCTCATCATTCTCGATGAAGCGCAGCGCATTCGAAACTGGGCCACCGCCACCGCGCGCACCATCAAACAACTCAAAAGCCGCTATGCCTTCGTGCTTACCGGAACCCCGCTCGAAAACAAGCTGGAAGAGCTGTTCTCGGTGGTGGAGTTCATCGACGGCCGCCGTCTCGGCCCCGCCTTCCGCTTCCTTCACGAGCATCGCACCGAGGACGAAAACGGCCGCCTGATCGGCTACCGCCGCCTCGACAAAATTCACGATCGACTGGCGCCGATCCTGCTGCGGCGCACCCGGCAGGAGGTCCTCAAGGATCTGCCCCAGCGCACCGACCGGATTCTCCACGTTCCGCTGACCCCGCAGCAAGCCGAGCCGTACTGGGAACAGAACGATATCCTGGCCGCGCTGATGCGCAAATGGGAACGGCAGCGCTGGCTCTCGGAAATCGACCTGCGGCGCATCATGTGCTGTCTGCAGAACATGCGGATGCTCTGCGATTCCACTTTTCTTTTCGATAAGAAAACCAACCATTCGCCCAAGCTCGAAGAGTTTCGCGAGATCGTTCGCGAGTTGGCCATCGAAGAGAACCGCAAGGTGGTGGTCTTCAGCGAGTATGAGCGCATGACTCATCTGGCCGGCCGGGAACTGGAGAAATTGGGTATAGGATTCGTCTCTCTCCACGGTGGCGTGCCTTCCAAAAATCGCGGCGCGCTCATGGAGAAATTCCGCCGCGATGCCGAGTGCCGCGTGTTCCTCTCGACCGATGCGGGAGGCGTTGGCCTGAATCTCCAGGCGGCTTCCGCGGTCGTTAATTTCGAGCCCCCCTGGAACCCCGCTCGCCTCGAGCAGCGGATTGGCCGCGTTCACCGCATGGGCCAGGCCAACCCGGTTCACGTGGTGCACCTGCTGACCAAGGGCAGTATCGAAGAGCGCGTCTGGGAAACGCTGAAGCTGAAGAAATCCCTGTTCGCCGGGGTCTTCGATTCGCCCACCGCCGAGGTCAGCTTCGAGGCGCTGGGGAAGAAGAGCGTCCTCCAGTCGGTCAAAGAAATCTTCGCCGATCAACCAAGCCGGCCAAAACCCGTGATCGACCAGCCTCCCGCCAAGCCCGTTCCCATGGAAGCCGTGCCGGAACCTGTTGCGCCGGCGCCGCAGCCACCGGCGGGCGCAACGGCGTCTCAGCCGGCCGGATTCGAGCATGCCGCGGCCGGGCTGATCGAGACCGGCGTGCGATTCCTCGAATCGCTGGCCGCCGTGGCGCAAAGCGCGCCTGCTGGCGAGGGGCTTTCGAACCTGATTGCGAACGACCCGCGCACCAATCGCCCGGTGCTCTCCATTCCGTTGCCCCCATCGCTCGATCAGACCCGCCTGATGCGCGCTATCGCGGCCCTTGCCAACGCGTTTATCCGGCCGGCCTAAGCCCAGCCCTGCCGGGTACTCACGTTCGGAATAGCGCTGCCAACCGCTGAAAGTCAGTCAAACCGAGCCGCGACCGCCAGGGAGCGGTTGCACACACGTACCGAGTGCACATGATCGTAATTGCGAAACCGCGTGCTCAGTGCGTAGGATCATCCCGCGGCCCTGCGGCGCAGGTTGACCATGCCCACATGCCGGCTCAGCCGAAGAACAGCCGCTGCGCGTTGCCGCCCCGAATTCTCGCCCGGTCGGCTTGGGAAGCGAACGCCAGCAACTCCTCGAAACGCGCCGCCTGCTTCCGGTATTCCGCCGGCGTGTTGCCCAGCATGCCCCAGATCATGCGCTCCGGGCCGAAGGCGTCGTAGATCCGCTTGGTCAGCCGGCTCAGGTCGCCTTTGTATTCTCCCCAATTGGAATACTTCAGGATCACGCGTGGCAGCTCTGCCAGTTTCAGCACTTCCTCGTATTCGGTTTCCGTGCCTTGCCCCGGCCGGCCCATGTGATCCAGAATCACCGTGGTTTCGCGGAATTTCGCCGCCAGAGCGCGGATGTTGGGCGCCTGCGCCGGTATGAAGTGCATCTGCACCGCCATCCCCATCGAGGTCACCGCCTGCCAGCAGGCCAGCATGCGGGGATCCTTCATATCGCGATTGCGAATGGGGCCGCCGGCCTCGGGCGTCATCGACATTTCGTGGATGCGCAGGGCGACGATGCGCTTCGGCCAGCGTTGGGCCAGGGCGCGCATCCGGCCGGGGGTGTCCTCGCGCAGCGGATCGAACAGGCACGTTCCTTTGAAGTACCCCGGCCTCGGCTCGTGGGCGAAGCAGTATTCCAGATAGCGGTGATCGTCCTGGTAAGGCTCCGGTTGAACGATGATCGAATGCGCCAGGCCGGCGGCCTCTACCAGCTTCACATGATCTTCCAGCGTATAGGCGGCAGGCTTGTAGGGCGCGTCCGGCGCATAGGGGACGCGGGCGGGATCGAAGAGGTGAATGTGGGTCTCGATCGCCGCCTGCGCCGCGGCCGCAACCAGGGCGCCGGCCGACGCAGTGACGCCTAGCAGCGCCTCACGGCGGGTGAAGGTATTTCCCATGAGTGTTGTTATAGCAGATGGCCGGAGCGGCGATCGGGTGGCGGAAGCCGCCGAATATACCGCGGAACAATCTCCCGCCCATCGGCGTATGGCTTTTCTTGGGAGTGGAGAGCGCGCCATGGATCTGAGACGCTTCCCGGCCCCGGCCGGTGTGTTGTTCCCCGTGCTTTTCCTGTGCGGTTGCGTCGTCACGTCGGATCGCGCCGGCCCGGCCCGGTACGAGGCCCGCTCGTTCGAGCGCGGTTCGGTCGAAGAACTCCATCTCGACCTCCGCATGGGCGCCGGAGACTTGAAAGTGGGCACCGGCACCAGCAAACTGGCCCAGACCTATTTCACCTACAATATCGACCGATGGAAACCGGAGGTTCGCTACGATTTCCAGGGCACGCGCGCGGACCTCAGCATCCGCCAGCCCCGCGAGCACGGCCTCCATTTCGGCTCCAACCGGTACGAATGGGACCTACGCCTGAGCCGGGAAGTGCCGCTGTATCTCCGCGCGAGCTTCGGCGCCGGCCACGCGCAACTCGATCTGGGGAGCCTCCCGTTGCGCGACGTCCAGGTCGACATGGGCGTGGGCCAACTCGACATGGATCTGCGCGGCGCCCCCAGGCACGATTACAACGTCCGCATCCACGGCGGCGTGGGAGAAGCCACCATCCACCTCCCGGCGACCGTCGGCGTTTATGCCGAAGCATCGGGCGGCATCGGATCCATTGAGGCCCGGAATCTCCAAAAGACCGGAGGCCACTGGGTCAACGAAGCCTACCAGCACGCCTCGGTGCGCATTCGCGTGACCGTGGAAGGCGGCGTGGGATCGATCCGGCTGATCGGGGAGTAAAGCGCCAGCCATAACCGCGGCCTCATGGCGTCTCCGCCGAGGCCCGGTTCCGTTTCGCCCTCCGCATCAGGAAAATCAGCGGGATGACAGCCAGGAACAAAAGGCCCATGATGCGGAACGCCTCGACGAAGCTCAACAACGCAGCCTGCTGCTGGACTACGCCATACAGCAGACCCAGACTCTGGCGCCCCGCCGTGGCCCAGTCCGAACCGCGGCCGGAGAGCATGGTCCGGCTCTGCGCCAGCATCTGTTCCGTTTGCAGGCTATACGGCGTCACGTGCGCAACCAGCACCGACTGATGAAACTGGGACCTCCTCGCAACGAAGGTCGTGACAAAGGAGACGCCCACGCTGGAGCCGACGTTCCGCATCACGCTATAAAGGCTTGTGGCATAGCCGGTCTCCGCCTGCGGGATCGGATCCATCGTCAACACGGTCAGCGGCACGAAGACGAACGCCATGCCTGCGCCTTGGTTGATCTGGTGCCATAGGATATCCCACGTTCCCGACTGCAGGTTCATGTGCGAGTAGCCGAAGAACGCCATGCTGGCCACGGCGAAGCCGAACACCATCATCTTGCGGCCGTCCCATCCCTTGCCCAACAGGTATCCGACCAGCGGCATGCAGATCGCCGTGCCGACCCCGCGCGGGCTGGTCCACAGGCCGGCCGTTACGGCCGTCCAACCTAGCAGCGTCTGCATAAACAGCGGCAACAGCACCAGGCTGCCATAGAGGACGAATCCCAGCACCGTGGCCAGTCCGATGCCGCAGGCAAAGCTCCGGTATTTCAGCAGCCGGAAACGAACCAGCGGCGCCTCGACGAAGAGTTCCCGGATCACAAAGGCCGGCAGCATGATCCCCGCGATCACGGCCAGCATCACGATGAGATTGGAGCCAAACCAATCCTCTTCCTGGCCTTTGTCCAGCATGATCTGCAGCGCCGCCATGCCCACCGCCAGCATGCCCAGGCCCCAGAGATCCACGCGCATGCTGCCGCGGCGAATATAGGGCGGATCGTAAAGAAACAGCGAGATCATAATCAGGCTGGCGATGCCGATGGGCAGGTTGATGTAAAATACCCAGCGCCAGGAATATGTGTCGGTAAGCCAGCCGCCCAGGGTCGGTCCCAGGATCGGCGCCGCGATGATGCCCAGTGACCAGAAGGCCATCGCCTTGCCGCGTTCCTCCCCTGGGAACTCCTCCAGCAGGATCGCCTGCGAAAGCGGCTGCAATCCCCCGCCCGTCGTGCCTTGAAGGACGCGAAAAAAAATCAGCATGGGAAGACTCGGGGCCAGGCCGCAACACACGCTCGACAGAGTAAATCCGGTCACCACGGTCAGCAGCAGCCGTTTGCGGCCGATGAAGTTCGCCAGCCATCCCGTAATCGGGAGGATCACCGCGTTGGCCACCAGGTAGGAGGTCAAAACCCACGTCGCTTCGTCCACCGTGGCGGAGAGGCTTCCAGCTATGTGCGGCAGGCTGACGTTCACAACCGAGGTGTCCAGCACCTCCATCACGGCGCTGGACATCACGGCGATGGCAATCAGCCAGCGGGTCGCTTGCGGACGGTCAAGTTGGGCGCTTGCGATCGGCATTCGGATGGAAACTCAAGCGACTCCGCCGCGCGCGATGCCGCGAAACCATCGTTGCCGGTTTCCGGCTTCGCGGCTAAAAGGCGATGACATCCGAAATAATAACATCTCCCGCCGCCCCGGTTTTTCGGCTAACATGTGCGTGGAAGGGGCGCCTGGCTTCGCATTTTGCGCTTGCCCGGCAAGCCAGGGATTTTACGATGAACCATGTGGAGCGCTTTCGGGCGCTCATGAATTTCCAGCCGGTGGACCGGCTGCCTCGATGGGAATGGGCGATGTGGTGGGACCTCACCATCGACCGCTGGCATCGCGAGGGCTTGCCGGCGCAATTGAACGATGTCTTCGCCATCTCGCAGCACTTCGGCCTGGACCCCTACAAGCAGTTCTGGTTCAGCACCACCCAGCCGACCATCGAGGCTGTCCAGCATCACGTCGAGGGCACCGTCTCCAACATGGACGACTACCTGCGCATCCGGCCTTCGCTTTATCCCGACCACGGTTCCGCCATTTCCGCCATGCAGCCCTGGGCCAAAAGACAGGCGGAAGGCCAAGTCGTGGTATGGACCACGCTCGAAGGGTTCTTCTGGTTTCCCCGCACCCTGCTCGGATTCGAGAAGCTGATGCTGGCCTACTACGATCAGCCGGAACTGATTCACCGCATCAACCAGGATCTGCTGGAGTTCAACCTGCGCCTGTTGGAACAAATCCGCCGCGCCTGCGTACCGACGTTTACAACTATCGCCGAGGACATGTCCTACAACCATGGACCCATGGTTTCCCGCCGCATCTGCGACCAGTTCCTGACTCCCTATTACCTTCGCTTGCTGGAGCGGATCAAGGACATGAACGCCATTACCATCGTGGACACCGACGGCGATGTGACCCGGCTCGTGCCGTGGCTGCAAGCCGTCGGAGTCGAGGGCGTGCTGCCGCTCGAACGGCAGGCCGCCGTCGATGGCATGGCGCTGCGTGAGTTGTATCCGAAGCTGAGGATGGTGGGCCACTACAACAAACTGGTGATGCACCTTGGCGAGGCCGCCATGCGAAAGGAGTTCGAGCGGCTGGTCCCGTTGATGCGGCCGGGCGGGTTTCTTCCCAGCGTCGACCACCAGACTCCCCCCGAAGTTTCACTCGACGACTATCGGTTGTTTCTGCGATTGTTGGAGCAATACACGGCCCCTTGATGGAGCATGTCCCGGCGGCGTTCGTGGTATTGTGATTGAGGAAAAATGGCTGCGAATGTAACCATCGCGCGGCGCAGGGCACGGCTCGCCGGCGGGTTTGTGCCGCAAGTCGTGGCCGCAGCGCCGTCTAGTGAACCCCATGTCATCGCGGAGATCCGCTGGTTTCCCCTCCGCGAACCGGTGTCGGGGAATCGATACGCGATGGTCCGGGTGAAGACCGGTTCCGGGTTGACCGGATGGGGCGAGTGCGCGCAGGCTTCCGGGCCGGAGACCAAAGCGCTGGAGAAAGAGTGGATCGGCCGGCCGGCCACGCTCTACGCCGCCATCGACGCGTCCACGCCTTTGGCCGGCGCTCTGGATATGGCCATGCTCGACATTCTCGGGAAGGCGTGCCGCGCGCCGGTCTGCCGCGTGTTGGGAGGGCCCACGCGCAACAAAATCCGGGCGTTCACGGATTCGGCCGCCGCTCCCGGTTTTCATGCCGTGGCTGTGCGCGTCCCGCCGCCCGCGGCGCGGAATCAGGGCAGGGCTTATCAGGACCAGGTGCATGCACTGCTGAAGGAACTGGGTGAAGGCCGGGATTTCGTGCTGGACGGCCACGGCCGGCTGACGCCGTCGGACGCCGCGTCGGTTGCGGCCACCGTCGAAAGCAGTCACCCGCTCTGGTTCGACGAACCGTGCTCCGTCTCCAATCTCGAAGCGTTGCGCAAGATCTCGGCGCAAGCCGTGACGCCGTTGGGGTTCGGGCGCGGGATCGGCGACCCCGGATTTTTTCAGACGCTGCTGCGGGAAGGCCTGGTAGACGTGGTGCGGCCGGATATCTCGGTGCACGGGATCACCGGCGCGCGCCGCATAGCGGTGTTGGCGGAGACTTACTACGTGGCCATCGCGCCCCATCACGACGGCGGTCCGGTGGCCACCGCCGCGGCCCTCCACCTGGCCGCCAGCGTCCCGAATTTCTTCATCCAGCACGTGCCGTATCCCGAGGATGCCGCGGACCGCGCCATGCGCGCCGCGATTGTCTCCGCCGGTCTGGAGACCCCGCGAGACGGCTTTCTGGACCTTCCGCGAGCGCCCGGCCTTGGCATCGATGTAAATGAAGCGGCGCTGGAGAAATACCGTGCTGCGTAGGAACTTTCTGGCGTTCGGCGGCGCCGGCCTGGCCTTGGCCGAGAATGCGGCGAACACCGAAACGCGGCGCGCGGTTGTCGACGGTTGCGCTTGTTCCTTCGCGCCCCAGGCGGCCTTGGGCGGCGCCTTCGACGGCCTGGGGTCCGGCCTGAAAATCACCGGCATGAAGGTCTTCGGCGTATCGCTGACACCCACCTCCGACCGGCCCTACGTATTCGTCAAACTGGAAACCAACCAGGGGCTGATAGGTTGGGGCGAGGGCACACTCGAGGGCAAAGCCGGCGCCGCCATGGCGTGCATCGAAGACTTCCGCGACTTCGTCATCGGCAGCGATCCGATGCAGGTGGAGCACACCTGGCAATCCATGTACGTGCACAGCTTCTATCGCGCCGGCCCGGTGATCGGGTCCGCGATTTCGGCCATCGACCAGGCGCTGTGGGACATCCGCGGCAAGGCGCTGGGCGTGCCGGTGCACCGCCTGCTGGGTGGCCCGCTCGATCCGCGCGGCGTGCGCGGATACTATCACGCCGATGGAGTCCGCACCCGGGAGGGCCTGGCGAAACTGCGCGAGACCGCCATCGCGCAAGGTGTCTCGTGCTTCAAGACCGGCTTGCCCGATACCTACGAGTGGATCGAAACGCGCAAGAAAATCGACGCCGCGGTGAAATCCATGCAATTGCTGCGTGAGGCGCTCGGCCCCGAAATCGACATCGCGGTGGATTTCCACGCCAAAACCAGCCCCGCCGTGGCGTCCATCCTGGTGAAGGAAGTCGAGCCGCTGAACCTGTTGTTCATCGAAGAGCCTTGTCCGCCCGAAAACGCCCAGGCGATGGCGAAGGTCGCCCGCCGCTCCACCACCCCCATCGCCACCGGAGAGCGCCTGGTCGCCACCTATGGCTGCCGCGAGCTGATCGAGATGGGAATCGTCGATATTCTGCAGACCGACATCAACCACGTGGGCGGCGTCACCGGCTTGTGGAAGGTGGCGCAAATGGCCTCGGTCTCGGGAATCTCGATGGCCCCGCACGCCTGCGAAGGCCCCATCGGCGGCCTCGCCACGCTCCAGGTGAACGCGGCCATGCCGAACTTCCTGGTGCAGGAAATCTGCGGCCAGATCCAGCCCGGCCCCAATGACAAGGTGTGGCAAGAGTGGTTGGGATTCCCCGCCATGCGCATGGTGGACGGCCGTTTCCCGCTTTCTCAGAAGCCCGGCCTCGGTTTCGACCTGTCCGAAGCGAGCCTGTCCAGGTTCCCATTCGGCGGCACGCGTCCCATGGCCCGCGTGTTTCATGAGGACGGATCAGTGGCGGAATGGTGATGAGTCCCGGCCGCTAGTGAGCCCTTGGCGTGTGGCCCAAAGGGCACAACCTGACGCTTCGAACCTGCCTCACCGGTGGGGTTCGCTCCAGTAACCCCTGCGCCAAGTCGTCGGGAGGGGCCGTAGCCACAGCGCGGGCCACGGGATCGCCCAACCAAGCCGCGGCCGGTCACCGAATCTCGCGAAAGGTAACCCACGCCGCCACAGCCGCTTAGCCCATCCGGGGCCTATCTCCCTGCCCAAGCCGTGATATATCTCGGATCGTGGGGCTGCCAGGCCGGACAATTCGCGCATCCGGGCTCGCCCCAAGGCATGCACAAAAATGCACAAGCGCTAAGGGGTTGTCAGGAATAACCATGCCATTCCGGCACGCACGAGTGCGTGCGCCACGTCGGCCTCCAGGCCAAACCCAAAACTGCCGTTCCCGAACGAACCCATTCTTGGCAGACAAGAGGCTCAAACAAAACGATTTATGTCCATTGGGATCGCCGCCGCTGGGAGAGCCGCCGTGGCGCAGGCATTCGTGCCTGCAGTGTCGAGATTCGTCTCGACACTTCTTCCAGACTGCGACACAGTGTCGGAGGCAAACGTCGGCATGACTGCCCGCGCCACGACACCGCGCCTGAACACCCGGGAGAAATGCGCGGCGAAACCCAAACTGCCGTTCCCGAACGAACCCATTCTTGGCAGGAAAGCGGCTGAAATTAAATGACTTATCTGGAAGACCCAACCCACCTTCCGCTACCTCGCCGCGCCCAGTTGCGCCAGTGCCGCGGCGACCCGTTCCGGCGAGCCCTGGAACAGACCATCGGGCGGCCGGCGGTACTGCATCATGTCGCGGTAAATGGCGTCTTCCAGGCTGCTGTTGATGCCCCAGCCCCCCAGGTACTGCAGGCGCAGATCGCGGTCGCGGTTGATTTCGGCGCCTTTCACCCAGGCGCCCAGGTCGGAGCGCCGGCCGGCGTATGTGGCAAACAGGGCCAGCGGGTCGGTGGCGCCAACCTCGCTCAGGGATTGCGCCACGGGGGCATAATCGGGCCGCAGGTAGCGGGCTTCGATGGCGTCCAGATCGATGCGCAGCGGCTCCGCCTGGCCCATGAAGACCATGTCGTAGCCGCGGCCATCGATGGTGTTGGCCCATACCGTGCCGTTGGGAAAGGCGGCGAAGAAAGTGGCGAGTTCGCTCTTCACCGTGCGCGCATCGCTTTCGTAGAGCGGAACGTAGAGCGTGAACATGCCGCCGGGGTTGAGGTGACGCTTGATGGCTTCGAAGTACTCTTCGGAATAGATCGCCGCGGTGCCCTTGACGAACACGTCCAGCGGGTCGGAGGCGATGATGTCGAACTTTTTGGTGGTGGTGAGAATGAAGTGGCGGGCATCGTCATAGACAATGCGGGTGCGCGGGTCATGCAGCACGTTGTAGTCTTCGTGGCCGAAATAGCGCGTGGAAATGGGCGGGATGACGGGCTCGATTTCGCACACCGTAATATGCTGGATGGTGGGATAACGGGTGAAGGTGCCGGCCGAGACGCCCGCGCCGAAACCGATGCCCAGCACCGAGCGCGGATTCGGATGGATGATCGCGGGCAGGTGGCCCACCATGCGCTGAAGTTTCATGTCGAAAGGTTCGGTGGTGGCTTCCACGTGGCCGTTGACGTCGATTTCGGTGGCGCCGTCGCTCCAGCGCGAAATAGCCACGGAGGAATTGCGGCCCTCCACTACCTCGAGGATCTGCGCCTTGCCGGCGTAGAGGGCCGAGCGGCGCCCGTAGGCGACCACTTCGCCGGGGATCGGGTCGCTTGCGCGAATCAGAATTACCGCCAGGACGGCCGCCGCTGCTGCCGCCAGAGCCGCGGCGGTGCGCTTGCCGGGCGCCTGTCTCAGAATCACGGGCAGAAACGCCGCGATGGCGCCCAGCGCCGCCAGCGCCACCAGCGCGCGCTGCGAGAAATGCGTGCCGAATTCAGGTATCAGGATCAGGCTGACGCCCAGCGCTCCCGCAATCGCACCCAGGGTATTGGCGGCATAGATCCGGCCGACGACGCTGCCGGGGTCGGCCTCCGCGGTCGCCGCTGCCGCCATTGCCAGGGGGAAACTGGCGCCCCACAGCAGTGCCGCCGGCAGGATCGCCCAGAGGCAGCGCACCGCATCGATTTGAAACGTAAACCAGGGGCTGGAGGCCAGAAACGGGTTGATGGGCCAGTAGGGCAGGGAGTCGGTGACGATCCAGCCGGCCCAGGCAATGGCGAGCAACAGCAGCACCTGGCACCAGCCCAGCGCGGCGCGTGCCCATTCCGCGCCGCGGCCGGCGCCGGGCTCCGGCTCGATCAGCCAGGAACAGGCCGTGCTGCCCACCGCCATTCCGCCCAGAAACACCGCCAGAATGATGGAGAAAACGTAGACCGTGGAGCCGAGCAGCATCCCCATCAATCGCGTCCACAGCACTTCGGCGCCGAGGGCGGAAGCTCCCGAAAGAGCGATGGCGGCGTAAATCGTCCAATGGATGGGGGATGCTGCGGGCGGCGCGGTGCGCGCGGCGCCAGTCGAAAGGGGCTTCGAAAGACGCCATGCCGGCAGCGCCACCAGCAGGTTGAGCGCTACGGCGGTATAGGTGGCGACATAGACGTCGTAGAGGCGCAGCAGATAGAAACCCGCGGCCAGACAACCCACCACCGCGCCCAGCGTGTTCACGCCGTAGAGCCAGCCCCAGCAAGCCGCGCCGGCCCGTTGGTCTTCGACCGCGCGCACGATGGCCGGAAGCGATGCGCCCATCAGAACGGTCGGCGGCAGCAGGCAGATGCCGCATAGCAGGCCGCGCATCAGCATGCCGGCCATGCCGCTTGCCGCTCCGGCGAAGTAAACGCGATCGATCAGCGGCATCAGGTGGAGCAGCAGCGCGCCGCAGGCGGCAATCCCCAGCTCCAGCACGGCATAGACCCGCAGCGGCTGGCGGCCGCCGAGGTTGAGCCGCGAAAAGCCGGCGCTTCCCAGCGAAAGCCCTCCCATGAACGCGGCCAGAAGGAAGCCGAGCGAGATGGCGGTCGAGCCGATGGCGAGTTGCAGCAGGTGATACCAGACGATTTCGTAGATCAGCGCCGAGCAACCGCTGGCGGTGGAAAGCAGCAGCAGGGGGACGAAAAGCCGGCTTCCGGAAGAGGCGTTAGGCATGGAGCGTGACTGCCATCATAGCGCGGCCATCGGCTACCATAGAATGCGATATGGACCTTGCCCGCCTGCAACAGGAATTGCGCGAACAGCGGCTCGACGGCTGGCTGTTCTTCGATCATCATTTTCGCGATCCGCTGGCGTATCGCGTGCTGCACCTCAGCGTGCCGCGCACCCCGACCCGGCGCTGGTATTACCTGGTGCCGGCCGAAGGCGAGCCGCGCGGGCTGGTGCATCGCATCGAAGCCAATATGATCGACCCTTTGCCTGGCGAAAAGACCTTGTATTCGAGCTGGGAAGAGCAGGTGGCCGGACTGGCCAAAATCACGCAGGGGCTGAAGCGCGTGGCCATGCAGTATTCACCCAAGTGCGCCATTCCGTACGTGGCCATGGTGGACGCGGGAACCCTGGAGCTGGTTCGGAGCGTGGGCCTGGAAGTGGTGACCTCGGCCGAGCTGATCCAGGCTTTCGAGGCGCGTTGGACCGCGGCGCAGCTCGAAAGCCACCTGGAAGCGGGACGCCAGGTCGACAGCGTGCGTGCGGCGGCTTTCGCCCTGGTTCGCGAGCGCACCGCCAACGGCGCGGC
>JBKQIF010000083.1:0-8475 GCA_052148435.1 Bryobacteraceae bacterium
GTGGCCCGGTCGCTAACCGGCCACAGGCTCATCACCAGGGTTTCCGCGCCGGCCAGGAAGAAGGCGCGCCTCAGGCCATAGACGCCTTCGCTGCTCATCGCCTCGCCGACGCCGGTCTCGCAGGCCGAAAGGGTGACGACCTGGGTGCCCCAGAGATTCAGGTTGGCGGCTTCGAGAGCCGTCAGGATCCCATCGTTGCTGAGGCCTTTGGTGATATTGGCGCCCGCCAGGGCCAGGCCCGATCGCAACAACGGATTGGCGGGCAGCCGGTCAGCCTGGATTGCGCGGGTTCGGTTGTTTTCCGGCGGTGCGCCGGCTGAGGTTTGCTCCCCGGCAAGGTCCCGCAGGAAAAATCCGTGCGTGGCGATGTGGAGAATATCGGGAGACTCGATATGCAGCAGCAGGCTCTTGGTGGCCTGCCGGCCGGTAAAGACCCTCGCTTCCGGGAAGAGCGATTGGATGTTGTGAGCCTCCGCGGCGGTGCCGGGGAGTGGGGCGAAGTAGACCCCGGACAGATCGTCTCCCGTAAGAATGCTGCGACGGCCCGCCATGAGAGTACGTGTCGAGTGGGCGCCAGGGGTGACGGGAGAAACTGCTGGCTCCCCGAAGAATGGGTCCGCCAGAACGACGGGTCCGCTGCTCTCTTGCCGCGAAACCCGCATCCGGAGGAGATCGCGTCCGGCGGTGAGATAAGAGATCGAGCGGCTCTCGACGAGGTAGCGCCCTTGCGCATCGATTAAGGCTTCAAACGGGATAAGACTGAGGTCTCCTTCCGGCGAGATCAGCAGCCGCGTGGCGTCGCCAACCAACGGAAGAACCGGCTCTACAATTCGCCGGTCGACGGCGCGAGCGACCTCCCGCACATCCGTCCGCCGGCTGTCGCGGAGGCCCTGGCGGAGAGCCGACACCGCTTCGTCGGTTTCGTGTACCGGGCCCAGATCCGCCCATCGCACCTGGCCCGTGTGACGAAATACATACACGATATAGCGAGCCGGTCCGTAGGCTTGATCTTCATTCGGCTTTTTCCAGTCGAAGGGACGCCATGCCGCGTATTCGAGGAGGGCGGCATCGGGCGGTATGGCGTCCTCGATGGCAGCCAGGGTGACCGGCTGCGCACCCGCGCGAAACTCGACGCTGCGGCGGCTGACTTCGGCCTCCAGGCTCTCCTTTCGCTGGTCCAACGCCGCGAGCTGGTTGCTGAACTCGGCGGCGGAATTCTTTCCGGGACCGCCCAGAGCGAGCCGTGCCAGGCCGGCGTCGGCCTCCTGTAATTGGTCGAGCAGTTTGCGGTCGTCGGGGCTGAGTCTGCCGCGCAATGCCGACATGCTGCCGGCCATCGCATCAAGAAGGCGTCCTTTCTGTCGCAGCAGCACGAGGGCCGCGAGGTCGCGCGCCGCCGGGTCGCCGGGAGCGTCGCGCGCGTGGAGTGTGACGGTACGGTCGGTGTGCTCGTAGGTCGAACGCAGGTAAGCGAGATTTTCCTGCTCGGAGCCGATGGCCAGGTTGAAGGCAAGGTTCTTTTCCAGAGCTTCCGTATAACGCGTCTGATATTCCAATGCGCGGCCGAAATCCCCCTGCGCTCCATACGTCCTGCCGACATTGGCGAGAGCCATGAGCGTCAGCCGATGGTAAGGTCCGCAGACCTCGAGGAGCGTATCGAGCGTGCGCCGATGCAACTCCAGGGCCCGGCCGTAATCGCCTTCGGCATGGTACAGATTGGCAATATTGATGAGCAGGGCGATGGTGTCGGGATGGCGGCTGCCCAGGCTCTTCTCGCGAATGGCCTCCGCCCGCCAGAGGAAATCCCTGGCGCGCGCGTAGCGGCCGGTCTGGCGAGCGACGATGCCGAGATCCTGGAGCGGAATGCTGACGCTGGGATGGTCGGGCCCGAGTTTCTTCTCGGCCAGTGCCAGGGCCCGTTCGAGGAGGGGTTCGGCGCGCCGGTTGTCTCCCATCAGACTGTAAAGGTCGCCCAGATTGTTGACGGCGCCAATGAGAAAAATGTCGTCGGGGGCGAGCGTCTTCTCCGCGATGTCCAGCGCCCGTTGGCGTTCGGCCAGTGCCTTTTGCAGATCCTGGCGATATTCGTGGATACCGGAGAGATCCATCAAGGCGGCCGCCGTCAGGGGATGGTCGGCGCCGAGCACGCGTTCGGTGATGGCAACTGCCTCCTCAATCAGCGGCTCGGCCTTGCCGTACTCGCCCATGTATCGGTAGAGAACGCCGAATTTTCGCAAGGCAAACGCGGTTTGCGGATGTTCGCGGCCCAAAACCGACTGGCTGATGGCGAGGGCTCGCTCAAAGAGCGGCACGGCCTGCGCGTAGTTGCCTTTGATGCGATCGAGGTCGGCCAGGCGGATGAGCAGGAGCCCGGTGTAGGCATCGTCGGGTCCGGCAGCTTTTTCCTCCAGCGCGAGAGCGCGCCCCGCAAGCTGAATGGCGTCATCGTACTTTCCGGCGGCCACGGCGGCTTGGGATTGGCCGGAGAGCGTCAGAGCATCGAAGAGGGCGCGGTCGCGTTCGGTGGCTGGCCGCACTTCGACGATGCCGATGTCATATTCGGCGGCGGGAGCCCTGGGATACCTCGGCTGGACGGCGAGCTCGAATCGATCCGCCGTGGCCGCGACCAGGGTGACGAGTTCGCGTCCCTGAGTTCGGCTTTCCCTGTCGAATTCGGCAATCGCCTTACCGTCCGGACCGCGAGCTTTGACCACGACATCGATTCCGAGCTGGTTCACCGCGATGGCGGCGAATTCTCCCTGGCCCAGCGTCAGTGAGTACACATGCTCCTGGCCGCCGGAGATTTCGCGGCGCACCACCTGGCCGCGCTGAAGGGGCGTCGCTGCCGGCTTGTCCTGAGCGGCCAGCCAGGTTGCGCATAGAGCGGCCGCAAATGCCACACCAATCGCCGGCCGGGTCAGACGCCCGCCCGTAGTATGAGATCGAGTTGCCAATTCACCGCATCTCCGACCGCCGGCGGTGGCGGCGGTCCCCGCAGGGAAACTAGCGTATCACAACCCGGAAGGCGTAGCTGCCGATAAGGTCGGCGCCGCCGTCAGGCGCGATCCCGCTGAGCTCGAAGCTGTAGTTTTGGGGTTTCAGCAGGGGCCAAGGCAGGCTGACCGTCACCGACGGCGAGCCTCCGTGGATCTCCGCTTTGAGCGTGGCGCTCTCCCACACAGGCAGGTTCGTTGCCGGGTCCTTCAGCGTGACGCGATAGGCAGGCGACTCGTCGGATTCGAGTTCCAAGCGGAACGCGGCCTCCTCCCCGCGCGGTTCCAGACGGAGCGCCGGCGGGGAGGCGTTTCCGCGGGTTTGCGGCAGCAGAACAAGGGCAACCAGGCTCTGTGAGCGGGCTCGGTGGGCGCCCTCTTGCCGCTCGTCCGGTAGCGGTTCCAGGGATCGCGGGGCCAAGGCGGAAGGTTGGGCTTCGATTTGGTTCCGCAACTTCGGGCCGCCCTGTTCGGGGATCGCGCTCTCCGCCCGGGACTGAGCCACCCGCCCGTGAAGCCGCCGGTCGCGGTAGAGCAGGCCGCCCGACACAAACAACGCAAGGCACGCCGCCAGAGCGAGAGCCCACCGCGGGACGGGCCAACGCCCGTGCGACCCGCGGCGCACATCCGCGGGCGCGGGGATACTACTGCTCCACAGAAGAAACGCTTCCGCGAACTTCACCTTTTCGCGGCGTTTTTCGCTGGTCAGGTAGAAGGACTCGAAGCGCTCGCGACTCTCGCCGCTAAGCTCGCCGCGGACGTAGGCTTCGACGAGATCATTTTCGGCGGCGGCCAACCGCGCAGCGAAGTTGTCGTCGGCGACGGCCAACTCATCGAGCCGTTCGTCCGGAACACCCAGAAGGTATGGCATGATGCGTTGGTCATCGGGCTCGGGCGTATTCGGCTGGATCATGGCTCCTCTCAGTTAAGACAGAACTGGGAAAAATCATTCATGACGGGCACAACAGGTTCTGACGCAAGCTTCGAGTCCGGCCCGAATCCGGCAGGCGCGAATGCTGAGGGCATTGGGCGTGAGGCCGAGTCGCGCAGCGAGAGTGCGGCGACGCTGGATTTTGACGCGCTGCTCGCCGCGATAATACTCCACAATCAGGTCCCGGTCGCCCCGGCCGAGGCCCTGCAGGCAGTCTTCCAGGCAGCGCAGGCGCAGGGTTTGAGCCTCGGCCGAGGAATCCGGCTGGGATGGGGCTGCTAAACGTGAGGCCACGTCGCCGAACTCGGACGGGTTGCCGAGACTGACGTGCTTGCGCGCCGGCCAGCGCTGGTATTCCAGGAACAGGAAGCTGGCGACGATGTAGCAGTAGTGAGCCGGCGATTTGCCTGTGATTTCGCCTTCCTCTTCAAGCCGGCGGGCAACCCGGCGGAGGGTTTCATCGGCTAGATCGTCGGGCGAGAGACAGTTCTTCCGGTCAAAATAGAATACCAACCTCCGGCGCATCTCGAGATATGTTTCCCCGCCGGAATCCACGCCCTGATCGAGCCAGCTAAGGAACCGCTGAAACGCGCTCGCAGCCAACGGCCAGTCGCTTTGAGAGCCCGCAGCCATCCCAGTTCCACCCATTGTCTGGGGATTATTCTAGCACCGGCCGAAAGCCTGAAAGAGCCGCCAGGCGACGACCCACTCCGGCTCGGCGGCACGGGTTAGGGGAGTGAGAAGCAAGCGGTGCATCGGCGCCAACCCCGATGCCGATGGTGAAAACCACAACGACCGTGGCCCTCCGTTTCTGAAAGAAATCAGGCAGGGGACTTTCCAGTCGAAATGCTGAGTTGGGAGGATCCATTGCTCAGGACGCCGGGTTAGGGACCACCGGCCGGGCCAAATTCAGAATCATCGACTACACGCTTCTATCGGGACAGATTCTGATAGCCCGAGGATCGATCCTTGAAATCAGGAGGATTGTGAGATTCTCCCGAATCAAAACTCCAGGCGCGCCTGAAACGCAATCATCCGCGGCGAGCTGTCGCCGCCCAGCCCCACGCCGAGCAGGCCAGTCGGTGGCGCTGTAGTATACGTGAGCGCTCCGAAACCCGTCTGCGTCGACGGTTTTGCGGGGATGCCGGCGTAAACCACCGTCGGAAGCGCGAAGTTCGGATGATTCAAAACGTTGAAAACCTGCGCATCCACGCGAAGCTTCACATGCTCGCTTAACGTGAACCATTTGGTCAGGTAGAAATCGCCCCACGCGAAATCGGGCCCTCGCAGGGCGTTTCGGCCGAGATTGCCGAACTGGCAATTCTGAGGATTGTCGCCGCCGGTGCACGCCCCGGTACCGGGGTCGACAGCCGAAACGAACGCGGCCGGATTGAGCCATTGCACCGTGCCCGCGGGCGTGACGCCCGAGATGGGGTGGTGCGCGTAGACTGGCGCGCCTGGGACCTCGCTGGCATATTGCGGCCCGCTGCCCTCGACAATGCCGTCGCCGTTGGCCGAATAAGGCGTGCTGAGCACGGAGAACGGCACGCCGCTGTGCCAGAACGCGGTGCCGGACACCTGCCATCCATTCAGCGCGCCGCCCAGGGTTTTGTTCCGCACCTTCAGCGGCAGTTGATAGACATACTGCGCCGTCAGGTTGTCGCGGACATCGTAATCGCAGGGCCCGTACTGGCGGGCCAGGTCCCCGGGCAACGGCGAGAGAATTCCGCCCGCCGAGAACGGCAGAAACCCCCCATTCGAAACCGTGTCCATGCAATGGCTCCAGGTGTAATTCACCAGCGCCTGCAGCCCGTGAGCGAGGCGCTTATCGGCGGTCAATTGAAGCCCGTCGTAGTGGCTGTTGGCGCCGGTGCTGAGCTGGGTGACAGCGCCAAACCGCGGGTCGGACGGCTGGCCGTATGGAAACGGAGCGAAACAACCCTGGCACACCGTCTGATACCCGTTCACCTGCGTCTGGTATGGCTGGTTCACGGCGCGCGTGCCCACGTACTGCGCCCGCAGATTGGCGGTGGTGCCGATCTGCCGCTCCGCCGCCAAGCTCCACTGCATAAAGTAGGGCGCGTGAAGCTTGCCGTCCGGAACGGCCGTCATCGCTACCGGCTGCAGGCACGTGGCTGGATTCGAAAGCGCCGACGCGCAAGATAGCTGGCCTTCGGCAAACCCGGAAGTGAATGTCTGGTTGGCGGCGACTGCGGCAGCGACGGAGCTGTCGAATCCGGTCCCGCCCGCCGTGCCCAGCAGGCCGCCTTGAAATGTCTTGGAATACGGTGGATTGACGCCGATCAGATCCACCACGCTCCCCGGCAGAATATCGCTGAACAGACCGAACCCCGCTCGCAGCACGGTTTTCGGGGCCACCTGCCAGGCAATCGCGGTTCGGGGCTGCAGAATCGCCAGCGGGGTCGCGGCGAAAATGTTGCCCAGGCGGGTTTGGATGGTGGCATCGAGCGGCTGGTTGACGTCGTGGGAAATGGCGTCCCAGGAACCGGGCAGCCGTGCAACGGCATGGTGCGGATTCACGGGATTGGAGTTGTGGGTTGCGCGCAGGCCGAAAGTCCAGGTGAATGTCTTGGTCACCCGCCACGTGTCTTGCGCGTAAACATCCAGGTTTAAGAAATTGTACGGCTGGGAATCGGCTTGCGGAAAGGTCTCCGACGCCGTGGAAGCCACGCCGTAAATGAACTGCGGCAGAGTTGCGTAGCTCACGGTAGGCACCACGCCTTCGCCGAAATCGTAATCGTTCAGCCGGAAGACGCGGATGTTGGTCCCAAACCTCAGTTCGTGGGCGCCCGTGGTCCATGCCAGGTTGTCGTTGATGAAGAATCGCGAAGCGCGCCTGCCCTGGACCCACGTGTTGTCGAGGCCGCCGATAGTCGTGAAGGGGCTGCCTTCGAGCACCATGGGCCAAGCCGCCAACGTCTTGGCGAAATCGGCAGGGCCGAACAGGCTCTCGTACCAGGAAAACGCGGGATTGAAATAATTCACCAGGCTGGGCGAAAACACGTGCGTGTAGCCGGTGGCGAAGGAATACAGCGGCTGGGGCGAAGCGGCGTCAAACAAGGGGTTGATCGGGTCGGTATAGGCGGCTTGCAGGCCGGTATCGGCTTGAAAGCGAAACCAGGCGGTGTTGCTCTCGTTCCGGTTGTAATCGATCCGCGCGGTTTGCACCTGCTCGCTGTCGTCGCTCGAATGCGAAATGCTCTGCCGGTTGGCGCAGCCATTGCCGTTGGAGGGATTGCCGCCGGCCGTGCTGCCGTCGCTATTGAACGGGCAGGCCAGCACGGCCAGCGGCGCGCCCGCCGTACTTCCGTACAACGAGAAGAGCTTCTGATACAGGGGAACCAGTTGCGGTGCCGGCTGGTAGGTGGATCCGGTGATGGCATCGGTTCCCCCGCGTGGAAGCTGCTGCAGGACGTAATTCTGAAATGCCGGGGTGGGCACTGTGGTCGCCGAGACGATGGGAAGGGCGATGCGGACCCACTCGCTGTCGAAAAAGAAAAACAGCTTGTTGCGCCGGATGGGTCCGCCCAGGCTGCCTCCGAAATGATTCACGGTGGAACGCGGCTTTTGATTTCCGGGTGTCGAACTGGTGAAAAAATCGGCCGCGTTGAAGCGTGAACCATTCCACAGTTCGTACAGGTTGCCGTGAAATCGATTCGTGCCGGACTTGGTGACGTAGTTCACCTGCGCCGCGCCGTATCTCCCCTGATCGACGGCGTAAGAGAGCGTATTCACGGTCACCTCGGCGATGGAGTTGAGGCCCAGCACGAGGTTGGTGGACAATCCGCTATTCAGATTGGTCAGCGGATCGTTGGTTTCCAGGCCGTCCACGATGTAGCCATTCGAAAGCGACGGCAGCCCGTTGAACTGCACGTTGCCATAGCCGTTGGTGCCGCCGACAAAATCGTTCCCGCTTCCGGCAGTGTTGATCAGCGCGCCCGCGGCGAATTGCAGCGGGTAGGTGAGATCGCCGCCCGGATTCGGAAGGTCTTCGAGTGCGCGAGCCGAAATCGTGGTCGAGGTGTTGGCGTTTTGCGGATTGACCAGCGGCGCGCCCTCGGTCACCGTAATGGTCTGGCTTCTGGCGGCGATCGTCAGGGTGAAGTCGACGCTTTGCGTTTGCCCTAGTCCGGCCACCACGGAGCGGTTCTCCCGCGGCTCGAACTGCTCGGCTTCCGCCTTTACCGAATAGGGACCCGGCTTAAGCTGCGGGAAGTTGAATCGCCCGTCGGCGTCGGTGCGGAGCGAGCGTTTCGACCCGTTGTCGGTGTTGACGATCGTCACCGTGGAGCCGGCAATCGCCGCGCCCGTTCATCCGTTACCGTGCCGACAATGGCGCTGGTGGTTTCGCCCTGTCCCCAGAGGGAGACGCTCCAAAGGGCCAGGCACGCCAGTCGGCCAAAATTAGGCATGCCTAAATTATACACAAGCTGACCCATAGCCTATACTGTTTTTAGTGACCGCGAAAACCACCGAAGCCGTGGACGACTACCTGAAGGCGATTCTGGAGTTGGGCGGCCCCGCCGCCGA
>JBKQIF010000084.1:0-18748 GCA_052148435.1 Bryobacteraceae bacterium
CGTTCTGCCATGACGCGTTGTGAATCGGGCTCCAACCGCCGACCGCCAACCAGATTGTGACGCCGATCCACCGATCCCGATTCGTCGCCGTGTAGGCGCGCGCCCTAGCAGGCGAACGTAGGAAAACCCTCAAAGACCGCTCCCTTGCGGTCGCGGCTCAGCCTGGCGTACTCCTACGCCCGGATTTCCTCGATTTGCCTGCATTCCTACGAATCTATCACTTGCATGTCGCGCACCCCCCGCCAACGGGCACTATGGAGCCGCGCTATCTTCCCTGACGGCTAAGCATCTCGAATCGACTCACTTACGCCTCTCCCGCAATTGCCGCCCGGACATCCTTTAGCGAGAGCATCAGGTGCAGCGTGCCCGCGGGGAACTCCTCAAAGTTGAAATGTAGGTAGAACGCTTTCGCCTCCGCATCGATCGCGTGGACCAATATGGCGCGCGCCCCGACAATCTCCGCGGCCGAGGCAATTCGGTGGAAGGCGTCTTTCAAGAGCGCGCTGCCCAGACCGCGGCCCTGTTCCCTGCTGTCGGCGGCCAGCCGCGCCAGCAGGATCACGGGAATCGGATAGTCGGGGGGCATCCCGGCGGTAATGCCCGGCGGGCAGTCCAGCCTGTCGACGGAGCCGACGGTGAGCGAATAGTAGCCGGCCACGGATCCGTTCCGTTGCACCACATACGTTTGGGAGGAGTCCACTTCCTGATTCTTGAGTGCGTGACGTTTCAGAAACAGGTCGAGCGGGTGCTTGCCGGATTTGAACGCCTTCACCTGGTGAGTGCTCTTAAGCTTCTCGACCTGCGAGAGCGCCCCGGCGGGAGCGGTGGAGTCGACGGTTTCAGGCATGCTAACTGTGGTGACAACAGAACGAAGCTAACACAAATCCCGGCTTCCAAAATCGTCCCTTCCGGCGTACAATGTATGTACGGAGGATGATGCCATGCCCTCAACCCTGAAAGCACCCCAATCGCGACGCCTGAATCTTAGGACGTCGGCGCAACAAGAGGATCTCATGCGGCGCGCCGCCGGGGAGCGGGGCGAGAGCTTGAGCAGTTTCATCATCCATAGCGCCTGCGCCGAGGCGGAGCTGACGCTTGCCGATCAGCGCCGCTTTGCCTTGGACGCGGACCAGTGGAAAGCTTTTGTGGCCGCTCTGGATCGTCCGGCTCAGCCAAAGCCGCGCCTGCGCCGGCTGTTTGCCGAGCCCAGCCTGCTCGAACGGCAGCCTTCCTGATTTCTCGATCACCGGGCTTTTGAAGAGCGGAACCCGCGTCGTTGCTATTCGTTAGCCCATCGCCGTCTCAAGCCCATCCATGGCGCCATGCTAAATATTGATCGTGGGTTATCAAGCCGCACAGTCAGGGGGTGCTCCAGCAAAGCGAACCCAAACCGTCTTTCCCGAACGAACCCAATCTTTGCCGCAACTATAAGAAACAAAAGCCCGTCTTACGCCTCTGGGCGGTCGTAGCCGTTGAGCCGGCGGACCCAGATGTTCCGGTAGCGGACGGGGTTGTGATGGTCCTGCAGCATCAGCGCTTCTTCGGGGGCGTGGGCGGTGTAGGTCGCGACCTTGCGGTACACCATGGCGCCGCGGATTTCCTTGCGGTTGTGGACCACCACGCCGTTATAGAAGAGCGTTACATAGGCCGGACGCACCAGTTTTTCGCCGTCGAAACGGGGCGCCTCGAAGGCGATGTCGTAGCTGTTCCATTCGCCCGGGCGGCGCGCCGGCATAACCAGGGGCGGCCATTGGCCGTAGATGGCTCCGGCCTCGCCGTCGGCGTAGGTGGGGTTTTCCCAGGCGTCGAGCACCTGCATTTCGTAGCGGCTCATAATCAGCACGCCGCTATTGCCGCGCCCCTGGCTGTTGGCATGGATTTCGGTGGGAGAGGCCCATTCCACGTGGATCTGGCAATCTCCGAACTTCTCGCGGCTGAGCAGGTCGCCCGTATTGGGCGCGACCTCGAACCAGCCGTCGCCCACTTTCCAGCGGGCGTCCACGAGTTTACCCGCGTCCGCGCCCCTGCCGCGTTGCACCCAGCGGGAGAGATCGCCGCCGTCGAACAGGACCACGGCGTCGGACGGAGGGCCGCCCGGCTTGTCGGAGGGCCGGATCTGTTGCGGGTGCGGGCGGGCGGGGTCGTGTACGTGCCAGGGCAAGCCGGGCAGCATCGGCGTGTCGGTGAATCCGAGATCGGGATTGGTCTGCGGTGCCGCGGCTTGCTGTGCGCGGGCGCCCGCGGCGGGGATCCCGGCCGCGGCGAGTTTGAGAAAAGTCTGGCGAGTCATGATAATTCCAGAAGGCTTCTCGACGATCTTACCGCACCCGGGGGCCTTCCCCGCTTAGCGTTTCTGGCAGCGGGCGCAGAAGTGGGAGGACCGCTGCGCCACCAGCAGGCGGCGGATCGCCGCGCCGCAAACCACGCAGGGCTCTCCGGTGCGCTGGTAAACGCGGTGCTGCGCCCGGAAAAATCCCCTGCGCCCGGCGGCGTCCACATAATCGGAAATGGACGAACCTCCCGCATCGATCGCTTCGGAGAGCACTTCGGCGATGGCTTGGTGCAGGCGGCGGGCGCGCTCGGCGGTGAGGCGATGGGAAAGAGCCAGGGGATGGATGCCGGCGCGAAACAGGGATTCATCGGCATAAATATTGCCGATGCCGCGGACGAAGGCCTGGTTGAGCAGCAGGGCCTTGATGCGGACCCTGTGACGCTTCAGTGCGAGCGCGAAATCCTGGCTCGCGATCTCGAGCGGTTCGGGGCCGAGTCTGGCTACGCGCACGGGGAACTCCCGGCTGAATTCGAGACAGCCGAACTGGCGGCTGTCGTCGAAAAGCAAAACGCCCTTGTCGAGAGTGAAGATGGCGTGGGTATGCTTGCCCGCCTCGCCGCCCAGCAGCAGCCGGCCGGTCATGCCGAGGTGGAGAACCACGTAACCGGAGCGGCCGAGGGACAGCAGAATGAACTTGCCGTAGCGCTTCACCTGGGCGATGCGCCGTCCCTCAAGCTCGGCGGCGACCCGGTCCGGATCGGCGCCGCGAAGGATGCGCGCGCCGCGAATCTCCACCGCCAGAATGCGCCGCCCCACCAGCGGCTGGAGCGACCGGGTTACGGTCTCGACTTCGGGAAGTTCAGGCATGAGGGTTGACGGTTAAAAAGAACGAGAGATTAAGCCACCGATGAACGCAGATAAACGCAGATGAAAACCAGTGCGTTTGATCTGTGTTCATCGCCCCGCGGGCCGCCGTGGTGGGGGCAGATGCCATTGAGCGCCCGCACTTCGCCGCCCAGGTTGCAGATGGCGTAAGGCTGGTCTCGGGCGAACACTTCCGCCACCGAATCCGGCGGCAGGTCAACCAGGCGGGCCACTTTGACAAAAGGCATCAGCGTGCCGTCTCGCCTGCGGTTGCACCCGCCGGCACGGTGGCGTCGGCGGCGGCGCGCGGCCGGGCGCAGCGGCCGATGCCGGTGTAGTCGAAGCCGGCGGCGAGAGCTTCCTCGGGCAGGAACAGGTTGCGTCCATCCACCAGAATGCGGGTATGCATGACGGAGCCGAGCCGCGCCAGGTCGAGCGTGCGGAACTGCTGCCACTCGGTTACCACCACCAGCGCGTCGCAGTCCTCGGCCATTTCCTCGGGCGAATCGCAGAGACGAATCTTGAGGTCGGGCCGTTGCTCGCGGCAGGCCTCGCTGGCCACCGGGTCGTAGGCTTTGACGCGCGCGCCCATTTGCAGCAGCCGTTCGGCGATGTGGAGGGCAGGCGCGTCGCGAATGTCGTCGGTATCGGGTTTGAAGGCCAACCCCAGCAGGCCGATGGTGCGGCCTTTGAGGATGAAGAGCTTTTCCTGGAGCTTCTGAATGGCCATCAGCCGTTGAGCGGCGTTGACTTCGATCGACGCGCGCAGCAGTTTGCTGTCGTAGCCGTACTCGTGGGCGGTATGCAGCAGGGCGTGGACGTCCTTGCCGAAGCAGCTTCCGCCCCAGCCCACGCCGGGGTTCAGAAAACGGGATCCGATGCGGCTGTCGAGGCCGATGCCGGCCATCACCTCGGTGGCTTCCGCGCCCACGCGCTCGCAAATGTTCGCCATCTCGTTGGCAAAACCGATCTTCAAGGCGAGAAAGGCGTTGGCCGAATACTTGATCATTTCCGCGCTGGTGAGCGAGGTCGCGAGCAAGGGGACGATGCCCTGGCCGGCCGCACGGGGTACACCCGCGGGGGGTTCAAAAGCCTGCGTCACCAGGGGAAGGTAGAGCTCGCGCATAGTGGCGAGGGTGCGCTCGTCGGCCGTTCCCACCACGATCCGGTCGGGATAGAGCGAATCGGAGATGGCGCAGCCTTCCCTCAGAAACTCGGGGTTGCTGGCCACCCCGAACTTGATGGCGTGGCGTTGTTGGGGGCGAGTCTCCATGATGCCGTCGCGAACCAGCGCTTCCACCAGGTTGCCGCTGCCCACCGGGACGGTGGATTTATTCACCACGACGCGGAAGCGGGACGGGTCCATGGCGGACCCGATGGCGCGCGCGGCGGCTTCCAGGTACGTCAGGTTGGCCTCACCCGAAGCGAGGGGCGGAGTTCCCACGGCGATGAAGATGACGTCGCTTTCGGTGGCGGCGGGCTCGAGACTTATGGAAAAATCGAGGCCGCCGCGAGTGGCCGCGAGCGCGATCAACTGGTTCAGATAGGGCTCGTAGATCGGCGATTCACCGCGCTGCAATTTGGCGATCTTGGACTCGTCGGTGTCCACGCAAGTGACCCGGTGTCCCAGATACGCCAGACATGCTCCCGTTACCGTGCCAACATATCCCGTTCCGATGACCGTGACGCGCATGGATGCTTCCTTTGGAGGGATTTCGTAACTCAAAAAGTATAGCAGCTTCACTCGTCTGGAACGATAGGGGATAGGTACCGGCCGGTACTCTCGCGCGGTTTCAGCCGCGGCCGCTTTTGCGGAGCGCGGAGCGGACAATGACCACCGGGATAAGCTCCTGCCGCGTGTCCGGCTCGAAGGTTCTTTGGCGGGTAGCAAGCTCGCGGTTCAGGGTGGCCACGAATTCCTGGATCTGGACCTGCATCTGGCCCATCTTTTCGCGCATGTTGAGAATGATCTCGACGCCGGCCAGGTTGACGCCCAGATCGCGCGTCAAATGCAGGATGACTTCCAGCCGCTCCAGATCTTCGGAAGTGTAGAGCCTGGTGTTGCCGTCGCTGCGCGAGGGCTTGAGCAATCCCTCGCGTTCATAGAGGCGGAGGGTCTGGGGATGGATCTGGTACTGCTCGGAAACCGCGGAGATCATGTAGGCGGCTTTGGATTTGGATCGTGCCATGGCCTCAAACCTTCTGCCAGATTTCGCTGCGCGGGTCTTCCGGATGCAGCTTGCTTAGCTCTTTGAGCAGGTCGCGGGTGCGTTCGTCGCGCGGGTCGGGCGCCTGGATGGCCACTTCCACGATCTGGTCGCCGCGTTGGTTGGTGCGCGCATTCAGCACGCCCTTTTCGCGCAGGCGAAAGCGTTGGCCGTTGCGGGTGCCATGGGGAATCTTGAGGAGGGCGCGGCCGTCGATGGTGGGCACCTCAATCTTGGCGCCGAGCGCCGCTTCCCAGACGGCGATGGGGATCTCGATTTCGATGTTGTCGCCGTCGCGATGGAAGAACGGGTGATCCTCCACTTTGGTGGTAATGTACAGGTCTCCGGGAGGTGCGCCCATGGTGCCGGCATTGCCTTTGCCTGGCACGCGCAGACGCGAGCCGTCGCGGGCGCCGGGAGGGATGCGGACCTCGACCGTATCCGGAGTGGCCACGCGGCCCTCGCCTCCGCAGGTGGGGCAGGCATCGCGCAGGCGGCCGGAGCCGGCACAGCGCGGGCAGGTGAGGTTGAACCGCATGGCGCCGGCCATCTGGCTGACATTGCCGCTGCCTTTGCACTGGGGGCAGATGGCTTCGCCGCCGCCGGCCGAGCCGGTGCCATGGCAGGTGCCGCATATTTCATAGCGAGTGATATTGAGCGGGATCTGGGTGCCCTTGATGGCCTGCCAGAAATCGACGGCCACGGCATATTCGAGGTCCGCGCCTTTTTCGGGCTGGGGCTCGGGCTGGCCGCCGCGGCCGCCAAAGAACTGGGAAAAAATGTCGCGAAATCCACCGCCGGTTTCGGTTCGCCGGCCACCGGCGGCACCGGGAGCGCCCTGGAAGGCATCGGAAAAATCGAACCCGCTGAAATCCACATTGGGCCGCGGGCCGGAGCTGGTATGTGCTCCGGCTGCCTGGCCGGCGCCGGGGAAGCCGGCGTCCGAGTAGAAGCCGTACTGGTCGTACATCTGGCGCTTGCGCGGCTCGTTGAGCACATCGTAAGCTTCCTGCACGCGCTTGAAGCGCTCTTCCGCCGATTTGTCGCCGGGGTTGAGGTCGGGGTGGTATTTGCGGGCCAGTTTTCGGTAGGCCTTACGCAGTTCCTCGGCGGTGGCCTTTTTGTTGAGGCCCAGCGTTTCGTAATAGTCGTGCGTGGGAGGAGACATTTAGGCCTATGGAAAAAGTCATTTGAGCCACAGAGGAACGCAGATAAACACGGGTGAAAAACCAGAGGGCTATCCGTGTTTATCTGTGTTCCTCTGTGGCTGTCTTCTTTGCTTCTCTACTTACTTCTTGTCTTCGACGTCCACGAACTCGGCGTCGACCACGTTATCCTTCCCCTTGTCACCGTCGCCTTTGTTGTCCGGCCCGGGTTGGGTGGGGCCGGCGCCGGGCTGCTGGGACGCGGCCTTATACATCGCTTCGGCCAGTTTGTGGCTGGCCGTGGTGAGCCGGTCGACGGCCGAATTGATCGGCGCGGGGTCGGAATCGTGCATGGCTTTCTTGGTTTCTTCGATGGCCGATTCGATTTCCTTCGCCTCCGCCTCGCTCACTTTGGCGCGATGTTCCTTGAGGGTTTTTTCAACGTTGTAAACCATGGCGTCGGCGCGATTGCGGGCCTCGATGGTGTCGCGCTGCTTGCGGTCGTCGGCGGCATGGGATTCGGCGTCTTTGGCCATCTTATCGACTTCATCCTTGGAAAGGCCGGAGGAAGAGGTGATGGTGATCTTCTGCTCGTTATTGGTAGCGCGGTCTTTGGCGGTTACGTTCAGGATGCCGTTGGCGTCGATATCGAAGGTGACTTCGATTTGCGGGATGCCGCGCGGGGCGGCCGGAATATTACCGAGTTGGAAGACGCCCAGCAGACGGTTGTCGCGGGCCATGGAGCGCTCTCCCTGGTAGACCTTGATCTCCACCGAGGGCTGGCTGTCGGAGGCGGTGGAAAAGACGTCGGTCTTGCGGGTGGGAATGGTGGTGTTGCGTTCGATCAGCTTGGTGAACACGCCGCCCATGGTTTCGATGCCGAGAGAAAGCGGGGTGACATCGAGCAGCAGCACGTCTTTCACTTCGCCGCCCAGCACGCCGCCCTGGACCGCGGCGCCCACCGCGACGACTTCGTCGGGATTGACACCCTTGTGAGACTCGCGGTTGAACAGGTCGCGCACCAGTTGCTGAATGCGTGGCATACGGGTCTGGCCGCCCACCATCACCACTTCGTCGATCTGGACAGGCGTCATCCCGGCATCGGCCAGGGCCTGTTTGCAGGGCGGGATGGAGCGCTGGACAATGTCTTCGACCATCTGCTCGAAGCGGGCACGGGTGAGCTTCATTTGCAGGTGTTTGGGGCCGGAAGCGTCGGCGGTGATGAACGGCAGGTTGATTTCGGTTTCGAGCAGGGTGGAAAGCTCCATCTTGGCCTTTTCGGAGGCTTCCTTGAGACGCTGCAAGGCCATCTGGTCGCGGGAAAGGTCGATGCCGTTTTCTTTCTTGAACTCGGTGACGATCCAGTCGATCACGCGTTGGTCGAGGTTGTCGCCGCCCAGGTGGGTATCGCCGTTGGTGGATTTGACCTCGACCACGCCGTCGCCGACTTCGAGGATCGAGATATCGAACGTGCCGCCGCCGAAATCGTAGACGGCGATGGTTTCGTTCTTCTTCTTATCGAGACCATAGGCGAGGGCCGCGGCGGTCGGCTCGTTGATGATGCGCATGACTTCCAGACCGGCGATCTTGCCGGCGTCTTTGGTGGCCTGGCGCTGGGCGTCGTTGAAATACGCCGGGACGGTGATGACGGCCTGGGTGACCTTTTCGCCGAGGTAGGATTCGGCCGCTTCCTTGAGTTTGGTCAAAATCATGGCCGAGATTTCGGGCGGAGAGAGCTTCTTGCCGAAGGCTTCCACGCGGGCGTCCCCGTTGTCGCCCCGCACGACCTTGTATGGGACCATCTTCATTTCTTCGCTGACTTCGTCGAAACGCCGCCCCATGAAGCGCTTGATGGAAAAGACGGTATTCTCCGGGTTGGTGATGGCCTGGCGCTTGGCGACCTGACCTACCAGCCGCTCGCCGCCTTTGGTGAAGGCCACCACCGAAGGCGTGGTACGGGTGCCCTCCTGGTTTGCAATGACGGTCGGCTGCCCGGCTTCCATGACGGCCACCACGGAATTGGTGGTGCCCAGGTCGATGCCGATGATTTTACTCATAAATATATAACTCTCCTCTTTGGAGCAAATGGCGAATGATGACGAAGCCCATCAGGGCTGGCTAACACGACTCAAGTATGAATCATTGAGTGTGGTACTGTCAAGCTTTCTTGAGTGCGGCTTTCTTGAGTACCTCATCGGAGCGATCCCGGAGTGCGGCTACCAACCCCGGATGGCCATCCAGCGAGTCCGTGACCACTATATCCAAGTCACTGTATTCGTTAGAGATATCTAGAATGAGGCGGGGCAGATCCCGATCCAGGTGAAGACCGGGAGTGAGGAAGTAGGGCACGACCACAAAACGGCGACAACCCTGGGCAGCGAGGGAGCGAACGGCAGCCGGCAGGTCGGGTTGGCCCAATTCGAGAAAAGCGGCTTCCACTCTCGGATAGCCGCCGGCCTGGGCCAATTCGCGGGCGGCGCGGCGGACAGCCGCATTGGCAGCTTCGATGCGCGACCCGTGCGCAAAGACGATAATGGCGGTAGCGGCGCTGGCCACGTTTCCATGCTAGCAGGGCGGGCAAAGACCGCTCCCGCGGCCCAGGTGCTTAACCGATCTGGGGATTTTGCAGCTTAAACGCGGCAACCGCTCCCGGACGGTGTGAGAAAATCGGCCTACAACCGAAAAAGCACAGGCGTAAACGCCTACTCCACGAAGATTCCAATGTACTTGCCGACCTCGTGGAGTAGGCCTTCGGCCTGCGATTTGATTTTTCACAGCTTCTCAGGGTGCGGTTGCCGGGAACGGATTTCCCCAAGTCGGTTAGGCACCCCCTTGGCCCGGTCAGGCGCTGTGAATATAGGCCCGCATGTGATGCAATTCGTCGGTCTGGCGGGAGAGTTCGTAGTGCATCAGGTCGCGCATGGAAAGAAAGGCCACTGCCTTGTCGCCGCGCATCACGGCAAGGTGGCGGATGGCGTGGGCATGCATTTGCTCCATGGCTTCCTCGGCGGTGGCGGATTCTTCGATCGTCACCAACTTGACGGTCATGACCTCGCCTACCGGAGTGGTTTCGGGATCGCGGCGTTCGAGCACGACCCGCAGCATCAGGTCGCGCTCACTGAAAACTCCCCGCAAACGGCCGTCGTCCAGAACCAGGATTGCTCCGCATTGGAGATCCGCCATGCGCCGGGCCGCCGCAGCCACGGTATCGCTCTCGCGGACGTAGTAGAGCTCACGATTGCCAAGGATGTCACGTATCTGGGACATATCACCCTCCTGGGTATGGGTGAGCATATCACGACCGGGCGCCGGAAGGAAGGGGGGTGCGTCCGGCGGGATCGATGGGATCCGAACTTGACCGCGATGCGGATACGTATCACAATACGTACCAGGAGAATCACTGTGTCCACGTTCCATGGTTCCATCACAACGACCGGAAAATCCGAGGCTATCCGGCTGGACAAGGCATTGTTCCGGCTTCATCCGGAATTCCGGCAGAAGGCCAAGGTGCGGGCGCAGGTGATCGCGCCGGGCCACGCCCTGATTTCGGTCGTGGAGGGAGGGCCTGAGGGAGGGCCTGAGGGAGGGCCTGAGGAAGTTCCGGAGGAAGACCCTGTGGTCACCGCCTTTCTCGCTTTCCTGGAGAAGGACATGAGAGCGCACCCCGAACGCCTGGTCGGCCTCTCACGGCGCTCAGTCGACCGGGCCGCCCGATTGACCAAAGGCGTCAGAGTGACCGACGACGAGCGCCTTCCCGAAGACGTCACATTCTAGCCGCGTCCGATGCCCAAAGCGCCTTTCACTGAGAGGAACGGGTGGAAACTGTACTTGCACCCAGCCTTCAGCCAGGGGCGGGAGGCATTGATTCGGACCGTTGAGGCACTCGCGAAGCGGCAGCCCCTCACTTTTCGCGACCATCCCAAGGCGAAACTGCTGCGGCGCATCCAGGATTTGGTGCTGGTCGAAATCCCACGCGATCCGAACGCTTCGGAATTTCAGCTTGGCAACACGCTTGGGACGGCATGCCGCCATTGGCGGAGGGCGAAATTCCTGGGCCGCTTCAGGCTGTTTTTCCGTTTCAGCAGCGCGCACAAAATCATCGTCTATGCTTGGGTGAACGATGAGACTACCCTGCGGAAGGCGGGCGCTGGCAGCGACCCTTATGCAGTCTTCAACAGACGCCTCCAGACAGGCTGCCCGCCCGACGATTGGGATCGGTTGCTGCGCGAAGCGGAAGCCGCCAACCCGCCGCTCGATCCGGACCGCAAACGCAAGGCTGATAAGCCGGAGGGCCGGCGGCGCACCTGACCGGGAAGGCGGTGTGCCACAGTAACCAGTGGAGGGTATCCGATGGAAGTGATCGCGGACTTATGCATCATCCCAATGGGCGTGGGGGTTTCGGTCTCGAAGGAGGTGGCGGTTTGCGAGCGGATTCTGGCGGAAGCCGGCCTCAAGACGAAGCTCCACGCCTACGGCACCAATATCGAAGGCGATTGGGACACGGTCTTTCAAGCGGTCAAACGGTGCCACGAAGCGCTGCACGAGGCCGGCGTGCCGCGCATCTCGACAAGCATGCGGTTCGGGACCCGGACGGACAAAGTTCAGAAGATGGAGGACAAGATCCGCAGCGTAGAGGAAAAGCTCAAGCACGACCCGCCGGTCTAGTCCGCAGTCCCTCGAATAGCTTCTCATAGGCGTCGGTTACGGCGTCCCAGGAGTAGCGCTGGCGCACGCGCTCCATGGCCCTGGCGCGCAGGGCGCAGCGTTCCTCTTCGCTCATGGAAAGAACCTGGCGGATGCGGGCAACGAGGGTGTCGGGTTCGAAGGGGATGCCGGCGTCGCCGGCGACTTCGGCGTTCTCCGGGGTATCGCGATAGAGCACCAGGGCGCCGCGGCCCATGGCCTCGATGAGCGCGGGGTGGGTGCCACCCACTTCGGTGGCGTGGATGTAGGCAAAGCAATGGGAATCGAGCTCGCGGTAGCCGGCGCCGTAAATGGCGCCGGGAATCGCGATGCGCGGATCGGTGGTGTCGCGCACCTGGCGGATGTAATCCTGGGCATAGGGCGCATCGCCGATCAGAGCCAGGCGCATGGGCGTATCCACCTGTTCGAAGGCCTGGCGCACTTCGAGCGCCCGGTTTTCCGGCTCCATGCGGCTGACGTATAGAAAATACGCCTGGGGCGCGAGACCGAGCCGCTCCAAAACGGCAGTGGAGGAAACCTTGCCGAGTTCGGCGCCGTAGGGGATGAACACGCTGTCTTTGCCGTAGCGGCCGCGGTAATACCGGCGGATGGTTTCGGCGTCGGTCACCACGACCTGAGGGAAGACCGTAGCCAGCCATTCCGACAGCAGATACCAGGCCTTGGCCACCTGATTCCACTTCTTGCGTTTGCGCTCGATGCCATCCACGTTGAGCACTACCGGCACGCGGAGGAGGCGCGGCCAAAGGGTGAAGACGGCATTGGCGCCGTTGCAGTAAAGGGCCACGTCGGGGCGGTGAAACAGCAGGTGCGCGGTGGAGACGGCGGTATGGGCGATGGTGTCGAGGTACTTGTGGCGGATGGTGGGCAGGTACTGGAGCCGGACGCCGCGGTATTCGGCCTCGGGATGGCGCTCCCGGCAGTAGACCGTGACGGCGTGGCCGCGCGCGGCCAGGCGGATGGAAATCTCCTCCGCGAAGGTCTCGAATCCGCCGTAACCGGCCGGAATGCCCCGCGTACCGAGGAGGGCGATGCGCATGGGATAGAGCGTCGCCTTACGTCTTCATCTTAGCCGCGGCTTCCTGGCGGGAGAGCATACGGGCCATCTTGCGGGAAGTCTGTATACTGACCGGCTTGTATTGGAACCAACTGGCCATATACTCGGCATCCACGCGGCGAGTGGATTGAATGAGGCGGCGTTTGGCGAAGACGCGGCGGGCGTTGGCGGCCAGAAACCAGAAAGCCTTCAACGAGCTGTGCTCCCAGACCATGCACCAGGCGAACACCATGAGATCGCGCACTGTGATGGAGAACCAGTTGCGCCGGTACAGATCCGGCGAAATATTCTTGATACGCATCAGGAAGCGATTCTTGACCGAATGCATGTTGATTTCGGGCGGCAGCGCGCGGCGGTTGCCGGGAAGGACCTTGCGCACGTGGTAACCGCGCGCGTAGGGGGCATAGAGGCATTTCCAACCCATCAACTGCGCCCGCCAGGCAACGTCGGCATCTTCGCGGTAGACGAAGAAGTCGGAATCGAAGAACTCGCCGTCGAGCGAAATATCGTCGATCATGGCGCGGCGATACAGGGCGGCCGCGGCGGTGGCGCCGAACACGAATTCATACTGCAGGTAATCGCCGTTATCGACTTCCTGGCTGCCGCGGTCGAGGTGGCGCAGCATGGGATTGAAGTAGATGCCGGTGGAATCCACCACGGGCCGCTCGGGGATCTCGAAATGCGAGGTCATGGTGAGCAGCTTGCCGCACACGGTGCCGATCTTGGGGTCGAAATTGCCGGCATCCACCAGGGCCTGGATGAAGTTGGGCAACAGCAGAACATCCGGGTTCAGGGTGAGTACCCAGTCGCCCGTGCTCAGGCCGATGGCCTGGTTCTGGGCGGAGGCGAAGCCGTTGTTCTCCTCGTTGTAGTACACCCGGCAGCGATCTTCGAACTGCTCGAGGATGTCGATGGTGCCGTCGGTGGAGGCATTGTCGATGACCACGACTTCCTTATTCGGATATCGCTGAGCCAGTATCGACTCCAGACAACGCTTGATGAAGCGGCCGCTATTGTAGGTAACGATCGTAACCGTGACGAAGTCTTGACGCGCCATGAACCACACACTCACGAATGTTGAGAAACCGGACTGCCCGGCGACACTTCTAATTCAGGACGGCCGATCAGATGGAACCCGTCACCTTAGTGCGACTCCGCTCGCCTCCCCGCCTGCCGAACAGAAACAGCCGGCCGGCGAGCGACACCACCCTGCTGTAATCCCCGAACGCCTTCCACCCTCGGCCCGTCAAGGATTCTGCGACAGTGCGCAAAATCGAGCCGGCCACCACTGCCGCACAGACGGCGCGGAAAGGAAGCGCCCGGAAGTGCTTGGCAGAGTACTGTAACAAACTACGATACCAATAAAAGTGCCGCATCTCCACTGATAAGCGAGGGATCGAATGCCCGCCTGTGTGTTTTGCCACAGCCTCGGGTACGTAATAGGAAACATGGCCCGCGTCGGCCATTCGCCGGCAGAAGTCGACGTCCTCAAACCATAGAGGCCAAAAACTTTCGTCAAAACCACCCAACTCCTGCCAGACGGCTCGCCGAACCATAAGAAAAGCCCCGGCCGGCTGTTCCACGGCACATTGTACGTAATATGGCAGATCCAGCCCGCGATAGCGGCGATTCACCGGATTTCCCGGCCAAATTCTATTTAGCACGAGAGCTTCCAGAATCAGCGTGGTGGGGGTGGGGAGGGAGCGGGCCATGAAGCCGATCTGCGGCGTTCCGCGCTCGTCCAGTAAGCAACCTCCGGCGGCGGCGTGCGGCGGTTGGCAGGCTGCGCGCAGGCGATCCAGACCACCGAGGATCACGGCGTCGGGATTCAGCAGGAGCACGTAAGGGGTGTTAAGAACTGCAAAACCTTGATTTACGGCGGCGGCGAACCCTCGGTTCCGCGGATTGGCCAGCACGCTCACGTGGCGTCGGCCAGCCTCGGCCACGGTCCCGTCCTGGGAGGCGTTGTCCACCACTACCACTTCGGCGCCGGTGGCCAAAGCGGCGTCCAGACAAGGCCCGATTTCCCGCTGCGAATTATACGTAACGACAACAATTCCTACGTCGCGCATGGGTCATTTCGCCGCACTGCCTGTGAGCAGGAAGTACAAGCGCCAATACAAGTTGCCTCCCGCGGCCGGTTGCAGTTCCCGCAACAGCCGTTCCTGCAACCGGATGACGTCTGCCAACAATTGCGGCGCGAGTGGCTGTGACCGGGCACGCAGCGCGCGAAAACGCCACAATCCCTCGATCTTTCCACGGCACCAGGCCAGGCCGGCTCCATGCCGCAACGCGACCAGGCCCCAGAGCAGTTGGCCAGCCAGAATCGGCCAAAGCCAGCGCAGCAGCAGGCGCCGCGGATAGTGCCGCGCCAGCAGAAATATCTGGTTGCGGGCGGTCCGCCGCACCACTTCGGCGTGCCAACGGCCCAGCGATGCGCTGCCCACATGATACGCCACGGCCGCGGGCACATATTCGCCGGTGAAGCCGAGGGCCGCCGCGCGCAGGCCGAAATCCACGTCTTCCAGGTAGGACTCGAAACTGGCTTCCAGTATCCCCACGCGATGGAAGATCTCCGTGCGAAAGAGTACCGCCGTCCAGGGCGCGGAGGAGATGGCGCGGCTTTGTTGGAAGGCTGGGCCGTATGGTCCTCCGTGTCCGGCACGCCAGGACGTAGCCGCGCGGGAGAGCAAATCGAAGGTAGCGTCCAGGCGGGTGGGATCCTGTTGCTGCAGTATCCTGCCGGTAGCGAACCAGGCGCCGCGCGCGGCCAGCTTTTCGAAATAGTCGGGAGCGAGCGTGACATCGGTATTCAGCACCGCCGTCCACTCGCCGGAAACCTCCGCGATGCCGCGATTGACGGCGGCGGCAAAGCCAGCGTTATATCCCATCGGAATGACGCGCGCGCCGCGGCGGCGGGCCAGAGCGGGAGCGCCGTCGTCGGAGCCGTTATCCACCACCAGGATTTCGGCCGGGGGCAGAGTCTGGCGGGAAAGCGAATCGAGCAACGAGTCCAGGAGTTGCTCGCGGTTCCAAAGCGGGATGACGACGCTGATGCGGGCGGTGCTCATCTAAGCCGACCTCTGGCTATGGGGTCGATAGAATTTGTGGGGCAGGCCCTCGGCCTGCGGCGGCCGCCCAGGCCGCCCCGCCGCACCACACTGTCCAAACCTGATCCTGAGAGGAGCCGCAACCAGGCGGCCTGAGGGGCCGCGGCCGGCTGGGAGCCTGCCCCACAAATTCGCCCGGCGACATCAGGAGCGCCGAGACGAGTCTCGGCGCTGCAGCCATGAGTGGCCGCGCCACGGAGGGGCGGAGGGGTCATCGCCGAAATCGTTTCTTCGCCAGAAATGCCAGGTTCCGGAAGCCGTCGCGCCAGAGGTTCAGCTTGGTTTCGCCCATGCGCGAGGAATATTGAATCGAGATTTCCCCAAAGCGGATGCGCGCGTCGCACAGCGCTTCGATCTTGATCTCCTCGGAGAACGCCATGCCGTCGGATTCCAGCTTCATGTTGGCGAGAATCGAACGCCGGAACACCCACATGCCGGATTGCGAATCGCGCACCCAGCGAAAGAACAGCACCGACATGGCGAGCGAAAGCGCCAGGTTGCCGATTTTGTTGCGAAAGCTCATGGCCTGGCGATCGCGCACGGGGAAGCGCGAAGCGCTCAGAAAATCCACACGGAGGTGAAGAAAGGCTTCGATCAGGTAGGAAAGCGCGTCCACCGGGTAGCTTTGGTCGCCATCCAGAGTGACGATCAGATCGCTGGTGGCCGCGGCGAAGCCGCGCTTGTAGGCGCGTCCGTAGCCCCTCACGTCTTCGCGAATGACTTTGGCGCCGAGCGAGATGGCGACTTCCGAAGTGCGGTCCGTCGAAGCGTTATCCACCACGATCGTTTCATCCACGAATTCCGGCATGGCGCGGAGCACCCGTTCGATGCCCTGTTCCTCATTCAGGCAGGGAATGATGACGGTGATGGACTGGGATTTATACATGGGGGTACGACTTTTTCCGGGCGCCGCGCGTCTGATCAGGAGAAGCGGCAATTGCTATCATGACAACGATGAAACGGGCCTGGTTGGCTTTAACGTGGTTGGTTTTGTGCGGGCTGGGAGGAGCGGCGTGGGCCGCCGATCTAAACAGCGTACACGCCGTGTACTTGCTGAACATGGGCCATGGGCTGGACCAGTATCTGGCCAACCGGCTGACCGGCGAGCACTTATTTGTAGTGGTGACCGACCCGAAGAAGGCCGATGCGGTGATCACCGACCATTTGGGGGAAGACCTGGACGCGACGCTCGAAATCATCGCACCCGGCCCCAAGCCGCCGCAAGATGCAGAGGCGAAAGCAAAGGAACCGGCCGAGACCAAGAGCAAGAGCAAAGGCGATGCTGCCGCGGCAGCCGGCAGTTCGCTGGCCGCGGCCTTCGGCGGCGACACGAACAACAAGCTCGAACATCCGGTTTCCGGCTTCAGCCGCTCCAAGGGAACCGTGTTTCTGGTGGATGCCAAGTCGCGGCAACTGGTCTGGTCGCTATATATCAAGCCGAAGGGCACCGAGAGCAAGGATCTGGATCGCACGGCCTCCGACATTGTAAGCCGTCTCAAGAAAGACGCGTACCCGAAGGCGCCGAAAGCGACGCCGGCGAAGTAGACGCCGGCAGCCTCGGCGACGCCTCCAGTAACCCTTGGCAGAGGTGGCCCTGTGGCTGATCGCAGGCGAAAACGCCTATTCCGCAGATGGCACATCACCGCCTTCACTGGCCTCTAGCGCCGCGCGCTTCTGGCGCACAAGTTGGCGGTACTCTTCCACCAGGCGGCGGGTAATGGCCGCCATATCCCATTCGGTTTCGACCATGGCGCGCGCCCGCGCGGCCATCGGCGCCGCGGCGGCGGGATCCTCCAGAATCGCCACTACGCGTTCGGCGAAACCGGCGGGGTCATCTGCCAGGCTACAGTATTCGCCATCGACGGCGGCCAGACCTTCAGCGCCGATCATGGTGGATACCACGGGAATGCCGGCGGCGAACGCTTCCAGCAGCTTCACGCGCACGCCCGAGCCGCTCAGGATGGGGCAGACGAACACGGCATAGCGGCTCATGGGGCCGCGCACATCGTCGACGCAGCCGAGCATCTCCAGGTTGGCGGAATAATCCGCATAGGTGTGCGCGGGGGGCGGGTCCGAGCCCACCAGAACCAGGCGGGCATCGGGCCTGCGCCGCAAAACCAGGGGCAGCACCTCGTGCACGAACCAATCCACGGCGGCGCGATTGGGATCGTGGCGGAAGCTGCCGACGAACAGCAGAGTGGCCGGTTCGCGGGACGTGGCGGGCAAGCGGTAGCGCCGCGTGTCGATTCCGGCGCGCAAGCCCGGATGGAGGCGGCCGGCCATGCGCGGCAGAAACTGCAGCAGGTAGCGCCGGTTGACGGCGGTGCAGACCTGCACCTGGTCGAATTTCGGCAACGCCCGCAATTCATAGCGCAACATGCGGAGATACTCCATGCGGGCTTTCACCTCGCCTGGGGCGCTCATCAAATGGCCGAAGCCGCGGGCGATGGATTGAAACGAGACGTCGTGCTCGAACAGGGCGGTGGCGATACGGCGAAAGTCACCGCGGTACTGGGCCAGGGGCGTGTATTCGAGCTGTAATACATCGATTCGCTTCAGGAAGAGCTGGCGATGGATCAGCCATTCGAAATCGTGGTTGCGGAATTCGCGCACGGCGTGCGGCGCGAGCGATGCCGAGCCGCGGGGGCGGCCGGTGGGACGGGCGAACCACTCCGACGAGGCGCAAAATTCCGCCAGCTTGCGATTGTCCGCTTCCTGCCAGGGCCAATCCAGCATTCCCGCCACGTGCGTTTCGGCCAGACGGGCGAGCTCCGCCAAAGTCTGGGACATGAAGACCGCGCCGCCGTGGGTGGGAGGGTTGATGGGATAGGGAGAGACGAACAGCACGCGCAGGCGTTCCGGGTCGGCTTCCATGGGCGCGAAGCGATCGCGGAAGTAGCCGCCCATGGGACGGCGGAAAGCTTCGGCGTCGCCAATGACGGCCAGCGAGCGGGCGCGCCAACGGGATCTTACCGCGCCAGGCAATTGGCGGAAGGCCCGCCACACAGCCGCCAAATTGGGACGCAGGGGAACGTCGCCGAAGACCGCGGCGAGCAACGCGCCCACCCAGGTGAAGGCCAGGTGAGAGAGCAGCCGCGGCCAGGCGTGGATATTCTTCCACGACCACAGCAGGTAATTCTTTTTGAGCACGGCCTGGATCCGGTCCTCGCGAAATCGCTTGCCGATGGTGCCGCGATGCTCGTGGTAGACCACGCTCCGGGGTTGATAGAGCACCTTCCAGCCTCGTTTCCAGGCCATGTATCCCAGGTCGGTGTCTTCCAGGTAGAAGGGTTCCAGCAGCCGGTCGAAGCCGCCTAACTCCAGGAATTTGGAGCGGTCGAACGCGCACGAGCCGCCGCCGCCGTAGAAGCACGGATAGAGTCCCTCGATGG
>JBKQIF010000085.1:0-14776 GCA_052148435.1 Bryobacteraceae bacterium
ATCACCACTTCCGCCTCGTCAGCTCCCTTTCCCCAACTCAAAATGTAGTGGAGACCTTTGGAGTGCCTTTGTTGAAAACAAAAGATATTCCGGCTTCAGATCTGTCGAACTGCGAAGGTTCGGTTAGTCTGTGATAGACAGACCGGATGTCCCACCCGCTACGGTTTCTTGCCGGGTTTGCGCGCCGGCGCCGCGGTGCAGGGCTCGGTTGCCAAATCCGTGAGCTTGGCCTTTTCCACGGCCATGGTCAGCAGAAACGGATCCTTGGTGAAGCTGGCCGGCACGCCTTCCCACGAGAATTCGGCGCTGGCTGGCGGCTTGCCAGTGAGCGGGGCGTCGAGCTTCAGCGCGATTTCGGCGGTATATGGCGGCTTCGCATCCGGCATGGGCACGGCCACCAGAAGCTCCTTGGGCTTGCACGCCGGCTTGGCACTCACCAGCACGCCTTTCAGTTTCGGAACGGCGGTATCTTTGAGCTGCGTTTCGAAATACTGCGCGCCGTTGTCGCCCGTGAGTTGGGACCTGATCCCTTGCCACAACGCCAGTCCGGGATGGTCCTTGGCAAATTGGGCCTGTTTTTCCTGATCGATCTGAGCCTGGGACTTCAGGGTGAAATCGGCGGCAGGGGTGGGACTTGCCAAGGCCTGCTGCTTGAATGCGTCCAGGCCGTCGTCGCTGCCGTGAAAGCTGGTGTAGATCTTCTTCAGGTAGGCGTCCACCTGCGAGCGGACGGCGGCATCGGCCAGACCGCCCTTGGCGGGATCGAGCGCCACGGCGCGGGCGATTTCGTAGATACCGGCGGGCACCTTGGCGGGATTGGCCGATTGCTGCGCCAGTTCGCTGGCGCCCAGCTCGTAGGCTACCTGCCCGCTATTGGGATACTTTTCGAGGGCCTGCTCGAAGGAGGCTTCGGCGCCGGCGTAATCGTGCTTCTCCATGGCTGCCGTGCCGGGTTTCAGCACCACGGCTGTCAGCGCCGCTTTGGCGACGGTCTGCAATTGGGCGCGCGCCTTGGCCCAATCGTCGTCGCTGACGTTGGAGGGTTTGCGATTGTAATCGAGCAGCATCTGGGCGGCTTTGGCGCCGGTTGCCAACTCGTCGGGCGTCGGGTTCGGCACTTGCTGCACGGCCAGGGCGGCGGTGAACAGCACCTTGACTACCTGCTGCGGGCCCGAAACGGAATCGGTGAAGACGGCGTCGAGATCGCGGGCGACGAGCGGAGCCGCGGTATCGAGAGCCTTAGCCGGCTGCTTGGCGCCGTTATAGGCCTGGACGTAAAGCACCTCCCGGTCGTCTTCATAGTCCGAATTCGGGTATTTCTGCTTCCAGGTGTCGAGATCGGTCAGCGCCTTGGTGAAATTATTGGTGGAAACATCTTTGATGACGTCGTTATAAATGTCGAATTCACCCTGATCCTTGGGCTGTTTTTTTTGGGCGGCGCCTTGTGGGGCCGCTGCCGCGCCGAATAAACAGGCCGCCGCCAATGCGGCCGCGCACCGAGCTCCCAGTCGATACACAAATGCCTCCCATTTTCGGCGCCTGGAACGCCCTATTTGAGGATCCGATTCCAAATCATATCAGATCGACTATGCTGGAAGCCTGTGGCAATAGGCGAGTTGCGCTATATAGACCTGGCGGTGGTGGCGATTTATCTGGTGGGCATCACCTGGTTTGGGGCGCGTTTTCGCAGCGGACAAAAAAGCCTGCGCGATTATTTCCTGGGCGGGCGGACGGCGCCCTGGTGGGCCATCGCCCTGTCCATCGTTTCGGCGGAAACCAGCACGCTCACCGTCATCGGAACGCCCGCGCTGGCCTTCCGGGGAAACCTGGGATTCCTGCAGATCGTGGTGGGTTACCTGCTGGCGCGGTTGGTGATCTCCGCTCTGTTCCTGCCGCAATATTTTCGCGGCGAGATGTTCACGGCTTACGAATTGATGCGGCGCCGTTTCGGCGATCGCGTGCGCCGGTTCACCGCCGGCATTTTTCTGGTGACGCGGGCGCTGGCCGAGGGAGTGCGGGTGTTCGCGGTCTCGCTGGTAGTCTCGATCATGCTCGGCACGGGCGAAGTGTGGTCGATCGTGCTCATCATGCTGCTCACCGTCTTTTACACTTTTGAAGGCGGCATGACGGCCGTGATCTGGACCGACGTGGTGCAGATGACGCTTTATGTAGTGGGAGCGGTGGTGAGCTTCTTCGTCATTCTGGGAAAGATTCCGGGAGGCTGGCCGCACGTGGCGGCGCTGGCCGGCGCGGCGCATAAATTCGCCATTTTCGATTTCCGCTTTGCGCCCAACATGGAATTCTTTTCGCGAACTTATACATTCTGGTCGGGTGTGGCGGGCGGTTGTTTTCTGACCACCGCCAGCCACGGCACGGATCAATTGATGGTGCAGCGCCTGCTGAGCGCCCGCGACGAAGCCCAGAGCCGGACCGCCTTGCTGGCCAGTTGGGTGGTGATCGCCTTTCAATTCACGCTGTTCCTGCTGATCGGCGTGCTGCTGTGGGTGTATTACGGCGACGCCGGCGTCGCCGCTCCGGCGCAGATGGACAGGATCTATCCGGCCTTCTTGTGGCGCGAACTGCCACCGGGCCTGGCGGGGCTCTCGGTGGCGGCGATTCTGGCCGCCGCCATGGCCAACCTGAGCGCGGCGCTGAACGCGCTGGCCTCCACCTCGGTAGTGGATTTCATGCATGGCGCCGGCTTGAAGCAGGCGCGCAAGGCCACCATCGCCTGGGCGGCGGTGCTGCTGGGAATCGGTATAGCCTCGCGCCATTCGCATTCGGTTTTGGAGGCCGGTTTGACCATCGCTTCCATACCGTTTGGCGCGCTGTTGGGAGTTTTCCTGTTGGGAATCTTGACCCAAGCGCCGCGCGAGACGGCGGCCATCGCCGGGATGCTGGCAGGCCTGGCCGCGGTGCTGGCGGTGCACTGGCTCACGCCGGTAGCCTGGACCTGGTACGTACTGATCGGGACGGTGGTAACCTTCTCCAGCGGATACGCTGCCGCCCAATTTCAAGCCCGCGCGGAAGGCGAAAACAAATGAGGGAAGCCCGCACCGGACCGGTCGAACTGAAACGGGACTTAGGCACGTGGGCCGCCAGCTCGATTGTGGTGGGAACGGTCATCGGCAGCGGCATCTTTCTAGTGCCGCACGATATGGTGGCGGCGGTAGGCACACCCGCGCTGGTTTTCGCGGTATGGATATTCGGCGGCCTGCTCACCCTGGCGGGATCGTTGAGTTACGCGGAGCTGGCCGCGGCTTTGCCCGAAGCCGGCGGCGAGTACGCCTATCTGCGGGAAGCCTACGGTCCGCTGTGGGGGTTTTTGTATAGCTGGACCCAGATGTGGGTGGCGAAAAGCGGATCCATTGCCACCCTCGCGACCGGATTCGCGATCTATCTGACGGCCTTCTTTCCAGCCCTGGATGGGGTGGTCTGGCATGCGCCTGGGAATACCGGTCTGGAAATTCGCTACGGCCAATTGTTTGCAATCGCGCTGATCCTGGCGCTGGCGTGGCTGAATTACTACGGCGTGAAATTGGGCGGCGAGGTGCAAACCGCGATTACGGTTCTGAAGGTCGCGCTGATTGCCGCCATCGTCGTAGTTGGATTCGCCTTCGGGACGGCGCATGCGGCCCCGCGGCCGGGCGCCCCATTGGCCCATTGGGCGGGCTTTTCGGTGGCCCTGGTGGCTGCTTTGTGGGCCTACGACGGCTGGAATAATGTCACCATGGTGGCCTCTGAAATCAAAGACCCGCAGCGCAATTTACCGCGCGCGCTCATCGGCGGCACGCTGGCCGTGATTGCCATCTATATCTTGGCCAACGCCGCCTATTTCCGGGTGCTGAGCGCGGCCGAGGTGGGCGCCCATCCGCGGGTTGCCGGCGAAATGATGCAGCGCATCGCCGGCGCGCGCGGAGCCGAAGCGGTTTCGCTCGCGGCCATGATTAGCATTTTCGCCGCGCTGAACGGGTCCATTCTGAGCGGCGCGCGGGTACCCTACGCGGCCGCTCGCGACGGCTTGTTTTTCCACTCCCTGGCGAAGGTAAATGAACGTTATCGTACACCCGGAGCGTCGATTATCTTTCTTAGCGCCTGGGCCGCTGTTTTGGTACTGACCGGTGGGTACCGGCACCTTTTCACGTTGGTAATTTTTCCCAGTTGGCTGGTATATGGAATGTCCACCGCCAGTGTCATGGTGCTGCGGCGTAAACAGCCGGATTTGCCTCGGCCATATCGGACTTTGGGCTACCCGGTAGTGCCGGCGGTGTTTGTTTTAGTGGCTCTGGCATTCATCGTTTCTACCCTATATAATGCACCGTTGGAATCGTTGGCCGGGGTTGGCCTGATTGCCTTGGGCCTGCCGTTTTACGCCTATTGGCGGCGCCAGGCAGACGCGGATAACTCCAAGATTTGAAGGCTTCCACGAGGCGTGCGGAAGAGTACGGACAATTGATCTAGTACCGTACCGGTTTATTTCAGACAATTTACTCATTCCCCGCAAAATTATTATTTATTTCTCCTAAATTCGGGGTGTATAATCAGGGCAAAGGAACAAAGTAAAACATTGGCAGCGTGGATTACTCCACTCCGCCACCGGGAGGGTCGAACGGCCTATGACGGACATGGCACACATTCTCGAGCAGCTCAGAGCAGAGCGTGCGCAGATCGAAGAGGCAATTATCAGCTTGGAGCGTCTGGCGCGGTCCCGCGGTCCGCGCCGTGGGCGGCCACCGGCCTGGTTGAGCCAGCATCCCAATACGGAAGCGCCCGGGGCGAAGCGGCGGGGCCGGCCGCCAAAGCAAAAAGAGTTGGTGGCGAGTGCCGCCGGCAACACCAGCGCGGTGGCATAAATTTCAGCTTTCGGCGGTCGGCAATCGGCTTTGTCCAGCCGACCGCTGAAAGCTCGTCCGCGCTCCAGTTCCGCACATCTTAGCGTTGCCTTCCGCTTCGCCACCCGCCCATCCGCGATATGCCTTATACTTATTTGCGGCGCCTAACTTTGAATCAGGTTTGACGGGAGGAAACTCGATGTCAGAGACCAAGTTTAGTCGACGGCACTTCTTTTTCGGCTCGCTGCTGGCGGGAGCCGTTCCGGCAGGGGGCTTCGGCAGCACTGCGTCCCTGCGTATGCTGGGATACAAGTCTCCGCTGGAGAAGTTGAATATCGCCTCAATCGGCGCCGGGGGCAAGGCCGCCAGCGACATTCGAGCCTGCGCGATGACGGAAAACATCGTGGCGTTGTGCGATGTGGACGACAAACAGGCCGCGAAAACGTATCAGGATTTCGAGAAGCCCGTCAAATATAAAGATTTCCGCAAGATGCTCGATAAGGAAGACAAGAACATCGACGCGGTGATCGTCACCATTCCCGATCACATGCACGCCATCGCGGCGAGCTGGGCCATGGAGCGCGGAAAACACGTTTATGTGCAGAAGCCGTTGACGCGCACCGTATGGGAGGCCCGCTCGCTGGCGGAGACCGCGGCCAAATACAAGGTCGCCACGCAAATGGGCAACCAGGGTTATTCCTGCGAGGGCACGCGGCAGTTGGCGGAGATGATTTGGGGCGGCGAGATCGGCGCGGTTACCGAAGTGCACGCCTGGACCAACCGGCCGATCTGGCCGCAGGGACTCACCACCATTCCGCCCACCGACCCGGTCCCCTCCACGCTCGATTGGGACCTCTGGCTGGGCGGCGCGGAAACGCGGCCCTACACTTCCGGCGGCAGCGGCTATCCGAATGAATGGGACGGTTATTTCTATCAGCCTTTCAACTGGCGCGGCTTTTACGATTTCGGCTGCGGCGCTCTGGGCGACATGGCGTGCCACATTCTGGGCGCCGCCAACCTGGCGTTGCGGCTCGGCGCTCCGGTTTCGGTCGAATGCGTGCATAAAGACGGCGTGAGTCCGTTCATGTACCCCGCCAAATCCGTCATCCGCTACGATTTTCCGGCGCGGGGCGCCATGCCGCCGGTGAAAATCTTCTGGTATGACGGTCTGAAGGACACGCCCAAGATTCCGGGCGTGCCGGAGGGAGAGATTCTGGGCGATCCGCCGCATATGACCCTGCCCAAGGATGCCAACGGTAAGCCGATTCGGCCCGAGCCCACCGGATTCAACGGCCACGTTTTCGAGTGGACGGAATGGCAGAAAATGCGCGCCGAAGATCCGCCGGCCCGCATGCCCGCGCCCGACGGCAGCCTGTTCGTAGGCGAGAAGGGCATGATCACCACCGGCACCTACGGCGAAGATACCCGCCTGATTCCGGTCGAGAAGATGGCCGACTATCGCTTCCCCTCCCCGCTGCTGACCCGCTCCCCCGGGCATTATCGCGATTGGATTCGTGCCGCCAAGGGCGGCGAGCCGTCCTGCTCCAATTTCAGCATTGCCTCGCCCTTCGTGGAATGGATGTTGCTCGGCGTGATCTCGCTGCGCGTGGAAGGCAAGCTCGAATGGGACGCGGCCAAGATGCGCTTCACCAACAATACCGATGCCAACAAGTACCTGAAACCGGTATACCGCAAAGGTTGGGGCATCGGAAAGGCGTAGGAAGAAGTATAGCCGCGGATGAACACGGATAAACAAATCAAGAGATTTATCCGTGTTCATCCGCGGCTTGAACTTTTCAGGGCCGATAGCGGATCGCCGATTGCTGAAAGCTATTCTCATGGAATTGAAACTGGTGCCGCTCGAAATTCCCGAGGGCGTGAACCTGATCCTCGGGCAGAGCCACTTCATTAAAACGGTGGAAGACATCTACGAGGCCATGGTCAACACCGCGCCGCTGAGCAAGTTTGGGGTGGCCTTCAACGAGGCTTCGGGGCCGTCGTTGACGCGCGTGGACGGCAACGACCCGGCCATGCGGGAACTGGCCGTACGCAACGCTTCGGCCATCGCCGCCGGGCATATTTTCGTGGTGGCGATGCGCGACGGGTATCCCATCAACGTGCTGGGCCGGATTAAGGATGTGCCGGAAGTGTGCGGTATTTTTTGCGCCACGGCGAACCCGCTGGAGGTCGTCATAGCCGAAAGCGAGTTGGGCCGTGGGATTCTAGGCGTCATCGACGGCGCGCCTCCCAAAGGGGTTGAAACTCCGGAAGACGCCGACCGGCGCCAAGCCTTTCTGCGGATGATTGGTTATAAGAGGTGATAGACCGCGGCGGCACGCCATCCGGCAGTTGGCGCGCGCACCGCGGTCCGCGGGGCTCTAGTCTTTAGTAGTGCCGGGAAGCCACGGGGCGAAGAGGAATGGGGAAACGGGTGGGCACTTCGGCGCGCTCCATGGGTTTTTCGAGAACCAGCGAGCGAAGGCCGGGCATCGGGGAGGCGCCGGCCCGGTGCCCCTTTTCGGCTATCGGAAGCTGACCGGTGGTCAGATTTTTCAAGCCGAATAGAGCCAATTCAAAGCGGTCTTTCACGCCCACTTTTTGGAAAAGACGCGACAGATAGACCTTCACGGTCCCCTCGGAAATCATGAGCGTGGTGGCGATTTCCTTGTTCTTGAGGCCTTGAGAAAGCAAGCTCACCAGTTGCCCTTCGCGCTGCGTCAAAGCCACCCGGCGGGCGCACAAGAAACTGTCGGTAAGCGCCTTTTCGAACCATAATTCGCCAGCCTGCACCTTTTGCAGGCACTTCACTTGCAGATCGGTAGGCAGCGTTTTGCGCAGGATACCGCGAACGCCCAGGCCCATAGCCTGAAACGCCAGCTCGGTTGAAATGTTATTGACCCAGAGCACGATTTTGCTGCTCATCATGGCGTGCTTCATGTCGCTCAGCACGGCAAAGGTCACTTCTGGCGTCAAGTCCATGAGCACCAGATCGGGCGTGCCCTCGGTGACCTGCTCCATCAAGCCTGTCACGGAGTTGCACGTTGGAAGAAGTTCGAAACCCTCAGCCTGCCGCAGGACCGATTCGAGTCCTTTGGCAAGGACGGGCTCATCACTGTACAGAAGAATTCGCGTCATTATTCTCCACCTTGAAACATCGGGTTCCGAAGAAATCGGAAACGTGTCCCAGTTACGAATCGGATTTTTCCGTATTCGTCTGTCATTGTCCTCTTGAATTGTCAGATTATTTACTTCGGTTGTCAATAGTATTTATCGAAAAAAATCAGATCGATTATTGACCGATTATAACTCACTGGAGAAAGACTGTTTCCGTCTCTGCAAAATTTTATTTAACATAAATAAAATCAACAATTTAAAGATATTATTGAGAGCCGATACCGGTCGGCCGAGAAGGGGGTTAACCGAGTTAATCCAGGTCCAATAACCCATCCGATCGGGTAGAATGCGTGAGCCGTAACCGTTATCAGCTTTATCCCTTATTCAGGATAGGATTATCCCCTTACTACCACGTCAATCGGGTCGTTAATAACCTTGGAATATACCGCGATATAGCCCATTTAGGATATTGATACCGTGCGTTTGGAGCGCTACAGTTTCCAGTGAGTCACAAGGCCCGATGAAGAATATCAACCGGCGCGAGAGTCCGCGAGTGGAAATTCAGCTCCGATGCCACGTCACGTCGCCGGCTCTGTGGGGACGTAGCGCAATGTACACCGAGAACGTCAGCCGCAGCGGCATACTGGTGGCCTGGCGCGGCGACGGCGGCTCGCTTCCGGTCCCCGCGGTGGGGCAGATCCTCACGATTGAGGTTGAGCTGCCGGTAAATCACGGATTCGGGCAGAAGTGCCTGCACTGTCAGGGCACGGTGACGCGGGCGAGCGATACCGGCGAGGGATATCCGCTGGTGGCGCTGCGCGTGAATTACATGGAATTCCGATCGTTTCACGATCGTCTGCGGGCCATCGAGGTTCTCGAACCGGTGGCCAGTTCCTGGATGGCGTGATGGCAACCGAAACAGCTCGGCCTCAGTTCGCGTTCCGCTTTCTGCCCTCGCTGACGGACATGGCCTTCCTGATGCCGATTGCCTTTCTTTTCGGCCGGTTGAATGGAATGGTATCGCTGTTGGGAGATTGCGACACGGGCTGGCACATTCGTACCGGCCAATGGATTCTGGCGCATCACGCGGTACCAGTGCAGGACATTTTTTCCTTTTCCAAAGCGGGCAGCGCCTGGTACGCGTGGGAGTGGCTGGCGGACGTGATTTTTGCCGGCATGTACGGCTGGGGCGGCCTGGCGGGGCTGGGGCTGTTTTGCATCGTGCTGCTGTCGGTGGTCTTTACCCTGCTCTACCGGCTGGCGCGGCGCCGGGCCAACGTGCTGGTGTCGGTTGTGGTCATTATGATCGCCGGCGCGACCAGCTCGATTCACTGGCTGGCGCGCCCGCACCTGTTCACGCTGCTGTTCCTGACCTTATTTTACGGCGCGCTGGAGAATGTCCGCGCCGGGCGGCGGCGTCTGTGGGGCGTGCCTTACCTGGTCTGGTTGCCGCTGGCCATGGTGCCGTGGACCAATCTGCACGGCGGCTTCTGTGTGGGCATCGTGCTGCTGGGGGCGTATGGGGTCGGGGAACTGCTGCCGATCGTGCTGTTGGCCGACCAATCGGATCGGGGCCTCAGGCTGAGACACGCCGGCGGTTATTTCGCGGCGGCGGGCGCGGCCCTGGCGGCCAGCCTGGTCAACCCGTACACCTACCATCTGCATCGGCACATGATCGAATATCTCGGCGACTCGTTCCAGCGCGACCTCATTAACGAATTCAACTCGATCAGCTTCCATCACCCGCTGGCCATTTTCCTCGAAATCATGTTCGTGATGAGCGTGGTCGCGATTTTTTGGGCGGGATCGAAGAAGAGCTTCACCGAGGGAGTGCTGCTGGTGACATTTGCCCACGGCGCTCTGCTGGCCGGGCGCAATATTCCGCTGTTTGCCATCGTCGCCGCGCCGCAAATGGCGGCGGTGATAGACGCGGCCATCCGCCGCGCGCCGTCGCTGCCCATCGCAGCCTGGATGCGCACGCTCGCGCAACGCTTCAACCAGCTGGCGGCGGAAACCGGCGAAACCGAGCTCATCCCGCGCTGGCATCTGGTGAGCGTGGCGGGCGTAGTCATGGTGGCGGCCCTGCTGTGGGCGCCCAATCCGCCGCCGAAGTTCCGCGCCGAATTCGATCCCACGCGGTTTCCGGCCAAAGCGATCGAGCGGCTCGAGCGCTATTCTGCCGCCCGCATCTTCACCTACGACCAGTGGGGCGACTATCTGATCTACCGTCTTTATCCGTCCCGAAATGTCTTCTGGGACGCGCGCAGCGATTTTTATGGTGACGACTTTCTGAAGAAAGGCCTGGAGATCATCAACGTCACTCCCGGCTGGGACAAGACTCTGGCGCGTTTCAGCGTCGACACCGTCCTCATGCCTCCGAATACGCCCTTGGCCGGGGCATTGAAGGAATCCGCGCGCTGGCGCGTCGACTACGACGACGGAGTAGCCGTCATTTTCCGCCCGGCCCCGAGCGGCCGGGTCGAACAGGTTTCCGCAGCGGACAAGCGCGGCGGAGAAGGCCGTGGCCGCGAGGCCACGAAGACACAGGCAAACGATCGATCGATACATCGACAGAAATCAAAGACTTAGGAGCGAACAAACATGACGTTCTTGCGCAACTTTTGGAACGACGAACAAGGCCAGGATCTCATCGAGTACACCCTGCTCTTGGCGTTCGTGGCTCTCGCCTCGGCGGCTCTCTTCATCGGCGCCGGCGGCAGCGTTAAGGGCATTTGGGCCGTTACCAGCAACCAGTTGTCGTCGGCAAACGCCTCCGCCATCGCCGGAAGCTAAACGCCGAAGGGGCGGGCATTTCCGGCGAGCCGGATCGCGGTCCGGTATGCCCGCCTTTCGACCTGCGGGTTGCGGGAAGCGCGCGACCGCCGGGGGGCCGGCAAGCTCTGGGCAGTGGCGCAGAGACGCGCGTTTCCCGGCCCGGTTTGGAAGGTTCTGCAGCCGGATCGAACCGGTTTCCGCGGCCGGCAGGTTGGGGAGAAGGCCGTGACCGCGAAGGATGCAAACGAAAGACTTAGGAGCGGAAAACCATGACTTACTGGCGCAATTTTTGGAACGACGAACAGGGCCAGGACCTGATCGAGTACACCCTGCTCACGGCGTTCGTGGCTCTCGCCTCGGCGGCCGTCTTCATCGGCGCCGGCGGCAGCATTAAGGGCGTTTGGACGGTTACCAGCAACCAGTTGTCGGCGGCGAACGCTTCGGCCATCGCCGGGAGCTAAACGCCGCGGGGGCGGGCATGTCCGCCAAGATGGATGGCCGGCTGGAATGCTTGCGTTTCGACCCGTGGGGTCCGGGAAGCGCGCGACCGCCGAGGGCCGGCACTCCGTCGAAGACGGGCGGAGACGCGCGTTTCGCGGCCCGAGTTTGAGGGTTTTGTGGAAAGGGGCCCCGACGAGCTTCGGTGCGCCGGTTAGGGCGGCGAGGCGGGGTAAGACGAAATGAATAAGAGATTTCTTGGCGTCCTGATCTTCGCATTTGTAGTGGCCAGCAGCGCAAGCCTGCTGTTGTACCGGCTCATGGTCAACCGCCCGGCGGCCAGCAAGGCCTCGGGTGCGACGACCCAGATCGTACAGGCGGCACACGACCTGGATATGGGCTCGGTCATCCACGACGACGATATCAAGCTGGCGGATTGGTCCGGGAACGTCCCCGCCGGAGCCACTGCCCACAAGGACGACGTGGTGGGACGCGGCGTGCTGACGGCGATCTATGCCCGCGAGCCGGTCATCGAATCGCGCCTGGCGCCCAAAGGGGCCGGCGGCGGGCTGGCCGCCATGATTCCGGTCGGCATGCGCGCCGTGGCGGTGCGCGTCAACGAGGTGGTGGGCGTGGCCGGATTCGTGATCGCCGGTATGAAGGTGGACGTGCTGATCTCCGGCACAAGTCCTTATTCCGATCAACGGCTGGGCACCCAGACCAGGACCATGCTGCAGAACATCGAAGTATTGTCGGCCGGCCAGGATTTCAAGAAGGACACGGAAGGCAAGCCGCTGCCGGTGCAGGTGGTAAACCTGCTGGTAACCCCCGAGCAGGCCGAGCAGCTCAGCCTGGCATCCAACCAAACCACGATTCAACTGGTGCTGCGCAACCCGCTCGACAAGGAAGCGGCCAAGACCCCGGGCACGGCCGTGGCGCGGCTGTTCGGCGGCGCCGTTCGCATGCCGGCCGGCGATCTGCCACTCCGCGGCGGAGACCTCGCCGCCCCGCGCGCCGCGGCGCCGCGGCGTGTGCAGGCGATGGCCGAAGCTCCCGCGCCGCGCAAGCCGGCGCCGTTCACCATGGAAATCATTTCCGGCACCACCAAGAAAGACGTCAAATTCGATAACGGTGGGGAGGCAAACAAATGAGTACCTTGCGACTTACAGGTGGGATGCTGGCGCTGGCGGCGCTGGCGGCCGTTTCCGTGCCGATGCCGGCGGCCGAGCCGGCCGTGCCCGGCCGCGCCCAGGAACCTCCGCGGCACGTGGCGCCTCCCATCGATGGAAAGCTGACGGCCACGGTAGGCAAGTCGCTGATCATCGACAGCCCGCTGAAGATCGAAAAGATCTCGGTGGCCAACGGGGAGCTGGTCGAAGCCGTCGCCATCAACCCGAAGGAAGTGCTGATCAACGGCAAAGCGCCCGGCGAAACTTCGCTGATCGTCTGGCAGGAGGGCGGCACGCGGCTGGTTTACGACCTGCTGGTGCGCATGAGCCCCCTGAAGCTGGAAGCGGTGCGGGCGCAGATCGCCCGCGATTTTCCAGACGACGACATCGGCGTGACCTATGACAACGACACGGCTTTTGTGCGCGGGACGGTGAAGGACGTGGCGTCGGCCGACCGGGTTCTGGGCATCGCCGACACGCTGGGCAAGACGGTGAACCTGCTGCGGGTGAAAGTCCCGGCCGAGGAGCCGCAGGTCCTGCTCAAGGTCCGCTTCGCCGATGTCGACCGCAGCACCAGCACCAGTCTGGGCATGCAGATTGCCTCCGGGGCCTTCAACCAGTCGACCCAGCTCGGCACCGGACAATACAGCGGCATCGGCGTCGACAACACCGGCGCCTTCACCCTCACCAACGCGCTGAACGTGTTTTTGTTCCGCAAGGATCTGAACCTGGGAGTGGCGATCGAAGCGCTGGAAGCCAAGAACCTGCTGGAGATCCTGGCCGAACCGAACCTGCTGACGATCAGCGGACAGAAGGCCAGCTTCCTGTCCGGCGGACAGTTCCCCGTGCCGGTGGTGCAGGGCAGTGCATCGATCGGCACGGTGACCATTACGTACAAAGAATATGGCATCAAGCTCAACTTCCTGCCGGTGGTCACGCCGCGCGGCACCATCCGCCTGCAGGTGGAGCCGGAGGTGAGCTCGCTCGATTACACCAACGCCGTCACCCTGTCCGGCTTCACCATTCCCGCGCTTTCGACGCGCACCGTGAAGACCGAGGTGGAACTGGAAGACGGGCAGAGCTTCGTGATCGCCGGGCTGATCGACAACAATTTCACCGAATCGTTGAGCAAGATCCCGGGCCTGTCCAGTATTCCACTGCTTGGCAAGCTGTTCCAGAGCGTGTCGCGAACCAAGTCGGCCGAGGAGTTGCTGGTATTGGTGACGCCCACCATCGTGCGGCCGCTTCCGGCGGGCGCGCCGCTGCCCGACCTGGAGCGGCCGAAACCCTTCCTGCCGCCGAGCAAGTCTCTCGAAGCCACCCACCAGCCGGGTATCGACAAGACCGGCCCGGTGCCGGTGCATCCGCCGGCGGACTCGATTCCGTATGAGCAACTGGTGACGCCGGTCGAGAAGGCCAAGACCGGCCAGCAAGCGCCGGCGGCCACGCCCGCGGCGGCGCCCTCCACCGGCCAGGGGCAGACGCCCGCCAGCGGGGCCCCCCTGGGGGCCGGCGGCAGGTGAATTTCGCCCGCGGAGACGCCCTATGTATCCTCTGACGATCGGATTGGCGATTGAAAACCGCGATTTGTGGGATCAGGCGCAGGCATGCCTGGCCCAATTGCCTTTCCGCATCATCGTCGAACACCAGGACGTCGGCGACGTCAGCAACTTCCTGGATCGCCTGGAGCGGATGCGGCCGGACGTCGTGCTGGTGGACATCAGCGGGTGGAAGGAACCGCTCGAAGGCCTGGTGTCGTCCATCCGCGCCGCCGCCGGCGACCCCATGATCGTGGCCCTGAACACCACCGCGCAGGCCGACGCGATCCTGTCGTCGCTGCGCGCGGGGATAAACGAATACCTGTTTCCGCCCCTGACAGACACGCTGCGCAAGGCGCTCGAGCGGCGCTCGAACGAGCGCAGCCGGCGGCGCGAGGGCGGCACCAAGGGAGCCGGCAAAGCGGTGGGTTTCGTCTCCGCCAAGGGCGGCTGCGGAGCGACCACCATGGTCTGCCACTTCGCCCAGGAGCTGGGGCGGCAGAACCTGAAGGTGCTTTTGGCCGATATGGATTTCGACGCCGGCCTGGTGGGCTTTATCACCAAGACCAAGTCGGTGTACTCGATACTCGATGCCATCAACAACCTGCACCGGCTGGACATTCATTATTGGCGGGCGCTGGTTTCGAACGGGATTCCGGGAGTCGAAATCGTCTCCTCGCCGCTTGCCCTGGCGGCGAAAATGCAGCCGCGCGACGACCAGATCCGGCAGGTGCTGTCGTTTGCCCGCCCCAATTACGATTGGACGCTGGTCGATCTGGGCCGCGGACTGGGGCGCATCGCCATGGCGGCGATGGAGGAACTGGACGAAGTGTGCCTGGTGACCACGCTCGAAGTGCCGGCCTTGCACCAGGCCAAGCAGGTGGTGCAAACCCTGCTCGACGGCGGCTTC
>JBKQIF010000086.1:0-10913 GCA_052148435.1 Bryobacteraceae bacterium
ATCACCACTTCCGCCTCGTCAGCTCCCTTTCCCCAACTCAAAATGTAGTGGAGACCTTTGGAGTGCCTTTGTTGAAAACAAAAGATATTCCGGCTTCAGATCTGTCGAACTGCGAAGGTTCGGTTAGGTTCGGGACGGCGATAGGTTTCCGGCGGTTGTGCAGGATTGTGCATCTGGAAGACGGGGCGCGGTTGGGTTTCCGCTTTTGGCGCGGAGTCGGATTGTGCGCCGTTGTGCGCGGTTGTGCATTTTTGTGCATCGGACGGCGGTTGGGCGGGCCGATTCGGAAAGGCCTGGGCCCGATCGAACTCCGTCATGGCGGCAAAGAGGTCTTCCATACTGGCGGGCTTTTCCTTCTCGAAGACAGGCGGGGTGACGACTTTGTCGATGATGAAGGTAGCGGCGCGAAGCAGGGCGGAGGGCGAGGATTGCGGGTGAGGTTGATGAACCATGAATGTCTTCAAGCGACTTTTCGGTGCAAACCCACGGAGCTCGTGTCGATGGCTTCCTCGGCGAGACGCCTTTGCACAGCGCAGCGATTTTTGGGCGGACGGAAATTGCAGAATTGCTGCTGGCCCACGGAGCGGATGTCAACTCGCTGAACAGCTACGGTGAGACACCGCTTGAACGAGTTGCGCCGCCGGGTAGCGGAAGTGGCCAGCAGCGCGGGGGGCGTTGCACAAAGGCCCTTTGTGGAGCGTCGCCAATCTTCAGCGCCAGTCTTGCGCCCCGTGCCAGATGTGCAGGATTTCGACAATTTCTTCGGTGGAACGGTACACGACGACGTAGGGCGGGCTGGCGAGTTCGCGGGTTCCGTTCACCTCTCCGGGTCGGCCAAGGCCGGGGAAGGCCGCCAGTTGTTCAATGCGGTCGATAACCGCCTGCGCTACATTCCTTGCGGCGGCGGGATTGTCTTGCTGAATGCGTTTGACAGCGGCTTCAAGTTGGTCCGATGCTTCGGTTGTCCACCGAATCTGCCTCACGAGTGAAACAGCCTGTCGATGCGGTTAAGCACGTCTTTGTGCTCTACAAACTCGCCACCGTCGGCTTGCTCGATGCCTCTTCGCACCCCCGCGATGAAGCGGGCCTGATTTTCGAGCATCCGGGTAACAGTGTCTTTCACCAATTGCTCGGCATCCTTGCCGTTGGCAAAGGCCAGTTGCTGGAGCCGCGTTTCATCGTCGGGCGAGAAATGTACTTCCATGCCCTTTAAGGTACGCGAAAACCGGCATTGAGGCAACTGAGTGTGGTTTCCCCCGGCAATGGGCATGGGAAGATCTGAAGAAGGTTCTGCACCTCGTCTACGACTGAAGAGGTGACCGGAGAGCGAGCGCAGTGAAGGCGCCCGCGACAGCTACGCAGCGACGACGTACTCCGCGATCGTCTTCGGCTCCGGAATCGGCTCCCCGTCCTCGACCATACCTTTCACGTGCATGCGGATGGCTCCGCGAATCAGGTCAACGGTTTCTTCGAGGGTAGATCCGGCCGCCGCGCATCCGGGCAGATCCGGCACATGTGCGCTGTAGCCGGTTTCGGTCTTTTCGAACAGAACGGCGTATCTCATTTTAGCCCCGCTTGTATTAGGATACTATTCCGGGTCTTCGGGTCGATATCCATCGAGGGATGGCCGGCGATCGTCACACGCCCTTTTTTCCCCGGATGCTTGTATTGACGGTGGCTCCCTTCCTGGTTCACCAAACGCCAGCCATCGCGCTCGATAAGTCGAATTGCGTCCCGAACTTTCACGGCTGCACTCAGTCGCGTGGCCTACGCCCTGCAGCCCGCTTCGAGCGCCGGCGTGTCCTGGTGCTTGTACATGATGAAGTACTCGCGGTGGCCCAGCGATTCGGGCTTGCTGGGGCGGCCGGACGCCACGCCGGCCACCAGATCGCAGAGCGCGCGGGCAGCTTCGTCGAGCGAGATCTCGCCGGTGAGGATGCGGCCGGCGTTGAAATCCATGTCGTCCGTCATGCGCTGGTAGGTGCGGTGGTTGCCGGTGATTTTGATGAGCGGCGCGATGGCGCTGCCGATCACGCTGCCGCGGCCGGTGATGAAGAGAACCAGCTGCGAGCCGGCGGACACCAGGTCCATGATGCCCTCGGTATCGTTGGGGTTGGTGTAGCCGAACTGCATGAAGTGGGGGTCGGGGACGCTATCGAGCAGCCACAGCCCGGGGTGGGGCGGCTGCTGGGCCACTTCGATGACGCCCTGAATGGGACGGCTGCCGCATTTGGCGAACGCGCCCATGCTTTTCTCTTCGATGGTGGTCAAGCCGCCGGCAAAATTGCCTGGCGCGACGGAATACTGGCGCACCTCGCGGCAATAGCGCTCGGCTTTCCGGTAGGCATGGGCAAGCTGTTTTCGGGCTTCGGGGCCGGCGGCGCGGGCTTCCATGATGGCGCCGAGGCCGATCATCTCGACGGTCTCTTCGAAGATGGCGCGGCCACCGCGATCCACCAGCAGGTCGAAGAACGCACCGACGGCGGGATTGCCGGCCAGGCCGGAGGTGCCGTCGGAACCGCCGCATTCGGCGCCCACGGTGAGGTCGGCCAGGCCCATGGGGACGCGCGGCACGGCGGCGATTTCCCGCCGCATACGCTCCAGCGCTTGCTTGCCGCGGGCGATGGAACTGAGCGTGCCGCCGTTTTCCTGGATGTAGAACGACTCGGCCGGGCGGCCGGTCTGCTCGACGGCTTCGGCCAGGCGTTTGGGCTGCGTATACTCGCAGCCGAGACCGACGGCCAGCACCGCGCCCACGTTGGGATGGCGGGCCAGGGCCAGCATCAGGCGGATGGCAAAGGCATTGTCGTAGCAGCCGGGAAAACCGACGACGTGGGCGTCTTCCTCGCCGCGCGCGATTTCCTTGGCCACGTGGCTGGCGCACTCCACGGTATAAATGACCAGCACCAGATTGCGAATGCCTTTGCGGCCATCCTGGCGGAGGTAGCCCTGCCAGACGGGCTCGATGGGAGAAAGATTAGTCATAAGCCATGTCCGTGGTGGCGCCGGTGGAAACGTCGAGGGTAGAAGACCGCTCGTCCACGCGGCTGGCGCAATTCTGCAGGTGGACCCACTCGCCGGGGTGGATGGGACGGGTAGCAACGCCGATGGGAACGCCGAACTTGACCACCGGATCGCCGGCGGGGATTTCGCGCAGAGCGATTTTGTGGCCCAGCACCACCGGCTCGCGCAGTTCCACGACCGAGGGCGCGGCCCCCAGCACTTCGACTGCGCCGTCGGCCCCGCCGTCTTCCAGTAGCGTGGCGACGTTGTCCTCAGCCTTTACTTGAAATGCCTTGACCATTACTCCAGTGTAACTGGCTTCCATGTCTTATCGGGATCGAAGCGGGCCATCTGGCGGGCCAGGGCGGCGGTGGAAGCGCCCAGATCCTTTTCATACACGATGCCCTTATGGTTGACGAGGAAGGTCTTGATGCCGCTAACGGCGTATTCGGCGGGCCAGGCTACCAGGGCGAAACCGCCGATCATTTTGCCCTTCACGACGTAGTCCAGCGCGCCGCCCTCAGCGCCGGGGCCTTGCGCTTTGAGAATGCGGAAGTAGTAGCCGTGGTAGGGGGCGGATTTGTGTCCCTCCATGGCGGCGGCCGCGTCGGAGAATGCCTTCGGCACCAGCGCCGATTCGCCTTCCCAATAGAGGCCATCCTTTTTGCCCGCGGAGCTGAGGATCTTCTGGGCGTATTCCAGCACGCCGTTGGCGTCGCGGTCGGCGGAAGCGTACTCGATTTGGGCTTCGACATAACCGCGGCAGACTTCGGCGGCATTGATTTCATTGCGGCCGATGCGGCGGGCCAGCACTTCGGTTTTGCCGGCCGCGGTGTCGAAACGCCATTCGCCTTTGGCCAGCGCCAGGGGCACGGGAAACGGCCATTCGGCGTTGCCGGCCAGAAGGGTGGCGTGGCCCGAATCGCGCTCGAGCACCTGCAGTTTTTCCTGCGCCAGCTTGGCAAACTGCAAGCGCAGCGCGCGGTCTTCGGCCGGGTCGCCGGAATCGACGATGGGTTTGCCTTCGGGGCCGAACAACTTCATCAGCGCGCCGGTGTCGTTGGTTTCGGCGGCGGAGACCAGCGCTTTCGCGGCCGCCTGGGGGCTGGGAAAAGGCGTTTGCGCGGCCAGGGGGCCGACGGGAAGCAGGGCGAAGCAGAGCGCCAGAGTCAGGTGGGGCAGGCGATTCGCCTGCCCTCCAAAAAGCAAGTTCTCAGTCACGGTCTAACGCCTCCTCCCACCGCCACCGCCGCCGGCGCGGGCTGGCGCGCTTCGCGCCGGACCCATGCTGGAGAAGCCGTGATCGGCGTAGGACTGCGCCGCGCGTCCGTTCTCCGCACCGGAAAAAACACTGCCGTTGCGGGCCGGCGGTGCGTTGGCCGGAATGGAGCGGTTCCCCATCCGTTCGGCCGTTGGCCTCTCGAATTCGCCGCTTTCGGGACGAACCGCGAGGTTGCGGTTGACGTCCTGCCGGTATTGACCGTTGAGCGCCGCATTGGAGTATGGGACTCCCTGGCGGTGGACCGGATTGTGAGTCCACGCCGAAGTTCCGCGCAGGGTGACCAACCCGGACGTGTTCAGGTTATAGCGATGAATAAAGGTGTTGTTGACGACAATGGCGCGCGTGCCCCAAGCCGGATGCCAGCCCCAGCCGCCCCAGCCGCCCCAACCGCCGCCGAAGAAGAATCCCACGTTGATGCCCGGATAGAAACCAAAGCCCAGCCCGCCCACGATGATGGAAGGCCCCGGCCAATACCAAGCCGGGTAGGGATAGTACAACGCCGGCCCCCAGATCCAGGCGGGATCGTACTCCGGCACATACATCATGTCGGGGTTGGCGGATTCGATATCGATGGCCGGCTGGCCGTCCTGCTCATTGGTGGTCACGGTTTCCTGAGGACTCGAAGCCAGCTTACCGTTCTGTTGGGCGCGCTGGCGCATGGTTTGAACGGCGGCCATCACGTCGCTTTGCTGCGCCAGAAAAGCGTTGCCCAGGTTGGTGGTCCAGGTAACGTCGGCGGTCAACAGCTTGATCACGTCGGGGAATACCACCAATGCCTGGACGCTGGGGTCCCAATCCTCCTGTTGGGCCGCTTCGGTTAGCACGGTCCCGGTGAGCCCCGGATTTTTCTGCAGCCACTGCCCGGCCTCGACCACTTCGAGCGGGTACGTGCTGGCCACCAGGATCTGGCCGAGCAAAGGATCGGGGTAGAGGGCGATGGGCGCAACCAGGTCGCCGAGCTGATCGGCGGTGAGCGTCTGTTCCGCCGGAGGAGCGACCGGCTCCGGGTTCTGGCCCCAAAGAGCCGCGCCACCGCCAAGAGCAACCGTGAGCGCTACAGCCGCCAAGTTTGCCGGCTTCTTGAGCCGTTTGATGCTTTCCCGTGACATCGCCACCTCCCGAGCGGGTCCGCCGGCACAGCCGGCGCCCGTTCCGCCATTATAGATCCCCGCCTCATAAGCTAGGTTTCAAGTGTTTCCGTTACAGTCACTTACGATTACCGACGCGGCCGAAGGGTTGGACGGGTTCTGGCAAGTGGATTTAACGTTTTTATTTTCAGTCATTTAAAAACAAGAATGGGTTCGTTCGGGAAGTCTCCGAACGGGTTGCGGCGGCGTTGGGATGGACCAATTTCCCTGGCGCTTATTTGAAAAGCCGCGGAGCGAAATCGTTCAGGCACCGGCGCCACGTGAGCCACTCATGGGCCGTGCCGGGCGACTCGAAGTAGACGTTGTGGATGCCGGCCTTAGTGAGATTCTCGCTGAAAGTCTTCGTGCCGGCGCCTTCCACGGAGCCAATTCCCAAGAAGAGCACCTTGACCTTCTTATTGAAGGCGGCGGCGTCCGCAAACACGCCGTTACTGGACGTCTTCGGATCGAATCCGCCCCGGCCGCCGCTGCTGCCGCTGAATCCGCCGATGTAAGCGAACTTGTCCAGGTTGGCGAGCGCGGTCGTAAAGGTCTGCATCCCTCCCATCGACAGTCCGGCCATGGCGCGGTTTTCCCGGCCGGGAGCCACCCTGTAGGTCCGCTCGATCATGGGGATCAGATCGGTGAGCATCATCTCGGTAAACGTGGCGCCGAAATTGGCGGGAAATGCTCCACCCCGCCCGGCAGGCGCCGCCGCCCGGCCTCCGCGCCCAGCTTCGGGACTCGCCGGGGCAACCAGCCCCCGAGCCGCAAACAGCGACGCATCCTCGCCCGGCTTGACGGCGTTGAGGTTGTCCATGACGATCAGCATCGGCTTGGCCCCCTTAGCCGCGATCAGGTTGTCCATAATGAAATCCACCCGTCCCTGAACGTGCCAACCTTCCTCGTTTTCTCCCCAGCCGTGCAGCAGATACAGAACCGGATAGCGCGCTTTCGCGTTCCTGTCATAGCCCGGCGGCGCGTAGACGTAGCAGCGCCGCCACTTGCCGGTAACCTTTGAGAAGTACCACTGCTGGCGCACATCCCCATGCGGCACGTCTTTAGCGCTGTAGTAGTCCACGCCCTGCTCGGGAATCTCGATCCCGCTGTTCTCCCATCCGGATCCGAAAAACGTCCTGGATGCCGGGTCAGCTACCGGAATGCCATCCACGATTAATGTGTAGTAATGGAAGCCCACCACCTGCGGCGGGATGGTGACGCTCCATATTCCGTCGGCGTCGCGGGTCATATCGTAGGGCTTGCCCAATCGGATCTGCACCTTTTGGGCATCCGGCGCCGCCGCGCGGAACGTCACCCGATTATCGGAATAAACACAGGGGTATTTCGCCTCCGGGACGTTTAGCTCCGAAGGCTTGCAGCCGTCCGCAGCTTGTCCCCAGCACAACCCGCAACCAAGCACTGCCAGTGTGAACGTTAGCTTCATAGGTCCTCCTTCGAGGAGTGTTTCTCCTCGCGCCGCCCGCCGGAGGTGGCTGTCTCCGACGCGAGTTTTCGGGGAAACAGGGCGTCTGGCTATAGGGCCGTCGGCTCGACAAAAGAGCACCTCGGATTTTCCCGCGCCGTTCCCGGCCGCGTTGGAGTTGCGCCGTCCGCCCATCCCTTTATACGAGATTGCGGCCCGGTGGGCAACCGACGTGGCGCACGCACTCGTGCGTGCCGTGTCGAGACTCTCTCGACACCCGCTCGGGTATGGCACGCCGAGCGTCGGCAAAAGTGCCGACGCGGCACGCACGAGTGCGTGCGCCACGTCGGAATGGCATGGTTATTTCCTGACAGGCCGCTTACCAGACTCGCTATCGCGCGGCTTCTTCGACTTTGAGCTTGGCGAGGGGGCCGACGATGCGCATTTCGCGGGCGCCGCTCGAGAGGATCACCAGCAGGCGCCCGTCGTCCTGCACGCTGCCGTGGCCGGTATAGGTTTCGTCCTCGGCACGCAGGCTGAGATTGGTGATGGAGGGGCCGCTGGGTGACCAGGCCAGGCTGAAGGTTCCGCTGGAATGGCGCCATGGCCCCTGACCAAAATCGAGGGCGGTACCGGCGAAGGAGCCATCGGCTTTCAAATTGGCCAGCAACTGGGCGCCGGTACCGGCGGTTTGGAGGGTGCCATCGGCGTCGAGCTTGCCGGATTGCCAGCCGAGCCCTTTGACGCGCGCGGCGAAGCGGTAAGCGGGACGCGGACCGGCCAGATTGGCTAGCAGGGTTCCGGTGACGGAAGCGCCATTGATTTTGGCGGTAAAGTTGTCGAGCGCGACGCGGGAAGCGTTCCACACGAGGCGGGCGCGAACGCCGGCCAGGGGTACGCCGGCGAGTTCCAGGCGGCCGATCTCGACGGAGCCCTCCAGGGCGCGCTGGCGCAGCCAATCGGGCAGGGCGGTGCGTCCGAAGGCGCGCGCGATGATGCCGGGAACGTGGCGCAAGGTGGGAGCGAGCTCGCGTTCGACGTCGTCGGCGGCCCAATCGGCGGCGCGGAGACGGAGGCGATGGGGCCGGGAGGCTCCCGGCTCATAGCGGTATTCGCCGCCGAAGGCGAGGTTGCCGGCGCGCGCGTCGATGCGGTCCACCAGCAAACGCGCGCCGTCGATGGAGGCGTGGGCGGCGATCAATTCCACCGGATCGGCGAGGCCGGGCACGGTAACCCGGGCGCCCCGGACTTCGAGGTCGCCGGACCACGCCGCTTGAAGGGTCGCCTGGGGGGCTTCCTGAGGGGCTGCCTGGGAGATTTCCCGGTGGTAGTGCAATTGGCCGCTCCATTGGCCGGAGGCGAGTTGTTCGAGCCAGGGCACGGCGGCCAGGGCCACCTGGGAACGCAGCGCGGCTACCGGCATGGCGTCGGAGGCGATGGTGAGATCGAGGGCGCCGTCGTCAGCGGCGTAATCGGCTTCCAGGGTTCCCTGGTCGCCGCTATCGGTGACGGCGGAGGCGGGGGTGAGGTGGGCGTGACCGTTGCCCAACACGACGTAGGCCTCTTGCATGCGGATGGGGGTGGAGTCGGGTATGGTCACGGCGGCGTCGTGGAAGCCGAGGGTTCCCTGCAAACTGCCGCGCCCGGAGTAACCGATGGCGCCATCCATCCATCCGCTCAAGCCGAGCTTGGGGGGAAGCGAGGCGCCCATGTGTTCGGCCAACTGGAGCAGTGGTCCCAAGGGGAAGCGGTTCCAGTTGACGGCCACGGCCCAGTGCGGCTGGGAAAGATAATCGCTGGCGCGAAAGCGGACCCAGATGGGCGGGACGCTGCGGTCGGCGGTGCTGGATTCGAGCTCGATTTTCTGCCCGATCAGGTCGATGCGTCCGCGGATCGCGACCGGCCAGCCTTCGCCGCGAGGCGGCATCAAGTCCCAACGATGCACGTCTTCGATGCGCATGCGGCCGAGGATGCCGATCTGCCGCAGAGGACCGGCCAGGTGGAGGCTGCCGGAGACGGTGCCGTGTACGCCGCCGGGTTGCCCGGCGATGGCGGTGGTGATTTCCGCCAGGCCGCTGCGGTCCAGGTCGAGGTCGAGATCGACGCGCTCCGGAGCAACGTACCAGCGGCCTTCGAGGGTAAAGGAACCGAGGCCGCGGGCGGCGCCATCGGTGCGGGCGGGCTTGGCCGACAATTCGATTTTCCAGCCGCGGCCGGGGGAGGAGGGCGGGGAAATATCGAGGTCGGTGTCGGTGAGGTAGAAGACCGATTTCTCCTCGCCGAACTTGAAATTGATGCGGCTGTCGCGGACGTGCACGGCGGGGGTATTGCTCATCAGCGAGCGGTCGATCAAGGACTCAAAATTCCAGCGGCCCCAGGCTTCGGCCGGTCCGGACTTAGCGAGATTGATGCTGGCGCCATCGAGCCGGATGGAGGCGATGGCGAAGCGGCCGGCCAGGAGCGGTACGAGGGCTGGCCGGACCACGATTTCATCCATGTAGGCGATAGGTTCCAAGCCGATGGAGGGGTCCTCGTGAATGACCACGTCCTCCACGGAGAAACCGCCGCGAAAGAGGCTGAACCGCACTTTGCCGCCAAATTCGACGCGGCGGCCGAGGGCTCGCTCCAGGGCGCCGCGCAGACGCTCGCCGTACTGATCGGCGTGGACGTAGGGCGCGGCGAGACCGGCGGCGACGACGAGCGCGAGCGCGACGAGGGCAAGCTGGAAAGCGCGCGCGGTGTTCCATTTTGAGGACCATTTCGCCGGCCATTTCATGGGGGGCCGTCTCATAAGGAGGCGCCAGTGAGCTCGCGGTAGGCGGCTGGGTCGTCGATATCGGCTACCACGCCGGGGTCGTCGAGGTCGAGATAGTCGGTTTGGGCGGCGTGGGCGGCGACGATGTCGCGGGCGGTGGCGCCGGCGGGAGGGGCCAGAAACTCGGGCGTGAGGGAGGACCGAAACCAGATGGGATGGCCGCGCTTAGCCCGGTAGCGGGGCACCCGCAGGAGCGCGCCCGCGGGAGGGGACAAGAGGGCAGCGACAGTGGAATCGGCCACGGCGGGGTGATCCACCAGGGTAAGCAGCACGCCCGAGGCCTCGGGCGGCACGGCGCGCAAGCCGCACTGCAGAGAGCCGAGCATGCCGCTTTCGTAATCGGGATTCAGCACGAAGCGGGCGGGGCGCCGGGCGGCGGCGCGAATCTCGGCGGCATTCCCGCCCAGGACCACGATGACCGGGTTGGTGCGCGCGGCGAACAGGCCAATCAGGCGGTCGACGAAGGTCTCCCCGCGGTAGTCGAGCAGGGCCTTGGGGGTGCGCATGCGGCGCGAGGCGCCGGCGGCCAGAATGAGACCGGCGGTCACGGGGAAACTTCGTGGCGCGCGGCTTCCTCCGGTACCGGGTCGCGGGGGAACACCGACATGGACAGGGAGCGCCAGCGTCCGGCCGGGTTGCGGCGCACGGCGATCATTTCCGCGGCCACGGAGATGGCGATTTCTTCGGGAGAAATGGCGCCCAGGTCGAGGCCCATGGGGGCGTAGATGCGCTCTAGCTCCTGGCGCGCGATGCCTTCCTTTTCCAGTTCCTTGACCACGTTGAGGACTTTGCGCCGGCTGCCGATCATGGCGATGTAGCGGGCCGGGCTCGCGATGGCGAAGCGCAGCACGCGCATGTCATCGCGATGGCCGCGGGTGACGATGATCACGTAGCTGGTTTCGTGGATGGCCAGTCGGGGGAAGATATCCTCGTATTCGGCGGCGTGCACCTCGGCGGCGTCGGGAAAGCGGTCGCGGTTGGCGAAGCTTTCGCGATTGTCGATCACCACGGGCCGAAAACCGGCCAGGGATGCCACCGCCGCCAGGCTCTTTGAGATGTGGCCGGCGCCGAAGATATAGGCGTTCGGAACGGGAAGCACGGGCTCCACGAAGACCTCCAGTTGACCGCCGCAGATCAATCCGTTATCGTAAGCCGCATCCTGGCCGAGGCTGAATTTGAGGCGCCGCGGTTTTTCGGTATCGAGCACTTCACGAGCGGCATTCCAGACTTCGGCTTCCACGCAGCCGCCGCCGATGGTGCCGA
>JBKQIF010000087.1:0-11712 GCA_052148435.1 Bryobacteraceae bacterium
CTGCGTTGCCCGAACCCGTACCGTGCTTCATGTGGGCGAGAGCCTCGGCTTGGAGAACCACGGTTGCGGGAACGTCGCCCTGACTGGTGAGGGTGGGATTGTCGGCCGCGCGGCCGAGACTGATGGCCGCCAGTGCCAGAAGGCAACAACGCGCCGGGGTGTCGCGAATCAACGTCATGGTAGCGAATAGTTTACTACTACCCGGATGACCGGCGCGCTGGGCGGCTGGGCCTGGCAACCCATGGCAGGAGTCGTTGCAGGCCAAAGGCGTACTCCACGCTGGCTCCAACGCGCCGATGCGCCAGGGATGGAGTAAGCATTTTCGCCTGCAGCTCTCTAAACGGCGACTTCTGCCACAGCGGCCTCACACCAGGTGGCGTTCGCGGGGCCCCGGATCGACGGAATCTTCGTTGCGCTCGCGGAAATAGGCCCGGATGTCGTCGCGCAGGCGCGGCTTATTGCCCGCGAAACGCCAAAGGCCCTGCCAATCGCGGCGCAGATCGACGTCGGGATCGAAGCGATGGTCGCGCAGGATGCGCGAGCGCGACCCATAGCCGCGTTTCGACATGGGTCCATGGAAGTGATGGATGGCGTGATTGCTGACGTAACCGATGTTGCCCTTCACTACCTCGGCGCGTTTGCCCCACGCGGCGATCTTGCGCACGTAGGGGTCGGCACATTCGCGGACTTCCCAGTGCCGGTCGGGCTCTCCGACGAGCGCCATGGCCATGTGCCAATCGGCCGATCCCAGGATGCAGGTATCGAGCATGCCGCCGACCTGGTCGAAGGCTTCGCGCCGGAACGCCCAAGCGCCGCCCGGAGCGCCGACGTAGGAGGGCAGGTTGGCCGAAGGCACACGCCGCGTGGTGATGTAGGCGTAGGCAAAGCCTGGGGTGACGGAGGTGGGCCGGTGATCAGCCGACAGCGGCGAATAGCTGCTGAAGAGTTGCGCGAAGTCGTAGTGCTGCAACTGGTGGACGGCTTCCAGAGCCCAATCGGGGCGGGTCATGTGGAAATCGCCGTCGAGAATGGCGCCGTACTTCCAGTCCGCGGGAAAACGCTGCACCACCAGGTTCAGCAGGTTCTCCTTGTGCCACATCTCGTCCGACGTGCGCAATTGCAGATCGAGCGGATTGGCGGCGTCGGTCACTTCGAAGGGGCGCTCGCCGTACTGGATTTCGCCCACGTACAGAGCCACGTTCGGGCTGGCCGCCATGTGCTGGCGGAAATCGTTCATCAAGGCGCGGCGCGATCGCCAGCGCACGGGATTGCTGTACGCGGTGGCGACATGAAGCGTTTGCGACTCCGACCACGGGCGCCACGGCTCATGGACGTTGGGATGACTAGCTGACTGCATGAATGGAACCTTTTCTCGTTTGGATTCGAAAGTGCCCACGAGGCTTAGGAACCGAAGGGCTCTCCCGCTGCCCCCATGCTAGACCGGCGGGTTTCGGGAGAGGCTGCGACCAGAGGCTTCAGAGTGGGGGTAAGTCACTTAGTTTGTGGCGGGAACGGAAAATTTGAGAGTTCTGTGACCGATTCTCCAACTGGCGCCTGATGGATGCCACGGCCGGCTCGGACTTCCTCGCGCCCGGCTATTATCGCTGATATGGGTATGCCTTCGAGGATGGACACGCCAGTGCTGATTATCCTGGCCGGCTTGCCGGGCGCGGGAAAGACGTCGATTGGGCGGCAATTGGCTCGCCAACTTGCCGCGGCGTATCCCCCGACGACGCGGGGTACCGGGTGGGATATGCGGTTGCGGAGGATAACCTGCGTCTCGGCCTGACGGTGGTTGCGGATTCCGTCAATCCGCTCGGGCTTACTCGCGATGCCTGGGTTGCGGCGGCGAATCGCGCCGGGGCACGTGCGATTGAAGTCGAGGTGAAGTGTTCCGACACCGAAGAGCATCGGCGACGGGTGGAAAGGCGAACCAACGACATCTCCGGATTGAGACTACCGGCGTGGAGCGACGTTGCCGGCCGCGAGTACCAGGCATGGGAGCGCGACCATATTGCGATTGACACTGGCTGCCGAAGCGTGGAGGAGTGTGTCCGGACGGTTCTGGAAGCGATGGGGGAGGCGTAAAGGGTGGAGGGCGGCGGAGGCCCGCAAAACACCACTCTCCAGGGAATTTTGAAAAATCAAATTCGAGCGGCCGATGAACGCCGATAAATCCTTTGATTTCTTAATCTTTGTTCATTCGCGTTTATCGGCGGCCCTATTTTTTCACGGCTTCTACGGCCACGGCGCGGCTGGTCTGTCCCACGGTATGTTACACTCCTGGTTTATGGCAGCCGTCACCGTCGCCCGGGGTCACCATCGTCATCACGCCACCTCTTTGCGACGGGCGCTCGGCTGAACGGATTTCGAGCTTGAAGGAAAGGACGCCCGCCGCGAAAACGGCGGGCTTTTTTATTGCCTGCACGATGAATCTGGATTTCAAGAAGGCTGACGGCCTTATCACCGCCGTCATTCAAGACCACGCCTCGGGGCGCGTGCTGATGGTGGGATACATGAACGAGGAGGCGTTTCGCCGCACGGTGGAAACCGGCTTCGCCACCTTCTACAGCCGCTCGCGGCAGAAGCTATGGCTTAAGGGCGAAACCAGCGGCCATCGGCTGGTGGTGAAGGACATTGCGACCGATTGCGACTGTGATGCCGTGCTGGTGAAGGTGGAAGCGCTGGGGCCCGGGGTTTGCCACGAGGGCTACCAAAGCTGCTTCTTCCGGCGCCTGGAAAACGGCGAGTGGAAAGTCACCGACGCGCGCGCGTACGATCCCGACGCGGTATACGGAGGCAAAGCATGAAGCTAAAACTGGGCATCCCCAAAGGCAGTCTGGAGAACGCCACCATCGATCTGTTTCGCCGCGCCGGTTTCCATATCAGCACCAGCAGCCGGTCGTATTTCCCGGCCATCGACGATCCCGAAATCGAGTGCATGCTCATCCGCGCGCAGGAAATGGCACGGTACGTGGAAGACGGAATTCTGGACGCCGGCCTGACCGGGCGCGATTGGATACAGGAAAACGAAGCGGACGTCAAAGCCGTAGCCGATCTGATCTACGCCAAGCAGAGTTTCGGTAAAGTGCGATGGGTGCTGGCCGTACCCGAGGCGTCCAGTTTCTTGAGCGTGCGGGATCTGGAAGGGAAGATCATCGCCACCGAGCTGGTGGCTACCACCAGGCGCTACATCGCGGCGCACGGGGTGAAGGCCAAGGTGGAATTCAGTTGGGGCGCCACGGAAGTGAAACCGCCGGTGCTGGCCGATGCCATTGTGGAAGTCACCGAGACCGGGTCTTCGCTACGAGCCAACAAGCTCAAGATTATCGACACGGTGATGGAATCGAATACCCAGTTCATCGCCAACCACGCCGCCTGGGCGGATGCCGGGAAACGCCGCAAGCTGGAAGATATCCAGATGCTGCTGGAGGGCGCCATCAATGCGCTGGGCAAGGTGGGGTTGATGTTGAACGTTCACCGCGACAATTTGAAGGCCGTGCTGGGCGTGTTGCCGGCCTTGAAGCGGCCCACCATTTCGAACCTCAGCGACGAGGACTGGCTGGCGGTGAATACCATTCTGGACGAAATTTCGGTGCGTGAGATCATTCCCCGGCTGAAGCAGGCGGGCGGCCAGGGAATCGTGGAATACCCGCTGAACAAGATCGTCCTGTGATCCGCATTCTCACTTCCCGACAAATCGGCCGGCTGCTCGAGCGCAAGGCGGCGCGCCTGAGCGAAGCCGAGGCCACGGTGCGGCCCATCCTGGAGGATGTGAAGCGCCGCGGCGATCGCGCGCTGATGGAATATGCGCGCCGGTTCGACGGGCTGACGCGGCGCTCGGTGCGGGTGCCCGCCGCCGAACTGGTGGAAGCCAGAGCCAGGCTCACGCCGGCCTTTCGCAAGGCCGTGTCAAGCGCCGCGCGCAACATTCGGGCTTACGCCCGCGCGCAGATGCCGCGTCAATGGCGGCGCAGGTTCGCGCCCGGTCTCGAACTTGGCCAGATCGTGCGGCCGCTCGATACGGTGGCCGCGTATATACCGGCGGGCCGCTATCCCCTACCCTCCACGCTGCTCATGACCGTGATTCCGGCGCAGGTGGCCGGCGTGCCCAATATCTCGATCGCTTCGCCCAAACCGGTCACGGAATTATTCGGCACGGCGGCTTGGCTGGGTATCGAACGGGTTTTCGAGATGGGCGGGGCGCAAGCCATCGCGGCATTTGCCTACGGCACGCGCACGGTTCCGCGCGCCGACCGCATCGTGGGTCCGGGCAATATTTACGTCGCCGCGGCCAAGAAGCTGCTGGCCGGCGAGGTCGGCATCGATTTTGTCGCCGGGCCCACCGAGATTCTGATCGTGGCGGCCCAAGGCGATCCGAAGCACCTGGCGGCCGATATGCTGGCGCAGGCCGAACACGACACGGACGCTTCGGCGGTGCTGCTGACCACCTCGCGCCGGCTGGCCGCGGCGGTGGCGCGAGAGGTGGATCGCCAGTTGGCCGATCTGCCCACGGCGCCGGTGGCGGCGCAGGCAATTGCCCGCAATTCGGCCATCGTGGTGGTGGGCTCGCTCGACGAAGCCATGGAGATCTCGAATCGCTTCGCGCCGGAACATCTCAGCATTTCCGACGGCTCGCTGCTGGCCCAGGTGCGCCACGCCGGTAGCGTGTTCGTGGGGCCGTTCAGCCCGGAGGCGGCCGGAGACTACGCCGCTGGTCCCAATCACGTGCTGCCCACCGGCGGCGCCGCGCGGCAACGGGGCGGCTTGAGCGTGAGCGACTACCTGAAGGTGATTTCGGTGCAGCGGCTGACGCGGCCGGCGCTGGCGGCGCTGGCTCCAGCGGTGGCCACGCTGGCGCGTGCGGAAGGGCTGGAGGCTCACGCCCGCAGCGTGGAGGCGCGGCGGTGAGGCAACGCGGCTTCGCCATTTTTCACAGGCTGAAACCTGTGCCACCAAGCGCCGACAGGCTGAAGCTCGTGCCACCAAGCGCCGACAGGTTCGGTTTGCCGGTAACAGGTGGCACAGGCTTTAGCCTGTGGGCAACCGGGTGCCTGGCATGAAACCTAAGCTCCCCAAGGGTGCGGTGAAACCGCGCGCGGCGGTGGTTTCGATGGCGCCTTATTCGCCCCCCACCGGCGGACGCATGGGCAAGCTGCGCCTCGATTTCAACGAAAACACGGTGGGCTGCTCACCGGCCGTGCTGGCCGCGCTACGCGATCGCCTGACGGCTGAACAGCTCGCGGTCTATCCCGAATACAGCGCCGCCCGCGAGGCCGTCGCACGGTATTTCCGGGTGGCGCCGGAACAGTTCGTATTCACCAATGGCACCGACGAAGCGATCCAGGTATTTCTCAACACGTACGTGGACGATGGCCAGGAAGTGGTGGTGCTGAAGCCTTCCTACGCGATGTACCGGTTCTACGCCGAAGTGGCGGGCGCCAAGGTGCGCGAGATCGCCTTTGAGCCTCCGGCGATGGAGTTCCCGCTGGACGAACTGCTGGCCGCGATCACGCCCGAAACCCGCGCGGTGCTCATCGCCAATCCCAACAACCCCACCGGCACGGGCGTTTCCGAGGCCGCACTGGAGCGGATTGTGCGGCGCGCGCGGCGCGCGGCGGTGCTCGTCGACGAGGCCTATTACGAGTTTTCCGGCGTGACCATGCTGGGGTCGCTCGACGCCAAACCTAACCTGTTCGTATGCCGCACCTTTTCCAAGGCGTTCGGGATGGCCGGCCTGCGCCTGGGCTGCCTGTTCTCGCATCCCGCCAACATCCAATACCTGCACAAAGCGCAATCGCCCTACAGCGTGAACTCGCTGGCGGCGGAAGCCGCCCGCGCGGCGGTGGCGGATACGCGGTATATCGAGAACTACGTGACCGAAGTGCTGGCGGCGCGCGAGCTGCTTTGCGTGGGACTCGAAAGGCTGGGCATCCGCTACGTGCCCAGCTCGGCGAATTTCGTGCTGGGGTACTTCGGCGCGCGCGCCATCGAGATTCGCGACGCGCTGCGCGGCCACGCCATCCTGGTTCGCGACCGCAGCTATGAAGCCCCCGGTGCGGTGCGCATCACCGTGGGCACGCGCGAGCAGACCGCCCGCTTGCTGGACGCCCTGGAAGAAATTCTGAACCGATGACTCAACCCATTCTCATTTTCGACATGGACGGCGTGCTGGTGGACGTCACCGAATCCTACCGCGAGACCATCGCCCGCACGGTGGAGCATTTCACCGGCGCCGCACCCACTCGCCAACGCATTCAGGAATTGAAAAACCAGGGCGGCTGGAACGACGACTGGAAACTCTCGCATCATCTGGTAACCGGCGCGGGCGTGGAAGCGAGTTTCGAAGAAGTGACGGCGCATTTCCAGAAGCTGTTCCACGGCAACGGCAGCGACGGCCTGATTCTGCGGGAGCGGTGGGTGGCGCGGCCGGGCACGCTCGAAAAGCTGAACCGGCGCTTCGGGTTCGCGCTTTTCACCGGCCGGCTGAAATGGGAGGCCGAGCTGACGCTCGCGCGCTTCGCGCCGCACCTGCGCTTCGATCCCATCTTAGGCATGGACGAAGTGACGGAAGGGAAACCCGCGCCGGAAGGCTTGCTGGCCATCGCCGCGGCGCACGCCGGCGCCAAGTTGTTTTACGTGGGCGATACGGTGGACGACGCCCGCTCGGCCCGCTCCGCCCATGTGCCCTTCATCGGCATCGCCGCGCCCTCGAACCCGCTCTATCTCGACCTGGTCTTCCTGTTTCACGAACACGGCGCCTACGCGATTGTCGACGATATCAACTACCTGGAGGAGGTATTTGCCGAATGAGCCGGCCGAGACGCGCCACCATCCGCCGCGATTCCAAGGAGACCCGCATTCAGGGAACGCTCGCCCTTGAAGGGCGCGGCCGCTACCAGATTCAAACCGGCATTCGCTTCTTCGACCACATGCTGGAGCTGTTCACCAGGCATGGCGGATTCGATTTGAAGCTCCACGCCGAGGGCGACCTGGACGTAGATCAGCACCACACCGTGGAGGACGTGGGCATCGTGCTGGGGCAGCTATTCGCCCAGGCGCTCGGCGACCGCAAAGGCATCAATCGCGCCGGCTATTTCGTGCTGCCCATGGATGAGACGCTGGCGGTGGTAGCGGTGGACCTGGGCGGACGCCCGGCGCTGGTGTACAAAGACAAGGTGCGGGTGCGGCTGGTAGGGGATCTGCAGACCGAGCTGGTGGAGGATTTCTTCGGCGGCTTCGCCAATCACGCCGGCGCTAATCTGCACGCCAAGGTGCTCTACGGCCGCTCCAACCATCACAAGATCGAAGCGATTTTCAAATGTTTCGCGCGGGCCATGAAGTACGCCTGCTCGAAGGACGCGCGGCTGAAAGACCAACTGCCGTCCACCAAGGGGCTTCTATGATTACGATTCTCGATTACGGCGCCGGCAATCTGCGCAGCGTCGAGAACACGCTGGAGGAGTTGGGGTGCGCGTTTCGGCTGGTGCAGGACGCGCGCGGCCTGGAAACGGCCGAAAAAATTCTGCTGCCCGGGGTGGGCCACTTCGGCCAGATGATGCGCGCGCTGGACGAACTGGACGTGCGGCAGGCGCTGGTCGAGCGCATCCGCGCCGGCGTGCCGTTCCTCGGTATCTGCCTGGGCTTGCAGGCGCTGTTCGAGGCCAGCGAAGAAGCTCCTCAAGCCCGCGGGCTGGGGATTTTCCCCGGCACGGTGCGGCGCTTTGCGGCCGGTGTCCGCATTCCGCACATGGGCTGGAACGAACTCGAAGTGAGCCGCGATTCGAAGCTGGCTTGCGGCCTGACGGTGCGGCCGTACGTCTACTTCGCGCACAGTTACTATGTGCCGGTGGACCCGCGCGCCGCGGCCACCTGCACCTATGGCGTGCCGTATACGGCCGTGCTCGAAGCCGGCCAGGTTTTCGGCGTGCAGTTTCATCCCGAGAAATCCGGCGCGGTCGGATTACACATGGTAAGGAATTTCGTGTCATGCTAGACGCCATTTGTCTGCCATCGTGGCGCACGCACCCTTGCGTGACGCGTCGAGTCTCGACTCGACGCTTCTGCGCCTCGGGACACCAGGCGTCGGCACGAGTGCCGACGCGGCACGCAAGAGTGCGTACGCCACATTTCCCGGAGCTTCGCCCATGCTAGCTAAGCGCATCATCCCCTGTCTGGACGTCACCGCCGGACGGGTGGTGAAGGGCGTCCATTTCGTAAACCTGCGGGATGCGGGCGATCCGGTGGAACTGGCCGATCGTTACAACCGCGATGGCGCCGACGAGTTGGTGTTTCTGGACATCACTGCCTCTTCCGACGCGCGCGACATCATGGCCGACGTGGTGGCCCGCACCGCGCGCAAGGTTTTTATTCCGCTGGCGGTGGGCGGCGGCATCCGCGGCGTGGCCGATGCGCGTCGAATTCTGATGTCCGGCGCCGACAAAGTGTCGGTGAATACGGCCGCGGTTCGCCGTCCGGAGCTGATCACCGAGCTGAGCCTGGAATTCGGCGCGCAGGCCGTCGTGCTGGCCATCGACGCACGGCGCAAAGCGCCCGGCCAATGGCACGTCTATACCCGGGGCGGCCGCGACGACGAACGTATCGACGCCGTCGCCTGGGCCGCTCGCGGCGAGGAACTGGGCGCGGGCGAGATTCTGCTCACCTCCATGGAGACCGATGGCGTGCAGGACGGTTTCGATTGCCCCCTGACACGCGCCGTCTCCGAGGCCACGCACATCCCGGTAATCGCATCCGGAGGCGCGGGCAAGCCCGAGCATTTCGTGCGTGTGCTCACCGACGGCCGCGCCGACGCCGCCCTGGCCGCTTCGATTTTCCATTACGGCACTTACACCGTAAACCAGCTCAAGGAAGAACTCGACCGGCGCGGCATTCCGGTGAGGCCGGCATGATATTCCCCTGCATCGATCTGATGGGCGGCAAGGTGGTGCAACTGGTGCAGGGCCGCCAGAAAGTCTTGGAGGCCGATTCGCCCGAAGCCATGCTCGAGCGCTTCGCCGCGTTTCCCGAAATTCAGGTCATCGACCTGGACGCCGCCATGGGCCGCGGCTCCAACGACGAACTGGTGCGGATGCTGGCCGGCCGGGCGGCGACGCGCGTGGGCGGCGGGGTGCGAAGCGTGGAGCGGGCACGCACCCTGGTCGAGCAGGGGGCGCGTAAGGTGATCGTGGGAACCTCGGCGTTCACCAAAACTGGCGTCAACCAGCCGCTGCTGGCCGCCATGCGCGACGCCATCGGCCGCGAGCGGCTCTTGATCGCGCTCGATTCCAAAGACGGCCGCATCGTCATCGAGGGCTGGCAGCAAGCCACCGATTTCACCGCTGGCGAGGTGCTGCGCTCGCTCGAGCCCTATTGTTCCGGTTTCCTCTGCACCTACGTGGATAAGGAAGGCATGATGCAAGGGACCGACCTCGACTGGTTTCGCCGTCTGCGCGCGGCTACGACGCTCGAGATCACGGCCGCCGGCGGCATCACCACCCTCGACGAAGTGCGTGCGCTCCTGGCAATGGGCGTCCACGCGGCCTTGGGCATGGCCATCTACACCGGCCGGCTGAGTCTGAAGGAGCTGGCGAAATTGCAGTAGACGCAACCGAGCCGCGACCACAGGGAGCGGTGTTTTTGGGACTTCCCAGCCGGCCTCACCCCATCACCTGGCTCTCCCCCTGGCCGGCTTCCTGCCTTTGGCCTTCAGCCAGCCATTTCGGATACCGGCCCAGCCATAAGCCAAAGATGAAATGCGCCACCAGGGTAGGCGTTTCCGCATACTCGAAGGCCACCAGGGGCAGCGCGTGGCGATAGATCAGCCGATAGGCCACGAGATACCAGGCCAGCGCCACGGCGAGGGCCAGCAGGCGCACCCGGTGCGAGCCGATCCGGCCACCGGTCGCGGCGGCGAACACCGCGCCCAGCGTTCCGTAGATCACGATGTACACGGCCAGCCCCGCCAACGTAGGATAGGCGAAATCGTCCCGCCAGCCGGTGCCGGAATAGAAGGCTCCGGCCATCAGGTTTTCCGCCGTCCAGAAGCTTCGCCCGCGCCACAGAGAACCGATCCCGAGCCATCCCATCATCCATCCGACGCCGGTTACGCCCCGCGCCAGGCCGGCCAACCAGCGGGGCATCGGGCGCGTGGAACGGACCTCGGTAGCGTGACACATTGATTTCAGCCTATACTGACCATAGCGTAAGACAAAAGGCAAAGCCAAAAAGGCAAAAGCGAAAGCACATGAGAAAAGTGGAAGTCGGCTAGTGGAACGCCACGTAGTGGTAACCGGAATCGGGGCGGTGAGCCCCAACGGGATCGGCCGGGAAAGCTTCTGGGAGGCGACCAAAGCGGGGAAGAGCGGGGTGCGGCGCATCGCCCGGTTCGACCCCTCCGGATTTGTGGTTCAGATAGCGGGACAGGTGCCCGAGGAGTTCGACGAGAAGCGCTACGTCGAGGTGAAGGACCGGCCGCACGTTTCGCGCGCGGTGCCACTGGCGGCGGCCAGCGTGGCCGAGGCGCTGGCCGACGCCGGCCTCGATGCCGGCTCGATGACGCGCGACGAGTTGCGCGAAATCGGCGTGCTGGTGGGTTCCGGCGGCGGCAGCCAGGATTTCACCGAAGAACAATACCGGCTCTATTACAGCGGCCATCAGAAGCAGTGCAGCGTGTATACCATTCCTACCGGCACCATCGGCACGCTCGCCAGCGAAGTCTCGATGCGCTTCGGATTCCGCGGTTTGAGCCACATCGTTTCCACCGGGTGCACTTCCTCGACCGATGCCATCGGCTATGCCTTTCGGCACATCCGCATGGGTATGCTGGACACCATGATCGCCGGCGGCGTGGATTCGCCGATCGCGCCTTTGATCCTGCGCGGTTTCCAGCTCATGCGCATTATGAGCACGCGCTGGAACCACGCTCCGGAACGCGCCTCGCGGCCATTTTCCCGCGACCGCGACGGATTCGTGCTGGCCGAAGGCGCCTGGTTCTTCGTGCTGGAGGAGCGGGAGCGGGCCCACGCCCGCGGCGCCCATATTTACGGCGAAATAGTGGGCTACGGGTCCACCTGCGAGGCCTACCATCGCGTGCGCCTGGAAGAGTGCGGAGAGGAGCCGGCCCGCGCCATCGGCCTGGCGCTGAAGGAGGCCGGCATCGCGCCTTCCGACGTGGACTACATCAACTATCACGGCACTTCGACCGAGCTCAACGACCGCATCGAGACGCGCGCCGTGAAGCTGGCTTTCAACGGCCACGCCTACCGCCTGCCGGGCTCGTCTCTGAAAAGCCTGATCGGCCACCCGCAAGGCGCTTGCGGCGCTGCCGGCGTGGCGGCCACGCTGCTGGCGATGCGCGACGGAGTCGCCTTCCCAACCCTCAATATCGACGAGCCCGACCCCGAATGCGACCTGGATTACATCTCCGGCGCGAGCCGCAAACTGGAAATTGAACACGCCATAGCCAATTGCATCGCGTTTGGCAGCAAGAATTCGGCCCTGGCGCTGCGCCGAGGCTAGGTGGCACCGGCTTTAGCCTGTGAGAATCCGCCTATCCGATGCCCGAGTGACGCTTGAAGATCAGCGGAAGGTTCTGCGAGAAAGCCGAGCGCGCCATCACCATATCGCAGCCGGCCTCCTGCGCCTTTAACTTCAGCTCGCCCTGCACGTGCGAAAGATAGCCGATCAAGCTGATGGGTTTCGTCTCGGAGTTAC
>JBKQIF010000088.1:0-3972 GCA_052148435.1 Bryobacteraceae bacterium
AGACGAGAGCTTGTCAAACGGAGAAAGGCGTCGTAGAGTGGGTTACACGGGAGTCGCGACTTTCAACGGAGTTCCGGGCGTTCCCCTCGCAATGTTCAGCCTTGTGAAGGACTTCGGTTACAATGACAAGTCCCTAACATCGAAGAACGCACTCTTGCCAATACTATATTGGATTCATCACAAAGGTCTCGCAGACGGAATTACGTCACGGGTTGCGCTTCGTAGTGATCGGGAGACAATACGGCAATGGCTGCATGTGATGCTGCTCAAGGGTATATTTGGAGCATCGGCGGACACGGTCTTAGCGGCGATAAGAAAGGTGTTCCTCGATCAAGAGTTCGGAAAGCCGTTCGTGCGCGCGGGTTTGAGCGCTTTTCCGGCCGATGAGATCGGGGCCATTCTTCGACAGATGGGCAAGGACTCTGAGGTTGGTGAAGAATTCATAAGCTCTTTGCTCTATACGCAGTACGAGGATAAACAAGCTTTCAGTATCCTGTCGTTGCTCGCGCCAAACCTCGATTATAGAAACGGAAGCTTTCACAAAGACCACCTCCACCCTGCGTCGACTTTCAACAGAAGGCAACTGCTCAAAGCCGGCGTAGCGGAGTCCGACCTTAGCTTTTATCTCGATCCACAGCATTGGAATAGCATTTTGAACCTGGCACACCTGGACGCAAACGAGAATGAGTCGAAGCAAAAGAAGCCCCTCGCGGAGTGGGTACGTGAGGAGGTGCGCCGCCAGAAGGGGACCCACGCGAAATTCTGCGTAGATCACGACTTGCCAAGCGAATCTGGCGAACTGGAACTGCTGGGGTTCCGGAAGTTCATTGAAGCTCGGCGCGTGCTCCTGGGAAGGCGACTAAAGGAGGCGCTACAGAAGTAGTCTACCGGGTCCGCCCTGCGTACCACGAGGCTTGAGCGTTCCGCTCCCGCCGGTCCGCGCCGGCCTTCCGGCGGCGCCGCACGCTGTCCGCGCGTTCCGCGAGAGCAGGCGGGGCGGACGGACGCGCCGACGCCGGAGTTCGCGGCGAGCGTGGCGGGGGTTGACCACTCGCCGTCGAGCCACCGCGGAAGCGGCTGAAAGAGCCCGGCGCGGCGGCAGGCGCACGTTACGCACGCGCGATTGCGTCGGTTTTCGAGTGGCGCCAGGCGTGCCGAGCCCGCCGCGTCGGGAGGCCCGCGGTCGGGGCGGCGGAAGCGGCTGGAAGAGCCCGGCGCGGTGCTCGAGAATCTTCGCCGCGTCGGCCGCGGCGATCCGGTGCAGTGTTCGAGGGCGCGCGGCACGCGTGCGCACCCTGGGCACGGCCCGGGCGAAGGGCGCTGAGGGCGGCGGGTCTCCGAGGCGACTCCGCGCCGATGTGGATCGCCGGAACCTGGCGCGTTTCCCGTTACTAATCCAGTTGTAGATCCTCCTGTAGCGGGAAAGACCGACTGCCATCTTTTGATCTCGCCGGGGCCCGTAAGGACCTCGAAATGCTACCCGCCTAATCGGCGACGATTTCAATCTTCACACGGAGCGCGTCCAGTGCGACGGGTGTAGACTGGATTCGATCCAACCGAGTCATTCGGTCGAAACGCCGATCCGGTTGGGCATGGTTGCTCGCAGGAGGACGTCATGGCGAATTGGACGCGAAGGGGATTTCTCGGATCGCTCTCGGGAGCGGCGGCCGCCACGTCGTTGGCGGCTCAGCAGAGTGGCGTAGCCGGGCGCTCGGAAACGCGGACGGGGCGCGCGCCGATCAAGATCACCGATCTCCGGTGCGCCGTGATTGGCCGGAACCCGGTAGTTCGCATCGTCACGGATCAGGGCATCTCCGGTTACGGCCAGGCCGAGTCCGCCAAGCCATATCTGAAGCCGATGGTCCTTTTCTATAAGGAATACCTTCTCGGCGAGGACCCGACGGACGTGAATCGGGTCATGCTGAAGATCCGCCGGATGGGTGCGTTCAAGCCCTGGGGCTCGGCCGTGAGCGCGATCGAGATCGCCCTCTGGGACATAGCGGGGCAGGCCGCCGGAGTGCCCGTGTATAAGCTGTTAGGCGGCAAGGTCCGGGACCGCGTCCGCGCCTACAACGGAGGCGTCCGCTTCCCGATGACCGGCCAAACGCCACAGGACTACGCCGAGAACATGGCCAGGATGAAAGAAGCCAAAGAGGGCTTCACGCTCATCAAGCAGGCGGTTGGTTTTCACAATCCGGCGATGATGCGCGCCATACCCAACGGCTGGTACGACGAGCCGCGGACGGGGCCGCCGCACTCGGACCGCGGTCTGCTGACCGAGCGCGGCCTCGAACAGATCATTGCGCGCGTCGAAGCCATGAAGAAAGTCCTCGGGAATGAAATCGGCCTTGCCCTGGACTGCGGCCCCGGCTGGACGGTAAAAGACGCGATTACGTTTGCGCGGGCGCTCGAACCGCTCCACATCGCCTGGCTCGAAGACATCATCACCGGCGACTACACCCCTTACCCCAACGCCGAAGTCTTTCGGGAGGTCACCCAGAGCACTTCGCTTCCTATTCACACCGGCGAACAGATCTACCTGCGGGAGAACTTCAAGGATCTGATCGAAAAGCAGGCCGTCAACGTGATCGGCCCCGACCCGGAAGACGTCGGGGGACTGGCGGAATTGAAGTGGATTGCGGAATACGCCGACCTCCACGGCATCTTGGTCGCTCCCCACGGGATCTTCGATGGGTTGATTGGGCTAGCCGCGCATGTGCATCTGGCGGCCGCGTTGCCGCAAAACTATATCGCTTTCGAGTATCCAGTCGGCCAGCCGGAGTGGTGGTACGACATTGTCGATGGGCTGCCGAACCCGATCGTGAAGCAGGGTTTCATCGACGTGTGGGACCGGCCGGGCCTCGGTGTGACCTTCCGTGTGCCAGCAGCGAAGGCACGCCTGGCGGAAGAGGATCGCGGCTTCTTCGATTGAGCACACCCTCATCAGCAGCTGCCCCGGGGCCCAGCCGCTATCTACTCAACTTCGCGAATAGCGCATCCGGCTCGTCGCCACTGGATATTGGTTCCCCTGGGTTGGCTGATTAGGAACGGGAAGTCGGCTTGCGACAGCCCAACTTCCGGGTAGCGCGTGATCCGCGCGGAATCTGGATCCCCACACTGGACGCATTTAGAACTCTTGCTGCCTAAATTCAGTGTCGCTCGAACCCCAGCAACTCCTGCCGCAGATGCCATAGCTTACACTCAAGCTACATGCTCAACCGGGGCTATGCCTACACCACAATCATCAGCAGCAAATACCATGGACAAACCCTGCTCTCCCACTTGGCAAGCCTTTACCCCCACTCAACCTCACAAGCCTGGCAACAAAAACTGAACAACGGCGAAGTTACCCTCAACGGCGTAACCGCCACCGGAAGCGAATCGGTCACCTTAGGCCAAACCCTTGTCTGGAACCGTCCACCCTGGATCGAACCAGACTCCCCGCAGCACTTCGAAGTCCTGTTTGAAGACCCCCATCTGTTGACCGTCAACAAACCCAGCGGGCTGCCCACCCTCCCCGGCGGCGGCTTCATGGAAAACACCCTCCTCCGCTTGGTGCAAAAGCAAACCCCCAACGCAAACCCTGTCCACCGGTTGGGCCGAGCCACCACTGGCATCGTCCTCTTCGCCAAAACACCGCAGGCGGCCTCTAGTCTATTCGCAAACTGGAACACACCCAAAATTCAAAAAATCTACCGGGCGCTGGCTCAAAACATTGCACAGCACGACGCCTACGAAATCCTCACACCCATCGGCCTCGTACCGCACCCGCTCATCGGTTCCGTGTGGGCCGCCAACCCAAGTGGTAAACCGTCAAAGTCATTGGCAAAGGTGGTCTCACGCACCACCAGCACCACAACATTTGAGGTAAGCCTAAATTCGGGCCGCCCTCATCAAATCAGAATCCATCTGGCATCCATCGGCCATCCCCTGGTAGGCGATCCTCTGTACGGCTTAACCGGCCAGCCTCTT
>JBKQIF010000089.1:0-52959 GCA_052148435.1 Bryobacteraceae bacterium
GGCGTCACAATCTGGTTGGCGGTCGGCGGTTGGAGCCCGATTCACAACGCGTCATGGCAGAACGTCGGGAAATGCTCCAGCAACCCTATGTGCTCGACGAAGCGGGCCGGGCAGCCGTACTGGCGGCCATCCGGGGACACTGCGGGCACCGCGGTTGGAATCTGCTGGCTGCGCACGTAAGATCCAACCACGTGCACGCCGTTGTGCAAAGCGTACGCCAGCCGCGCGCTGAACCGGCTGGCAAGCGACGGACCCGATCGGAAACGCCGGGCGCGGCATGGGAGCACGCGTTGGCTATGGAAGGACGAGGATGTAAGGCATGCTCTTCGGTACATAATCGACGAGCAGGGCGAGGCCATGGCGCTGTTCGTCGCTGAAGAGCTTTGACGCGACCACAGATGTCCGCTCCCTTGCGGTCGCGGCTCGGTACCAGACGTTCGTCTCCACTTCTATGTCGTGTACCCCTCGAACGCACGATGGAGCGCCGGCCCGGACTCAGTGTTTCTCCATAGGGGCTGCTCAGCCGAGGAACCCCAGCTTGCGGGTGCTGAAATTCGCCAGGTTGGGAAACACCGAGTTCATCGAGCTATCGGGAATTCCGAACCACGAGCACAACGTGGCCCCGTATTGATCGATGGATGTGGTGGGGATCCAGCGGCCGCGTGTGTCGGTGTCGTCGGGGCCGCCGAGTTCGAACGTCGGGAACTTTCCGTAGATCTGCCCGCCTTCGACAGCCCCGCCCAGCACCAGGTGATGTCCGCCCCAGGCGTGGTCGCTGCCATCCCCGGTGGTGGGTTGGAAGGTGCGGTTGAAGTCCGACTCCGTGAACGTGGTGACGTTCTGCGCCACGCCAAGTTCCTGGGTGGCGCTGTAGAAGGCCGCCAGAGCCTGGCTCAGTTCGGGATACAGGGTGTTCAACGTGGGCAACTCGCCGGTGTGGGTATCGAAGCTGCCGACCGAGCAGAAGAAGACCTGGCGTTGCATTCCAAGATCGGACTGCACCTGAATGATCTGCGCCACCTGCTGCAGCTGCTTGCCCAGAGTAGTGGTGGGGAAATGGGTTTTGAGCGCCGCGGCCTTGCCCAGCGCGGTGGCGAGCGTCTTGGCGTCGTCGAGGCTCATCGACATGGTGGAGTTGGCCGCCTGCGCCAGCGATACCCCGCTCGACAGGGTCAATAGATTCGTGAGCGCGCTCAGCCGGGCCTGGGAAGCGGCCGAGCTATTGAAACCCGCGAGTTCGAGCGATCCGCCCGGCGAAACCGCCAGCATTTGCGTCTTCGTCCCGGCGCCTTCCAGAGCATTTCCAGCCACCGAAAGAAACGTGGGGAACTTCGAGGAGTTCAGCCCCTGCGCCGCCACATAATCGGCCACGCGGCCGCCCCAACCGGTCGGGCTGTTGCCTTGCGCGATCGAGGTTTGCCATTGCTGCTGCTGATCCGCGTGCGAAAACAGATTATTAGGGATAGGCACCTGCGCCGACTGGTACTGGGCGCGGGTGAGCGGCTGGACCAGGGAACCGACGTTGGCGACCACCGCCAGCTCTTTACTCGAAAACATGCTGGCAACTTCCGCCAGCGGCGAGTAGAAACCGTACGGCGCGCCCGACGCGCTTTCGACCTGGGTCAAGGCGCCGCTCTGAAGGGCCAGGCTGTCGCGCGCGGCCAGGTACGCCTTGTAGTTCGCGTCGTCGGTGGGGACGATGGTGTTATTCGAGTCGTTGCCGCCGAAGAGGAATACGCAGACCAGGGCGCGATAATTCGATCCCGTCTGGGCCAGCGCGGGGATTTCGGCGAAGCGCCGCAAGGCCAGCGTTCCCACCGAGGCCGCTCCAAGGCGAATGAAATTTCGTCGTGAAAACATCTCGTCTCTCCTAGTGAACGATCTGGTACTCGCTCGATGTGAGTACGACATAAAGGGCGGCCTGGACTTGCGCCTTAGCTCCGGTGGCGGCGCTGGCTGCGCTCATTGCGGCCTGCTCGAGATCGTTGGACATCGCCTCGTGCAGGAATACGTAATCGATGTAATCGGCCATGGAACTTAAATCGGTTCCGCCCGGCAGGAACGGTGTGAGATTGACGGTCGTGCTCTTATCCAGGGATCCGTATAAGATGGTGTTGACTATGTCCGCGCGATTGGTTGCGGTTTGGGTGGAGTAAATTTGGAATTCGGGGGCGGGCACGCCGCTCTCCAGCCTGTATAAGGGTGAGAAGTAACTGAACACGCTCGCCGGATAAAACAGTTCCTGCCCCAAGTTGGTGGCGTTGTTGTAGATGGCGCTGGACGGCCCCAGCGTGGCGTTCAGGCCTCGCAGAATATTCGCCATGAACAGGACCGGCTCGCGCATGTGGCCGAAGGCCGGATTGGGAGTCGCGCCCGGATCGTCGCCCGCGCGCGCTTCGGGATCGGTCAGGATGGCGGTGAGCACCGCTTTCATATCGCCGCGAACGCCGGAGCCGTTATCGAGAAACACGCTGGAGACTCGCTCGATGTAAGCCGGGCTGGGATCGCTCGTGACCAGGTGCTGAATCAGTTGCCTGCTTACGAATGGGGACATTGTCCCCTGCGCCATCAGGGCGTCCAGCACCGACTCCAGATCCTGTTCAGCCGTATGTCCGGCGGGGATGGCCACGCCTCCTACGACGCTCTTCGAAGTGGTGTCGTGGTTTGTCTCCACCGCGAACATCTGGCCGATATAGTAAGCGGCGTTATTGGCCTTAGCCGTGGCGCCGGGCGCGGTGGGATAGGTCCATCCGGTGAGCGCTCTGGCGGTATTCGTCACCACGCTCTGGTTGTAAGTGGGCACCGGATTGTTATTGGAATCCAGCACCGCGCTTCCATCGGGATTGAGCTCGGTCAAGCCAATGGTGAACAACTGCATGCACTCGCGGGCATAATTCTCGTTGGCGGCCGTGCCTTTGGCCGTGTTGCCCTTGTTGTTGTTAGCCATGTTGAGGTAGTTCCCCATGGCCGGGCTGAGAGTGAGCGCCTTCATGATATCGCGGTAGTTGCCGAAGGCGTTGTCTCGAAACAGACGCCAATATGGCGGGAACGCGTAAGCGTACTTGGTGGAAACCGCCGAAACCACCCACATTTCCGAGAGCGCGAAGGCCACCCGCTGGCGGAGTTGGTCCTGGCCGGTAACCGCGTTTTGAAAGAATGCGGCCTGGACGGGCGCCAGGTTGTTGTTCGCCTTCCCGTCCGAGGCGAGCACCGGCTGGTCCGGCAGATCCGATGTATTCAGGGCGAATTGCGCGCTCAGCCAGTTGGCGATTCCCGCCTGCTGCAACTGCGCAATCGAAGCCGGCGTGGGGCCCCAGGTCGCTTGGTCGAGGAAGCGCGCGGCGGCCCGGTCCGTCATCGCGGTAGTCTGCGCATCCACGGACTGCGGCCGGAGCGCGGCGGCCAGCACGAACAAAACGGCAAGTTGCTTCATGGCACCCTCGGAAATCTTCACCATTGAGGAAACCCCACTGCCCGGCGAAAGTGTCGGCAGTTTGCATGAATGAACGATTAAGGGCGGGGCGATTCCAACCGGAAAGGTTGCCGCTGGCTGGCGAGTGCCTCGATTCCGGTCCCAAGCCAATCGCAAAGACACAGGGTCAGATGGCACGGAAACCACTGATTCAAACGGCACTTCAGTGGATGTCGGGCACGGATTGGCCGATCGGCGTCTCAGACTGCGCGGGCTGCTGGCGTCGTTCTTGAAGAATTATCTTCATTCCGCCGATATGTAAATGGTAAATGAGGTCCCCACCTCCGAGGTGAGTAATTGCGTCAGGAGATTTGGCTTAATCCGGGTGTCGATCGGGTGCTTGGCGAGGGCAATAGCGAAATCGCCTCCGTGCCCGCCGGCCGCCATGCGGATATTGAACGGGCAGGGCTGGTAGCGGCGGTCGAGCAGTCCGCCGATGCCGTCGTCGTCTGCGATACCCACGGGAAAATTCGGTACGTGAATCCAGCCTTCACGGCGATGACCGGATATAGCAGCGAAGAAGCGGCCGGCCGGAACCCGCGCATCCTCAAATCGGGCCGTCAAGCCCCGGAGACCTACAAAGACCTCTGGGATACCGTCGCGTCCGGGCGAGTCTGGCAAGGCGAACTGATCAATCGGCGGCAAGACGGAACCCTCTACACCGAGGAGATGAGAATCACACCCGTTCGGGACTCGGAAGGCGAAATCGTCAGCTACATCGCCATCAAACGGGACGTGACCGAGCGCCGGGCGGCCGAAGAGGCCAAACGATTTCTGGCGTCGATTGTGGAGTGCTCGGAGGACGCCATCGTCGCCGTCACTCCCGGCGGCACAATCCTCACCTGGAATCGCGGCGCGCAAGCTCTGTTTGGCTACTCGGCGGAAGAAGCCATTGGGCGACCCGTGTCGATGCTGATCGAACCGGAGAAGCGCAATCATGTAGCGCCGTTCATCGAACAGGTTTTGAAAGCCAAAGTCAGCTCGCAGCGCGAGGGTCTGCTCTTACGGAAAGACGGCCGTAAGGTTAGCGTATCCATCATGGCGAGTTCCATCCCGAACTTCGCCGGAGAATTGGCAGCCGTCGCGGCCATCGTTCGCGACGTCACGGAGCGAAAACAGGCGGAAGAGTCCCTTGCCTTACTGGCCTCGATCGTCGAATCCTCCGACGACGCCATCGCCAGCGGAACCCTGGATGGCATGATTGTCAGTTGGAACAAGAGCGCCGAAGCGCTGTTCGGGTACACGGCCGGCGAAATCGTCGGCAAGCACGTCTCCTTTCTGGCTCCGCGGGATTGTAGTGACGAAGCGCTCCAAACCCTGGCCAAGGTCCAAACCGGCGCCGTCTGCCATTACGATACCGTCAGGCTGGGAAAGGGCGGCCGGCGGATCGATCTTGCGCTTACGGTTTCCCCAATCCGGGATCCCGGCGGAGCGGTCGTAGGCGCGGCCGTCATCGCCCGCGACATCGGCGAGCGCTTGCGGGGTTGGCGAATACTGCGTGAAAGCGAGGAGCGATTCCGGGGCGCCTTTGAGAACGCTCCATTAGGGATGTGCCTGGGTTGTACCGACGGGCGCCTCTTCCAGGTGAATGCGGCCCTTTGCCGGATGCTCGGATACTCCGCAGAGGAACTCCTGGCCGCGGGCTGGCTGGAAGTGACCCACCCCGAGGACCGCGCGGGCACGCGGCGGACGATCGAGCGGTTGCTCGGCGATCCGTCGGCCTGCGTGGAGGTGGAAAAACGATACCTTCACCGGTCCGGAAACGTCGTGTGGGCGCGAACCCGGATCTCGGTTGTCAGGGACAGCTCCGGCAGCCCGTTGTATTTTGTGCTCCACATCGAAGATATGTCGGAGCGCAAGCGATCGGAAGAAGCGCTGCGCGAGAGTGAAAAGCGCTTCCGGATCATGGCGGACGGTTGCCCGACTGCGATGTGGGTGACCGACACCGAGGGTGAAGTTCGGTTTGTCAACCGCACATACCGGGAGTTTTTCGGCGCCACTTACGAACAAGTGGAGGGAACCAAGTGGTTTCCGCTGGTTCATCCGGACGATGCGCCGGCGTACCTGGCGGCGGTCCAGCGCGCGGTCGAGGAGCATGCGCCGTTCCGTGCGGAGGCGCGCGTCCGGCGTGCCGACGGGGAGTGGCGCTGGGTCCTTTCGTACGCCCAGCCGCGATTCTCGTCGTCCGGCGGGTTCCTGGGCCACGTCGGCCTTAGCCCGGATATCACCGAGCATAAGCAGGCGGCGGACGCGCTTCGCCGCAGCGAAGAGAAGTTTCGCCAGTTGGCCGAAAACATTCGCGAAGTCTTCTGGATGATGAACCCGGCGGCCACCGAGTTCCTCTATGTCAGCCCCGCCTATGAACAGGTTTGGGGCCGGCCCTGCGAAAGTGTCTACCAAAACCCGATGGACTGGCTGGAGGCCATCCACCCCGAAGACCGCCCCCAGGCCCACGCGTTGTTCGAGAGGCAGATGGGCGGAGCGGCGATCGAATCGGAATACCGCATACGAACGCCCGGCGGACAGGAGAGATGGATTCGCAATCGGGCTTTTCCCATTTGCGGCCATGCCGGGGAGGTGGTTCGCGTCGCCGGAATTGCGGAAGATATCACCGAGCGCAAGCGATACGAAGCGGAACTGGTTGGCGCCCGCGAGGCCGCCGATGCCGCCAACCTGGCGAAAAGCCGCTTCCTGGCCAACATGAGCCATGAAATCCGCACACCTATGAACGGCATCATTGGCATGCTTCAGTTGCTGCTCGATACGGAGCTGACTCCGGAGCAACGGCAATACGCCGCCGTGGTCGAAACCTGCGGGCGGACGCTGCTGACTCTCATCGACGACATCCTGGACCTATCCAAGATCGAAGCCCGGAAGATCGTGCTCGAACACGTGGACTTCGACCTGCGCTGCGCCATAGAGGAAGTCTTCCGGAGCTTGCGCGACCTCGCGGCCGCCAAGGGGCTCGTTTTTGGGTGGCGGGCGGCGCCGGACACACCGTCGCTTCTCGGTGGCGATCCCCATCGCGTACGCCAAATCCTGATCAACCTGGTTGGCAATGCCATCAAGTTCACCGAACGGGGCGAGGTAACGCTGCAGGTTGGGGTGGACAATCGCGACAAGGGCAAAGCAACCCTTCGCTTCGCCATCGCCGATACCGGGATCGGGATTCGGCCGGACCAGGCTCCGGCATTGTTCTCGCCGTTCGTTCAGGCGGACACGTCCACCACCCGCAAGTACGGGGGCAGCGGCCTCGGGCTGTCGATCTCGAAAGAATTGGTCGAGTTGATGGGCGGCAAAATTGGGGTCGACAGCAGGTTGGGTGAAGGCTCCACATTTTGGTTTACGGCGGTTTTCGATACGCCGCCCGAGTCAACCTTGGCGTCTATGCCGCGACCGCCGCGGAGCATCCTCCGGCAAGCCGCGAGCGGCCGCGTCCTCGCGCCGCCTGAGCGGGGCCGTCCGTGCCATGACGCCCGGATCCTGGTGGCGGAGGATAATCCCACCAACCAGGACGTCCTCCTGGCGCAACTGGCGAAGCTGGGGTACGAGGCCCACGCCGTCGCCGGCGGGAGCGAGGCCGTCGAAGCCTTCGATCGGGGTAACTACGATCTGGTTCTGATGGACTGCCAGATGCCCGGCATGGACGGTTTCGAAGCGACGCGCCGCATTCGCGAGTTGGGTAATCCACACCTTCCGATCGTCGCCGTCACGGCCGATGCCATGGCGGGCGATCGGGATCGCTGCATTCGGGAGGGGATGAACGACTATCTCTCGAAACCGGTGGAACTGGACCAGCTTGGGGAAGTCCTTGCCCGGTGGCTTCCCGAGTTCGGCCCTGGCATCACCTTTACAACCGGCGGACCGGCCGCTTCGGAGCCAGCCAGGTCTGTTTTCGACGCAGAGGACCTGTTGAACCGGCTGGTCGGAGACAAACAGCTTGCGGACCGGATTGTCAGAGGTTTCCTCGAAGACTTCCCGTCTCTGTTAAGAAACCTGCGGAACCGGCTGGACGAGGCCGATGGGCCAGGCGCCGCCTTCGAGGCGCACGCTCTCGAGGGAGCGGCCGCAGCCGCTTCGGCGGGCGGGATTCGCGCTCTTGCGCGGGCCTTGGAGCACGCCGGCACAGCCGGCAAATGGGACGATTTCCACGAACTGCTGCCCCGTACGACCGAGGAATTCGCCCGGCTCAAGAGCATGTTGGAGGACGCCAAGTGGGCATGACCCGAAAGTGGAGAACACAGCATGAGAACATTGATTGTGGAAGACGATTTCACCAGCCGGCTGGTGCTGCAGACCTTCCTGTCCCGCTATGGCGAATGTCATATCGCCGTCAATGGCAAGGAGGCAGTCGCAGCCTTTCGCTCCGCCCTCGAAGGTGGGGAGGGATACGATCTGGTCTGTATGGACATCATGATGCCTGAAATGGATGGCCGCGAGGCGGTTAACCGGATAAGAGCGCTGGAACAAGCGCGCGGAATTCCCTCAACCTCCGGCGCGAAGATCATTATGACGACAGCACTGAAAGATATGAAAGAAATGGCCCGATGCTTCGAGGAGCTTTGTGACGCCTACCTGATGAAACCGGTCAAGCTCGCTGAATTGCTCAACCAGATACGACTCTATGGTCTGGTTCCATAACCCGCCCCGGCAGCGCCCCAGGTTCGCGACTCGCCCGTTGCCGCGAAAACCGGCGCCTGGTTAAGTTCCGTCCGCCGGCGGCTTTTCAATGCGCATGTAGTCCACCTCCGAGGTGGCGATCATGCCGGTATCCATCATCTCCTCGACCTCGGGAATCAACCGGGCCAGGTTTTCCGGCGTGTCCACAATCGTGACGACAATGGGCTGATCCTTCCTGGTGAGGCGATGGCGGTGGATTTCGGCCGTCTCGCCGTACCCTTCAAGACCGCGAAATACAGTGGCGCCGGCGATCTTCAATTCCTTGCAGCGATTCACGATCGCTTCGTACAGGGGTTTGCCGTTGTAGCGGTCGCTCTCGCCGAAATGGAGACGAAGGAGTTTGGCTTTCTTAACCGTTCGCATGCGCAGACTCCGCCGCCGGGCGGCTGTGAATCAGGCGAACCACGTCCACATCGGAAAGGACGATGATTCCGTCCTGCATCATCGATTCAATCTCGCTTATCGCTTTGGCCAGCTTTTCCTCCGAGTCCACAACCGAAATCATGACCGGCAAATCGTGCGAGAACGGAAGCCTCCCGCTCTTGTGGGTATGGCCCTTCGCCCCGTATCCGAGAATGCCCCGGTATACCGTTGCCCCTGCAACATCCATCAGGCGCAAACGCTTGACAATCGCTTCGTAGAGCGGTTCACCCTGCCACTTGTCCGACTCGCCCATATAGATACGGATCATCCGGGCCGTGCCTCTCATTTCCGTATGAGGCCCTTTCGGCGGCGATGGGCGTTCCTTGCTGGCGACTTTGACAACCTGGGTATCCTGGACTTCAATCACGCCGTCGTTAACCATGTCGTAGAGGGTGGGCATGATCTCATCGACTTTCTCGGCGGACTCGATGAACTCGATGCGAATCGGCAGGTGCTCGGTGAGCACCTCGATCTTGGTTGTGTGCATCGCCTGGTGCGCGCCGAACCCGGCCATCGCGCGCGTGGCGGTCGCGCCAGACACGCCTTTGTGAAGCAGAAACGTCAGAATGGCGTCACACAGAGACCCGAAGTGGTGCTGGGTGTCCTCGTTGACGAAGATGGTGACCTTTTTCGCTGTTCCCTTCCGGAGCATGCCACTTCCTCCCGCAATTCTCGGCGCATCGCCGATGTCGAGCCGAGCCGCGCCGCTACGTACACTAGCATAATGCTCGCAACGGCGGTGAGCATCCCCGCCCGACCCGAATGCGCAGCCTGAAAGGCGCCACACTGTTCTCGTTCTGCCATGATAAAAGGTCATGATCGAAACAGGATTGCGGGACAAAGTGGTGATCGTTACAGGCGCGGCCGCGGGCATCGGCAACGCCACCGCGCGTCGCTTCGCGCAGGAAGGCTGCCGGGTAGCGTCGTGGGACGTGCGCGACGGCGAAGCCGCGCCCGGCGGCTTTTTCCAAAAGGTCGATGTCAGTAGCGCGGGCCCGGTGACGGCCGCGGTGGAAGAAGTGATGGCCCGGTGGGGCGCCGTCCACGTCCTGGTCAATAATGCCGGCATCCTTCGCGATGGCCAGCTCGTCAAGTTCAAGGAAGGCGCGCTCGCCGGCATGATGAGCGACGAGCAGTTCGATTCCGTGATCGGCGTCAACCTGCGCGGTGTCTTCGTTTGCACCCGCGCTGTGGCGCCGCGCATGATCCAGGCGGGCGGCGGCGTGATCCTGAACGCTTCCAGCGTGGTGGGGCTTTACGGAAACTTCGGCCAAACCAACTATATCGCCAGCAAGGCCGGCGTGATCGGCATGACGCGGGTGTGGGCTCGCGAGCTCGGCAAGTTCCATATCCGCGTGAACGCCGTGGCGCCCGGCATCATCGCGACCGACATGACCAGGGGCATGCCCGAAAAGGCGGTGCAATCCCTGGTTGCCCACACACCGCTCGGCCGCATTGGCCAGCCCGAGGATGTCGCCAACGCCTACGTCTGGCTGGCCTCCGACGCCGCCTCGTTTGTTACCGGCACCGTCCTCAGCGTGGATGGCGGCGTGGTCACGGGAACGTAGGCGGATGCGGCGTTATCGCCGGCGGTGTCTCACCGTCGGATTCGCCAAACAGCCCGCTCTTGATCCGGGGCGGCCTAACAGCCCCGAGGGGGCGGTCCGTGGCGAATCAGCTAGCATCCTTCATTACTTGTCTTGGCCCGACGCGCTTCAAAGTGCTCATCGCAAAACGGTTTCCCGTCCCCCATTATTGGGGGCGCGCCTTCCGGAATCGCGCGGACGGCGTTTCTGCTCAGAACTTTGGAAGCCGATGCATGGCAGCCCGGTTCGGAGCACACCTTTCCCCGCGCCTCTTCCGGCGGCAGCGACTGCGCCAAATAGCCATTTCCCTCAAGATCCTGAAACTCGTCCAGGCAAGGGAGTGTAGCGCCCTTTCATCGCACGGCGGGGCCCCCTGTCGCTGCGATCGACTCGCGGACAGCGCAGGGGACCCACACAGCGCAGACCGTCAGAGATCGCCGGCAAGGAATCGAGGACCTTCCGATTAGTGGCGCGCGGCGATTCCGGCAGGAATTTTCGTCTGGCTCTTCCTGCTTTACGCTTGACGTACAATGTACAAGAGGCGACAATCAAATCATGATTCAGACGTTCGGCGATCCGGACACCGAGCGGCTGTTCGAACGTCGCTTTGTGAAACGCCTGGCTCATTTGGCGGATACGGCCCTGCGCCGCCTGGTCGCCTTGGACGCGGCCAAGAGGCTTTCCGATCTACGCATCCCGCCGAGCAATCGTCTGGAAGCACTCACCGGAGATCGCATGGGCCAGCATAGTTTGAGGATCAACGATCAATACCGAGTCTGCTTTCGCTGGAAAGAAGGGAATGCCTACGATGTCGAAATCACCAAACACTACCGCTGAGCTTCGACCCGTCCATCCGGGCGCCATCCTGAAGGAAACCTTGGACGACCTTGGCATCTCTATGAATCGCCTCGCCCATGAACTGCACGTGCCGGCCAACCGCATCAGTGCCATCGTCGCCGGGCAACGGGCCATTACGGGGGAAACCGCGTTGCGCCTCGGACGCTATTTCGATACGACCCCGGACTATTGGATCAACCTGCAAGCCCGTTACGATCTCGAAGCTGCGCGCGATGCCTGGGAATCGCGGATCGCATCCGAGGTGAAGCCGCACCAGGCAGCATGAGCCGCGGTGAGCTGGTTCATCCCGCGAGCAGAGCCGGGTCGGTGGTTTTCAGCTCCAGCCAGCCTTGTTGGGGGATGGCCTCGATGGGCAGACCGGCTTCCCAGAGCGAGCACTGGAAGCGCAGGCCACGGCCACCGGCGACGCCGATGGCGGGCAGCGGCACGGACACCTCCAACACGCGGGCAAAGGCGCACTCGACCGCGCCCGGGCCGGAGAGGTGAACCTCGCCGGTGGCCGCGCCGTGGGCCAGGCTGATGGTCGCGCGGCTGACGGGCGCGTGGTCGTCGAGAGGCTGCAGATTGATGCGGAACTCCATCGCCGCCAGTGTATGCTCGATGCCGGCACGGAAATCGATGCGCAGATAAAAGTTGCGGCCTTCGGTGCCGAATTGCACTTCGGCCACCGGCGCCCTGTTTCCGTGCATGGAACCGGAGCGTTCATCCACGCGATAGCCGGCGGCTCCCAGCCATTCGAAGTAAGAAGTCACTTCCCCATCGATCACCGGGCTGATCGGTCCCGATGGCTCGGTCACCATGGCGGGCACGCTCATGCGCAGAAGCGGCCGGGAGAGATCTTCGGGCGGCATCCGGTCGAGAAAACGGTACATGTTGGCCAGATGGCTGCGGTACAACTGATCGAATTCCGGGCGATTGACCGAATCGTGCTCGGGACCATACCACCAGCACCAGTCGCTGCCTTCGGCGATCAGTAATTCTTCGAGCGCCATCTTGCGCTTTTCCGGGGCGACGCCAGCGGCCGCGTCGTAGGTTTCGCGCGCGCGCAAAAGCTGCTCCCATGCCTGGTTGTCTTCCTCGGCGCCGATCCAGACATCGAAGTTGGCGTTGATCCAGGAACCGGGGAAAATGTGGTCGAGCGGCTCGGGCGGAAGCGATCGCATGGCTTCGCCGATGGTGATGGCCCGCAGGCCGGGATCGGTCGAGATGCGGCGGTAGAGTTCGCGCAGGAACGGACGGCCATTGCGCGGATAGTATTCCCAGGCATTCTCACCATCGAGAATGATGGGCACCAGCGCATCGCGCCCCGCCGCCAGAATCCCGGCGCAATTTTCGCGAATCCGCTTCAGAAAGTCGTCGGCCGCCTGCGCGGCATCCATTTTGGAATAGACGAAACCGATCAGGTCGCTCAAATAATGGTCGCGGAAGAGAACGTTCAGCGAGCGCTCCCCCTGCCGCCAGCGATACGGCCGATACAGCCCGTCCACCGGCACGGGACGCGAGAAGGTGTGGTTGAGCACTCCGCTATCGGTGGCGGCCCACTCGAAACCCGCTTCGGCGGCGATGGAAAAGACTTCGTCCGAAACGGAGCCCTCCGACGGCCAGAGTCCCGCCGGCGCCACGCCAAACTGTCGCTCGATGTACTCGCGCGCCATGCGCAGTTGCAGGCGGGCGTCGCCGGGATAGCGGAAGCGCGGGGGCAGCGGCACGCCGGTGTGCGACACGCGCGCGATATCTGAGTCGCACAGCAGCGGCAGGATGGGGTGATAAAACGGCGTGGTGGAAATCTCGATTTGTCCGGAAGCCGCCAGTTTGCGATACACGGGTAGCACCTGGGAACAGATCTCGCGCTGTTTTTCGCCCATTCGCCGCTGGTCGGCAAGGGTGAAATTGCGGCCCTGCTCCACCCACCGGCGGACCTCCGGATCGCGTTCCTGAAAGGTCTCGTCGAACCACGCCAGTTGCGACCACATTTGCAGGTCCCGAAAATCCTCGACCCCGAACGCCGTCGCGGCCGACGCCTTCTGCACCTGCGCGGCGGTATACAACTCGCCGTAGCGCGGATAGCGATAGATCATCCGCTGCGGGTCGGAATAAAAGGAATGGCGCAGCAGAAAGGCGCGATCCTCCCAGGTCAAGTTCTCGGCCGGCTTCAGCGCCACCTGCAGAAAGGGATCGACGGCCGTTCCCGCGGCGTATTCGGCCACTTGCACCATCATCGATGGCACCAGGTTGAAGGTCTGGCGCACGTTCGGGAATTCTTCCAGAATCTGCGCCATGCCGTAGTAGTCTTTGAGCGCGTGCATGCGCGTCCATGGCAGCTTGTACTCGCCGGAAATCAGATCCTTATAGAAGGGCTGGTGCATGTGCCAAAGAAAGCACAAGTAGGTTTGCGGCATTCGGTTTTCTCAGTGGGACAGGCCTCCCGGCCTGTCGCTTCTCCCGGCAAGGCGTGTCACTTTCCAAAGTAGCTGCGCACGGGCGGCGGAGGCTCGCCACCGCGGATGGCCCGCCACAGGATATCGTTGAGCGAGTCTTCGTCGATCTCGTCGGCGTCTTCGAAGGCCATCTTGCGGGACGCGTCCGCTCCCGGCGCGGTGGCCAGGTTGGTGTCGGTGAGCGCGATGCGGGGCTTTTCGGCCACGTACGGCGACGGGTCGGGCTGCTTCTCAAGCGCGGCCGCCATGGGCCGGGCGGCAGCGTCGAAATGGGTCATCGGCTGGAGACCGAGCAGAAGCTCGATGGTGCGCAGCATGGAGGCGGTGTTATACATGGTGCCGTCCACGGTGTGGCGGCGCACGTAGGACGAGATCAGGAACGCCGGCGAACGGTGCGAATCCACGTGGTCCGGCCCGTTCTGGGCGTCGTCTTCCAGAATGAAGATTGCCGTGCTGGTCCAGAAGCGGGAATGCGAGACGGCTTCGGCGATCTGGCCTACGGCGTAATCGTTGTCGGCGGCCAGGGCGAGCGGGGTATGTTTGCCTGGGGTGGTGCCGTTGGTGTGGTCGTTGCCCAGACGCATGACGATGAGCCGCGGCATCTCGCCGTTCTTTTCGTATTCGGCGAACTCGTTCAGGAATACTTTGGCGCGATCGAGGTCGGCATAGTCCAGGTCGAAGCCGCGGTACAAGCGGTTGGTGACTTTGGCCAGCACCGGGTCGCGCACGCCGGCGATCTCGTCGCCGCCCGGCGTGCGGTCGCGTTTGTTATCCACCATGTAGCCGAAGTTGCGGATGGAGATACCGGCCAGAGCGGCGTTGGTCCAGATGTATCCCGCCGGCGGCAGCGAGGCCGGGTCCTGCTCTTCGAAATCGTACAGTTTCCTGCGGCCGGCGTATTCGTTGGGCCAGAGCTTCTCGACGTAATCGGGCGCGATGGCCGCGGTAGACCAGTTGTGCCCGCCGGCGCTGACGTCGGCATTGACATAGAAGTTGTCGAACAGCACGAAATCGCGCGCCAGCTTGTGCAGGTTGGGCGTCACGTTCTCGCCGAACAGCACCAACGACGGGTCTCCATTGCCTTCCTTCATGTCGCCCAGCACCTGGTCGTAGGTGCGGTTTTCTTTTACGATGTAGATCACGTGCCGGATGGGCGGCAGAGGGTTGACTTCGTCCGGACCCGAGCCGCGATACGCGGAATTGCGGAAAGCTTGCTTAGTCCAGTCTTCCAGGCGATCGTCGCGGAAACCCTCGATCCAGGAAACCGTGCCGGTCTGCATGGATGCCACATAGCCGGGCCGAACGCCGGGTTCACCCTGGTACTGCGCCGCGGGCCTTTTGGTGGGATTGGGGCCATCCGGATTGGGATAGGAGCGCAGCCCTTTGCCGTTGAGAACGGCCAGCACGCCGGAGGGCAGCATCCGCGCCGCGGTCGGGTACCAGCCGGTGGAGATGAAGCCGCGCACGAAGCTGCGCTCGCCGGAGACGTCCGCCACCGCTACCACGTTGGCGTCCGAGCAGACGATGAACAGGCGGCTGCCATCGGCCGAAAGCGCCAGGCCGGATGGAGTCATTCCCAGCGGCTGGCGCAGTTGGCGCGGCGTCATGGAAACATTGATGGCCTCGACTACGTTCAACTCCTTCGACTCGCTCACGGCCACGGTATAGACGTTATTGGTGTTAGAGGCGGCCACAAACAGCCGCGCCGCCCAGGCCGCTTCGCCCTCTTCGCCCTTGCTGGCCCCGCCGCGCCAGACCATGTCGGTGGGGTGCGCGCCGATGCGCACGCGCGCCAACTGCTCGCCACTCGAAGCGTCGTAGTGCTCTAGCGTGCCATCCGCCCAGGACGTGACGAAAAGCGATTTGCCGTCGGGATGAAACAGGATGCGATAGGGCCGCCGCCCGGTCTTGACGCGCTGCGTCACCATGCCGGACTGCGGATTGATGACGGCCAGCGAATCGTGGTAAAGGTCGGCGGCGTAGATCAGCCGCCCATCCGGCGAAAACGCCACGTCGCCGATGAAATCGCGGACGGTCCGCTGTGCGGCCGGAACCACCTCGAAAGTGCGTCCCGGCGTAAGCGCGCCCTCCGCCGAAAGCGTGAATTCGTACACCGCGGCGCGCGAGCCGCCGCTCACGTACACGCGATTGGTGTTCGGCTGGAAGGCCATGCCGAGCCAGGCATCGGGTACCGGCGTGCGGCCCACCACGCGCCCGCTGGAAGATTCGATCACCGTCGCCGATGGGGGCCGGTATCCGCAGTTGAGCACCAGAAGATACTTGCCGTCGGGCGAAAGCGCCGAGGCCAGCGGCAGCGTATCCACCGGCACCTGGCGCCCCACCGGGTTCAGCCGCCAGAAACTGTTCAGCAGAAAACTGCCGTCGGGAAGGGGGCCTACCTGCTCACGCGGCGCGGGCTGGGAAAACACGAAAGCCGCAAACACCGGAATCGCGGCAAACAGAAGAATGCGCCGGATGGGCGATTTCATAAGGATGTTCCCATTGTATAGGAGGGTGGAAGGTGGGACAGACGATCAGCTTCTGTCGTCTGTCAGGCGGCCGTAACCTTCCGGGAAATGACAGACCACGAAACGCGATGGTCTGTCCCACCTGCGAGGACGCAGCCTATCCGCCTACCAGCACGGTGAAGTCGCCCAGCACGATGGTGCCGCCGTGGGCCGTAAGATCCCCGATGCGAGCCTGCGGCATTTCCATAGTCAGCACCGTGAAGGAGCCCAGCACGATTACGTCCGGAGGGCCCACACAAACGGCCATGTCGGTGACGCGCGCGGCAGGCAGGCCGCCGATCAGGACGGTGGGCGCTCCAGGCGCCAGAATGGGGCCGCCCACGTGAGGCACGAGCACGGTGACCATGGGGCAAACGTGCATATCGGTAAGTCGCGCGGCCGGCGATCCCATGCGGTTCCTCCTGTAGTGGGGCAGGTGCCTCCGCCTGCCAGCCACAGGCTTTAGCCTGTGAAAACGTGCAAACTCCAGGGACAGGCCAATCGCCTGCCCCACCAACAGCGCCGCGTGTATTTCAGCGATCTCCTGCTATCCCTGCTTCGGCTCCCACAGCTTGATGCGGCGGGCTACTTCCAGTCCTTGCGAAATGAAGTTTTGAAATTTCTCCGGGCCTTTTTCCGGTTCCGTCGCCAGCGCCGAAACCACCACCGCGCCGGCCACCATCTTAGCGCTCAGGTACTCGCCCGGCGGCACCTCAGGAGCGCCTGGGGCCGCCAGGCTGCCCCCGCTCAGGAAGACCGCCAGGCCGACGCAGCCGGCCGGCGTGCGAAACTCCGCCTTTTCTCCGAGCGCTCTGGCCGTCCGCCGGTTTTCGTCGCTGGGCTGCGAAATCCAATTCTCCACCGCCGTCAGCGCGGCCGCGATCTTGGGCGGAGGACTGGCGCCCGAAGCCCGTCGCGCCGCGACCCAGGCCCACCACACCGCCTCCCGCTTGGGCAAAGCGTGCGCCAGAAACTGCACCGCATCGCGGTACAGCTTGCCCTCGGTCATGCGCTCCACGAAGGAGCGCGGATTGAGGTCCGGCTGCAGCAAAGCCAGCGCCTCGTCGCTCAGCTCCGCCACCCCGGCGATGGTTTCCGCCGCCGACTTCGTGCCCGTCGTCTCACCCATGGCTCTAGTTAATCATAACGATTCCGCCCTGGACCTGCACCATCGCATCGCCACTCGCCTGCAGCATGGCGTCCGCGCTGATGGTGATCATGATCCCGCTGATGGTGATCCCACTCTGATCGATGGTGATGCTGTTGCCTCCCACCGTGAGCGTTATGGATTGCATCGCCGTCATGCTGATGCTGCCAACTGACGCGGTGGTGCTCTGGTTCCCGAGATCCAGGGTCGTGGACTGGTTGCCCATTTTCAGCTCGGTCGTCTGGTTGCCCATGTCCAGCGTGATGCTCTGGTTGCCCTGCGTGATTTCGAGCGTTTGATTGCCGTCGATGGTGATGGTTTCCTTGCCGTGCACCGTCTTGGTCTCATCCGTCTGAATGGTGGTGGTGCGGTTTCCGGGCCCACCGATGCCCACCGTGCGCGTCTCGTCGTGCTCCACCTCGGTGGTCAGGTCTTTCTCGGCGTGCAGCAGGATTTCCTCGCTGCCCATTTTGTCTTCGAAGCGGAACTCGTTGTAGTTGGCGGCTCCTCCGCCCTGCGAGCTGCGGCTCTTGATCCCGCTTTGCGTCTTATTGTCGGGAAGCGTGTAGGGCGGCATCTGGTCGCTGTTATAGACACTGCCGATGATGACGGGGTGATCGGGGTCGCCTTCCAGGAAATCGACGATCACCTCCTGTCCGATGCGCGGAATATGGATCGCGCCCCACTGCTTGCCCGCCCAAAACGTGGCCACCTGCACCCAGCAGGAACTGCTGGCGTTGTCTTCCCCCTGCCGGTCCCATGCAAATTGCACTTTGACGCGGCCGTACTTGTCGGGGAAAATTTCGTCGCCCGCCGGGCCCACCACGGTCGCCGTTTGCAAGCAGCGGAACACCGGCTGCGGCGTGGTGCGCTGCGGCGCGTAGGGCAGCGCCACCGGAATCGCCGTGAACCGGTTCTGGTAGGTGAAGGGTTCGGTGTTCTTGTCGGGCGCGAGGGGCTGGGTGGCCTCGTGTTCCACACCCGTCAGGACAAATTCTCCGTTGTCGGAAAAATGGTTGGTGAGCGTGAACTTGTAACCCGGCGTGAGCCCTTGGTGATTGCTCTCGCCGTGAATCAGGATGCTGCCGACGGTCTCCTGCTTCATGCGAATCGCCACCGTGCGCGTGGCGTCGTCGAAGACGTCCTGCAGATTCGAAGACTGGTCCCCGCCGCCGGAGCTCACGCCGTCGAACCGCAGCGCATAATCGCCGGGATAGTCGTAAAGCTCCCAGGCGGCGTTGGGACCCACGGTCAAATTGTGCGTGGCTGTGCCCACTTGCACGCTAGACAGGATGGTCTTGCTGGACTCGTAGTTGGAGTCCGGGTTTTGGAAATGGGAGTCGCGAACCGTGTACTTGCCCGAGCGCAGATCCTGCGACTTGCTCCAGCCATAAATGCGCATGTCGCCGCGCGTGCCGCCCTTGGCCTCTTCGTAGCGGATGGAAGGCTGCAGATCGAGGTCCTGGTGCACCTGCGGGCTGTCTCCGAGCACCATGGTATGGTCGCCGGCGGAATGTTGGAAGAAATAGTAAATGCCCTCCTCTTCCATCAGGCGGCTGGCGAAAGCGAAATCGGTCTCGCGGTATTGCACGCAATATTCGCGCGGCTTGTAGGTGCCGGTCAACTGCTGTTGGGTGGTCAGCCCCGTAAGTACGGCCGTGAGAATCTCCGGAACCGTCTTCTGTTGAAAGATGCGGCTCTGCGCGGTGCGGGTAAGCGTCCAGAGTTTGGGCACCACCTGGATGCGCAGATGCAGAAAATCGTCGAACTCCAGTTGCGCGATGCCGCTGACGATGCCATTGACGGTGCGCGCGCCCATGCTCACCACGCCATCGGCCCATAGCTCCGTCGTCATGGTGAGCGTCACCGGTTGCCCCAGCAGCTTGTCGAACTTAAACCCGCCCGTCCCCTGATAGTATGCGTCGAGCTCGTAATGAAACAGTTCGGACAACGCCTCGCGGCCTTTGACTCCGCTTACGAAAATTGCATCGTCGCCGAGCGGAGTCTTGATCTGGAGCGGGCGATCGGTTTGGGCAAACATCGATGATTTCCTCCGCGGCGGGGATGGACGGCGCCATCCCCGCACGAAATCGGTCAGTTGTAAACGAAAGCGCCGTTCTCGCCGATCGTGACGTGAATCGGCGCCGGCTTCTGCCGCTCCGCCAGGCGCGCCAGAATGCGCCGGGAAATCTCCGGCAGCAGCGTGTTGGTCAGAATGTTGTCCACGTTGCGCGCCCCGCTTTCGACTTCGGTGCAGCGCTTGGCCACTTCCTCCACCAGTTGCTCGTCGTGAGTGAGGGTGATCTTGTGAGTTTCCTCCAGACGCCGCTGGATCTTCGCCAGCTTCAGGCGAACGATCTGCTTCAACGCTTCGTCGCGCACCGGGAAGTACGGAATGATCACCAGGCGGCCCAGGAATGCCGGTTTGAAGATCTTGTTCAACTCCGGCTTGAGCGCCTTCACCAGGCCCTCGGGGCCGGGCATGGTTTCGGGGTCGGCGGTCAGCTTCATGAGCGTATCCGTGCCGGCGTTGGAAGTCAAAATGATGATGGTATTCTTGAAATCGATCTCCCGCCCCTCGCCGTCCTCCATCTTGCCTTTGTCGAAAACCTGGAAGAAGAGCTCGAGCACGTCGGGATGGGCCTTCTCGCATTCGTCGAGCAGCACCACCGAGTAAGGCCGCCGCCGCACGGCTTCGGTCAGCACGCCGCCTTCGCCGTAGCCCACGTATCCCGGGGGCGAGCCCTTCAGCGTGGAAATCGTATGCGCCTCCTGAAACTCGGACATATTAATGGTGATCATGTTCCTCTCGCCGCCATAGAGCAGGTCGGCCAGCGCCAGCGCGGTCTCGGTCTTTCCCACGCCGCTGGGCCCCACCAACAGGAATACGCCGATGGGCTTGGAGGGATCCTCCATGCCCGCCTTGGAGGTGCGAATGCGCTCGCTGATGCCGCCCAGCGCATGGTCCTGGCCAATCACGCGGCGGCCCAGGTGTCTTTCCAGGGAAAGCACGGATTCCACTTCGTTTTTCAGCATCTTTCCGATGGGAATCCCGGTCCAGGCGGACACTACGTCGCCCACGATGTGCGCGTCGACCGAGACCCGCATCAGGGGATTCTCGCCCTGCAAGGCGTCCAGTTCCGCGTTGAGCTGGTCCAATTCGGCGCGCACGGCTTGCGGGTCCACCGGCAAAGCTGGCGCGGCGGTTGGAGCGGCCGCAGGCGCGGCGCCGGCTTCAGCCGCCTGAGGAGCGGCGGCGGCAGCGGTGCTGGCGGGCACGGCGCCGGCTGCTTCCAGCTTGGTTGCTTCCGCCGCCTTGGCGTCTTCCAGCGTTGCGCGCAGTCCGCGGATGCGGTTCACCAGATCGCGTTCCTTCTGCCATCGGGCTTCGAGCTCCACCTTGCGCGCTTCCGCGGCGCTCTTGAGTTTGCCCACCGCCGCCAGCCGCTCCGCGTGGTCCGCGCCTAGCGCCGACTCGCGCTCCAGCACGCGCGTCTGCACCGTGCAATCGTCGATCTCCCGAATCGCGTCTTCGAGAGCCGGAGGCGTCGCGTTCTGGCTTAGCGAAAGCCGCGCGCAAGCCGTATCCAGCACGCTGACGGCCTTATCCGGAAGCTGCCGGTCGGCGATATAGCGGTGCGAAAACTTCACCGCGGCGTTCAGCCCCTCGTCCAGAATCCGCACGCTGTGATGTTTCTCGAGCGCCGGCACCAGGCCGCGCAGCATCACCTGGCACTTGGTCTCGTCGGGTTCCTCCACCTTGACCACCTGGAAACGCCGCGTCAGGGCGGGATCTTTTTCGAAGTATTTCTTGTATTCCGACCAGGTGGTGGCCGCGATCGTGCGCAGCTCCCCGCGAGCCAGCGCGGGCTTCAGCAGGTTGGCGGCGTCGTTCTGGCCCGCCGCGCCGCCGGCCCCGATCATGGTGTGCGCTTCGTCGATGAAGAGAATGATGGGAATGGGCGAAGACTTGACTTCTTCGATCAGGCCCTTCAGACGATTTTCGAACTCGCCCTTTACCCCGGCTCCGGCCTGCAGCAGCGCCAGGTCCAGCGTGCGCACGGTCACGTTGCGCAGCACCGGCGGCACATCGCCCTGGGTGATCCGCATCGCGAAACCTTCCACCACGGCGGTTTTCCCCACCCCCGCCTCGCCCGTCAGAATGGGATTGTTCTGCCGCCGGCGGGTGAGAATGTCGATGATTTGCCGGATTTCGAAATCGCGCCCCAATACGTTGTCGATCTTTCCGTTCTTGGCGTTCTCCGTGAGATTCACCGTGAACTGATCGATGTTGGGTGTTTTGCCGCCCGGCTTGGCGCCGGGCGTGCCGCCCGAAGCCGCCGCCGCCGCGGCCGCCGGCTGCGCCACGAACTCCAGCGAATCTTCGAGGATCGCCGGCAACTGTTTGCGCAGCGACTCCGGCTCGATCTTCAGGAACTCCCGGCTAAAGTCGCGCATCAGCCGCGACAATTCCTCGCTGGCGGCCAGCGCCAGAATCACGAAGCCGGAGCGGATCTGGGTTCCGCCAAACTCCAGCGACCCGATCGTCCATGCTTCGCTCAGCGCTTTCACCAGCGTGGGAGTATAAGACGGACCGCGCGCGTTGCCGCGCTTCATCCGTTCCAGGCTTCCGGCGATCTCCGCCGCCAGCCGCGACCGGTCCACGCCGAACGTCTTAATAATGACGGCGAAGTCGGTGTCGGTCGCCTCCAGCAGCTTGGAGAGAAAGTGTTCCACTTCCAGGTTGAAGTGGGTTTGCGATACGCACAGGCCGACCGCGTCTTCGAGCGCTTTGCGTGTGGTGGGATTCAACCTGCCCACCAGCGGTTTCATCAAGTCCATGCCTTGCCTCCTATATTTCGAGAATGGTTTCACCCGGATCGCGATGGAACGGAGCCGATTTCATCCAGCTCGTCCATCCCAATAGCGGAGCCTCCGGTACGGCGCCCGCTAGTGTGCAGGGAGGTACCTCATCCCGGCGCAGAATCAATTGCAACTCCAGATCGAATTCACTGCCCGCATAAAAAGCCGTCAGCGCGCGAAGGGCGTGGTGAGCTTCTCCGCCCGGCAGAAACCCGCGGTACTCGGCCAGGTCGAGGGGCCCTAGCCGGATGCGCACCCGCGACTGTTGGTCCCAGACTTCATCCCCCACCACGCAGCCGAAACCTAAACATTCGGAATCCTCCCGGCTCTCGTCCAGAGCGCACTGCGCATCCGGCTCCAGCGCGTACCACGCGCCCACGAACTGGTCGATCTCCACCGGCACGCCGAAATAGTCCAGCAGGATCTGGCGCAATCCCAGCGCCGACCGCGCCTCCAGCGACAGCAGCCCGCCGTAGAACAGCAGCGAATCGTCGCTCACGTTCTGCCGGTTCTCCAAACCCGGCGTGTCCAGCCCGATCAACGCCATCAGGTGGCGCGAAAACCGGTCTCTTTCCCCGCGCTCGTAAGCGAGGGTGAAGCGGTACTTCTCCCAAGCCTGGAAAAACAAAGAAACCATGCGGTGATGGAAGATATCGAAGAAGTCGCGGGGGGTGTTATCGCGGGCGCGCATGCGCTCCAGCACCATCTCGCTGTAGGGCATCGGCAGCACTCCCAACGGGCCGATCAGCCCCATGAAATTCACCCGCATTTGGACCGGCCCATTTGGAGAGGCCTCGATCCCTTGCACCTGGCTGGCGGGAAACGCCAGGTTGGGATTCACCCCCAGCCGCACCACTTCGTCGCGCGGGTTGGAGAAACGGCCCACCACCTGCCGGCGCGGAAACATGCGCGCCAGCAGCCGCACCGCCTGGAAGAATTCGAAACGGTACGGCTCGCGGATCAGCGAATCCGCCACCGGCCAGCGCTCCAGATCTACAGCAAGATTTTCCGGCCTGCCCGCGGTGGCCATTGGCACAGCATCTCCTTTCTCTGCCGCGTCCGCACGCGCAGTTGGCTGAAGCTGTTCAGCGAAACATACAATCCCAGGAACGCTTCCAGCACGGCGGCGAACAGGTACACGCCGCCGCCCACGAACTGCTCCTCGTCGAACTCCAGGTCCACCTGCAGGCCGCGCGCAAACGAGCTTACCCCGTCGGAAACCACGCGCGCGAAATGCCGCCGGCTGGCCAGTCCCACCAGCCCTTCGATCTGTTTATCGGCGTAAGTCGAACCGGTGAAATTGTAGATCCGCAGCAGCTCCTGCAACGCCTCGCGCCCTTCCGACACCAGCGACAGGTAATTGAGCGAAAGCTGGCTCACCAGACGCCATAACGTATCCTTGCCCACCGCCGGCCGTAGCGTGTCGGTGGGCTTCATCAGCGCCACGATGCGCTTCATCGGCACCGCGCCTTCCAGCTCGAAATCGCCGGCTTCGTTGCCAAATGGGAGCCGCGCCGGCAGGTCGCGATTGGTGCAGACCGTGCGCACCGTCAGCGCATCCGCGTCGGGACGAACCGGCCGCGAGGAAAGGTCCACCAGCGTGAGGTACACGTCGGTGCCTTCATCGTCCCTGGCCGTCGACCGGCGCCGCGCCGCGTGCCAGAATGCCTGAATCTTGCGGCGCGTCGATCCGTGGCGAAAAGAATAAAAAGGCTCGAAGCGGATGACTTCCTGCGACTGCGGGTTGGCGCTCACCACTTCGGTAACCTCGAACACCTCCATCGCCGCGCGCCGGCTTACGTCCGGGACGATCGGGTACTCGTAGCTGCGATGCGACAGCAGAATCGGCTCCGCCGTCTGCGGAAACAGGTTCACAATCGGCGCGCAACCCAGCCGGAACGTCTTCGCCGATACACCCAGCTCCAAGGCCTGCCGCCGGTCCGCGCGCTCAAACGGGGAGATGAGGAAAATGAATTCGGCCCGCGCCCCGAAACCCGCCCCCGCCAGCCGGTCCAACCCGCTCAGATCCAAGAAAAAGAATTTCTGCGGAAAACAGAAATACTCCTGCAGCAGGCCGTATCCGAGGAACGACCGCCGCGGATAGGGCAGCATCGATTCGTCTTCCCCGAACCCCGCCGCGCGCAAACAGCTCGCCGGCAAGGTCAGCGGCGCGACACGCGATTTAGGAGTTGGGTCGCGTACCAGGATTTGCGCGCAGTTGTTGGCCACCAGCTCGTAAAGATTGTGAATCAGATTGGCCTCGCCGGTCAGGTAAAACCGCAGCGAGGAAAGCGACGTCATCTTGGCGAAATTCAGGTCCGCAAGGCAGCGGAGATCGAGGCGCACCGCCGCCGCGGCGTCGGATACTTTCACCCCCGGGCGCAGCCGGTCCGGCGTCGTCCACTCCGCTTCCGCCACCGCGATCGGCCAGAGCTGAAGGTCGTAGCAGGTACGGAATTTACAGGGAATCCCGTTGACCGGGCGGGACCGGAGCACCGAACCGCGTTCCAGGCGCATGCCCGCCGCCGGCGGTATCTGCTCCGGATCCGCCGCAAACTCCGCTACCGACATGGAGGGAATCGGCCGCAGGTAATGCGGGTACAGGATGTTCAGCAGCGCCTCGGTGATCTCGGGGAATTCGTCGTCGATTTTGAGATGAACGCGCGCCGCCAGAAAGGCAAAGGCCTCCAGCAGCCGCTCCACGTGCGGGTCTTCGCACTTATCCGGTTCGATAATCAGCCGCGAGGCGATCTTCGGGTACTTGGCGGCGAACTCCGCGCCCATTTGCCGCAGGAAGGAAAGTTCGCGCTCGTAGTACAGCAGCAGCTCATCCCGCACTCGGGTCTCCCTTGACCTGGTAATCGCCGCTGGACAACTGCAGCACCGTATCGAAGGAAATGTGCTCCGGCGCCGGGTCCATGTCCAGAAGCCCCTCGATCTGAAATCGCAACACGTGGCGCGCCGCGCCCGCCGATTCCAGCGGAATCACCTTCAACCGGCTGATGCGCGGCTCAAAGCGGGCCAGCGTTACCTGGATCAGCCGCGACAGCTTCTGCCGGTCGGCGACCGACGTCCAGCTCATCGTAGTTGCGTCCGGCAAACCGTAATTGAACAGCGACCGCTCCAGTTCGCGGTACTCCGGGCCAACCGCCTCCGGGTTCTGCCGCGAATTGAGCAGCCATTCCAGGTCGCGCCGCAGCGAGTTCTTCAGCAGGCGCAGCGATTGTGCGCGCGTCATGGGGTTTTCGGTCGCGTTCTTCGGATCCTGATCGATCAGGCGCTCCATCAACGATAGCGTAACGGTCTGTTCCGGTTCCCAGCGCGGCATAGGCTATCTCGCAATCGTCAGCGCCTGCAGCGGATCCAGCCGGCAGATCCAGGAATACAGTTTCTGCCGCTGTTCCGGCGGCGCGTCCTTCTCCAGACACGAGTACAACAGCGCCAGGGGACGCGCGATCAGGTCCGGCTCCTCCCACTCTTCCAGGTGCAACCGCTCGATCTCTTCCGCCAGTTCCTGCAGAATCGGATGCGCGATGGCGTCGTGTCCCGCGCTCGCGCACAACTGCGCCACTTGCGCCTTGCGCTGGAAGCGGGCGCGCCCGCTCCGCTCCTGGGCCAGCTCCCGCATCAGCAGTTCGATTCCCTCCTGCGGCCGGCCGGAGCGCGCCGCCTGCATGGCCAGATCGAATGCGTCCGGCGGCGCTTCCGCTCCCGCCGCAACCTCGTGTTGCTGCCATGCCGGCGGTGCGTAGGCCGGCTCCGGTTCCGGTTCCGGCGGCGGTTGGTACACTTCGGGCGGAGGCGGCGGAGGCGGAATCACCTCTTCCTTCAACCAGGCCAGTGTTTCGGCGTTGGCCGTGGCCGTGTCGTCCATCAGCGTCATTTCCGCGAGCTGTGGATAATCCGTGAGTAAAGCTTTCAACTCGGAAACGACCGCCAGGCGGATAGGCTCGAACCTGTTTCCCATTCCGCTGCACGCGCGCACGATGTAGCGCTGCAGATCCAGCCATCCCCGCCCGCACTCCATGCCCATGGCCGTTTCGCCCACCCGCAGAATTTCCTGCCAGTTGGACTCCAATTGCAGGCTCTTGAGCTGCTGCCGCACTTCGGTGGCTGGAGGCAGCAGCAGGCGCTGGTCGATCCTGGCGCCACCGGCGCGCAGTTCGCCCCAGCGCAACCCGCGCAACAACAGGTAAGGCGCCGGGCTGTATTCGTCCTTCGCGCGCAGGAATTTAGCTGCCACCACCACTCGCGCCACCGCGTCGGCCACATCCACCGGTTCGGCGGACAAGGTCCCCGCCGGCCTGGCGGGCGCGCGCACCGGCGCGGCCGCGCCCACGGCGGCAACCGGCGCCGCCGCGATCGCCGGTTCCGGTTCCGGTTCCGGTTCGGGCTCGGGTTCGGGTTCGGCAACCGGTGGCGCTACCTCGTCCGGCTCGATCTCCCGTTTCTTCTGCAGCAGAATGTGCGCTACCTGCCGCACTTCGCTCAGTACCCTGTCCAGCTTGCTGAACGACGGCGCCACGTCGCCAAATTTCTCGTTCGAAAGCTCTCCCAGGGCCGCCAGCGATTCCAGCGTGCGGTCGAAAGTCTCCACCAGATCGGCGTAGAACTTCTTTGGCGTGGCGGCGAAGTCCTTTTCGAATTCCTCCGGCGTCGCCTTGCCTTCCTTGATGGCCTGCTCGCGCGCTATGCGCTTGGCGTCGTTCTTGTTGGCGTCGTCTTCGCTGGGAACCGCGCGCGAATCCTTGTACTTGTTGTAATCCAGCTTGCCTTTGGTGAGGAACGCGCGTTTGACGCCTAGCTCCAGCCGGTCGGTGCCGGTTTGGCTGGCTCCGGCACTGCCAAACCATTGCAACGGCGCGGATCGGAATTCCGCGTCGCCGTCCTCCAGTTCCGGGTAAAGGCTGTCCCAGAAATTCTCGATCAGGCCCCGCATCGCCTCGATGCACGGCTGCAAACTCCCGATGCCGTCGCGCCGCAGGTGACCTTCCGCCAGCCACACGGCCAGTTGCAGGTCTTTGCTTTTGGTGGCCAGCGCATCGCCGGCCAGCTTGATCACCTGCGGCCAGTCGGCCAGTTTGCGCTCGTGCTGCCAGACCCCTTGCGGCCCCTCGTCGTCCTCGCGGCGGGCTTCCTTGATTTTGTCGTAGACTGGCGCGTAGCGCAGGTTCTGTCCCGCCGGATTGTCCCCGGGAATAGGAGTGAGCAGGTCCTCACGTAGTAGCATGTTCGTCGAGCGCGGAGTCCGCGGCGGTTATCTCGATCCGGCGGACCTCCAGAATCGGGATCTCCTCGCCGTCCACCAGCAGCATCTTCTGGCCGAACGGCGCCACCTGGCCGTCGGCCTGCTCTTCCCATACCGTCGTGCGGCCTAGCCTGACGGCATCGTCGGCATGACGGAAACTGAACGGCGCCAGCACCGGGGTCAGCACCTCACCCAGTTCGGCGCCTTTGAACGACGGCCCGGTGTGGACCAGAGTCGGAGCCCACAGCAGATCGCGAAGCCGCTTGGGCGGCTGCATTTCCACCGATGCCAGGTGCTCGAACGGAATCCACATCAGTTGACCGGCCGCGTAGATCTCCAGGCGCGCTCCTACCCGCTGGTCCGCGTCCTCCAATTCCTCGAAAGGCTTCCCGTTCAACGTTCCCGTTACCGGCAGAGCCGGCGCGGTGGGATAGTCCTTCTTCTCGAACAGATCGTTGCGCGCGCGCTCGCCCATTAGCGCCGCCCGGTACAATAGCGCGCCCGTGGCCGCTTCCGCGCTTCCTTCCGACAGCACCGCCAGGTGTTTCTCCGCCCGGTCGTACTCTCCCGCAAAACAGAGCAGCTCAAACAGGAACGTCCGCTGCTTCAAGTCGGCCGGATTGTTGCGCAGCTCTTGATTCAGGGCCTGAATCGCCTCGTTCAACTTGCCGGCCCGATAAAGTTCTTTGGCAGTCATCGCTCCCCCGCCCATATTACTAACCTGAAGACACGACTGGGCCGGCGGTCGTCCCGCCAGCCCAGCCCAGCCCGCTCGCGCGGCGATTACAACTGGGAGTTCGTCAAAACGTTCCAGCCGAACGGTATCGGACCCGAGCCCCCACCTGTAGCCAACTGCGGTGTGTACGTAAATTGGATCGTGGCGAAACTGTAAGAAACGCTCTCCGAGGGCTTGCCGCCGCCGGCAGACCCGCCCCAACTGATGCTGTCGATGAATACCTGGGTGAAATCGATTACCAGGAATTCAACAGGCGAGTCGCCGCCTGCCTCCCGCACTTTCATTTGCGCCTTGGGGAAATGCTTGCCCGAAGCGCAATTCAAAAACAGCGAGGGCGTAGCGGTATCGATGGTCTTCTGAATCGACATCGACGATAGGTCCACTTTGCCCGCGCCCGAACCGGTGCCCGTGCCCACCGTGGTCGGGTTCGACGCTCCTACGCTATAGCTGAAGATGTCGATCCAGCCGGAATAACCTTTTGCCTGAGCCTCTCCGGTGACTCCTTGAATACTCAACATCATTTCTACGGCCATGTTTGTGTTCTCCTCTGATGTGTATTTGGTGCCCGCGCCCCTCCGGAGCGCGGGCGGTTAGGGGTTGAGTGCTACTTGGCGGCCTGCGGCAATTCCGCGACGAGCCGCATGGATACCGACAATTCATCCAATTGGAAGTGTGGCCGCATGAAAGCGATCGCGCGATAAACGCCCGGCTTGCCCGGCACATCCACTACGTCCACCCGGGCCTCGCGCAGGGGGCGCTGAGCCTTAATGGTCGCAGAGACGTCGTCGCTGGCGGCCACATAGTTCATGATCCACTTATTCAAGAACGACTCGCATTGGCTGCGCGACATGAAACTGCCGATCTTGTCCCGCATCATCGACTTCATGTAATGGGCGAAACGCGACACTGCCAGGATGTAGGGCAGTTGCGCCGAAAGCCGGGCATTGGCATTGGCCGCGTCCTGATCGAACTGTTTGGGCTTCTGCGCCGACTGCACGCTGAAGAATGCCGCGTAGTCCGTGCCTTTGCAATGCACCAGCGGAACGAATCCCAGGTCCGCCAGTTCTTTTTCGCGCCGGTCGGTGACCGGGATTTCGGTCGGACATTTCAGCGCGATGTCGCCCGAATCTGTGGTGAAAGTGTGCGTAGGCAGTCCCTCCACCAGGCCGCCGCCTTCCACCCCGCGAATCGCGGCGCACCACCCATACAGCGCGAAGGCTTGCGTCAGGCGCGCGCCCAAGGCGTAGGCCGCATTGCCCCACAGGTACTTGGAGTGCTCGCTGCCGTCCACGCCTTCTTCGTAGCTGAAACCGTCCACCTGCACGCCGTCCTTGCCGTACGGTAAACGCATCAGCACGTGCGGTATCGTCAGGCCGATGTAGCGTGAGTCCTCGCTCTGGCGGAAGCTCTTCCACTTGGCATACTCGCTGGAGTCGAAAATCTTCGCCATGTCGCGCGGCGCGTCCAGGTTGGTGAAGCTCTCCATGTTCAGCATGTCCGGCGAGGCCGCCGACAGGAACGGAGCGTGCGCCGCCGCCGCCACCTGCGAGATCTTCTCCAGAAGCTCCATGTCCTCCGGTCCGCGCCCGAATTCGTAATCGCCTACCATGGCCGCGAACGGAGCGCCGCCGAACACGCCGTATTCTTCCTCGTAGACTTTCTTGAACAGCGCGCTCTGGTCGAATTCCGGAGCCCGCTGCAGATCGCGCAACAGCTCCTTCTTGGTCACGTTGAAAACCTTGATCTTGAGCTTGTCGCTGGTTTCGCTCTGATCCATCAGGTATTTCAAGCCCCGCCAGCTCCCTTCCAGCTTCTGGAAGGCAGCGGCGTGCAGCACCTCGTTCAACTGAATCGAAACCAGGTGATCGATCTGGGCGATGCGCGCGTTGATCATCGCCTCGGCGTCCTTGGACACCGTCATCGACCCGTCCAGCACCTGCGCCACGAACTCCTTTACCAGGTTCTTGCCGCGTTCCTTGGCTGCCGGATCGCGCGCCATCCGCCCTTCTTCTACAATCCGGTCGAGAAGACTGACTTCGCCGACCTGTTCGGCCGCCGGCGATGCGGCCGCGGCTGCAACTTTTTGGCCTTCACTCATGGGATTCCCCCTTCCCCAGCTCGGCGCGCAGCTTCGCCAGTTTTTCCTTGTCGCTTACCGATTCCCGCAACAACTCTTCCAGCTTGTCGTTGCCCTGCATCGAACCGCGCAGGTCCGACAACCGGTCGCGCAGTTCCAGCAATTCGCGCAGCGGACCCACCTGCCGCGCCACCGATTCCGGCCCAAAGTCGTCCATACTCTTGAAATTCAGGTCGACTTTCAGTTTCGGCGCCTCCGGATCCTCGCTGAGCTTGTTCTCCACCGAATATGCCAGGTGAGGTTTCAAGTTCGCCAGCACGGTGTCGAAGTTGTCCGGATTCACCTCTACGAACTTGCGATCCTTGACTCGCGCCAAAGGCTCGGTCGGTTGGCCGGTGAAATCGCCCAACACGCCCATGACAAACGGTAGTTCCTTGATTTCGATCGCGTCTCCGACTTCCACATCGTAGGTGATCTGGACCCGCGGAGGTCTTACTCGATCGAGCTTATGCTGCGTACTCATTCGTGCCATTCCATCCCCCCATTCGCCGAATCGGCGTCTTGACCTGCCGCGCCGACGGGCAGGATCAAGAGTACCAGAAAAAAACTCCGGCGGCTCAACCCGCCCAAATGAATTATACAAGCCCGCCCAAAAACGCAACCGGAAAAGATGTCGAATCGGTACTAGGCCGCCGGCTGTGGGACTTCCCCGCTACCTCATTCCAGCACCAGCGCTCCGCCCGATACCAGCGCGATCAGCATGCGCGCAAACTCCGCCGCCGGCGCCTGCGGCGGAATTTGGCCTTTCGCAACCAAATCCGTATACCGGTCCCGCCAACTCGACTTGCCGTCGCACCCGAAGATCGCTTCCACCAGCCAGAGCGGGCTCTTGAAACGCGTCCGCACGGGCCCAATGACCTGGAACTGGGCCTCGTAAGGAGTCAACCGGCCGTCCACCAGGCGATAGGACACCTGCAGTTCGCATCCCGGCGCAATTCTCGGACGGCATTCCAGCAGCATCTCGTCCGCACCCGGTTGCCGCACCCGAATCTCCCAGTCCAGCAATCCGTCCAGGTGCCGCCAGTTGAAGCCTTCTCCGGCTTGCGCCCGCGCATCGACCCGCGCCCGCTCGCCGGCGTGGCGGTGGATCAGCACCGACCCATAGAGCAGCGATTCCGTCTGGTTCCGTTCCCAGATCGAACGCCAGAATGGAGCGTCGCGCTGGTTCTCCTTCGATACGTTGGCGAGGGCGTCCCGCACGGCGTTGCGTTCGTCGGTGACAACTACCACGTCGAAACCCGCTTCGTCCGGCCCCAGCCATTTGCGAATGCGCTGTTCGAGCGTCTCTCCGCGGCGATCGGAAGCCATCAGCACCGCGTAGAATCGCCCATTGGGCCGAAGAAACCGCGGCAACCCTTCCACCGCGCGGCGAAAGATCTGCTCGCCGTCTTCGCCGCCGTCCCGGTAGATGTATTTGGTGTCCCGCGAGGGAATGTAGGGCGGGTGGATCGCAATCCTGTCGAAGGTCAGCCCTTCCACCGGCGCGTACATGTCGCCTTCCAGCACGGTGACGTTCCCGACTCCCGCCAACCCGACGTTGAAAGCCGCGAACCTGGCGCTGCGCGCAGCCACGTCGGTGGCCCAGACGTGGCCGGCCCAGCGCGCCGACCGGATCGCCGCAAAGCCGGTCCCGGTGCCGAGTTCCAGCATACTTTCGCAACGGGTTTCCGGCAGCCGGTCCACAAACGCCAGGGTATTGGCGAAAAACGCCGGGTACACACCATCCGGCGCCCTGCCGAATTCAGTACCGTCCGGGGCGCAGACGCGGTCGCTCGCCGTCAGTGCGCCGGGAAGAGGCACCAGCGCCGCCGTGCCGAACACCGCCCCCGGTCTGCCCGGATCCGGCGCCAGCAGGTTCAGCGCCTCCAGCGCCTTTGCTCCTTCCGCGGTTAAGAGCTCTTCCGCCGCGTCGCGCTCCAGGTAGAGTCCAAACGCGAACAGCCGGATAAGCGCATCGAGCGGCGTTGTCACCCGGTCGGCTACGCCCAGCCCGGGCGGCGGCGCCTGGAACTTGTATAGCTGATCGATTCCCAGCCGCGCGCAAACTCGCCCGTAGGTGAACCCGCTGGACTCGAATACTCGCCGCGCGGCCAGATACTCCTCCGCCGTCCCCGATTTCGGCAACATATCGTGCCAGAAAGCCTGCGATGCCGCGTCGCTCATCGTGGTGAGAATACCACAGCTTCCCGGTAGATCAGCTCCAAATGCCGGGCCAACCCCGCCGTGTCGCACGCCGCCGATGCCCGCAACCCGTCCCGCATGTTGCGCCTGAGTTCCGCCAGCCGTGCCGGTGTTTCGGGATTCCGCGCCAGCTCGACCGCCAGCGCAACATAACCCGCCCGATCCGCCGCCACGAATTCGCCCAGCCCGGCCGCCATCTCGATCGAGGCGCTGGTCCGGGCCGCCCACCGGTCTCCCCGAAAACAGACCACCGGCACTCCCTGCCACAGCGCTTCGGCCGTGGTCGTGCCGCCGTTGTATGGAAACGGATCGAGCGCTACGTCGATTCGCCCGTAGGATTGCAGAAATTCGTCGTGCTCCGCCGGGCCTTCCAGCACCAGCCGATCCGCGCCGATCCCCTCGCGTTCGAACCGTGCCCGGACAAACCGGCGCATGCCCTCGGCTTCGAGGCCGGCGTTCTTGATGAGCAGCGTGCTCCCCGGCGCCTGCCGCAGAATCGCGCTCCACGCGGGTAGCACCTCCGGCGTGATTTTGTACTGCGAGGCCAACGATCCAAACGCCAGCCTGCCACCGCTCGCGAGGCACGGCGGCGCGGTCGCGTCCGGAGTCGGGTATCCCACCTCGAACGCCAGGTACGTGCCGGGAACCCGTGCGATCCTCTCGCAATAGAACCGCTCTTCCCCGGCGGGAACCACCACCGCATCGCCGACCAGCCAATCGTAGGCCTCCATCCCGCTGGTGGCGTACAGATTGAACCAGCCGATAACCACCGGCGCCGGCCGCGCCGCCACCACCGGCAGTCGAGCCATTGCGCTGTAGCCGTTCAGATCCACCAGCACGTCCACCCCGCTTTGCTCGATCGTTGCCGCCGCGGCCTCGTTCGATAGCCCGGAAATGTCGTGGAAGACATCGCCCGCCGAACGGCGGTACTCCTCGCCGATCGCCTGTTCGGGCGCGTCGGAAAACAGATCAATCTCGAAACTCGCGCGGTCATGCCCGTGGATCGCCCCCCATACCGGCTTCATCCAGTTCCGCCGATGAAAAAAGGAGGAAAGATAACCGATCCGGAGTTTAGTGGGACAGACCATCGCATTTTGTGGTCTGTCACCCTTCGCCACTGCGGGGAACACCCGCCGCGCCCAGTCCTGCCTCACCGCCAGGATGGTCGCATTGGTCGCGTCGGGGCCGCCGGGGACGATCACCGCCGCCATGGCCCGCGAAATGTCTCCGCTTCCCGCCTCGGCCGCCACTTCGAACTCGCCCAGCGCCTCATCCACTTGCCCGGTCTGGAATAGCGCCTGGCCCAGGTTGTGATGCGCTTCGGCCCACTCCGGCCGAAGTTGACAGGCTTGCTGAAACCGTTCGGCGGCGTCGGCGTAATCGTGCCGGTCGCGCTCGAGGCACCCGGAAGCGAACCAGGCGCGCCCGAGGCCCGGCTCGATCGAAATCGCGGTCTCGTAACAGCGGGCAGCGTCCGCGCCGCGCCCCAACGCCGCCAGGGCGTCGCCCAGATCGCAAGCGAGCCCGGCGTCACCCGGCGCCCGGCGTGCCGCCTGCTCGAGAAACGGAAGCGCCTCCGGCGCGCGTCCTAACGCCTGGAGCGTTTGTCCCAGCGCCGCCAGCGAGTCGCCGTGCCCCGGCTCCGCGTCGAGCGCCCGCCGGAAACACGCCGCGGCCTCTTCCAGCCCGCCGGCCGCACGGTTCAGATTGCCCAGGCTATAGTGCGCCGCGGCGAATCCGGCGTCGCGCCGCAACGCTTCGCCGTAGGCGTCGGCAGCCTCGGTGGAACGGCCCCGCGCCTTCAGAAGATTGCCCAGGTTGAGGAAAAAGCCCGGAGCGGGCTCGATCGCGAGGGCCCGGCGAAAACCTTCCTCCGCACCCGCTTCGTCCCCCGCCGCCGCCAGCGCCAGGCCCAGCAGGTTCCAGCAATGGGCGTGGTCCGGCTTCGCCACCAGCGCCTGGCGGAACATGCGGATGGCCGGCTCGCTCCGTCCCGTCTGGTGCGCTACCATCCCGAGCAGGTAGAGTGCGTCCGGCTGGCGCGGATTGCGCAACAATACTGCCCGATATCCCGCCGCCGCTTCCGCCAGCCGCCCCGCCCGGTGGTGCATCAGGGCTTCGTCCAGATCGTCCGCTTCCGTTCCCATTCCACCCCCGCTCCGGAATTATACCTGTAACTCAGAACCGGGCCGCGGCCAAAGGGAACGGTCTTTGTCAGCGCCTCCAGTTGTGCATCGTTGTGCATTCTTTGTGCGCCCCCGAGGATGTGAAAAAACAAATAAGTCATTTATTTTCTTCACCTACGTTTATCGCCGGGGTCTTTTCGTTGTGCGCCCTTGTGCATTTTTGTGCATGGCGCCCAACCGAGCCGCGACCGAAAGGAGTCGGGTTTCGCCGGGGACCGTCGGCCACCCGTTGTGCATTCTTGTGCACCCTTGTGCATCGACACATTGCATGTGGCGCACGCACTCGTGCGTTCCGCGTCGGCACTCGTGCCGACGCTCGGCGTACCACACGCGAGCGGGTGTCGAGAAAAGTCTCGACACGGCACGCACGAGTGCGTGCGCCACGTTGGGCTCCAGGATTTGGCATGGTTATTTCATGACGATTCCTAAAGGTAGGAGGTGACGCGCCGGCACGTATCCGAGAAGCGGCATTACGCCCGGCGACCTGCAACGGGCTTTTGCAGCGTGGAGCACGGCTCGTCAACATGCGTGGCGCAGGGCAGGAGCGTAAATTTTCCATCCAGCCAAGCGTCAATGATAACGGCGGGCTTGCCGGCCGGGGCGATCAGGGCGGACACGACGATGTTCGTGTCGAGGACCACGCGCATCAGGCTTTGTCGGCTGTTTCTTTGGTGCGGCGTTCCGCGCGGACCTCGCTGACGGCTTCGTCGACGATGCGCTGAATTTCATCGGGGTCGGCGTCGGCATTGCGCGCCCTGATGTCCTGAATGGTGCACTGAAGCACGCGCCGGCGGACAGCCTCCTCGATGAATTTCGAGAGATCGCCCTTTTTCATACCCTGGGCACCCAGCAAGGTGCGCAGGTTCAGATCGGTGTCTTTCGAGACCTTGATGTTCCAGCGGACGGCTTCTTCCCGCATGACGGCACCTATGCCCTTAAGTGGATAAACACCTATACATCCAGTATAGGCCCCGAAGGCGATAAGGGAGGCCCTTCGGCCCGTTTCCCGGTTGCTGCATACCGGGAGAACGCTGAAACGTGAGATGGGGACGGAGCTTGGCCAGAGCGCCGAACACGTCAGAGCGCTCCGACACGTTCACGATCTTCGCACTTCCGGAGTGAAGAAGGCTACGCGCCGGCATCGAAAGAGTCCCCTTCGAAACCCCAGCGGCACCTTCACCGGCGGCTGTTTTTACGGCGCACGGTACCAGGCGCGGCTTGGCTCTTTCCTCCAGTTCTGATACTGTGGGGGCAAATGAAGCGACTCCAACCGGTGATCTGGAGCAAGGGCACGTTTCTCAGCCCGCAGCACTTGCAACTTCAGGACCGCTTTCACGAAAACCTGCTGCAGTTTCAGCTCGACAACCTGGCCTTTCGGCCCTGGGGCTTCCGTTCGCTGCAGATCGCGCAGGAGCCTTTGGGCGCGGGCGCCTTCGGAATCGCCAGCGCGTCGGGGATTTTCTCCGACGGGTTGCTCTTCGATATTCCCAATTCCGATGCCGCCCCGCCGCTCAAACAACTGGCCGAATGTTTCGAGCCCGATCAGACCTCCCTCGACCTCTACCTGGCCGTGCCCGATTATCGCGAGCGCGGCTTGAACGTGGCCACTTCGGCGCGCGAGGGCGGCGCCCGCTACCGGGCCGAAATCGAACTGTTCCGCGATGAAAATACCGGCCTGGCCGAACGTCCCGTCCAAGTAGCGCGCAAGAATCTGCGTTTGCTGGCCGAAGGCGAGGCGCGCGACGGTTATGCCGCCCTCCGCGTGGCCCGCGTGGTCCGCACCGGAGCCGGCTTGTTCCAACTCGATCCGCGGTTCGTCCCGCCGCTGCTCGACCTGAATGCCAGCGACTACCTGGTGGCCATCGCCCGCCGCCTGGTCGAGTTGCTCACCACGCGCTCCAGCGCCATCTCCGGCATGCGCCGCCAGAAGAACCAGAGCCTGGCGGATTTCACCGCCGCCGATATCGCCAATTTCTGGCTGCTCTACACCGTCAATTCCGCCTATCCCGTTTTCCGGCATCTCTTCGAAACCCGCGGCGGCCATCCGGAAATGCTGTACGCCGCCATGCTCGAACTGGCCGGAGCGCTCACCACTTTTTCGACTAAAATCCACCCCCGAGACCTGCCCGTCTACGACCACGACGAGCTGGGAGCCTGCTTCACCGAGCTCGACGAAAAGCTGCGCGCGCTGCTCGAAACCGTGGTCCCGAGCAACGTGGTTGCGTTGCCCCTCAAGCTGGTGAAGCCGTCGATTTATGCCACCGCAATCGATCAGGACAAATACCTGAACAATACGCGCATGTATCTGGCGGTCGGCGCCGAGACGCGGGAGGCGGAAATCGTTACCCGCGCGCCGGCGCTGGTGAAGGTCTGCTCGGCCAGCCATATCGAGCACATCGTACGCAACGCGCTCCCCGGCCTGACCTTGACCCACCTCGCGTCGCCGCCCAGCGCGATTCCCATCAAATTGAATTATCAGTATTTCAGCCTGAACCAGTCGGGAATATGCTGGGAAGCCGTCCAGCGCGCCCGCAACCTGGCGGCCTACGTGCCCGCCGACCTTCCCAATCCGCAGTTGGAGCTGATCATTCTGCTGCCGCAAGCGGGATGATGGCATAGGCGCTAACTTAGCCCCAACGTGGCGCACGCACTTTTGCGTGCGCCACGTTAAGTTAGCGGCTATGGGCTACGTGGAACAACCCCGCCGCCAGGCGCGTATGGGGTAGTGGCCTCTGTGAGCTGCCATGAGCCTTCCCGACGATTTGCGCTACGCCTTCCGTTCCCTGGCGAAGGCGCCTGTTTTCGCGGCTGTCGCCGTTTTCTCGCTGGCGCTTGGAATCGGCGCCAATACCGGGGTGTTCACCATGCTCGATCAGGTGCTGCTTGGCCTGATGCCGGTGCGCGACCCCTCGGCCCTCGCGCAGCTAAAGGAGGTTGGCCAGCACTACGGTTCCAACACCGGTTTGAACTCGCTCTCTTATCCCATCTACGTGGATTTTCGCAATCAAAACCAGGTCTTCGACGGGATGCTGGCGCGCTGCCTCGCGGCGGCTAGCGTGAGCTTCGGCGGGCGCAACGAACGCGTCGCCGCCGAGCTCGTCAGCGGGACCTACTTCCCCACGCTCGGTCTGCAGCCCGCCATGGGCCGCCTGTTCACGCCCGACGACGACCGCGCCGCCAGCGGCTCGCCTTTCGCCGTTCTGGGTTACGACTACTGGCAGTCGCGTCTGGGCGGCGATCCGGGTGTTCTCGGCAAGACCATGCTGGTCAACGACCACCAACTGACCATCGTGGGCATTGCGCCGCGCGGCTTTGAAGGCATGGAGGCGATGTTCCCCGCCCAGATCTACGTGCCCATTGTCATGGCTCCGGACCTGACGCGCCAGGAACGGCCGCTGGAAAATCGCCGCCTGCGCTGGGTGCAGGTTTTCGGGCGCCTCAAGCCGGGCGTGACCCTCCGCCGGGCGAAAGTCTCGCTTGCGCCCACCTTCCACAACGTACTGGAAATGGAAGTGCGCCAGGCCGAGTTCGCCCACGCCTCGGTCTACGCCCGGCAGCAATTCCTCAAAATGACCCTGGACGTGTCTCCGGGCGGCGGGGGCAATAACATTCCCCGCATGTTCCTGGAAGCGCCGGTGCTGGCCATGGGGGCCATGGTCTGGCTGGTGCTGCTGATCGCCTGCGCCAACGTGGCCAACCTGATCATCGCGCGCTCGGCGGCGCGGCGGAAGGAGATCGCGCTGCGGCTGGCGCTGGGGGCGAGCCGCGCGCGCATCGTGCGCCACCTCATGCTGGAAAGCCTGATTCTGGCGCTGGCCGGCGGATTGGCCGGCTTTTTCATCTCGCCGTGGACCATGCGGCTGCTGGTCCATCTCATGCCCGATATGGAGCCGCCCATGAAATTCAACCTCGACCCCAACCTGCGCATCTTCTGGTACAACATGGCGATTTCCGCCGTTACCGCCGTGATTTTCGGGCTGGCGCCGGCGCTCCAGGCGACCCGCTCGGATATCGCGCCGGTGCTGAAGGATCAGGCCGGCGCGGTGGCCGGCGGCGGCCAGGCGCGCTGGCGCAAGCTGCTGGTGGTGGCCCAGGTGAGCCTCTCGCTGCTGCTGCTGATCGCCGCCGGGCTTTTCGGGACGAGCCTGCGCCACCTAAAGCAGCTCAGCCCCGGATTCGAAGTCGCCAACCTGCTCTCGTTTTCCGTCGACCCCACGCTGAACGGCTACAAGGACGAGCAGTCCGAGCTTTTTTATAAACGGCTTGCGCACGCCCTGGCGGAGCTGCCCGCGGCGCAATCGGCCGCGCTGTGCCAGGTGCCTCCGCTGACCTGGGACGATTGGGATAGCGGTTTCACCGTGGAAGGCCACACGACCAAGCCGGGCGAAGATATGCAGTCGTGGGTGAACTATGTCTCGCCGGGCTATTTCGAAACCCTCCGCATTCCCATTTACAGCGGCCGCGCTTTCCGCGAGAGCGATGCCAAGGGCGCGGCGCGGGTCGCGATCGTGAACGAGAAATTCGCGCGCTACTACTTCGGCGCGTCGAACCCGGTGGGGCATCGCATCGGGGGCGGTACCGATCCGGGGACCAAAACCGATACCGAGATCGTCGGCGTGGTGCGCGACACCAAGTACATGACCATGAAGGAGCCGATCCCGCGCGAGGTGTATTTTCCGTACCTGCAGCACACCGCCAACATGATGACGGCGTACGTCCGCACTACCCTCGCTCCGGAACAGATGTTCCCGGCGCTACGCGCCGCAGTGCACAAGCTCGATCCGAATCTGCCCGTCTACCAGATGAAAACCGTCGAAAAACAGAAAGACGATTCGCTGGCGGTGGAGCGGTTGGCAGCCACGCTCTCGACCGCGTTCGGCGTGCTGGCAACCGTGCTGGCGGCGGTGGGGCTCTACGGCGTGATGGCTTTTCTGGTGGCACGCCGCACGCGCGAGATCGGGATTCGCATGGCGCTGGGCGCCTCGGCGCGCAATGTGTTGTGGCTGGTGGTGCGCGAAGTGCTGCTGCTGGTGGGCGTGGGCGTGGCGATCGGGCTGCCCGCGGCGCTCCTGGTCACCCGCCTGCTCGCCAGCCAGCTCTACGGCGTCGAGCCGCACGACCCGCTGGTGATCGCGATGGCCGCGCTGGGGATGGCCGCGGTCGGAGCCGTCTCCGGGTACCTTCCGGCACGCCGCGCCACGCGGGTGAATCCTACCGAAGCGCTGCGCTATGAATGAGGCGTTTCGACTCGCTTCAGCGCCGGGCCAGTAAATAAACGATCACGCCGCCCACCAGGAAGCACAGAAGGCCGATGATCGCAATCAGCAGCCAGTTGGTTTGCGGCGGCGCCACCGGGCCGGCCGGCATTTGCGGCGCTTGCATCGGCAGGGCTTGCATCTGAATGGGCGGAATCTGCATTTGCGGCGGCTGCGCCGACACTGACGGCGGTTGCATTTGCAAATGTGGTCCCTGCATGCTCATCTGAGGCCCTTGCACCTGCGGCATCTGCATTTGCGGAGACTGGGGCGGGGCGCCGGCTGCCGTTGAAGACGGCGGCGGATTGTAGGCCTGCATCATGCGGCTGTATTCGCTGGGACCTTGTGCCGCCGGTGGCGGCGGAGCTTGCGCCGGAAGCGAGAAAGCTCCGGTCGCACCCGGACCCGCGGATGGCCCGTACGCCGGAGTGTACGGGGCCGGTGGGACAGGTACGGAGGGCACGGGTGACGGCGGCGGGGGGTTCAACCTGCCGAACATCTGCGTGAACTCGCCGGGTTGAGCCGCGGGTGGCTGAGGTGCGGGCGATGGCGCCGCCGGCGGGAGGCCCACGGACGCGGGAAGCTGAGGGCCGGGGCTGGGCGCGTTCGCCTGAAAATATCGGGCAAACTCGCCGCCCTGCGCGGGAGGCGGCGATGCCGGAGCGGCCGGCGAGGGCGATTGAAACATCTGCGTAAACTCGCCCGGCGGTGGTGCCACCGGCTTGGGCTCCGGCCAATCGCTCTGCACGCCACCGGATGGCAGAGGGGATTGGAACATGCGCGTGAATTCACCCGGCTGGGCCGGAGGTGCGGAAGCCGGCTGCGGTCGAGCGGCGGGAGGAGTTGGCGCCGGCGCCGCCGGCGCCTGGAACAGCCGCGTGAATTCCCCAGGCTCTCCTGCCGCCGCGGCCGGCGCAGGTGCGACTGGCGGCGCGGTGGGTTGGGGAGCAGCCGGCATCGCGACTGGCGGCTGGGCCTGGGGCGCCTGGAACAGCCGCGTGAATTCCCCAGGCTCTTTTGCCGCCGCGGCCGGCGCCGGTGCGCCTGGCGGTGCGGGGGGTTGGGTAGCAGCCGGCATGGCGACTGGCGGCTGGGCCTGGGGCGCCTGGAACAGCCGCGTGAATTCCCCGGGCTCTTTTGCCGCCGCAGCCGGCGCCGGTGCGACTGGCGGTGCGGTGGGTTGGGGAGCAGCCGGCGGCTGGGCCTGGGGCGCCTGGAACAGCCGCGTGAATTCCCCAGGCTCTCTTGCCGCCGCAGCCGGCGCCGAAGGGGCTGACGGCGCCGGCGATGTCTGCTGTGCCGCCGGTGGCTGAAACATCCGCGTGAATTCGCCCGGTCCCTGTGGCGGCGCCGGAGCCGCGGGCGGCGGTGGCGCCAGGGGGATTTTCGCGGCGGGGGGCTGGGGTAGCGTCACTTTCCAGGTCCCCACGCGGTTGTTCTGCGCTTCGGCCAGGGCGGCGCGTTCCATCATGACGACCCACTCGTTCAGGTGCACGAAGGGCGGCGCAGCGGTCACCACGTAATCAGTGCCCTCGAAATCGCCGACCTCGATCAGGCGCGGCGCCCCGCGGAACGGGTTGACACGCGCCAGAAGCAGTTGGTTTTCGGGCGTTTTCCCGCCGAGCAGCAGGTGGACCGCGACCTCGCGGCCGTTATCTTTCTGCCGGGCCCGGAAGCCCCGGGTCCCTTCTCCCTCGAGCGCAGCGACCAACTCGTACCTGTCATAGAAACTCATGGCACACCCCGTCGTGCCCGACCCTGGCACCTAAACATGGTACCGCGCCCGATTGCAAAACGCGCCGGAGGCGACCGCCTATGCTAAAGTGGCGAACGAGCGTATGAAGCTGCTGTCGCGTGTGGTGTGGTCTGAAGGCATGTACCTGGGGCCGCATCATTTCCAGGTACAGAGCCGCTATTTCGAGGATTCCATCCAGTTCGCCGTTTCCTCGCTCTGGTTCGCGGCTTACGGCGTGGCGGGCCTGGAACTCGATTCCGAAGCTCTGCGCAACGGCACCGTCTCGCTGGTTCACGCGCGCGGTATTTTCTCCGACGGCCTGCCGTTCAACATGCCGGAAAGCGACGCTTTGCCCGAGCCGCGCGCCATTGGCGACCTGTTCCCGCCAACCCGCGATTCCATCACCGTGCTGCTCGCCATTCCGCCGCGCAAGCCCAACGGCTTAAACTGCCTGATCGAAACCAACGCTACCTCCCGAGCGGATGCCCGCTATTTAGCCGAGTCGCAGGTGCTGCACGATGAAAACACGGGAGCCGACGAGCGGCCGGTGCGCTTTGGGCGCAAGAACCTTCGCCTGCTCGTCGATACCGAACCGGCCGGCGACATGATCGCCCTGCCGCTGGCGCGCGTGATGCGCGATGGCGCCGGCCACTTTGTTTACGACCCGCAGTTCGTGCCGCCGGTACTCGGCATCGGCGCCAGCCAGCGCTTGATGGAAATTCTGCGGCGTTTAATCGAAATTCTGAGCGAGAAATCAGCTTCCATCAGTCGCGGCCCCGCAGCCTCCGGCGGTAACGCGGTGGAATTCTCGACCCGCGAGATCGCCAACTTCTGGCTGCTGCACGCCGTGAATTCGGCGCTGGCGCCATTGCGCCACCTGTTCCTCGCCAAGCGCGGCCATCCCGAGGAACTCTACCGCGAGCTGGCGCGCCTGGGCGGGGCGCTTTGCACTTTCGCTCTGGATTCCCATCCGAGCAGCCTGCCGGCTTACGACCACATGAACTTGAGCGAATGTTTCGACGAACTCGATCGCCATATTCGCGCCCACCTGGAAACCATCGTCCCCACCAACTGTCTCTCCATTCCGCTGGCCAGCGCGGGGAATTACTACTACGAGGGGCAGGTGACCGATCAACGCTGCCTGGGGCGCGCCCGATGGGTGCTGGCGGTGCGCGCCGATATGGGCGAGGCCGAGCTCATGATACACGCGCCCAACCTCATCAAGGTTTGCACGCCGCCCTTCGTTCGCGAGTTGGTGCGGCGCGCTCTACCCGGCATGAGCCTCACCCATTTACCGGTGCCGCCGGCCGCCATTTCGGCTCGGGTGGAAACGCAATACTTCGGCATCAGCCGCACCGGACCGTGCTGGGATCATATCGTGCAGACCCGCACCCTGGGGTTGTACGTTCCCGGCGAGTTCCCTAACCCGGAAGTGGAAATTCTGGTGGTTTTGGATTCATAAACAATGACGCCTACCGCTGCCACCGGCCGCCGGCCGGAAAACCTGCCCTTGATTTACCAGGAGGTGCTGACCGCCGTGGTTCGCCTGCGCGCGGGCCGGCAGAACGTCGGCGATGCCGAGGCTTTTCGCCATCATACGCGGGAAGCGTTGAAGACCGCCGCCAGCCAGGCCTTGGCCGCCGGATACGCTGCCGAGGACGTGAAGTTCGCCACTTTCGCGGCCGTAGCGTTCCTCGACGAATCTATCCTCAATTCGCAAAACCCGATCTTCGCCGACTGGCTGCGCAAGCCTCTTCAGGAAGAGCTGTTCGGCATCCATATCGCCGGCGAAGTGTTCTTCCAGAACCTGCAGCAGTTGCTGGGCCGGCAGGATTCGCAGGATCTGGCCGACCTGCTCGAGATCCATCTGCTCGCGATGCTGCTCGGTTTTAGCGGACGTTACAGCGCGGGCAACCGCGGCGAGCTGGCGCAGACCATCGCCATGACCCGCGAGAAGATCCAGCGCGTGCGCGGAGCTTTCGGCCCCCTTTCACCCGGGTGGAGTCCGCCGGCGGAAGCGTTAGCCGTGCGCGGCGACCCGTGGGTGCGCAAGCTGGCCGCGATCGCCATCGTGTGCGCGGCGGTTACCCTGTTGCTGTTCGCCGGCTACAAAATCGGTCTGGGTTCCGGCGTGTCGGATGTCCACAACATCGCCGTACAGGCGAAAGGCTAGGAGCGAAAGCATGATTCTCTATGTAGTCCTGGGCGTCGTCCTGGTAGCGCTCTTGGTTCTGATCGCGCTGTGGCTGCGCCAGAGGAAGAAGGGGAAGCAGGCGCAAGCCGCGGGAAACGCCGGTCAGGCGCCCGGCGGAGATGAAATCTCGCTGCTGATTCGCGAGGCCGAAGCCAAGCTTTCCGCCGGCAAGTTGGCCGAAGGCGCCCGCGTGGGCCAATTGCCCGTGTATCTCGTGATGGGCGATGCGGGCAGCACCAAGACCAGCGTGATGCTGCATTCCGGCCTGGAAGCGGAGTTGATCGCCGGGCAGGTGTATCAGAACGGCAACGTAACGCCCACGCGAACCGCCAATGTCTGGTTTTCCAGGCGTTCGCTGTTCGTGGAAGCGGGAGGGCAGCTCGCCGCCGACGCCGCCAAATGGAGCAAATTGATTGCCCGGCTCGAGCCGCGCTCGCCGGTGATGGGCAAAGGCGAGCAGGCCCCCCGCGCCGCTCTGATCTGTTTCGATTGCGAGGTCTTCACCCGCGCGGCCGCCCAGGAGGCCGCGGTGAATTCGGCGCGGGCTTTGCGGGCGCGGCTGGGTGAGATTTCGCAAGCGATGGGCATCAACCTGCCGGTCTACGTGTTGTTCACCAAGGCCGACCGGGTACCCTTCTTCACCGAATTCTTCCGTAATCTGACCAACGACGAAGCCGGCCAGGTGCTGGGCGTGACCCTGCCCATGCTGGGGCGCCGCAGCGAAGGTGTCTACGGCGACGAAGAGACGGCCCGGCTGACCGGCAACTTCGAGCGGCTGTTTCGCTCCCTTGCCGACGCCCGCCCGGAGTTTCTGGCGCGCGAAACGGATGGCGGCAAGCTGCCGGCGACCTATGAATTCCCGCGCGAGTTCCGCAAGCTGCGCACCACGGCGGTACAGTTTCTGGTGGACCTTTGCCGCCCCAGCCAGTTGACGGTGGGGCCGTTTCTGCGGGGTTTCTACTTCACCGGCGTGCGCCCGGTCCTGATCAACGAGTCCGCGCCCGTGGCGCCCGCCGCCGGCGAGGCGGCCGGCTACGGATCGTCCAGCGGCGCAACGGGCATCTTCCACGTGGGCGGACGCCCCCAGGCCGCGGCGCCCGCACCGCAGCCGGCCGGGGCCACGCGCAAGGTTCCGCAGTGGGTTTTTCTGGGCCACCTGTTCCACCACGTGCTGCTGGCCGATCGCGGCGCTTTGGGAGCCAGCGGATCGAGCACCAAATCCAGCCGCGGCCGGCGCATCCTGCTGGCCGTCGGGGCCGGCCTGTGCCTGCTGCTGGCGACGGCGTTCACGGTGAGCTTCTTCCGCAATCACGGGTTGGAATCGCAGGTTCGCGACGCCGCGCAGGGCATCGCTTCGGGCGAGTCCACCGGAGCGGACCTGGCTTCCCTTCCCAGCCTGCAGAAGCTCGAAACGCTGCGGCAGTCGATGGAAACGCTGGCGTCCTATCACCGCGACGGCGCTCCCTGGAGTTATCGCTGGGGACTGTATGCCGGCGACGACTTATACCCCGAGGCCCGCCGCCTTTACTTCGCGCGCTTCAAGCAGTTACTCTTCGGCCAGACGCAGGGTAACATCCAGCGCTTTCTGACGTCGCTGCCCGCCACGCGCGGTCCGGAGTACAGCCCCACTTACAACGCTCTCAAAGCCTACTTAATCACCACTTCGTTTCACGATAAGAGCACCAAGGAGTTTCTCGCTCCGGTGCTGCTCAGCTCGTGGGTGAATGGACAAGGCGCCGATGCCGAGCGCCAGGCCCTGGCCCAGAGGCAGTTCGAATACTACGCCGAAGAGTTGCAGAGCGCCAACCCGTTTTCGAGCGCCAACGACTCCGACACCATCGAGCACGCCCGCCGCTACCTGGCCCAGTTCGCCGGGGAGGAGGCGGTCTACGCTTTCCTGCTGGCCGAAGCCGGAAAGAATAACCCGCCCATCAACTTCAACCGCCAGTTTGCCGGCTCAGCGCAAACCGTGGTCGAGACGCACGAGGTGCCCGGAGCCTTTTCCAAGGGCGGCTGGGCGTTCATGAAAGATGCGCTCAACCACGTGGATCGCTACATCAACGGGGAGCGCTGGGTGCTGGGCGAACAGGCTCAGGCCAATATCGACAAGAACAAACTGGCCGTCGATCTGCGCGCCCGTTATAACACGGACTTTACCAATCAGTGGCGCACTTACATCAAGTCCGCCAACGTGGTCCGCTACGCCAGCCTGAAAGACGCCAGCCAGAAACTGCAGCAGCTTTCCGGTAATCAATCCGCCCTGCTGGCGCTGGTGTGCGTGGCTTCGCAGAATACTTCGGTGGACGACGCCGGAGTGGCCGGCCTGTTCCAGCCGGTGCAATCCGTCACCCCGGTTCCGTGCTTGGATAAGTACATCCAGGGGCCCAATCAAAACTACATGACCAACCTGCTGACGCTGCAGACCACCGTGGACCAAGTGGCATCGCAGCCGGGGCCGCCCAACGACGCGGCCGCCGCCACGGTGCAGGGCGCCGCTTCCGCCGCCAAACTTTCCACCGGGCAGATCGCGCAAGCCTTCCGCCCCGATCCGGACGGCCACGTGGACGCGGAGACCCGCACCCTACTGGAAGAGCCGATCACGTATGTCGATGCCCTGGTCCGCACTCTAGGCCCGGCCGAATTGAACGGCAAGGGCAAAGACCTCTGCGGGCAGATGCGCCCGCTGCTCGCCAAGTATCCTTTTACGCCGTCCAGTAAAGTGTTGGCCACGCTGGCCGACATCGACGCCGTCTTCAAGCCTAAAGACGGCCTGCTGTGGCAGTTCTACGATCAGAACCTGCAGAAGGCAATTACCCGCGCAGGGTCGCAGTTCTCGCCCGCTTCCTCGGGCGGCATGACGATCAACCCGTCGTTCCTGGGGTTTCTCAATCGGGCCGCGGCGTTTGCCGACGCAGCCTATGCGAATAACACCCCCGATCCCCATTTCAACTACACGGTGAAGTTGGTGCCGCTGCCGGATACGGAAAGCGCGAAACTGACGGTGGACGGCAAAAGCGCGGATTTCAGCGCCGCCGATCCTTCCAAGGCGGCAACTTTCGCCTGGCCGGGTTCCGCCTCCGGCGTGCAACTTTCGGTCAAGGTCAAAGGCGGGAGCGACCACGACTACGGCAGTTATGACGGCCTCTGGGCCATTTTCCAGTTAGTGGACGATGCCGATCTGCACCAGGGCACGCAAGTCGAAATCGCCATGAAGCGCGGCAAGTCGGACACTCAAGTTACCGACAACGGCCGCCCGGTGAGGGTTCGTTTCGACTTACAATCCACGCCTTCGGTCTTCGATAGAGGTTACTTCGGCGGCATGTCCTGCGTGGCGGAGGTGGCACGGCCTTGATGCAGCTTCCGGCGCGCATCGGAAAGTACGAGATGGAAGAGTTTCTGGGCGGCGGCATGTCGCACGTCTACCGCGCCAGAGACACGGTAATCGGACGCACGGTGGCGGTGAAAATTCTGACCGAGGCCGGCTGCGCCGATGCCGAAACCAAGACCCGGTTCCTGGCCGAAGCCCGCATGGCGGGCAACCTGGCGCACGACAACATTATCAGCATTTACGACTTCGGCGAGGACGAGAACGGCCATCCTTTTCTGGTGATGGAGTTTCTGCGCGGCGAGGACCTGCGCCATGCCATCCGTGACGGCCATACCGGCGACCTGCGCGGCAAGCTGAAAATCGCTCTGCAGGTGGGACGCGCCCTGGAATATATCCACTCGCAGGGCATCATTCACCGCGATATCAAGCCGGAAAACGTGCATCTGAACGCAGCCGGGGTGGTGAAACTGATGGATTTCGGCATTGCCAAGGCGGCCGGCATGTCGCTCACCCGCGCCGGTTACGTGCTGGGCACGCCGTATTACATGTCTCCCGAGCAAGTTACCGGGCAGAACGCTACCGAGCAGGTGGATGTTTATGCGTTCGGCATCCTGCTGTTCGAGCTGCTTACGAGCCAAAAGCCCATCAGCGGCGACACTATGGAGCGGATTTTCTACAGCATTCTGAACGAGCCGCTCAACATGGACCCGCTGCGCCAGGCGGGCGTGCCGGAGACGGTCTGCGATCTGGTGGCGCGGTCGACGGCCAAAAGTCCCGCCGCCAGGCCGCAGGGATTCGGCGCCGTATGCGCGGAGATCGAACAGCTCATCGCCAACCTGGATGCGCCCACCACGTTAATGCCTCAAGCGCCGGCACCGGTTCCCGCGCGCCGCACGTGGCTGGCGCCGGCCGTTGTCGTGCTGGCTCTGGCCGCGGTGGCGGGTACGTACTTCGCGGTTCGTCCCAGACCCGTCCCTGTCACTCACACGACGCAATTGGCCGCGATGGTATCCACGCCGACCGGAACCATGCTGCTGGTGGCGGCCGGGACTTTTGAATACGGCCGGGACAAGCGGCCGATACCGCTGCCGGCGTTCTACATCGACAAGACGGAAGTTCCCAATTCCGCTTACGCCGAATTCTGTTCAGCCACCGGGCGTAAGCTGCCGGATGGCTTTCCGGCGGATAAGCCCGACTTACCCGTGGTCAACGTGACGATTACCGAGGCGCAGGCGTTCGCCGCATGGGCCGGCAAGCGTCTGCCCAACGACAAGGAGTGGGAAAAGGCCGCCCGCGGCGACGACGGCCGTTCCTTCCCCTGGGGCGATCAACAGGATCCTTCGCGCGCCAACCTGAATTCGAAGGGTCTGCGCCCGGTGGGCGATTTCGGCGCCGGCGCCAGCCCCTGCGGCGCCCTGAATATGATCGGTAATGCCTGGGAGCTGGTGGAGCAGTTGACGCCCCCCAGCAAGCAGGCGACCGACACTTTCGGCAAGCTGCTGACCCCGCCGCCCACCGCCGACGAACCCTGGTACCTGATTCGCGGCACGTCGTTTAAGTACTCTCTCGACGCGGACGCGATTTGGGATAAGACCACGGTGCCAGCCCGATTCAAAGGCTCCGACATCGGATTCCGGTGCGCGAAAGATGCGCATTGAGTGAGTAATCCGTAATCAGTCAGTAATCACGTGGCGGGCCTACTGGCTGGACTTCTTGCCGCTTTCGACAACTGCTACGCCGGCGATGGCGCCGGCGGCCACGGCCACGCCGAGGACGATGTAGGCGGTCGTGTGGCTGGAAGCGGCGGGCGCCTGAACCGGAGCGTGCATCAACGGGTCAGCACCGACGTCGGCCGCCGCCGCTACACAGCCACCATTATCGATATGGGTGAGGATGCCGATGCGGATCACCTCGGTAGCGGGGGACACCGGGGTCACACCGCTCACCACCGTACCTGTCACCAGGACACGGTTGCCGACCTCTTTTGAGGCATCCGGCCCAGTCACTTCCAGCACCTGCTTGGTTTCCAGATTCACCACGATGTACCGTCCGCCCTTCGAGAGCAGACAGCCGGGAACCTGCGCCGTCGTGGCCGGCCCGGCCTGCGGATCGAAGGAGAGAGTTGCGCCGTCGCGGACCTTGGCTACCAGCAGGCCAGCGCCGGTATAGACCAGCGCAGGCGCGCCGGCCGCGGCTACCAGCACCTGCCGTTCCCCGTTCACCTGAACGCGTACGAGCGCACGGTTATTAGCCGGTTTGATGTGCAGCGTTCCGGCCTCGAGATCGTAGCGGGCCGCCCCGCCGATCTCCGCCGTACCCTGCTCGATCGCCATGCGGCGGCCGCCGATCTTGACCCGCGACGAGGTGGCCAGGAGCAACCACGCGCCGTCCTTCAATTGCAACCGCGGCGTACTGGCGTCGGACTGAATCTCGGTTCCGTCAAGTAACGTGGCGTGCGCGACAGCCGCGACGTTATCCAGCCGAAACGATCCCTCCGCCGAGACGACGCCGATCACCGGCCCGGACCCGAGCAGGGTAGAGCTGACGGTGCCGGCTACGACCCACGCGATCCACTTTCGAAGTCCCATAGGCGTCACTGGATTTACCTAGTAAGTCAGGCTATAAGCTTCATCGTATTATCGGCCATTCCCCAAGGCAAACACAATAGGACGAACGAGACAAAGAGTCGCGCGACTGACTTTTACGGAGGTTACCGCCCTTGCGCCGCTTGGTTCCACACGATCTCAACCGGGTGTGCCAGCCATTGTCGGTCGAGGGCGGTGACGATGTCCGGGTGATGACGAAGGCGATGTTCATAACGCCGCGTTTCCCATGGCGTGTCCCAACATCCTGCGCAGCGAGCGCGCCAGGCGGATGGATTCCGAGCTGAGCCGGTCCGCCAGCCGCGGCTGCCGTTCGGCGTACGTCTCGACCACTTGGCGGAAGTTGGCGATGCGGGCGCGATATTGCTTCAGCCGCTCGCGAAACTCGAAAACCTCCGCCGCCGTCCAGCGGTTGTGATGGAGGCACACGGTCCACAGCCCGAAGGGCATGCGGCGGAACCCGCCCAATTGTTGGGGAACCCAGAGCAACCCGCGCGCATCCAGGTGCGGCAGCAGCGAATAGCCGTCGCTCACGAAGCGCACGCCCTGCTCCGCCAGTTCCTCCAGGGTGATGGCGTCGAAGGAGTGGGCCGGGGCCACCCAAACTTCGGGCGCCACGCCTTCTTGCGCGAAAACGTCCAGCGCGGCGGCGATCTTGCGGCGTTGCGCGGCGCGGCTCAAACCGGCGAATTCGCTGCAGCGGTAGCGCCCGACGATGCCCGCGTCCCCGGTCTCGTATCGATGATGGTAGCCGTGCAGGCCGATCGTCCAGCCCCGCGCCTGCCATCGCCGCACGCGGTTCCAGAAGCGCGGCTCCGGCCAATCGAACGTCAGGTTGGGGTCGCGATTGTCGGGCACCACAGCCAGAATCGGTTCCACGCCCTCTTCCACGAGCGCGTCCTCAACCTGCCGCCACACGGTCCAGTTCATGGTGGGGCAGATATCGTCGAAGCGCACCAAATAGCGCGTGAGCATCAGCATTTCCTCTCGCCCAACGATTGCGCCTCATCCATACGGGTCCTCACGGCCTTTCGGCGCATCACCGACTTGTCAGTAGTGAATCGCCGCCCTGAGGCAGCTTCCTAGCGGACAGCGAGAACCGTCCCAGAGGCAAAACACGCGGCGGTTTCCGGCGTCGTTCAGGGTTCCCGATTCCCAAACCGAGTGGCTCATCGATTGCTCCCGCCCGGCGCGCAAAACCTCGGCGGCGGGGCCGTTGATTTCCAGAATCTCTCCGGAATTCTCATCCAACCAGTCAGTTTCGACTTGAGAGTATCATCGGCCGATTACGGCCAACAAGAGTGCGACGTACCAACCAGGTAATCGGTACCCCGATGAAAACCGACAGGACTAATGGCGGAAAAAGGTGCGGGGTAATGTTAACTTTTCCCGCCGCCAGGCAGGGAGGAAGCGAGTAAGGGAGCGCGTGAGGGCACGGGGCGCCGCGCTTGGAAGCGCGCAATGACCGATAATATCAGTTCGCCCTATGAGCCCACGATTTCGTCGCTGGCGCACGGCCGCCCTGTCCGCCGCCATCCTTGCCGGGTCGATCGCCGCGTTCGACCTCGCCGCCGCTGCCCCTCGCCGCCTGTCGGATTTCGATCCGCAGGTCAAAGCCTTGCTGGCGCGCATGACGCTGGACGAAAAGATCGGCCAGATGACCCAACCCGATCAGGACTACATTAAGGATCTTGCGGACATCGAGCGCTACGGCTTCGGATCCGTCCTGAGCGGCGGCAGCTCCGACCCCAAGGAAGGCAATTCGCTCCAAGCCTGGACCGACCTCTACGACCGCATCCAGCGCCACACCGCCAACACCCGGCTGCGCATCCCGCTGCTCTATGGCATCGACGCCGTACACGGCCACAGCAATCTTCTGGGCGCGGTGATCTTTCCCCACAATATCGGGCTCGGCGCCACTGGCGACGCCGCGCTAGTGGAAAAGATCGGCCGCATTACCGCCGAGGAGGTTCGCGCCAGCGGCATTCAGTGGGCATTTGCCCCCTGCGTCACCGTGCCGCAAGACATTCGCTGGGGCCGCACCTACGAGGGTTTCTCCGAAGATCCCGCCGTGGTGCGCGAATTGGGCGCGGCGGCCGTGCGCGGCCTCCAGGGAAGCGGCTTGGCGAATCCGCTGGCGGTGCTGGCTTGCGCCAAGCACTATGCCGGCGATGGGGGAACCACCTGGGGAACCGGCCAGAAGGGCCGTGGTCTCGATCAGGGCGATACGCGCGTCGACGAGGCCACCCTGCGGCGGATTCATTTGCAGGGCTATGTATCCACCGTGGAAGCCGGCGTGGCGTCCATCATGCCGTCCTACAGCAGTTGGAACGGCGTGAAAAGCTCCGCCAGCCGGCGTCTGCTCACTGAAATTCTCAAGCAGGAACTGGGATTCGATGGTTTCCTGATTTCCGATTACAACGCCATCGACCAGATCGACCGCGACTATAAGAAGTCCATTGGCATCTCCATCAACGCCGGCATGGATATGGCCATGGTTCCCGAGCGGTACGGCGAGTACATCGCCGATTTGAAGCAGTTGGTGGAGGAAGGCGTGGTGCCGAGGGAGCGCATCGACGATGCGGTCACCCGCATCCTGCGCGTGAAGTTCGCGATGGGGCTCATGGATCCGAACCGCTCGCCGCTGGCCGATCGCAGTCTTTGGAAGACGTTCGGGTCGGCCGAACACCGCGCCGTGGCACGCCAGGCGGTGCGCGAATCGCTGGTGATACTGAAGAATGAGAACCACGTGCTGCCGCTGAGCAAGACGGCCGCACGCATACACGTGGGCGGTAAGAGCGCCGACGATCTGGGCAACCAGTGCGGCGGGTGGACTATCGACTGGCAAGGCAGAAGCGGGGCGGTCACTTCCCCCGGCACCACCGTGCTGGCGGCCTTCCGCCATGCCGTGGGCGAGCAGACCCGGGTCACCTTCGCGGCCGATGGTTCGGGCGCCGCGGGCGCGTCCGTGGCCGTGGCCGTGATCGGGGAAACTCCTTACGCGGAAGGCGACGGCGACCGCGCCGATCTGCACCTGGCGCAAGCGGACGTCGACGCGGTGCGCCGGATGAAAGCGGCGGGAGTGCCGGTGGTGGCGATTTTGTTCTCCGGCCGGCCCATGCTGCTGGATGGAATTCTGGACCAGGCCGACGCCATCGTGGCGGCCTGGCTGCCGGGGACGGAAGGTCAAGGCATCGCAGACGTTCTGTTCGGCGACGTCCTCCCCACCGGCAAGCTCGCCTTCACCTGGCCGCGCGAGATGAAACAGGTCGGCTTGCACCCGGGAGACGCGGGCTACGCTCCGCTGTTCCCGTTGGGTTATGGCCTCACCTGGTAGAGCGCGCTAGCGGGCCGATTTCGACCCCGAATCGGCGCGTTGGGG
>JBKQIF010000090.1:0-33692 GCA_052148435.1 Bryobacteraceae bacterium
GTGCCGCGCGCCGATATTCGACGTCATGATCAGGATGGTGTTCTTGAAGTCGACCGTGTTGCCGAGCCCGTCGGTTAACTGGCCGTCTTCAAATACCTGCAGCAGGATGTTGTAAACGTCCGGGTGAGCCTTCTCGATTTCATCCAGCAGGATGATGGAATACGGATTGCGCTTGACCCGTTCGGTCAACTGGCCGCCTTCTTCGTAGCCGACGTATCCGGGAGGGGCGCCGAGGAGGCGGGCGACGGTATGTTTCTCCTGGTACTCGGTCATGTCGATGCGGATCATGGCGCGCTCGTCGTCGAAGAGGAATTCGGCGAGGGCGCGGGCCAGCTCGGTTTTGCCCACGCCGGTGGGGCCGAGGAAGATGAAGCTGCCGATGGGGCGGTTGGGATCGTTGAGGCCGGAACGGGCGCGGACGACGGCTTCAGCCACGGCGGTGACGGCTTCATTCTGGCCGATGACGCGCTTGTGCAGCTCGTCTTCCAGGTGAAGAAGCTTTTCGACTTCGCCTTCAAGCAGGCGGGTAACCGGCACGCCGGTCCAGCGGCTGACCACGGCGGCGATGTCCTCTTCGCCGACTTCCTCTTTTATCAGTTTGGGCTGCGACTTCTGCTGCCGATCGAATTTAGCGGAGGCTTCGGCGAGCTGGCGCTCCAGGGCGACGAGGGTGCCGTATTTGAGCTCGGCGGCGCGATTCAAATCGTACTGGCGTTCGGCCTGTTCGATGTCCTTCTTGGTTTGTTCGACCTGCTCGCGCAACTGGCGCAGCTTCGCGACGGCGGTTTTTTCCGCCTGCCAGCGGGCAGTGAGGGCGTCGGAATCGGCCTTGAGATCGGCGAGCTCTTTTTCCAGTTTGGCGAGGCGCTCGCGGGAAGCGGCGTCGTTCTCTTTCTTGAGGGCTTCGCGTTCGATTTCGAGTTGCATGACGCGGCGGCGGGTTTCATCGAGCTCGGCCGGCATGGAATCGATTTCGGTGCGGAGGCGGGCGGCGGACTCGTCCACCAGGTCGATGGCCTTATCGGGCAGGAAGCGATCGGCGATGTAGCGGTTGCCGAGGACGGCGGCGGCGACCAGGGCGGCGTCTTTGATGCGGACGCCATGGTGTGTTTCGTAGCGCTCCTTGAGGCCGCGGAGGATGGAGATGGTGTCTTCGACGGAAGGCTGATCGACGACGACGGGCTGGAAGCGGCGCTCCAGGGCGGCATCCTTTTCGATGTACTTGCGGTATTCGTCGAGGGTGGTGGCGCCGATGCAATGCAGCTCGCCGCGGGCCAGCATGGGCTTGAGCAGGTTGCCGGCGTCCATGGAGCCTTCGGTTTTGCCGGCGCCGACGACGGTGTGGAGTTCGTCTATAAATAGGATGACCTCGCCGGCGGCATCCAGAACTTCCTTGAGGACGGCCTTGAGGCGTTCCTCGAATTCGCCGCGGTATTTAGCGCCGGCGATGAGGGCGCCCATATCGAGGGAGACGATGCGGCGATTTTTCAGGCCTTCGGGGACGTCGCCGCGGACGATGCGGAGGGCGAGACCTTCGACGATGGCGGTCTTGCCGACGCCGGGCTCGCCGATGAGGACGGGATTGTTCTTGGTGCGGCGGGAGAGAACCTGGATGACGCGGCGAATCTCTTCGTCGCGGCCGATGACGGGGTCGAGCTTGCCCTGGGAAGCGGCCTTGGTGAGGTCGCGGCCGTAGCGTTCCAGGGCTTCGTAGGTGGCCTCGGGGTTTTGCGAAGTGACGCGCTGGCTGCCGCGCACGTCGCGCAGGGCCTGCATAAGGCGCTCGCGGGTGAGGCCGAATTCCTGGAGCAGCTTGCCGGCGGGACCGCGATCGGCGGTGGCGGCGAGCAGGACATGCTCGACGGAAATGTACTCGTCCTTGAGGTTGGCGGCTTCGGTTTCGGCGTCGGCCAGCAGCCGGTTGAGGCGCGCGGTGACGTAGATCTGATCGGCAGGGCCGGAAGCGCCGGAAACTTTGGGCAGACGGTCGAGCTCCGATTCCAGACGCGGCTGGATGCCCTCGACGGCGACGCCGGCCTTGGTGAGGACAGCGGGGGCAAGACCGCCGGATTGTTCGAGCAGGGCCGCCAGGAGGTGTTCGACATCCACCTGCTGGTTTCCGTTACGAATCGCTTTGTTTTGGGCGGAACGGATGGCTTCCTGGAGCTTCTCGGTGAACCGGTTGATGTCCATGAGTACATTGTCCCGGTTTTTGTGGGGCTGGGAAGCGGAAGGAGTCAGGCCGATCCGGAACAGGGACTACGGCAATGCGCGGGACAGGTCTCCAGTACCGCTACCCGCAAAAAAGCATTGCGCCATTCCCATGCCTGGTTGTATGCTTAGGGACGTTTTCTAGTCACCCAAGAGAGGAAGATCAGGACGAAAATATGACATCTCAACTCATTTCCCGGCGGATGGCGGCGAAGAATCTCATCGCCGCGGGCGCTGCCGGTCTGGCAGTCGCAACCCTGGCGGAAGGCCAACAACCGCACATGCAAGCGGCGCTGAGAGCGCTCAACAACGCCGCGACCCAACTGCAGGCGGCCGCGGACGACAAAGCCGGCCACCGCGAGAAGGCCATCCAGTTGGTCAGCCAGGCCATCAATCAGGTACAGCAAGGCATCCAGGCCGGCGTAAAGAAGTAACCGAATCCGGGCATCAATTGGAACGCGCCGAGGCCGGTTGGCGCTGCGCGTTCGCTTAGCAGCGCACGGCAGAAGTAGCGGCAAGCCAAAGGCCTACTTCGTACAAGGGCTGCGCGGAGCAGGCGTTTTCGCCTACGACCGGCCCTAGGGGCCACTTCGACCACAGGCTGTCAGGAGTGGTTTGTCCGAACAAGTGAGGGGCGGGCGCGTTTAACGGACGACCGACCACCGTTGAGATTCGCTAAACTTGGCGTTAAGCGGCGATTCGCTTGACACCGAAGGCAGTAGGGCCTGTAAATGGGTCAAGGGCAGGCCAATTGCCTACGCCACCAAAATATCTCATATATGAGTCAACCTTTGAAGATTCGACCGGAAGCAGCGCTCGACCTTGTTTCGCTCGGCGCTCTGGTGCATCGCCTGGATCCCGGGATCATTCCCTTCCGCAAAGCCACCGAATGCAAGATTCACGTCAGCGGCGGCGAGTTCAACGTAGCCGCCAACCTGGCCGACTGTTTCCGGCTGCGGACCGGCATTGCCTCGGCGATGGTGGATTATCCGATTGGCGACCTGATCGCCGAACGGGTGCGCGCCATGGGCGTGAAGCCGTTCTACAAGAGCTTTAAGCACAACGGGGTGAACGGTCCCAACATGGCCACGGTATATAGCGACCGGGGCTGGGGCGTGCGCGCTCCGGTGGTGTTCTATAATCGCGCCAATGAAGCGGCCGCGCAGTTGAAGCCGGGCGACTTCAACTGGGACGAAATCTTTTCGGGCGGCGTAAAGTGGTTCCATTCCGGCGGCATTTTTGCAGCTCTGGGCGAAAACACGGCCGAGCTCGCGGTGGAGGCGATGAGGGCCGCGAAGAAGGCGGGAGCGGTGACGTCCTTCGACCTGAATTATCGCGAAAAGCTGTGGAACATCTCCGGCGGCGCAACGCGGGCGGTGGAAGTATTGGGCCGCATCGTGGAAAACGTGGACGTGCTGGTGGGCAACGAAGAGGACCTGCAGAAGGGCCTCGGCATTGCCGGGCAGGACGTGGTGGCGAAGTCCAAGCTCGATCCCAGCGCGTTCTACGAAATGATTCACGTAGCGGTAAAGAAGCATCCGCGGATCCAGGTGGTGGCTACTACGCTGCGCGAGGTGCACTCCACCAGCCGGCACAGTTGGAGCGCGGTGGCGTGGATCAACGGCGAGACCTACAACGCGCCGGTAGCGGAGCTGGACGTCTATGACCGCGTAGGCGGCGGCGATGGCTTCGCGGCCGGTTTCTTCTACGGGCTGCTGACGGGCGAAGAGCCGCTGGAAGCGGTGAAGCTGGGTTGGGCGCACGGCGCGCTGCTCACCACGTTCCCCGGCGATACCACCATGGCCACGCTCGACCAGGTACGGTCGTTTGCAAGAGGCGGATCGGCCCGCATCCAGAGGTAAATCGTGGCAAAGAGCCCACTCGATCTCACAGGCCGCGTGGTCGCGGTGATGGGCGGGACGTCCGGACTGGGACGGGTGCTGGCATCGGGGCTGGCCGCGGCCGGCGCCGACGTCATCCCCACGGGGCGGCGGGCGAAAAACGTGGATGAAGCCTGCGCTGAAGTGGAGCAGGCCGGGGCCAAGACCCTGCGGCTTGTCTGCGACGTCACCTCCCGCCCGTCGGTAGACGCTTTTCGGGACGGGGTATTGAAGGAGTTCGGGCGCGTGGACGTGCTGCTGAATGCCGCCGGCCATATCTTCCGCAAGCCTACCGAGGAGATTACCGAAGCGGAGTGGAACGGGCTGATGGATGTGAACCTGACGGGCACCCTGCGCGCCTGCCAGTCGTTTTACCCGGCCCTCAAGGCGTCCGGCCGCGGGCGGATCGTCAGTATTGCGTCCCTGAATTCGTTCGTGTCGCTGGTGCAGGTGACGGCATACGCCGCGTCCAAGGCGGCGGTGCTGTCATTGACCCGCAGCCTGGCGGTGGAATGGGCCAAGGACGGCATCAACGTCAACGCCGTGGTTCCCGGGGTATTCCGCACGGACCTGAACGCCGCGCTGCTGGACGGCACCGAGCGCGGCAAGGAGCTCAAGCTGCGCACGCCCATGGGCCGCTTCGGCAAGTCCGAGGAACTGATCGGCGCTGTCGTCCTGCTGGCTTCCGACGCCGCCAGCTTCATTACCGGCCAATGCATCGTGGTGGACGGCGGATTCCTGGCCAGCGGGGTAAATCAGTAGAAACAAGCCGGCTATACAAGGGCTGGGCAGCCGGACATGTGGCTTCCACTGTGGTTGCACTCATGGTTGCGCTGGAGGTTGGTAATGTGGTTTACTGAAGTGTGACTATGCGTAAACCTCGAACTCTCGTGCCGATTCCTCGGGATCTGGCAATCGCGATCGACAAGGTTGCCGGCCACAGGCAGCGGGCCACATTTGTCATTAACTTGGTGGAGCGGGAAATCCGGCGCCGCGAGCAGCGCGAGGCGCTCCGCGAGGCGGCGGGGAGCTGGAAGGACGAGGACCATCCCGAACTGTCCGACGGCGCGGACAAATGGGTTCGGGAGATGCGCCAGGAGTCGATCAAGCGATTCGAAGAGGTTGAGCGACAGCGGGAAGCCGAATAAATGGCCGGTACGTGTCTGCTCGATTCGGGCATCCTCATCGATGCCCTCAACGGCAAGCGCGGCCGGCGGGAACTCCTCGATCGACTGATAGAGGACGGGGCCGATATGGCCTGCTGTTCAATCAATGTCACCGAAATTTACGCTGGACTGCGGCCGGGCGAGGAGGCCAAGACCGAGCGGCTCTTGCGGAGTCTGAAGTTCTACCCCGTCACGTGGGAAATCGCCAAACAGGCCGGCGAGTTGCAGAACGTTTGGCGGCAGCCTCAGCGCACCCTTTCCCTGCCGGATACAACTATCGCGGCCGTCGCCTTGGCGAATGACTTGACGCTGGTGACCGGCAACCTGAAGGATTTCCCAATGCAGGAATTGCGCCTCTACCCGCTTCCATAGCGGGCGTGGATGGTCCTTCCGAACCCGACTTCCGCATCCGAAACAGGTATACTACGCCTGAGGTACGGCGATGGAAATTGTAATTGGCGCCGTTTTCGGGTTTCTGGCCTGGGCGGTGCTGCGGCTGATTCTGATGGGCGTCTACACCGTCGATCAGAACGAGCGTGCGGTCAAGATTCGTTTGGGGCGCGCGGTGCGGGTCCCGGGCGGAAAGACGACGCTGGACGACCCCATGGCGGAGGCGCTGCGGGAGGACGAGCGGGCCCGCTACAGCTATCCGCAGGTTCGTGTGATCCAACCCGGCGGTCCTTACTTCAAAATGCCGTGGGAAAAGATCCGCAAGGTATCGATTGCCACCATGACGGTGAATATGGCGCTCGATCCGGAAGATCCCTCGGCCAACAACGGCGGTACCCGTCTGGAGGCGGTGACCAAAGACCAGCTCAACACCGGGCTGACGGGGCAAATCCGGTATCGCGTGAGCGAGGCCAATTTGTACGCGTTTTTGTTCGGCATCAAGCGGCCGTTCGTGCACGTGATGGCGTACTTCGTGTCGGTGCTGCGGCAGCGCATCGCGAATTTCGAAGCCAAGCCCGCTCCCGACGCGCAAGCCAACCCCGCCGCGCTGGTGGGGTCGGAGATGGTTGGCATATCGATCAACGACCTGCGCAAGAATCTCCGCGACGTCAACGAGTACATGGACCGGGAATGCCAGGCAACGCCGGCGCGCTACGGGGTGATCTTCGACGCTTCTCTGATCACCGGCATCGACCCTCCGCCGGACGTGGAATCGGCGCTGGCAGCCATCAATACCGCGCATAACCAGGTGTCGAGCGACATCAGCCTGGCGCAGGCCGGGGCCGATCAGCGGGTGGTGCAGTCGCGGCGCGCGGTGGAGATCGAAACGCTGCGGGCGCAGGCTGAAGTGGAACCCGTCAAGTCGCTGGCGGCGGAGCTGGCGCAATTGCACCGCGCGGGCCCGAACATCCTGGGCGGCTATTTGCGCAACGTGCGCCTGGGGCTGTTCGAGAAAGCGCAGCAGATCTACCTGGGGGTGTCCAAGTGATCGACTTTCTGGTGGCCGCGCTGGTGGTTTTCGTGGGCGCCTTCGTGGCCGAGCCGGTGCTGCTCGGCCTGGCCCGCATGTTCGGGCTCTACGCCATCGTGGAAGAGCGAACCTGCCGCGTCTACATGCTGTTTGGCAAGGTGGTGGGGGTGCTGGACGAGCCCGGCCTGCATTTCCTGCCGGCCGTGCTGGGCCCGTCGGCTTTGTTCATCAACTTCCTGGGCAGTTGCTACGTTCTCGACCTGCGGCTCGACCAGGAATACCTGCGCAGCCAGCCGGTGAACTCCGAGGAAGGGGCGCCCATGGGGATCGGCATCTGGTACGAGATGTGGATCAGCGATCCGGTGGCGTTTCTGTTCAAGAATACCGACCCACGGGGCTCGTTGCGCGCCAACGTGAGCAACGCCACGGTGCGATGCCTGAGCAACATGCCGCTGGCGGAGATGCTGGAAACGCGGCACAACATGAGCCAGGCGGTGCGCGCGGAAGGGAGCGCTAAGTCGAGCCAGTGGGGCTACCAGCTCGGCAGCGTGTACATCCGCAAAGTACACTTCCGCGACGCGGGCATGATCCGGCAGATCGAAGAGAAAGTGGTGAACCGGCTGCGCCAGGTGACCTCGGCGATCAAGCAGGCGGGCGCCAACCAGGTGAGCGTGATCACCAGTTCGGCGGAGCGCGAAGCGGCCGTCGAATTCGCCAAAGCCGCCGCCATCCGGCCCGCCACGCTGGGCCAGGCGCTGGAGGAAATCACGCGCGAGCCGGCGGTGGCCGATGCGCTGTTCGAAGTGCTGGAGGCCCAGCGCATCCTGGCGGGCGGCGCGCGGATTACGCTGCTGCCGTCCGGCTCCGGCGACGGCGTGCTGGCCAGTTTACTGGCCGCCAGAAACCAGACCCCGGCCGCCTGAGCCGCGCGACGCCGTGACGTTGTGACACCCGCCCGCTGTTTCAGTGTAATTGACCTTAATATCCGAACCTTGTTACATTCATCGATGATGTAATCCGGAGGAAATGCATGATTTGTTGTGACCTCTGCGGGAAGGCCGCCGAGTGTCTCCAAAAAGAGATCGATGAAAAAAAATTCGACATTTGCGAGGTCTGCTGGCGCCCGTTGGCGGCAAAGCTCAGCGGCAAGGGACGCGTGAAGGGAATCCTCGAAGAGATGGAAGAGTACGTGGAGACAACGGTCTAAGCCATGAACATTGCCGAAGCTCCGGTTAGAAGCGGGAGTGGCGCAGATGCGAAAGTCCAGACGCTGATTGAGAACCTCTTCTCGCTGGCGGGGAAAACCGCGGTGGTGGTCGGCGGGGGAGGAGTGCTCGCGGGTGAGATGGCCATGGGATTGGCGGGAGCGGGCGCGAATGTGGTCATTGCCGATCTGAACGAGGATCAGGCGAAACGGCGTGCCGAGGCGATCCGCGGCCAGGGGCGCGAGTCCCTGGCGTGCCAAGCCGATGCCAGCCGGAAGGCGGATGTCCAGCGCATACTCGAAGCCACATTGGGCAGGTTCGGCGGCGTCGATATCCTTTTGAACGGGGCGGGCATTAACTCGGGCACCCCGTTTTTTGAAATCGAGGAAGCGGAATGGGAGCGCATCCTCGACGCCGATCTGCGCAGCGTCTTCCTGGCTTGCCAGGTGTTCGGCAAGGTCATGGTCGAAGCCGGCAAAGGCGGATCCATCGTCAACATTTCTTCGATTGCGTCCGGCCCTCCGCTATCCAAGGTTTTCGCCTATTCGGTGGCGAAGGGTGGCATAGATCAGATCACCAAATTTCTGGCGCGCGAATTCGCTCCGTATCGCGTGCGCGTGAATGCCATTCAGCCCGGCTTCGTTCCCGCGGAGCAAAACCGCAAGCTCCTCACCGAAGAGCGCGTGGCTTCCATCATGAATCACACGCCCATGCGTCGTTTCGGGGCGCCTTCCGAGCTGGTTGGCGCGGCCCTGTATCTCGCTTCCGACAAGGCATCCTCGTTTGTCACCGGCGCCATGCTTCGGGTTGACGGCGGGTTCAACGCGATGACCATCTAGCTAGCATGGGCGGGACAGACCGCTCGGACTCTCGACTCACCTGCCATAATGGCGCGCGCCTGGATTTAGCATTACTAAAGATTCCGTTTAACCCGAGGCGGCTTGACCCGGAACCGCGCCACCACCTATAGTCACAGGCAGGTCAAGAACTTGTGAGCAGAGAATCCGGTAGTGTCGTATTGGAGAAATACTCCCTCGGAGTGGGCGACCGCTTCGCCCATCAGTCCAAAGCCCAATTAGCGGCGTGCGTGCGCGCAGCCGAACTCGGCCGCGTGGTGATACCTGTTTGGAACAAATCGAACCGCGAGCATACCATTGTCGGCTCCCGGCCGGAGAGCGCGCGGCAGGCGGCGGACGCCGCGGTTCAAGCCCTCGGCTGGACGCACTCTTACTATCTCGACGCCGATCACATCAACCTCGGCACGGTCGGCCAGTTCCTGGCGCCCTGCGATTTTTTTACTCTCGACGTGGCCGAAGCCATCGGCAAACCCCCGGCCGTGGGAGCGGTCGAGAAGTTCCTGGCAAGCCACGCGGAGCTGCAGGGCCGGATCGAGATCCCGGGCATCGCCGAGCCATTCCAGGCGACCGCGGACGAAGCCGGCGCGGCCGCGGCGAAGTACCTCGGCGCGGTGTCGGAAGCCGCCGGGATCTATCGCCGGATCGCCGCCGACAAGCAGGCGGGAAATTTCGTCACGGAAGTCTCCATGGACGAAACCGATTCGCCCCAAACCCCGCCCGAACTGCTCTCGATCCTCGCCGCCGTCGCGGATGCCGGCATTCCCATTCAGACCATCGCCCCCAAGTTCACCGGACGCTTCAACAAAGGCGTGGATTACGTGGGTAATGTCGAGCAATTCGAGAAGGAGTTTACCGAAGACCTGGCGGTCATCGCCTTCGCGGTGGGCCGTTACGGGCTGCCGTCCAATCTGAAGCTGAGCGTGCACTCCGGCAGCGACAAGTTTTCGATTTACGGGCCGATTCGGCGGGCTCTGGCGCGCTTCGGCGCCGGCGTGCACGTGAAGACGGCAGGCACGACCTGGCTGGAGGAACTGATCGGCCTGGCCGAGGCCGGTCCGGAAGGGCTGGCGCTGGCCAAGGAGGTCTACGCCGAGGCCTTCGGCCATCGGCAGGAACTGTGCGCCCCGTACGCCAGCGTGATCGATATCGATCCCGCGCGTCTCCCTACCCCGGACGCGGTAGCCGCCTGGACCTCCGAGCAATATGCCGGAGCCTTGCGCCACGACTCGAGTAATCCGCTGTTCAATCCCAACTTCCGCCAGCTCTTGCACGTCGGTTACAAGGTGGCGGCTAAGATGGGCAAGGGCTACACGGATATGTTGGTGGCCTCGGAGCCGTCGATCGCCCGGAATGTGACGGAGAATTTATTCGATCGCCACATTCGGCCGCTCTTCCTGAGCGATTGAGGTGGCGCAGGCTTCAGCCTGTGACTGCGGTTCCAGGCTTGCAGAGACACAGACTGAAGTCTGTGCCACCTACTTGCCGGCGGTGAGGTCCCGCTTGCCGGGCAATTGGGTCGCATCCCAGCCGCCGCCCGAGGCTTGAATCAAAACCACGCTGGCCACCAGGCGGCGGGTCAGCAGATCGATGGCGGTTCGCTCGGCGGCCAGTGCCGTGGCCTGCGCCGTAATCACGGCGAGGTAGCTCGTGGTGCCGGCTTTGTACTGCGCGGTGGAAACATCCAGCGCCCGGTTCGCGGCATTCACCGAATCCGTCGCCGTCACCGATTCTTCGGCCAGAATCCGCAGCGCGGCCAGCTCGTCTTCCACCTGTTCGAAAGCGTTCAGCACGCTCTGCCGGTAGGCGGCCACGGTGGCATCGTAGGCGGCTTGCGCTCCCGCCACTGCCGCGCGCCTTCGGCCGGCATCGAACAGGGTTTCGGCCAGGGCCGGCCCAACCGCGAAGAACCGGCTGGGGCCGGTAAACCATTTGGCGATGCTCAGCGATTGCAAGCCAAGCTCGGCGCTCAGGCTCAAAGTGGGATAGAAGGCGGCCTGGGTGATGCCGATCTGCTCGTTGGCGGCGGCCATGGTGCGCTCCGCGTTGGCGATGTCAGGCCTGCGTTCGAGCAGGATCGAAGGCACCGCCACCGGAAACACGGGCGGCGGATTCTTCAGCACCTGCGCTCCAATGGTTACGGCGGCGGGTGGCTTGCCGGTCAATACCGCGATGGCGTGCTCCAACTGGGCGCGAATCACTCCCAAGTCCTGCATCAAGGCCTGGGTGGCGTAGAGTTGCGCTTCGGCCTGCGCCACGTCCAGGTCGGATGCGACCCCGCCGGCGAAGCGATTGCGCGTGAGCACGACATATTCCTGGTAAGACTTCGCGGTACGATCCAGCAGGTCTACGTCGCTATCGGTTCCGTGCAGTTGGAAGTAATCCTGCGCCAGTTCGGATTGGTAGAGCAGCCGCAGATTCTCGAGCTGCGCCGCCGAGGCCTGAGCCGTGGCGGCGGCCGCCGTCATCCCGCGGCGGATGCTGCCCCATAAATCGAGATCCCAGGAAGCGGAGAGCGGCAGAGTGTAGGAGGTATGGGAGGTTCCGGCGGATACTATGCCGCCGGTGGCATTGGTGCCAATCGTACCGCTGCGCGTCTCGGAAATCGACGAGGAAACGCCGGCCGCCGGAAACAGCCCGGCGCGTGCAGTGAGCACGGCCGTGCGCGCTTCCCGATACTGCGCCTCCGCCTGGGCCAGGTTCTGATTGGAGATGCTGACCTGCTCTTCCAACCCGTTCAGTACCGGGTCGTTATACAGCTCCCACCACTTGCCCTTCAACTGCCCGTCGCTCGGCTGCGCCTGCTTCCAGTCGCCGGCTTCCTTGAATTCGGGCGGCGGTTGTTCCTTGAAGGCCGGCGCGGAGGGCGCATCCGGGCGCTTGTAAGTGGGACCGACTCTGCACGCGCTCAACGCTACCAGCAGCAGCGCCAGGCCCGAGCCCGCCACCGGGCGGCTCGTCCATCGTTGTCGATTGCCGCGCATCGGTCTAAGCCTCCGACCCCAACGGCGCATCGGCAGGCGCTTTGCGGGCGCGGAAGCGCGTCCACCAGTGCTGCAGCCGGTCGAAGTACAAGTACACCACCGGAGTGGTGTAGAGGGTCAGCACCTGGCTGACGGCCAGTCCCCCGATAATGGCGATACCGAGCGGACGGCGCAGTTCCGAGCCGGTTCCGGTGCCGAAGGCCAGCGGAAAGGCCCCCAGCATGGCGGCCATGGTAGTCATCAGGATGGGCCGGAAGCGCAGCAGGCAAGCCTCGAAAATGGCGTCGTGCGAGTTCTTGCCGTCTATGCGCTCGGCCTGCAGCGCAAAATCGACCATCAGAATGGCGTTTTTCTTCACGAGTCCAATCAGCAGAATGATTCCGATCACGGCGATCACGCTCAGGTCGGTCTTGGTCAGCATCAGCGCCAGCAGCGCGCCCACGCCGGCCGATGGCAGGGTCGAGAGAATCGTGATGGGATGGATGTAGCTTTCATAGAGAATGCCGAGCACCAGGTAGACCGCGGCCAGCGCCGCCGCGATCAGAATCGGCTCGTTCCCCAGCGATTCCTGGTAGGCCTGCGCGGTGCCGGCGAACATGGTCTGGATGGTGGGCGGAAGACCCACCTTGCGCGCGGACGCGGTGATCGCGTCCACCGCGTCGCCCAGCGCCACACCCGGCTGCAGGTTGAACGAAATGGTCACTGCCGGAAACAGACCCTGGTGGTTGACCGAAAGCGGCGCCGTGTCCGGAGCGAAATGGGCGAATGCGCTGAGCGGCACCTGGAGCCGCGGATTGGAGGGGCTTGCGACGTAGATATCCCGGAGGACCAGCGGATTCTGCCAGTACTGAGGCGCCACCTCCGCCACCACGTGGTACTGATTCAAGGCGGTAAACATGATCGATACCTGGCGCTGCCCGAAGGCGTCGTAGAGCACGTTGTCGATCAGTTGCGCCGAGAGACCGAAGCGGCCGGCGGTGGCGCGGTCGTAAGTCACCATGGTCTGCAAGCCCCTGGTCTGCTGATCGCTGTTGACGTCGGCGATGAGGGGGATGGCGCGCAGTTCCTCGAACATTTGCGGCGCGTAAACATTCAGGTCGTCGAGATTGTCGCCGCGCATGGTGAACTGGTACTGGGCCGCGCTGTTACGGCCGCCCACGCGGATGTCCTGGTTGGCCTGCATGTACAGCGTGGCGCCCGGCACGCGCGCCAGTTTGGGGCGCAGACGGGCAATCACCAGGTCGGCGCTGATGTTGCGCTCGGCCGGCGGCTTGAGCGATATGAACATATTGGCGTTGTTGGAAGCCCCGCCGCGCCCTCCCTGCCCTCCGGTGAAGCCGTTCACCGCGGCGACGGCCGGATCAGCGGCCACGATATTCACAATGCGCCGCAGCATCCCGTCCATGGCCTGGAAGGATGTATCCTGATCGGCGATAATCTGCCCCGACAGGCGCCCGTTATCCTGCTGCGGGAAGAATCCCTTGGGGACTTTGATGAACAGGTCCACATTGAGAGCGATCGTGGCCAGCAATACCATCAGCGTGGCGAACGGATGGCGCAACACGCCCGACAGCGTCTTGCCATACAGGCGCACCACCGAATTGAAGCCCCGCTCCGAGACGCGGTACAGCCAGCCGTGTTCGGTATGTTCCTTCAACAGGTGGGCGCACATCATGGGCGTCGCCGTCAGCGAAACCACCATCGACACCAGGATGGCCACCGAGAGAGTGACCGAAAATTCACGGAAGAGCCGGCCCACAATGCCGCCCATCAGCAGCAGCGGAATGAAGACGGCCGTCAGCGAGATGCTCATGGTCAGCACCGTGAAGCCGATTTCCGAGGCTCCCTTCAACGCCGCCGGAAACGGCTTGTACCCCTGCTCCAGATAACGGGTGATGTTTTCGATCACCACGATGGCGTCGTCCACCACGAAACCGGTGGAGATGGTGAGCGCCATCAGCGACAGGTTATCCAGGCTGAAGTCCAGCAGGTACATGACGCCGAAGGTGCCGACCAGCGATACGGGCACCGCGATGCCGGGAATGAACGTGGTGCGGCCACTCCGAAGGAAAAAGAAAACCACCAGAATCACCAATACGACCGAAATCGCCAGCGAGCGCTCCACGTCATGCACCGAGGCCCGAATGGTGACGGTCTGGTCCATGGCAATCGTCATGTCGATGGCTTGGGGGATGGCGGCTTTGAGCTGCGGCAGGGTGGCGCGGAGACGGTCCACGGTGTCGATGATATTGGCGCCGGGCTGGCGGAAGATGACCAGCAGCACCGAGGGCTTGCCGTTCAGATAGCCGGCGTTGCGCAGGTCCTCCACCGAATCCACCGCTTCGCCGACGTCGGAAACTGTGACCGCGGTGCCGTTGTGGTAGGCCAGGATCAGCGATTTGTAATCGGCGGCATGGAAAATCTGATCGTTGGCGCCCACTTCCCACATCTGGTGGCCGTCGCTAAAATGTCCCTTCGGCGTATTGGCATTGGCCGTGCTCAAAATGGTGCGGACGTTTTCCAGGCTGACGCCGTATTTGAACAGGGAGTCGGGATTCAGTTCGATGCGCACGCCCGGCAGCGCGCTGCCCCCTACCCCTACCTGGCCCACGCCGGTGACCTGAGCGAGCTTCTGCGCCATGATGGTCGAGGCGGCGTCGTACATGGCGCCCTTGCTCAGCACGCTCGAGGTGAGCGCGATCATGAAAATCGGGGAATCGGCCGGATTCACCTTGCGATAGGTGGGATTGCTCGGCAGATTGGTCGGCAAGTAGCCGCGGGCGGCGGCGATGGCGGCCGACACATCGCGCGCGGCGGCGTCGATATTGCGGTTGAGATCGAACTGCAGGGTGATGCTGGTCGAGCCCAGGGTGCTCGACGAAGTCATCTCCGTCACCGACGCAATGCGGCCGAACTGGCGCTCGAGCGGCGTAGCCACGCTCGACGCCATGGTTTCCGGGCTGGCGCCAGGAAGCCCGGCGCTCACCTGGATGGTGGGAAAGTCCACCTGCGGCAACGGCGACACCGGCAAAAAGCGAAACGCGACCGACCCGGCCAAGCCGATGGCGACGACCATCAGGGTAGTGGCCACGGGACGCCGAATGAAGGGTTCGGCAATGTTCATGCCCTAGTGCGCGGGCTCCAGGCCCGGCCCCCCTTCTTCGGAGGCCGCTGGCTTACCCGATAAGCGCCGCGCCAGGCGGTCGAACCAGAGATAGATCACCGGAGTAGTGAACAGCGTCAGCGCCTGGCTGAAGATCAGGCCGCCGACGATGGTAATGCCCAGCGGCCGCCGCAGTTCCGAGCCGGTGCCGGTGCCGAGCGCCAGCGGTACGCCGCCCAGCAGGCACGCCATCGTGGTCATCATGATGGGACGAAAACGCAGCAGGCAGGCCTGGTAGATGGCATCGAGCGGCCGCATCCCCTCCTTGCGTTCCGCGTCCAGGGCGAAATCGATCATCATGATGGCGTTCTTCTGCACGATACCGATCAGCAGGACGATGCCGATCAGGGCGATCACGCTGAAATCGGCGTGGCAGATGTTGAGCGCCAGCAGCGCCCCGACGCCGGCCGAAGGCAAGGTCGACAGAATCGTGATGGGATGAATGTAGCTTTCGTACAGCACCCCCAGCACGATGTAAACCGTGATCAGCGCCGCCAGAATCAGCACCGGCTCGTTGGCCAATGAGGCCCGGAACGCCTGCGCGGTGCCCTGGAACGCGCCCTGGATGCTGGCCGGCATGTCGAGGTCGGCTTTCACCTTGTTGACGGCGTCCACCGCGTCGCCGAGCGAAGCGTTGGGCGCCAGGTTGAACGACAGCGTGACCACCGGGAACTGTCCCTGGTGGTTGACCGTAATCGGGACGGTGGTCTGTTCCACGCGGCTGAAGGCGCTCAATGGCACCTGGCCGCCATTGGGGAAAGCGGCCGCGGACGCTATGGCGGCGCCGCCGAAAACGGCGGTGGAGGCCGCGCTGGATGCGGCGGCGGCGGCGGTGCTCGAAGCCGCCGTTGGCGCCACGCTCGAAGCCCCTCCCACGGCGCTGGTGCCGGAACTCCCACCCGCAACCAGCCCGGTGCTGCCGGATGGGTAGCCCGTTCCCGTCCGGATGAACAGGTTCCGCAGATCCAGCGGGTTTCTCTCAAACTGCGGGTCCACCTCCAGCACCACGTGATATTGGTTCAACTGGGTGAACATGGTGGACACTTCCCGCTGTCCATAGGCATCGTACAAGGTCTGGTCGATGGTGGCAGCGGTGATGCCCAGGCGCGCCGCGGTGTCGCGATCGTACACCAGCCTGGCGCGCAGACCCGATACCTGCTGGTCGCTGGCCAGGTCGCGCAGTTGCGGCAACTGCTTCAAACGGTCGAGCATGCGCGGCGCATAGGTGTTCAGCTCGTCGGCGCTGGGATCTTCCAGAGTGTACTGGAACTGCGTGCGGCTGACCCGGTCGTCCACGGTAATGTCCTGCACCGGCTGCATGAACAAGGTGATGCCGGCGATTTCGGCGATCTCCGGCTGCAGCCGGCGGATCACGTCGCTGGCGCCGGTCTTGCGCACCTCCAGCGGTTTCAGGTTGATCAGAATCCGGCCGCTGTTGAGGGTGGTATTGGTGCCGTCGATGCCGATGAACGAGGACAGGTTGTCCACCGCCGGGTCCTTCAGAATCACCGCCGCCAGCGATTGCTGCAAACGCGCCATCTCGCCGAACGACACCGTCTGCGCCGCTTCGGAGACTCCCTGGATCACGCCCGTGTCCTGGATGGGAAAGAATCCCTTGGGAATGAACCAGAACTGCGCGCCGGTCAGCACCAGCGTACCGATCGCCACCAGCAGGGTGGTAGTGCGGAAGCGCAGCACAAAACGGAGGATCCGGCCGTACTGGGCGATCACCCAGTCGAAGGCGTGTTCGGAGACGCGGTAGAAACGGGTCTGCGCGGATTCCGGCCGGTGCTTCAGCAGCTTCGAGCACATCATCGGCGTAAGCGTCAGCGATACCACCGCCGAAACCAGAATGGTGACGCTGAGCGTGACCGCGAATTCCCGGAACAGCCGCCCCACGATATCGCCCATGAACAGCAGCGGAATCATTACGGCAATCAGCGATATGGTGAGCGAAACGATGGTAAAGCCGATCTGTCCCGACCCCTTGAGCGCCGCCTCGAGCGGGCTCTCGCCTTCCTCGATGTAGCGGGTGATGTTCTCGATCATCACGATCGCGTCGTCCACTACAAATCCGGTGGAAATGGTCAGCGCCATCAAGGTGAGATTATTCAGGCTGTAGCCCAACAGGTACATCACCCCGAACGTGCCGATCAGCGATAACGGCACGGCGATGGAAGGGATGACGGTGGCGGCCAGGTTGCGCAGAAACAGGAAAATCACCATCACCACCAGCGCCACCGTCAGCATCAGCTCGAACTGCACGTCGTCCACCGATGCCCGGATGGTATTGGTGCGGTCGGTCAGAATCTGCACCTTCACCGATTGGGGAAGCGTATTGGTGAGCTGCGGCAGGAGCGCCTTGATGCGGTCCACCACAGCGATGATGTTGGCTCCCGGCTGCCGCTGGATATTCACGATGACGGCCGGAGTCCTGTCCATCCAGGCGGCCTGCCGGACATTCTCGGCATCGTCGATCACGTTGGCCACGTCGGTCAGCTTGACCGGGGCGCCGTTGCGGTAGGCGATCACCAGCGGCGCATAATCGGCGCTGGACAGCAACTGGTCGTTGGCGCCGATCTGGTAAGACTGGTGCGGCCCGTCGAAGTTGCCTTTGGCCAGGTTGACGTTGGCGGCGATGATGCCGCTGCGCAGATCCTCCAGGTTCAGGCCGTAAGAGGCCAATACAGTGGGGTTGGCCTGAATCCGTACGGCGGGCTTCTGGCCGCCGCTGATGCTCACCAGCCCGACGCCCGGCAACTGGGAAATCTTGGGCGTCAGCCGCGTATCCGCCAGGTCTTCCACCTTCGACAGCGGGATGGCGGTCGAGGTGAGCGCCAGGGTCAGGATCGGCGTATCGGCGGGATTGATCTTGGCGTAAATCGGAGGGGTCGGAAGGTCGGTGGGCAGGTAGGTGCCGGAGGCGTTGATCGACTGCTGCACTTCCTGCTCGGCCACGTCGATACTGAGGCTGAGATTGAACTGAAGGGTGATGACCGAAGCGCCGTCGGAACTGGTGGAGGTCATCTGCTGCAACCCGGGCACCTGCCCGAACTGACGTTCCAAGGGCGCGGTCACCGAAGTCGCCATCACGTCCGGGCTGGCGCCCGGATAGAAAGTCGTCACCTGGATGGTGGGATAATCCACCTCCGGCAAGGCGGATACGGGCAATTGCGTATACCCGACCGCTCCGGCGAGCACGATGCCCACCATCAGCAGAGACGTCGCAACCGGCCGGAGGATGAAAGTCCTCGAGGGACTCACTTCCCCTTTCCTCCCGACTTCCTCGAGCCCTTTCCGCTCCCGGAGCCGCTGGCCGGTGTCTCGTCGCCCCACTGCGACACCACCTTGGCGCCTTCCACCAGCTTATCCACGCCGGTCATGACAACGGCGTCGCCCGGTTTGAGCCCGCTGGTGACCTCGGTCTGGTCGCCCTCCGCCGTTCCGGTGTTGATGTCCGTAACCGTAACCGTGGAGTCCGGCTTCAACAGCCAGACGTAGGTTTCGTTGGTGGTGCGCTGCACCGCCGCGTTATTGATCAGCGTCACGCCCGTTTTTTCCTGCACCAGCATGTGGGCGTTGACGAACTGATTGGGAAAAAGCTGGTAGTCGGCGTTGTCGAAATTGGCGCGTAGCCGCAAGGTGCCGGTGGTCTGGTCGATCTCGTTATCGATAGTGGCCAGGTAGCCTGTGGCGATCTTGCGCTGATCGGCGCGGTCCCATGCCTCCACCACCAGCTTCTGGCCGGCCCTCCAGCGCGACAGGACCGCCGGAAGTTGGTCCTCGGCCACGGGGAAGATCACGCTGATCGGCTGCAGTTGGGTGATCACGATCATGCCGGTGGTGTCGGCGGCGTGCACGATATTGCCGGGATCCACCAGGCGCAACCCCACCTGCCCGCTAAACGGCGCGGTGATGTGGCAATAAACCAGATTGAGCTTGGCGGCGTCGATGGCTCCCTGGTCCGCCTTGACCACGCCTTCCTCTTGCGTCACCAGAGCCTTCTGCGTGGCAAGCTGCTGTTCCGGTACGGCGTTCTGCTTGAGCAGCGTTTCGTAGCGCGTCTGATCCACTCTGGCGTTATCGAGCAGCGCCTGGTCGCGGACCTGGTTGCCTTCGGCCTGTTCCAGGGCCACCGCGTAAGGGCGCGGGTCGATTTCGATCAACGGATCGTCTTTCTTGACGATATCGCCCTCTTTGTAGTTCACGCTCATCAACTGGCCGTCCACCCGGCTCCTCACGGTTACGGTGTAGATCGGAGTCACCGATGCCAGCCCCGTAACGTAGACGCCGATATTGCCGCGGGTAGCGTGGATCGAAACTACCGGCGGAATACCGCCCTTACCGCCCTTTTTGCCGCTGCCCGGAGCGGCCTGCCCGGTCCCGTTTGCGGCACCCGAGCCCCTCGGCCAAAGGTAGTATGCCGCTACGCCGACGGCCAACAAAACGATCAGCCATACCCAACCGGAGCGCTTCTTCTTGGCTTTGGCCGGAGGGCGAGCCTCCAGCGCGGAGGGGGATGCCGGACGCGCGACGGTTTCCTGCGTGGACGGAGGAGAATACTCGCTCATAGTTTCTTTTCAATCACTCCCGGCCAACCCGGCCCCGTTGAAACGCACACGGATAGCAAGAGAGCCTTGATGAGGTTCATTCTATCCATTGGGCGATGCGGAGTGCGCTGCCGTTACCTTGGGAGTTCACAAACATATCGAGCCATCCATTAAAGGCTCGGAAGGGCTATTGCAATTTACTCCGATATGGCCAAAAGCCCATCCGTTCCGCAGAAATTCTCCACACTCACGAAAACCCGAGGCCGGCATTCCGCACGGCTCCCTCACTGCAGCGTGTAGCTCGCGCTGCCGGGTGACGGATGCTCGATCACCAGGGTAACATTGCTTCGCTTCCACTCGGTAAGGTGGTCGGCGGGAAGCGGCGTGGTCTGCTCGATTTCGAGGCGCGTGCCGGTCAGGTGGACCCTCCGGCGCCAGCCCTTGCCGGCGAACTCCAGCCCGTCGCCGTCGATTTTGACTTCCACCGCGCCGCCGCCCGCGAAAGCCCCCTCCACCGGCAGGAAATTTTCGTCGTTGTCCTTACTGGTGAATTCCATCCAGCGGCCGCCATCGGCGCTGGAAAAAATGGCCCGCGCCTTTTGCGATTCCACGATCCACTCGGGGCTCCCATCGCCATCCAGATCGGCGCTCCAGGCGACGGTGCGGCCGCGCGGAATCAGTAGCGCCCGTATCGCCAGCTCCGCCGTTCCCGCACCGGCCGCGCCAAGCCGCCACTCCCGCAATCCGGCGGCGCCCACCTCCCCGAACACGCGCAAGGAAAAGTGCCGCTCGGCGGCCGCGCCGATGCTGATTTCGCTCGACGCCGGCAGGAATTCGAGGCCATCGCCCACCGCCGTCAGGCGAAACGTCTGAATGGCCGGCCAGTTGTTGCGCACCACGATATCCAGGTCCGAGCCCGCCCGCGGTTCCACCGGCACTACCGGCGGCTCGGCCTGCAAGCGGCTGGTTTGCCCGAAATGCAGATCGATCGCCTGCGCCGCGCGCATCGAGACCGGCCGGAACAGTTGCAGCCTCGCCCGGCCCAGCAGCAACCCATCGGCTTCGAGCCCCAGGCTGGCGAAATCGCCGTGCGCCGCGTCGGCGGGAACCGACACCTGGTAGTGGATTTCCGGCAACTCCGCGGCGCCGCCCGGCTGCGGCTCCCGCGTGGCCTGGTAACCGTCGGGCAGGCGCAAACGCGAGCGCGACGCCAGATCCGGCGAACTGTAACTGGTCGCCACCGGATTGGCCTGCCCGATCACCAGACGATGCGCGTCGTCGAAGAACGCCGAGCTCTCCGGCTCCTCGATCGCCAAACCTACCCGTACCCGATACTCCGGCGCCCGGCCGGCCGGTATGGAGAGCGGCACCCGCTGGGTCTTCTCGTCCCAATCGAAGTCGATCTCACGGGCCGCCGCCAGATACGGGCCCACCGGCTCTCGGTCTAATTGCAGCACCGCCTGGCCCGCGACCGGCGCCGCGAACTCCATCGCCAGTATCCCGTTTTCGTATTCCACCGAAAGCAATTCCACGGTGGCGTAGACGATCCGCTCGTTGGGGGAAAAGTTGGAGCACTCCCGGCACAAGCCATTGCCGGCCAGCGACACGCTCACCGGCAGCCAGAGAGACTCACCCGAAGGCACCGTCACCTGCGGGATCGTCAGCGCACGTTTCCCAGCCGCGTCCCACACCCGCAGATCGTCGTGAAAGACGTCCGGCCCCGGGTTGGTCACAATTACCGCCGAAGCCCCCGGCGACGACAACTGCGCGGCGGCCAGCGGATTCGGCGCCTTGCCGCTCCCGAGCCGTGGCGGCGTGCCGGGCTCGAGCTGCGCCAAAACCGGCGCCCAGTTGCGCAATAGCGCGGCATCGCGCTCGATTCCCCGCACCGCCGGCGTCTCATCGCCATCCAGACTCACCGCTCCCGGGCGCAGCACCACGCCGGGCGCCGGCGCCCATCCCGCCGGGTACAAGCCTTCCTCCACATCCCGCCACAGCACCACGCCGCGCGCGCTGGCCAGAGCCGCCCGCGATTGGGCGAAGGCGTTCGCGTCCATCGCCGACAGCGTCGTGACCGGTGCCGGGGGCGCGGCCCCGCCGAGCGCCAATTCGGGGCCTTCCAGAAATGCGATCGGGCCGCCGTGCGCAGCCATTTGCGGCTCCAGCAGTTCCCTCAATCGCTTGATCCACTCCCGACGCGCCGCGGCCGAGGCGTTCGCCGGCGCTCCCCCGCGCGGCCAGTCCGGCACCGCGCCGAGCGGCCGAACCCACGCTTCCAGGCCCAAACGATGCAGCAGCCGGAGCAGGGCCGCCAGGTCGTGCCGCGGGCTGGTCCGCCCCGTAAAATCGTAATCGCCCGCCGCCACCTCGTGCCAGTTCCACGGCACCGCGAATTCCACCGTGCGCACGCCCAGGTTTTTCAGCCACACCAACTCGCGCTCCCAGTGCGCCCGCGGACACAGGTAATAAGGAAACTCGACCGCCAGGGCGCACTGGGGCGCCGGCGGATTCCTCGCCGGGGTCACTACAGGTGCCACCAACGCCGCCAACGCCACCATCAACGCCAGCCGGCGCATCAGAACGTCCGCGCCTTTCGCAGCCGGTAATCTTCCACCAGCGGCATCCGGATCGCCGTGCACATTTCAAACAGGCGGGAGCGCGCGCGCGCGCCAATGCGGTCGCCCAATGTCGTGCGATATTCCGTTCCCAATGCGGTCTTCTGCATGGCGCCCGCGCCCGCCTGCGGATCGGGTAGGTTGGTGGTGGCGATCAGCGGCTTGCGATGGTTGCAGCGATGCGTGATGATCGCCGTGATGGTATCCTCCACCCAATCCGTCACGCGATGCGCCCCCAGATCGTCCAGCAGCAGCACTTCCGCATCCAGTGCCACGCGGTAGGCCTCTTTGTCCGCCGAATTCGACCCGGGATCGTATCCGGAGCGGATTTTGTCCAGCAGCCCCTGGTAATCGCAGAATAGGCCCTCGTGACCTTTCTCCAGGATCTTGCGCAGCACCGCCACCGCCAGGTGCGTCTTGCCGATGCCCGGCTCGCCGATAAACAGCAACCCGGGACGCGATTCGTTGGGAAACTCCCGTACGAAATTGGAGGCCGCCAGCAGCGAGGTTTGCAGTTCGCGCCGCGCAATGGGATTGTCCGGCCCGGGCAAAACGAAGGTATCGAACGAAACGCTGCGATAAAGGGGTGGAATCTGCGCCCGGTCTTCCAGTTTTCCCGCTCTATCCTGCGACCAGCACGCGCAGCGTTCGGCGCCCGATACGCCGCCGCGTTCCGTCACGATCCAACCGGCGCCGCCGCACTTGGGACAAACCGCTTCGCCCGCCATCGCTTTTATTATAGGGGGCAAAGAGGCTGGCTTTGTCCCGACACGCCTCGAAACTCTCCTGGCACGGTGGAGTATTTGTAGTAACCGCGTAGCATGCTCCAATTGCGATGACGTATTCCGGTTGGCTGAGTGTGGGGCAGGCCCTCGGCCCGCGGCGGCCTCTCAGGCCGCCTGGCCGGAGGCGGACCGAGGGTCCGCCGCAGCGCACGGCACTGCCCCACGTCACAGGAATACGTTACCGAACTTCGGAAAGGGGGTACTTAGCGATCGGCTCATGCATTTTCCGACGGAGTTTCTGCTGGCTCAGTTGGGCCGCTACGGCACGGCTTCGGAGTTAGAGTAGGGAACCAGCGATGGCGGGCGATCGTCGGGACCGAGCAGCCAGACCTGGCGGTCAGGATAGTAGGCCAGCAGTTGGGTGTTGTCTTCCCTTCCCAGGTCGCGGGCGAAAACGATGCGCGCATGGTCGATGTCGGCCGCGTTGTAGACCCACTCGTCCTGAAAGATGTGATGCGGCGAGTAGTGAACGAATACCAGCAGCTTGCCGGGGATTTGGTCGAGTTGGCGGCTGACGAAGGTGCGGCGGTCCAGGTCGTCGTGCGGAACCAGGTCCCAGGTTTCGTACTGGCGCACTGGCGACCCGTCGAAAAAGGCGTGGACGGCGTACCAGAACAGAAACTGGCCGACCGAGAGGAATACGATCCAGCGCGCCAGATAAGACCAACGCCGGGCTATGGTTTCCAGACCAACCACGCTCGCCAGCACGAACAGACACGTGACCGGAGCGAGATAGTGCAATTGGAATGCGGGGAAAAAGTTGACGCCCAGGGCAAACAGCACCAGCGTTCCCGCCACCCACAGAAAGCGCCGTTCTTTGAGACGCGCTAGAAATGCGGCCAGCGCCAGATCGAGAGGCGGCAGAAAGAAAAAGCGGTAATAGCGGACTCGGAATTCCAGCCGTTCGAGGTACCGCGCGGGCGTTTCCGCACGCTCGCCGCGGAAGCCTCGCTGCATGCGGTAGTCCAGCGCCTGTTCCGGCGTGAGCGCGCGGTGCGCCGTGACGTGGGGCTGCCAGGTGAACGCGGCCGGCACGCCGTATTGATACTGGCTGAGCATCTCGGGCATGGTGGCCCAGCTTCCGGTCACCGCTTTGTTCTGGAACAGCAGCAGCGCGGCCGCAGCCACCAGGATCATCGCCAGTTCCGGCGCCGCCTTCCATGAGGCGCGCTGCCGCACCGCCGGAAGCAGGTATACCGCCGCGCTCAGAAACAGAAAGATGGACTCGTACGGCCGGGTGATGAGACTGAGCGCCAGCCCTAGCCCCAGCACAACCACGTCCCGCTGCCGCGTCCGGACACGCAGGCGCGGCAAGGCGCCGAAAACCGCCGCGCCGGCCGCCGCCGTGGACATGCCGCCCCAGTAATCGTTCATCCATTGGTTGAGCGGGCCGAATTCGACCACTGCCAGCAGGCCGCCCACCAGCGCCCAACCCGGCGTAGTCCAGCCGCGCAGCATCCAATAGCAACCGGCCGAAAAAGCCGCCGCGGCCAACAGAACTCCCGCCCATGGAGACCCAAAAATCGTCCAGCCGATCGCCAGCACCAGGCCCTGCCCCGGCGGATAGATGGAGGCATAGGTGGGTTCCTGCAGCACAAAAAACGTTTCGAAAAATTCGGGCAGCGCATGCGCCGGATTGGCCAGCCGCAGGTGGCGCAGCGTGTCGGCTTCGAGCAAGTGGCTGAACTCGTCGTAAATGATGGGGTGCGGCGCCGGATGGTGGGCCAGAAGCAGCAGTCGCAGCGCCACCGGCAGCACGGCCACGAGCGCGCAAGCCAGACGCGGCGACGCGGCCAGGCGCTGCCCCCAGGCCCGCACCCAGGGCTTCCACAGCAGGATCGGCGCCAGCAACAAAGCCGCCAGCAGCAGCTCAACCTGGTCGGCGACGTTCAAAGCATTACCCCGAACAAGTGTCGCCGATTTTGCGGGGCGGCCCAATTGCCGTTCCAGATGCGGCCCTCGTCGAAGCCCGCCCCGGCCAGGCCCGGACCCGCGCGGTTGAGACGGCGACGGTTGCCGGTGTAATACCACCACTCGGTGCGAGATTCAGGGTGATTGAAGTGATCGCGCGGGAACTGGTGACGATAGCCGGGCAGGGCCTGACGAAAATCGGGCGCCGCGGCGAAAAGCGTAATGCCCATCAGATACAAAGACAGGAACCGGAAGATCCGACGCATCCGCTATTCATGGTAGGACAGGCCGCCTGGCCTGTCAGGGAGTTTGCGCATTTTTTAAAAAGCTGAAGCCTGTGCCACCATGTGCCGATAGGTTACTGGTAACAGGTGGCACAGGCTTCAGCCTGTGTTTGGACAGGCTGGGAAGCCTGTCCCGCTACGTTAAAGCTGCATACTTCTTTCGTATCGGTCGTTGTACTGGTCACTGCGGTTTGGCGCCGGCCAGCGAGGCCGTGGCGAGGCTGCCGCCCAAGCCCATGGTTTCCACCGCCGAGGACGGCACGATCACCATCGAGCCGCGCTCCTTGATGGCCTCGTACAGCATGTTCATGGCGCGCAGGTGCAGCGCCACCGGGTTGTTCTGGTACACCAGCGACGCTTGCGCGAACTTGTCGGCGATTTCGGTTTCGGCCTGGCCGAGGATGTTGCGCGCCTGCCGTTCGCGCTCCGCCTGCGCCTGGCGCGACATGGCGTCTTCGAGCGCCTGCGGAATGCGCACGTCGCGGATCTCCACCGATTGCACGGTGATGCCCCAGGGATTGGTCTTCTCGTCCAGAATGCGCTGCAGCTCTTTGCCCAGCAGCTCGCGCTCGGTGATCATTTGCGCCAGCTCGTGGCGGCCGATCGATTCGCGCAGGGCGGTCTGCGCGCCCAGACGAATGGCTTCCACGAAATCTTCCACCTCGAGAATCGATTTTTCGGCGTTCCAGACCATCCAGTAAAAGATGGCGTCCACGTTGACCGGCACGGTATCGCGGGTGAGCGTGGATTCGGCGGTCGCGCTGGCCACGCGGATGCGCTGGTCCACGTAACGGCTGAGCGAATCCACCACCGGAATCATGTGGAACAGGCCCGGGCCGCGCAGTCCCCGGTAGCGGCCCAGGCGCAGCACGGCCACCTTCTCCCATTGGTCCGCCACGCGAATGGCGAAGAGCAGATACACGCCCACCACGGCCCCGGCAACCAGCGGCCATTGAGCGTCGAAAACAGCCTTACCGCCTGCGCCTGCCAGCAGGCAGGCCACGAACAGCGCAACTCCAACCTGGCTAACCTTGATCTGGTCCTTCTTCATGGCATCGTCTCCTATTCTCCGCAGTACCGCTTTAGCGATCGTGTAACTCATTGAGCTGCTCCAACAGTTCGGCGACCGTGAAACCGGCCGCGCCGGCGCGCGCCACAAACTCGCCCACGATCTGACGGAGCTGCCGGCGGCGCTCCACCTCGTCCCGCCGCACCTTCTGCCGGCCGATGAAAGTCCCCATGCCCTGCTGCGTATCCAGCACGCCCCGGATTTCCAGTTCGCGGTAGGCCCGTGCCACGGTATTGGGATTGATGGACAGGTCCACCGCCACCTGGCGCACAGTGGGAAGCTGATGGCCGGCCGCCAGCGCGCCGGCCGCCATACCGCCCAGCACCTGGTCGATCAACTGGCGATAGACCGGGACGCCGCTGCGCGCATCCAGACGAAAGGCGAAGCCGCTTTTTCCGTCCGTTGGCTTGCTCATCTAAAATCATAATGTACTAGTGTACTAATACATGTCAAGAGAACAATTCTAGGGATCGTGCGGCTCAATCGCGCGGAAACGCCGAGACGAATCTCGGCGCTGCAGACTAAGAGTCCGCGCCACGATAGGCAGTACGTAACTAAACGTACAGAAGTGATAGACTGGTCGGCCATGCTTCGTCTTCCTTCGAGGTACTTTCTCCGGTCCAGCCGTCATCGGCTTGTCATCGGCCAGGCGCTTTGTCCAGCCGTGGCAGCGTGCTTGCTGCTTGGCTTCTCCATCCACGCCTGGGCGGCCGCTCCGGATCGCATTACCCAGCCTGTCGACGCGGGCCGGGTTCGCACTATTGGCTCCAACGTGCATCACCTGGTGCAGTCCCAATACGACCGCGGCATGGCCGATCCCGGCACGGCGATGAAGTACATGGTGCTGATGGTAAAGCCTTCGCTGGCGCAGCAGGCCGACCTGGCGCAGCTACTCGCGGACCAGCAGAATCCCGCCTCGCCTCGCTATCGCGAATGGCTCACTCCCGAACAATTCGGCGACCGGTTCGGCTTGAGCGCGGGCGACACCGCCAAAGTGTCCGCGTGGCTACAGGCCGCCGGGTTTTCGATTCGACACCAGGCGCGCGGGCGCAACTGGATCGCCTTCAGCGGAACGGCGGGTCAGGTAACCCGCGCGCTCCATACCCCCGTGCACATCTTCGAAGTGAATGGAGAAACGCATTTCGCCAATACCATCGACCCCACCGTGCCCGAAGCGCTGGCCGACGTTGTGGGCGGCATCCTCGGCCTGAACGATTTTCATCCGCAGCCGGCCGTGACCCAGGCACAGCCCGTTTATACCAGCTCCACCTCCGGCAACCACTATCTGGCGCCGGCCGATTTCTCCACCATTTACGATCTGACGCCGCTCGCGCAGGCAGGCTTCGACGGCACCGGCCAGAGCATCGCCGTAGTGGGCGAATCGGATGTTTCGACCAGCGACCTCACGACCTTCCGTACCCATTTCGGCCTGCCCGCCAACAGCCCGAAATTGGTCTTGTACGACACCGACCCCGGCTATACCGGCGCGCAGATCGAAGGCAATCTCGACCTGGAATGGGCCGGCGCCATCGCTCCCAAAGCCACCATTTATTACGTTTATGGAACCGACGCTTTCGACGCCATGGCGTTTGCCATCGACGAAGCCATCGCGCCGATCGTCAGCGCGAGCTACAGCGGCTGCGAGGTCGATTTCGCCCCCGCCGGTTGGGAGCCGGTGGGGCAGCAGGCCAACGCCCAGGGCATCACCATTCTGGCAGCTTCCGGCGATAGCGGGTCCGCTGGTTGCGACGCTCAGGGCTCGGAACCTTTCGCCACCCTCGGCCGCAGCGTCCAGTTCCCCGCCGTGCTGCCGGAAGTGACCGGCATGGGCGGGTCCGAATTCGTGGAAGGCACCGGCACTTACTGGAGCGCCACCAATGCGGCTACCAGTTTGGGTTCGGCGCGGTCTTATATCCCCGAGACCGCCTGGAACCAATCGAGCGGCGCGGGATTGGGGGCGACGGGCGGAGGCGCCAGCCGCCTGTACTCCAAACCAGCCTGGCAAACCGGGCTTGGCGTGCCGAACGACAGCGCTCGCGACGTGCCGGATCTCGCCCTCAGCGCGGCTGTGCACGACGCCTACCTGATCTATTATGACGGTTCGCTCTACAGCGTCGGCGGCACATCTTGCGCCACCCCGAGCATGGCCGGCATCGTGGCGCTGCTGGACCAGTATCAGATCAAGCAGGGCTATCAATCCTCACCCGGCTTGGGGAACATCAATCCGCAGCTCTACCGGTTGGCTCAAAGCTCGCCCACCGGATTCCACGATATCGTCTCCGGCAATAACATCGTGCCCTGTGCCCAAGGCTCTCCGGATTGCGGCGCCGGCTCGTTCGGCTACAGCGCGGGGCCTGGATACGACCAGGCCACCGGGTTGGGATCGATCGACGCCAATAACCTTTTTACCCTGTGGAATCAGGCTGCCAGCGGCGTCACGGTCAGGCTCAACGCCAGCCCGACTAGAGCCACGCTGAACCAGACCATTCAACTCACGGCCACCGTGACTGCGACCGAGCAGGAGGGCGGCTTCTACCCCATCGCCATGCCCACCGGCACCGTAGGTTTCAGCATCTTCGGAGGCCCGGGTCTCGGTACGGCGGCGCTCTCCTCGAACGGCACTGCCAGCCTCGCCGTCCCGGCTTACCAGTTCGACCAGGCCGGCACGTACTATGTAGCGGCGCAGTATTCCGGCGATGCCAGTTTCAGCCCCGGCGGAGCGCTCTTGAAAATTCAGATCACTACGCCCTTCGGCGCGGCTGCGGTGGTGGTCACCGGGCCCAATACGGTTTGGCCTTCGCTCGATACCGACGCGCAGGGCTTGAGCTGGCCGGCCACGCTAACCCTGTACGAAGAGGCGGGCGTGGCCGCGCTAGTCACCGGCTTCACCATGGACGGCCAGACGCAAAGCCTGTCGCAATACTTCCCTTCGCCCGATATCCCGGCGGGCGGCTCGCTCAGCACTACCGTCGTACTGCGCAATCAGAGTCCGCCTCTCGTCCACACCTTCGTCTTTACCGGCGTGGATGCCGCCGGCCAAACCTGGTCGCGGCAAATCGCCGTCAATTATTTTCCGCTCCCCGCTTACGACCAATACTCGTTCACCGCAACCCCGCTGACGGTAACTCAGAACCCGGCCAATGCCTCCTGCCCGTTTGCCGTGCAACTGAGCCTCGACAATACCGGCGGTTACTGGAACCTGATCGACAATCTTTACGCCGGAACCGTCGACATGTCCAGCCAGATCGCACCCATCTTCGGCACCACCCGCCTCCAAGCCTGGGCATCGCTCCAAGGCACGCTTTGCCAGAGCGGGATCGCGCCTCCGGCGACCGAGTACGTCTACGCCATCCGTGACGACGGTCTCTCCCAGCAGGTGCAAGTGAATCTGGCTGCCGCTCCAGCCAAGCCAACCAGCATCGTCCCCTCGCCCACCGCCATTACCCTCGCCGCCTCCAGCCTCAGCCAGACCGTGCAGGCAACGCTCGCGGTGGGCATCGGCGACAGTACCCAGACCTGGACCGCCGCGGTCCACCCCGCCAATCCCACGGCGGGATGGCTGAGCGTTTCGCAGCTTTCCGGCACCGGCCCCGGGCAAATCGCTTTGACCGCCTCGGGTTTCGGCTTCGAGCCTGGCGTGTACCGCGCCATGATCGTGATTCAATCTCCCAATGCCGTACCGCAATTCGTCAATGTGCCGGTCATGTTCGTGTTGGGCGGCGGTTCCGGGACCTCGATCACGGCTGTAGCCGACCCCGCTTCCGGGCGGACCACCGCTGCGCCGGGCATGCTGTTGTCGGTCTTCGGCAATAACCTGGCATCGACGACGCAGACACTCTCCGGCAATCCACTGCCATTTTCCGCTGGCGGGGTCGCCGTCACGGTGAATGGCCAGGCCGCGCCGTTGCTCTACGTCTCGCCCAGCCAGATCAATCTCCAGATCCCCTACGAAGTGGGGTCCGGACCGGCCATGCTGGGCATCGTCAATAACGGGCAGGTGGCCGCCTTCCAGTTCCAGGTGACGCCCTCGGCGCCGGCCATCTACACCGATGGAAACGGAAATCTGGCGAACAACCCGGCGGTCCAGGCTGGCGGCCTCGCAACCCTGTATCTGAACGGCGCCGGCGATGTCACTCCGGCGCTCTCGACCGCTTATCTGGAGTCTACGAATACCACCGTCACGCCGGTATTGCCGCTTTCGGTCACCGTCGGCGGTATCCCGGCGATCGTCCAGTTTGAAGGGTTGGCGCCTTTGACCGTTGGCACCGCACAGGTGAATTTCTACGTGCCGGCGTCGTTAGCCTCCGGCCCGCAACCGGTCGTGGTTACGGTTGGAGGGGTGGCCAGCCCACCGGTGAACGTGACGGTGCAGTAGAACAAAATGCAGGCCAAAGGCCTGCTCCACGTGGAGTAGGCCTTTGGCCTGCAACTTCCTCCACCGCCTACGTCGGAGCCGCAATCCCCAGCTTGGTGTACCAGGGCGTGGCTGTGCGGATGGCGAGGTTGACGGCTTGGATGTTTTTCACGCCGTCTTTTTCCAGCCAGTCTTCCAGCGCCTTCACCCCTTGGCGGGCGTAAACCGGGATGCCGTCTTTCCAGGTGGCGCGGCCGCATAGCACGCCCGAATAATCGGTGCCGGCCTCCGCCGCCATTTCGAGCGCTTCGGTGAACACGGCGTTGGCCACACCCGCACTGAGGTAGATGAAGGGCCGGGCCGCAGCCGCGGCGGCCTCGCGGTAATGCGCCAGAGCTTCCTGCCGGCTGTAAACCTTCTGCCCCTTGAAGACGCTGGACCCTTCCACGTACTCGGCGTTGACCGGCGCCTCCACCTTGAGCACGTCCACGCGGTACTCGGGCTTCGAAAACTCGGCCATACTATGCTTGACGATCGCCGGCTTCAGGCGCGCGAACTCCGGTCCCCTCTCGTCGCCACCGGCCGGATCGTAGCCCACAAATTCGAGGAAGAAGGGGATTTCGTGGGCCTCGCATTCGGCGCCGATCCGCTCGATGAACGCGTGCTTGATATCGTTCACCGCTTTGTCCTCTGCAGGGTTGTAGTAAATCAGAATCTTGACCGCGTCGGCGCCCCAATCCACGATGCGCTTCACCGAAACCCGCGGCAGCAGATCCGGCAAGCGGCCGGGGCGGGTGTTGTCGTAGCCGCTCAGCTCGTACGCCAGCAGCAGGCCCGCGTTCTTGCTGCGCGCGGCGGCCGCCTCCAATCCGAATTCGGGATCGAGCAGAATCGCGCTGGCGTGCGGCGTCAGGACCTTGCTGATGGCGACTTTGAATTCGCTCATCTGCTGCGGCGTGATTTCCTGGGTAGCCACATGCCGGGCCGCGGCTAGCGATTTCTGCAGACTGCCGCGCTGATCCATAGCGGCGGCCGCGATCACTCCATGTTCGTTCGCCAGTGCCTTCATGCGGCGCAATTTTCCGCTGGAGAGTGCCATGCGGCCATTATCCCACCGTGGGACAACGCCGCATGGCACTCCAATCAGCAGGACGGCCACCGCCGGTTTGATTGTATTTCTCGGACTGCCTCGCCCTGGAAAAGTTAGGCAGTTTCGAGCTGATTCATCAGCGCCGGACGGTGTTGCTGTGACACCTTCAGTTTGCCACAGATAGCCTCCCATCCCAAGCGCTAAGCAGTACTTTTTTTCAGCCGGAGGTGCGCGCGAGCGTCCCACCTCTGCAATGCAGTCCACCTGGAGGTGTACCGATGACGACCAAGCGAGAGAAGAGCGCCAACGAGAAGCTCATGGAAGCCATGGGCGGAAGAGGCTTCACCCCGATGCCTCCAGACCAGCATAAGTGGCAGGCTTCGCCCCGTGAGCCAGTGCTCCACCGGATCTGGTCATGGATGTGCGACCACACCATCAATTGGGGACACGACTCGCCCTATGCAGTTTCCAGCGATAAGGATGAACTGGGGCTGGTCCACATGGCCAAAGACCTCGGGGTGGAGCTAAACAACCTCACAAACTATTGGCGCATGGGTGAGGAGAGAGGACTCTGGCGCAAAGGCTCAAAACTGGAAGGGGAACGGCGGCTGTACCTCAATGCCCGAGTTCCCGAAGTTCACAATAAGCAGGGCGAACAAAAGGGGAACAAATCGGTTTGTACATATGACCTGCCTCCTAAGGTTTTGTTGTGGCTAAACAACTTACCGGAAGAGGTCAGGCGAAAAGTGGTGTCAGAGCGCCTCCGCGATTTGCAGGTGCAGGATGACGCCATTGCGGAGATGACGGCGGCGGTAAGGGAAGCGTGGAGCACCCATGTAGAGGATATCCGATTTCGGGAATGGGCGCAACTCGGCGTACCCCACAAGGAGCGTCAAGGGCCGAAGCCACGCGGCACGCCGGCACAGATCCAGGCGCGGCGCTCCCGGCTCGCCGACGTGATCCCCACGGTGAGGTCATATGTGCAAACGGTTTCGGCATCTGTGCAAACCGCTGAATTCGATATGCACAATCACGAAAACGTGGACGTGCAAACGGGCGCTACCTTATTGCCTCAGACAAGGCCAGAAAGACAGAACTTGGAGCGGGCGGAATCTCTGGATGCTCCCCAGTCGCACCCGGAGCCTCACCCTGCTGTTGATGGTCGAGAGCCGAATGCCCATTACGCAAGCGAGAAGGCCGATTCGAGCGGTTCCGAAAACGAAAACACGGAAAACCCCGAAAACCGGCAACTGGAGAAAGAAGAGGGGTACGAAACGCTCTGGTCCGGAATAGAGGGAATCCAAATCAGTTTCCCGCGAAGCACTTTTGGGGAGGTGACTGTGGACCGCACGAACCGGGGCGATCACGTCACTATGCGCCAGATCTACGACGCCATCGGCCGAACCGAGGGCGCGGCGCAGCAATTCCGCTTGTTTTGCGTAGGGAAAATCCGTGCCATGCCCGGCGTAGGAGCCGCCGCACGGGAAGGCCGTATGCCGGCGCGGGGTCCAAAATCCCTCGGCTTGATCCTGGAATGGGCCAAAGACTGGGGCCGCGCCCACGGCGTGCCACAGCGCGGCCCCGGCTGGGACCGTCCCGCGAAGAGCAAAACGAAAGGAGCCACCGCATGAGCCAACTCACCGAATTCCAGATCCGCGCCCTGATCCTGCGCCTGGAGGCCACGCTCCGGCGCTACCAGCGCGAGGAGAGGGTCCACACGGCCGCCTGGCGCCGCACGACCGAACGCCTGGAAGCGTACCGGGCGGAATTGGGCTACGTGACGGGCCAAGCGAAAGGAGGCGGCAATGCCTGACCTCGAACCCCACTACGAACCCGTGCGCGCCTCGCGCCCGCGTCCCAGCGCCATCCTGCACCTCCACCTGGCCCGCGACGGCACGGTGCGAATCACCGCATTATTCGAACCGCCGCTCGACCCGGATCCCGCCCACGTCCCCGGCGACGTGGAGGCCATCGCCCAAGCCATGATACGGGCGGCCGAAGAGAAAGGAGCCAAGCAGTATGACTAGCCGAACCTTCGCAGTTCGACAGATCTGAAGCCGGAATATCTTTTGTTTTCAACAAAGGCACTCCAAAGGTCTCCACTACATTTTGAGTTGGGGAAAGGGAGCTGACGAGGCGGAAGTGGTGATA
>JBKQIF010000091.1:0-49233 GCA_052148435.1 Bryobacteraceae bacterium
TGAGTCTACGATGAAGCCAGTCGGAAAGCCGGATGCCTGAAATGGGCACGTCCGGTTTGATGAGCGGGGATGGGAAACGGGGCGGGCGCTCAACGTCCGTTTCTCGCGCCCATCCTCGACTCTACCGACGCTTGTGCTCGGACCGGAGATATCGCGCGGCGTCGGCGAGAAACAGCGGGCGTCGAGACGAGTCTCGACGCGGCACGCAAAAGTGCGTGCGCCACGTTGGGGCTAAGTGAGCGCCTGCGCTAGCCACGCGATTTCGGACTTCCCTCGTGTTTGGCTCTATTGGTAGAATCGACCATTCTGTCTGCGACACACTGCCTGGATAACTTCTCGTGACCCATCCTAAAAGCACGGAACATCTGCGCCGCGCCCTGCGGTTACCAGATCTGGTTTTGCTCAACATCACGGCGGTGGTCGGCGTCCGCTGGCTGGCAGTGGCGGCGCGCACCGGTCCGGGCTCGATCACGCTGTGGGTCTCGGCGGGATTGCTGTTTTTCATTCCCTCGGCCCTGGTAGTGGCGGGACTTTCCAAGCGATATCCGGAGGAAGGCGGCCTGTATGTGTGGACCAGGGAGGCTTTCGGAGCGTGGCACGGGTTCTTGTGCGGCGCGTGCTATTTCGTGAGCAATCTGTTTTTTCTGCCCTCCGCGCTGCTGTACGGGTTGTCCATAGCGGCGGTGGCGTTCGGCTTCTCGCAGGATAAAGCGCTCATGATCGGGCTGGCTCTGGGCATTCTGTGGTCGGTGGCAATCCTCAACCTGCTGGGCGCGGAGCTGGGCAAATGGACCAGCGATATGGGCGGGATAGCCACCGTCCTGGTAGGCGCGCTGCTCATGGCGGCGGGCTGGTTCGCCTGGCGGCATGGGGGCTCGGCAACACCCCTCCACAATTTCGTGCCACGGATGGACTGGGAAAAGCTGAACTTCTGGTCGCAGATCGCCCTGGGATTCACCGGCCTGGAACTGGGAGCCATCATGGCGGGAGAGATCCGCGACCCGTCGCGAACCATTCCGCGCGCCGCCTGGATTTCGGGTGCGGCGGTCTGCGCCTTTTACGTGGGCGGGACACTGGCGGTGCTGGCGCTGATGTCTTCGGGCCGGGTGGACATTATCTCGGGCGTGATGCAAGCGGCCCAGGCAGCGGGGACACGGCTGGGGTGGCGTGGCTTCCCCCTGCTGATCGCGCTTCTCATTCTGGCCGCTTCCGCCGGCGCGTTCGGTTCCTGGCTGAGCGGCTGCGCCCGTCTCCCGTTTGTCATCGGGATCGATCGATACCTGCCGCCGGCATTTGCGCGCCTGCATCCGCGGTGGGGCACGCCGTACCTCGCCCTTCTGTCGGAAGCCGCCTTCAGCAGCGTAGCCATTCTGATGTTGACGGTGGGAGAGAGCCTGCGCGGCGGCTATCAGCTCCTGGTTGACCTCACTACCGTCACCACTCTGTTCCCCTTCGTGTACATCTTCGCCGCCGGCTGGAAGTGCGGCTGGCGCGTGAGCGCGGGGTGCGGGCTGAGCGTCACGGCGCTGGCACTGGTGGCGGCCTTCATCCCGCCGGAGGGCGCATCCTGGCTCTACGAGATCAAGATGATCGGAGGATGCGCGGCGGTGGTTGTGGCGGCCCGAATGAATTTTCAGTACGCCTTAGGGCGGCGCAAATGAGTGCCCGCCACACCCGGGGGAGCAATCCGCCCGGTCTTCCTCGATCGGAAAAAGAATTTTGCCATCATAGACATGGAGAATGAAAAGGCATGAAAAGGACATCGCATTCTAAGGCCGTTCCAGTTCCAACGTCTCCTGTGCAGTACGTCTTCAGCACCAGGAAAAAGAAAACGATTCGGTACCGGTTCCCCACCCACACCAATCGTCTGGTCATGGATCGATCCCAGGCGGAGGCCGCCGAGGCCTTCATGGTTGTGCTGGAACCGAAAGAGGCTCCGCCGCTTCACGTTCACGACGACACCGAGCAGGTCTTCTATGTAATGCGCGGCGCCGGCACGCTGTATATCGGCGCCGGCGCCTCGCAGCGCTTTCGGGTCAAGAAGGGAGACCTGGTGCGCATCCCTCCGCACACGCTTCACCGTATTCGGTCAAGCGGCACGCAACGGCTTGTTTATCTGAGCGTGGACTGCTTCCCGGGAGGGCGCCCGAAAGACGAGCCCACCTGGGAGAGCCACGTGCGCGTCATGTGCCAACTAAACGGCTGGGACTTCGACAAGGTCCGCGTCTAGCGGTCTCATTCGGCACCTGGGGCAGCCTCAACTGCGCCATTTTGTTTAGTGCTCTGCGGCAGTTACCAGGGGCTGTCGGAAAAATCACGCAGTCCAGGCTATCCCGGGGAATGGCGCTCTTGGGAGATCGAAGCTGTTGAGAATATCGACAAGAGCTAAGGGTTTCAGATTTTAAGGACGTTTTGTTCTTGATTCTCGCGACAGACCAGTGCAGAATATCACCACAGGATGTGCAAAACGGAAATCCTGCAGGCAAGCCAAAAAGGAGAGATCACTATGCGAGATATCGCGGAACAACTCTTACCGTTCAGGCCTTGGCCGAATGGCGACCCAATCGCACCTTGGCTGGTTGACCAACTGGACAAAACTCAACTGGTCAGCCTGGCTGTGGTGGGGTTGCAGTTCAATCAAAGCGTCCTGCAAGCCCAGTTGACAGCCAATGCGCAGGCGCTGGCGATCATCAAGGGTACGCAGGGCGCCTAATAGCCTCTTGGTTCGACGGCCGGTTGTTTCGGGGGTCTTAACCGGCCAATGGCGACCAAAATGAGGGATCGAGCGTAAGCGATTTCGAATGAGTCGATTGGCCGGTTGAGAAGTCCCTTGACCGGCCTAATCTTCTCACGCGCCCCTAACCGAGTGGTTTCATTTTGACGCATGCCCTGCGCGGGGCCAAAAATGCCGGTCAAGGAGGTTAGTTATGACCCTTCCGAACGTGATCCTCATTGGGTTTCAGGAGCAGGGAAATCTTGGCGTAGGGTACGTGGCCGCGATGCTCACGCGGCGCGGCTTCGCAGTTCGCATTTTGGACTTCCGCGAGAGACGCGAGTCAATCTTGGACACGATCCGATCCGCAAATCCGGTGCTGGTTGGGTTTTCGTTGATCTTCCAATACTATGTGCCGCGGTTTCGCGCTCTGGCAGCCTACCTCAGGGACAACGGCATCGCGTGTCACTTCTGTGCCGGCGGACACTACCCCAGCCTTCGGTATGAGCACGTATTGCGGGATGTACCGGAACTCGACAGCGTCGTTCGGTTCGAAGGCGAGATCACCTCAGCGGAGTTAATGCAGCGTTTGGCGGAGGGCCGGGATTGGCATGACGTGACGGGGATTGCCTATCGCGACGGCGATCGGTGCATCGCCAACGGGCCACGACCGCTGCTCGCCGACCTGGACGAGCTTCCTTTCCCGGCACGCCCGTTGGAGTCGGCCTTGACGGTACTCGGGAGGAGGGCCAGTCCGATTCTCGCGAGCCGGGGTTGTTGCCGCGATTGCTCGTTCTGCTCCATCCGCCAGTTTTATGGCCAGGTGCCCGGGAAAAAGGTCCGCACCCGAAACCCGGCGAAAGTCGTACAGGAGATGAAGGCGCTGTACGAAGAGAACGGAGTGTCCATCTTTTTGTTCCAGGATGACGACTTTCCGGTTTGGGGCCCGTTCGGGCGACGCTGGATAGCGCGGTTTATTGATTCGCTCCGGGAACAAGGGCTTTACGGGAAAGTGATCTGGAAGATCAGTTGCCGTTCCGACGAGGTGGAGCCGGAGTTGTTCGCCCGTCTGCGCGATGCCGGCCTTTATGTGGTTTACTTGGGCATCGAGTCGGGCAATGAGACCGGTTTGCGTGCGCTGAACAAGCAACTGAGGCTCGACGACAGCCTTCAAGCCGTCCGCATTCTCAAGGACTTGGACCTATGCTTTACCTATGGTTTCATGCTCTTCGATCCTTCGAGCACCTTCGATTCCGTGAGGGAGAACACGGCTTACCTGAGGCAGATCACCGCGGACGGCGGTGTGCCGGCTGTGTTTTGCCGCATGCTGCCCTACGCTGCGACGCCAATCGAACATCAGTTAGCCATGGAAGGCCGGTTGCGCGGCAGCGTTCATAACCCCGACTATAATTTTCTGGACCCGCGGCTTAATTCATATTTTGAGACCCTGAACAACCTGGTAGCCCACTGGATGAACGGCTCGGATGCTTTGTCGAGCCAGCTCAACTTCGCCTGGCACGAGTATTGGGTGCTTCGGAGGCTATACTCGCCAATGGCCGGGCTGCGGGAATACGAGCATTCTCTCCGTTCCATTACGCAGCGCTGCAACGACTACCTCCTCAATCTGGTCGGGGAAGTCTCCCAGGCCTTCGAGGGAGGCCAGGGTCGAACTCCTTCTTCTGCAAGAGTTCAGGCGGATAGCAAGGGCTTCAGTGAGCAGCTTTTGAACACGCGGAATGCCTTTGTCGCGCGGAACCAGCAAACCATCCTGGCCGCGCTGGAGGCCGCCGCGGGCGCGGGGTGTGGCACGGGCCACCAGGCGGCCGCCGGCGTTATGGCAAGGAAAGCGATTACCCTGGAAGAGGGAGTGGCTTGCCGCACATGACGTAACGAGAGCCGTCAGCTCATCCGGCGCCGGCTCGGCAGCCGCCGTGGGCACTGGCGTGTTGGCGGTCACCATAGGGCCGGCGGTGATAGTGCCCTCGGAAACCGTGCTGACCTTCTCGCTCGAAAACGCCGTCACGGCTTGACTGCACTCTTGCCGCAGGGGTGCGCCCGATCCCGCTTGCCGGCCAGCTTCACCGATGGATGGATGAAGGCCAGGAAGTGCCCATCGCCCGGCTAGCCGCCTCAGGCCTCACCCGGAAGCGGACGCGGCGCTCGTCGGGCTCGCGGCGGGCTCAACCGCGGCGCGGGGCTTCCTGGGCGCGGGCATCTTTAGCAGGCCGATGGCGGCCAACGCGGAACCGAGAGCCAGCGCGGCGCTGGCGTAAAAGGCGTAGTCCCAGGTGCCGGTCCTTTCGAAGAGGCCGGCTGCCAGGCCGCCGGCCAGAACGGACGCCACTCCCTTGGTGCTGTAGAGAATGCTGTAGTTGGCGGCGGCATGGCGCGCGCCGAACATGTCGGCCAGCACGGCGGGAAACAGCACGTACAGCTCGCCCCAGGTAAAGAAGACCAGCGCTACCGCCGGCACGAACCAGCGCGCGCCCCAGCGTCCCACGGTGGCCACGCTCATCAGAAAAATGGCCTGCAGCAGGAACGCGCCGAACATGGTGCGCTCACGGCCCATGTGGTCGGAAACCCATCCCCAGAAGACGCGGCCTCCGCCGTTGGCCAGAGGATTCAGCGAGAGGGCAATCACCAGTCCGGTGGCGCCCACGCCGTAGCTGGCGGCTACCGGGGCCACCTGCGCGGTGGCCATCAGGCCGCCAATGCCCATCATCAGCATCATCGAGTACAAGACGTAAAACTGCGGCGTGCGGAGCATCTCCCAGCCGGTGAATTCCTCCGAGTGCCGCCGCACACGCGGCCTGGCGGGCGCCGCCGCCAATACCGCTCCCTGCGGCGGATTCCGCAGGCAGACGCACGCCATCAGAATCAAGAGGCCTTGCGCTACGCCGGTGTGGAGAAGCGTGGTCCGGTAACCCGCGGTGCGGATGAGATGGGCGAAGACCGGATTGAAGAGCGCCGCGCCGGAACCGTAGCCCGCCACGATCAGCCCCACCGCCAGGCCCCGTTTGTCGGGGAACCATTTCAAGGCGATAGCCAGGCAGCCGCAGTAGGCGAAGGCCACGCCGAAGCCGGCCATGGAATAGAGCGCGTAGAACGCGGTGAGACTGTGGGCGAAACCCATGGCGGCCCAACCGGCGCCGCACAGCAGGCCGGCGATGCCGATGAAGACGCGCGGTCCCATGCGGTCGATCAGCCAGCCGGAAAGCGGCATCGCCCAGGTGCCCAAGGCGATGAAGAAAGTGAAGCCCCACTGCACTTCGGCGAGCGTCCATCCAGTGGCGGCAACGATCGGTTTGACAAACAGAGTCCAGCTATATTGCAGGTTCCCGATCAGAATCATCACGATCATGGCCGCGCCGAGGCGGACCCAACGGTTCATGCGGTCGCCCTCCCCGACTCGCCTGCCGCCTCCAGAAGCCTGGCGCAGGCGTACACCGTGCGCGTATGCGGCATAGGGACGCCCAGCCGTTCACCCAATTCGATGACCGCGCCCACCACGGCTTCGAGCTCCAGTGGACGGCCCGCCTCCAGATCCTGGAGCATGGAGGTTTTGTGCTCGCCCACTTTTTCGGCCCCCGCTATCCGCTGCTCGATCGTGATCGGAATCTCCACTCCCAAGCTCCTCGCGACCGCCTCGACTTCGGTCATGATACACCGCACGATGTCGCGCACGCCGGCGTCGCGGGCCATGCCGGCCAGAGTGGCGCGCGTCAGAGCGCTGATGGGGTTGAACGCCACGTTGCCCAGCAGCTTCACCCAGATTTCGTGGCGGATGCGGGTGGTCACCGGACAGCGCAGTCCGGCCTGGATGAGCGCCTCGGCGATGGCCCGGCAGCGGGGCGAGCGGCTGCCGTCCGGCTCGCCCAGCGAGATGCGGTTGCCTTCGTCGTGGCGGATGACGCCGGGTTCCACGATCTGGGCGCCGAAATAGACGATGGAGCCGACCACCCGTGCCGGGTCGATGGCGGCGCCGACGATGCCGCCGGGATCGACGCGCTCCAGGCGAAGCCCCGGAAGCCGGCTGTCGCCCACCTGGAAGTACCACCAGGGGACGCCATTTTGCGTGCTCACCACGGTGGTGTCCTGGCCGATGAGAGGTTCGAGGCGCGGCGCGAGCTGGGTCAGGGAATGCGCTTTGACACCCAGAACGATTACGTCCGCGGGGCCGGCTTGAGTCAGGTCGCCCGTGACCTTCGGGCGCACGTGGAAATCGCCTTCGGCGCTGATGACGGCCAAGCCCCGTTCCTCGATTGCCCTCAGGTGCGGGCCGCGGGCGAAGAGAGTGACGTCCTGCCCGGCGCGTGCCAGGCAGGCCCCCATGTAGCCGCCGATGGCGCCCGCACCGGCGATCAGAAACCGCATGGTTATGCCCCCGTCAGCGCCTTGGCAACCGCGCCGCGTTGGATTTTGCCGGTAGAGGTGCGGGGAATGGCGGTGACGATGTAGAGTTTCTTGGGACGCTTGTAATCCGCCAGCCGGTCTTTGCAGTAAGCCAGGATGGCAGCTTCGTCGGCGGGTTCCTTGAGCACCACGGCCGCGGCGACTTCTTCGCCCCAGGTCGGGTGAGGCACGCCGAAGGCCGCTGCCTCGGCCACCGCCGGATGGCTGAGCAGAACTTCGTCGATCTCGCGAGGACCGATTTTCTCGCCGCCGCGAACGATCAGCTCCTTGATGCGGCCGGTGAGTGTCAGGTAGCCATCGCCGTCGAGGAAGCCCTGATCGCCGGTGCGGAACCAGCCGTTGATGTAGGACTTGGCATTGGCCTCCGGGTTGTTCTCGTAGCCGGACACCACGCTAGGGCCTTGGATTACCACTTCGCCGCGCTGGCCGGTTGCCAAATGCGCGCCGGCCTCGTCCATGATGCTGATCCGGAGCCCGGTGCCGGGGCCGACCGAGCCCGGTTTACGCTCGCCGGGCGGCACCGGGTTCGACGCCATCTGGTGGGAAGCCTCGGTCATGCCATAGGCTTCGAGCACCGGCACGCCGAAGACGCGCTCCATCCGCTCCATCATTTCCGGGGGCAGGGAAGCGCTGCAGGAGCGGATGAAGCGGAGGCCCTCGGCGCCCGCCGGCCGCTCGGCTCCGGCTCGCGCCAGCAACAGGTTGTGGATGGTGGGAACCGCGGAGTACCAGGTCGCGCCGGTGTCGCGCACGGTGCGCCAGAACGAGAGGGGATTGAACTTGCCAGGCACCACCACGGTGCCGCCCGAGAGCAGCGTGGACAGAGTGGAAGCCACCAGCCCATGCACGTGGAACAGCGGCATGACGCATAGGGAAACGTCGGCCGGCGAAAGCTGGTAATGCGCCACGATGTTGTGCGTGGAGGCGGTCATATTGCGATGCAGGATGGGCACGCGCTTGGGGCGCCCGGTGCTGCCGCTGGTGTGAAGAACCAGGGCTACGTCGTCGCGGGAAGGGGCGGAAGCTGCTTTTCCATTCGGGGCGCCGGCAATGCGAACCACTCCGGCGGAATCCATCTCCAGCGAATACACCGGCACGCCGCGAGCTGCAGCCGCTTGGCGCGCGCCCTCGGCTCCGCCGGGCGGGCAAAGCAGAACCTTGGCTCCGGTGTCTTCCAGATAGAAGGCGACCTCATCCTCACGATAGCCCGGATTGAGCGGCGCGGCCGTTCCCGCCACCGAGGCGGCCAGAAAGCCGACGATGGCCGGCAAACCGTTGGGAAGATAGGTCGCGATGCGGTCCCCTCGCGCCATGCCTAGCGCCGCCAGCGCATCCGCCACGGCCGTTACGTGTTCCCGCAAAGAATTGTAGGTGACACGAATGCCGGCTTCCGGGAGAACGATTGCCGTGGATTCCCCGGGCGCCACCTCGATGAGTTGCCAGAGAGTTTGTGGATCGGACATCATAAACATGATCTCAGAACCGGGTGGAAAAATGTCGGTAGAGCCGAGGCTGGGGCGCGAGCGCCGGCCCCGAAGCGCCGCCGGGATGAGCTTACCCGACTGTTCTGATCTTTACTTGGCCCGCTTTGCCACGAACTCTTCGGTCGCCACGTCGCCCACCTGGCGCGTGAACTTGATCTCGTCGCCGGAGACCTTGCCGGTATATGCGATGCGCAGCGGCTGGCCTTGGAAGTCCACGTTCTCGACAAAGGACACTTCGTTGCCCTTTACCATGCCTTCGGAGATCGCAGTATCGCCGAATTGCGACTTTGCCTGGCCGGTGAGCTTTTCGCCATCCACCTTGAAGTCGTACGTGTAGTTTTGTACGCCGATCTGGGTATCAATCGCGGCGGTCCATTTGCCTGTAACGTCGGCCAAGGCCGGAGCCAACAGAAGGACCGCGAGCGCGGACCCCAGCAACAGTCTGCGAGCCTTCATCGTCAACCTCCCGTATCCGATGATTTCCGTCACATACTATACCGCGCGGCGGAGCAACGGTGGACCTGAAGGGGTAGAATCTACCGCAAGACCTTACTTGGCGGGTTATGGCGGCGTGCGCCCAGTTTGGAGTTGAACCCGAATGGCTGGAAGCAATACCACAAGGGACTATCGGGACGGTGTACTAAATCGTGACGGCGTTCTCCAGGGAGAAAGTCAGCACGGTTTCCGAGGGTACTTTCACCGCCGGCCCTTTGGTGACCGCTGCCACGCCGGTGCCGGCGGCGGCTCCCGAGCCGGCGCCGATCGCGGCGCCCTTGCCGCCACCGGCGATGGCTCCGATGATGGCGCCGGCCACGGCCCCGCCACCGGCCATGGTTCCCGTCTTGGTACCCTTCGACGAATCGCTCTGTTTGGAGATCGTCTGCGTGTTGACGTCCACCATTTTGCCATCGACCTTCACGGACCACAGCGAGAGGGTGACGTCGGCGTGCCCGGTCAGCTTGCCGGAATCGTGCGCATCCACCAGTTTGACGACCGCATCGGCGCCGCGGGGAACCAGCGTCATACCGTTATACGTGAGCGCATCGGAGATGCTGGCGTGAAAGGTCTGTCCGACGGTAGCCTGGCTCGAATCCACCGCGTCGATCATGCGCACCGAGATGCTGGTGCCGGCGGGAAGCTCCACCGGAGCCCGCGGCGGCGCCGGACCGTTGGAGGGCGACGAGACGGAATTATCGTCGTCCGGGTGCAGGATGGTGGTATTGCGCTTGAGCGTGGGACGGTCGGGATCGTCGGAACCGGGCGAGGAGGAAGCGGAAGAAGTGGAAGAAGACGACGCCGTTTCCGCGCGGCGCAGGGTCGGCTGACCGCTATCGCTCGGATAGGACTGAGGATAGGACTGAGGCTGGGCCCTCCGCAAAGTGGGCTGGTTGCCGTCAGAAACCGGCGCGCTCGACGTGTTGCCGATGCCGCTGAACTCGATGCGGGCGATGTCCGACACTTCCAGTGTCATGATCTGGTCGGCCACTTCGACCTTGACCTGACGAGGCGAACCGCCCAGATAGGTGCCGTTGATGACGCGGCCGTTCTTGAGAGTGATGACGTCGGCGAAAGCGGTGGTCGCCAGGGCCAAGCCCATCACCAGATGTAGCAGGCGCATAAATCTCCCCCAGGGATCTCCCATTGTACGACGCGCCGCCCGAGCCGCCGGTTTACGGCAATGTTTCAGGCCGGCGGGCGCCGCCGAGCAGTTTGCCGGCCACATGACGGCCCCGCTCGAGAGCACTGTGGTACAGTTCGCGGAACTGGCCCCGCGTCAACCCGCGGCCGCCACTGTAGAGTTTTTCCAGACCCTTGCCGACCGCGTACGTGCCGGCATAGGCGATCGCTCCCTTGGGGATCAATCCCCCGCCAAATGGGATCTTGCCGGCCAACTCGCGGGCGATGGTCCGCCAGCCGAACGCGCCGGCGGCAATCGACAGGATTTCGGCTTTCTGATGCTGGAAGCCGACCTCGCGGCCGCTGGCGGCGGCGATTAGAAACGCCATGCGTACCTGGTTGACGGTCAGAAACGCCGTATCTGAAGCCCACTCTCCCACCGACCAGGGCAACTCGATCAGGCTGGGCAAAATATCGGGCAGCGCGGTGGTAATCGCAAACAGCGCGTTTTCCTTGGCCACGGCGTGCACGATTCCGTCCACCACGGCTTTACGGAACACCGGGAACTGGCGCGCCAAAGCCAGCTCGAACTCTTCGCGCTGGCTGAGAATCTCGACTACGGTGGCGGTGGGGTCGGGGTGAAGTCCGAAAGCGCCGCGGGGAGCGTCGATGCCGGGTGCGCACAGGACCACTTCCACGTCGCCGGGAATCACCGGATCGGAAGCGCGAAACACGCTCGAATCGCCCGGCCGGTACCCCAGGAAATCCTCCAACTGCGCATAGCCTAGCGGGTCGGCCGCCACCAGGCCAATCCGCACCGGTATCCGCGCGCGGTGCAGCACCTCCTGCGGATTGAGGAGCGAAAACGCCGCGCGGGCCTGTTTGAGCATATCCAGCATAAGGACCTTTCGCTATTTTAGCGCCCATGCGGGCTGGCGCCGCGGGCTCTGGAAATTCGGGAACCCGGGTTGGGATCGATGCGGAAAGGGAGTCGCCGGCCGGCTGGTTCAGATTCCGGTCTCAGTGAAGCCGGGGTTTTGCGCAGCGGTTCGGGCGGCATCGTCGGCGGCAAGAATGCCGCGTTCGTCGACGCCGCGGCGCGATGCGCGTCCAGTTGGAAGACCGGCACAGCCAGCCGGCCCAGGGTTCGCGTGACCGCCAATCCTCCGGGGCGCGAGGAGGCGTGGCCATCCGCTGGCGGTGAAGCTCGCCGTATAACGTAGGTTGGGCGTAAACCGTGTCCCGAGTGGATTCCGGATACGCCTGATTTGTCAGGTACTGATTGTACCGATTACCGGCCTGGAGTACTCACCTTCGGCAAGGCGCTTCGCTAACCGGTAATTACAGATAATCAGTCCTAAAATTCAGCATAATGCCAAGCGCGGCTCAGTCTGTGCCAAAACGCGGCGATCCGATGAGTTTTAACGTATGACCAATTCTTGCCGAACGTTCCCAGGCCGGGTCGTCGCCGTACTGTCTTTTCTGCCGCTGGCATTGCATGCTCAGACGAATCAGCTCGGTCCTCTGGTGCGCCCTCGGGTGATGGAGGTGTCCGGTGAAATCGCGTGTCCCCTCAGTTGGGAAGCGTCTCTGGCCGCGCCTCAGCCGCTCGATTTGGGTCAACTGCGCCAGGACGAAGCCGATGTGACCGGGCGCGACCCGCGTCTTCCGATGATCGGAGTGGAGCGCCGCCCGCAATACGCATGGGAAGGCGAAGGGGCGTGGGACACGCTCGCATCGGGCCAAGCGGTGTGGCGCCTGGCGTTGCGCTCGGATGGCGCCCAGGGGATTCGCATCCAGTTCTCGAACTTCCACCTGGACCGCGGAAAAGTCTGGATTTACGCCGCCGATCGTTCGCAGTTGGCCGGGCCGTATGCGGGAGCGGGCATCGACGGGAGCGGCTCGCTCTGGAGCAACACGATTTTTTCGGATACGGTCGTGATCGAATACGAAGCCGATAGGCCCGGCGGTATCCCGCCGTTCAGCATAGCCGGCATTTCGCATCTCAACGCCGTCGAGCAACTGATGTCCGCGGGCGCCTGTGAACTAGACGTGAGTTGTTACGCAAGTTGGGTTTCCGCGGCGGGGTCCGTGGGCATGTACATTTTTGAGTCCGGCGGAGCCACCTACGCTTGCAGCGGGTCGCTGGTGAACAATACCAACAACGACTCCAAACCCTATTTCCTGACTGCCGGCCATTGCATTTCGAGCGCGGCCGCGGCCAGCACAGTCGAGGTCTACTGGAAGTACCAGACTTCCACCTGCAACGGGACACCACCCAGTTTGTCGAGTCTTCCCACCAGTCTGGGCGCGACCTATCTCGCCAGCGGGAGCATTGAAGCCGGCGACTACAGCTTGATTCGGTTGTCCTCGATCCCCAACATCAACCTGGTATTTCTGGGGTGGAACGCCAGCACGAGCGTGCTCCCGCTTTCGTCCGGCGGGACGCCAACCTCCGCGACGGCGACGGGCATTCACCATCCCGAGGCGGATTACACGCGCATTTCGTTCGGCGTGCGAACGCCGGATGCCGCGGCGCAGATCGGGAGCGACATCGCGCCGGCAGACATGTATTACCAGATCGAGGAAACGCAGGGGCGCGTGGAGCCGGGCTCCTCGGGATCGCCGCTATTCACCTCCGACCAATTGATCGTCGCCACGCTGACCTATGCGCCGTCCGGAAGCGCCTGCTCGATATCTCCGTTCACCGCCGGGTACGCCCGTTTTTCCGTAGCGTATCCCCAACTCAGCCAATACCTCGCTCCTTCAGGGGGCAGCGGCACTTCGGGCGGTTCCAGCGGATCCGGTTCGGGCAACTCGGGCGGTTCCAATCCGGCGCCAGCGGTGTCGGTGAGTGTTTCCCCCACGGCGCTGGCCAGTACCTGGACCACGGGTACGGCCGCTCCATCCATGCAGGCGGTCACGCTTACCACCACTGCTTCCGCGGCGACAGTCTTCACGCTCAAAGCCAGCCAGACCTGGATCACTCTCTCCGCCGCCAGCGCCACCGCGGTACAGGGTAAGCCCGCTACGTTCGGAATTACTTACAACGCGCAGGCTTTCAGTGTGGCTGGTACGTACAGCGGCACGATCAGTGTGAGTTCGGGCACGGCCAGCGCCTCGGTTGCCGTGACTGTGACCGTCAGCGCTCCGACACCCGTGTCCGGCGGTACGATCGCAGTGGTGCCATTCGTAGCGGATGGCGGCGGTATGAGCACTACGCTCACGATTCTGAATCCTCACGCAACCGCCACCAATGCATCCATCGCCTTCTTCTCCGACAACGGCACACCTCTAACCATGCCCGTGGGCACATCGGCGGCGGCCTGGCAAAACCTGGTTCTTCCGGCCAACGGTGCAACCGTGGTAGTCACTTCCGGAACCTCCAGCCCCTCGAAACAAGGTTTCGCGATCCTGCAATCGGGCGACCCGGCCAAGAAGCTGGCGATCATGGCACAAGTCGGCGTGGATGAGGTCGCGCCGTCCGCCAGCCTGACGCCGCCTTTCGCGATTCCATTCAACGCCACCTCCGGCGCCACTACCACGGCATACTTGTACAATCCCAACGCCGGCGGTTCTCTCAATCTGTCCCTGGCCATTTACGACAATACCGGCAAAGCTCTGGGCTCCGGCCAGATCGCGATACCTGGCGGACAGCAGGGTGCCATCCCTATGTCGAAGTCCGCCGCCGGGTTTGGCGGCACCCAAGGTACGCTCGTGGTCAGCGGGTCTGGCTCCGTGCTCGCCATGGGCCTGCGCGTCGGCACCGACGGCAGAATCGAGATGGTGCCGGCGCAAGCGGTGAATGCCCCCTAGCAGCCGCAAAGCCCGACTAAGGTTCCGAACTCAGCGCACAACTGGGTCCGGCAAGCTCTGCCATACTGAAATCTCAGTTCCCATGAGCTTGCCGCGATCGTCTTTGGCCGTGGCCGCGCGATGGCTGACGTTCGCATCCGCGGTGGCCATTCTCTTTTCCATTGCCGCGTCGCAGATTCTGCTAGGGTTGGCGCTCGCCGCGCTGTTCCTTTCCGGGGAGAAGATGCGCCTCCCGCGGATTCGACTGCCGCTGGCGCTGTTCATGCTCGGCACCATTGTCTCTTGGCTGGTGAACGGCCAATTTGCGGTCGGGTTCCCGCAGATCAAGAAATTCTATGTTTTCGGCGAGCTGCTGATCGTGTTTTCCCTCTTGCGGGACATCCAATGGATTCGCGGGGTCTTTCTGCTTTGGGGGGGATTCGGCGCCATCACCGCAACGTTGGGTGTGCTGCAGTTCACCGCCAAGGTTCGCGAGGCTCATCGCCTGGGACAGACCTTCTACGACTATTACGTAGCCCGGCGTATCACCGGGTTCACGAGCCATTGGAATACGTACTCTGCCGAACAGATGTTCGCGCTGATCATGCTTTCGGCATTCGTTCTATTCGCTCCGGGTGGCCGTCGACGATGGTGGCTCTCGGCAACTGCCGCGACCCTGATGGCTTTGGCGCTTTGTCTCGCCGAGACACGCGGCGTCTGGATTGCGACCGCGGTCGCCGGACTGTATCTGTTGTGGTCCTGGAACCGGAAGTTGATGCTGGCCGTGCCGGTTTTGGCATTCTTCGCTTTCCTGATCTCACCGGCTGCCATTCGCGAGCGTGAGGAAAGCGTGGTGCGCCCAGGCAAGAACGATTCCAACGGCTTTCGGTTGGTGGCCTGGCGCACCGGGATCCGGCTGATCGAGGAACACCCCCTGTTCGGCCTCGGCCCGGATGTCGTGAAACTTCGCTTTCGCGATTCCGTGCCCGCGGATATTCCCCGCCCGCTCCCGGACGGTTTCTATGGCCACCTCCATAACATTTACTTGCAGTATGCGGCCGACCGTGGCATTCCTACCATGCTCATGATGATGTGGCTCCTGGCTCAGGCCTTGGTCGATTTCAGCCGCGGCCTTCACAAACTCCCGCGCGCTCCCGCCAACCGCCGCTTCCTGCTTCATGGAGCCGTGGCAGTCATCCTAGCCACCCTGGTTGAGGGCGTGGTCGAATACAACCTGGGGGACTCGGAGGTGCTGACGATGTTTCTGGTGGTTCTGGCCTGCGGGTATCTCGCTTTAGAGCCCGGCGTTGCTATGGATTGAGGCGCGAGTTTAGCGAGCAGCGACCGTCAGAGACCGGTTTTGCCGCGGGCGCGCTAACCGCCTAGATATCGCGAACGCCGAGAGGGCGGCGTTATGGGCAGACTGTACCCGATGAGGCAGAACTGGTCCAGCGCAAACAATACCGCGGATTCATCGCCCGCCGCCAGCGTCAGGTTCCATTCCCGCTGCCATGGCGTCGTGTAGTCGCCGATGCCGATCAGGTGGCTGCTCTGCGCCGGCGGAAATCCATTTGTCCCCGGCAGCTTGATCGAGGTTCGGGCGGCGTCCAGGTCCCTGTCTCCGGTATACGTGAAGTTCTCCGTCTTCAGGCAAGATAGATTTGCCGGCGTCCAGTCGTTGACCGGAAAGTTGATGATCGCGTCGAGCGCCGTATCGTTGGTGTCCGGAGGATACAGCACTTCAAATTTCGTTTCCGCTTGTGTCTGACGCACAAACGTCCGGATCGAGCTGGTGAATGTGCCAATCAGTTTCGGCAGAAACTGGCACTCGTCCGGATACTGCGCGGGATCAGCATCCTCGCTCGTGATAATTCCCATGGCCTTGCCGTAGGTCGATTGGAACGCGCTGGTGGTGTAGGCGTCGTAAAACGGCATGCCCCCGTGCTGGGCCGAGGCGAAGTACCACCACTCAACCTCGCCGAATTGCAGGTACGGAGTCACACCGGCCGCGGCCATAAGATTAGCCATGTCGAGGTATACCTGCTGCCAGAATGCCAGACTCGCCGGGCTGAAATTAGTCTGCAGGGCAGGCGTACTTACCCACACCGCGGTTCCATCGGGATAGCACTGGGCGATGCCCGTGGCCGCCGTATCGTCACCGTTCCCCAATTCCATGCTGAAAGAGACGGTCGGTGTGATCCCATATCCCCGCAGCGCCGTCAGAAAGCTGCTCGTCCAGTCCCGTGCGGCCCGGTTGAGCCTCGGCATGGCCGTGAGGTCCGTCAGCCAACTGCCGTCTGTCCCGCCGGTCAAGGTCGCCGAGCTGACAATAGCGGCAAAAGCGGAGTCGCCCGAGCTGGCAGAGAGGCTCAGGCTGTTGCCCGCGCTTCCTGGGGCCCGGGCAGTGATGGTGACGGTGGTCCCGTTGGCCGCGGCCCACACTGCCGTCGAGCCCTCATTGATCAGCAGCACGAAGCAGGTGGCAATACTCGCTGCTGTGTCCCCAATCAGGTTTAGATGACTGATCGCAGTCCCATCTAGCAGCAGTTCCGTAGTGTCGCCGAATGAGGGAGCGCCTGCGAATTGGACCGTGGCCGAGGCATACTCATTTGCGGAACACACCAGCTCGTAGAACCAGAGCGCGCCGGCATAGTGATTCGCTCTGCCTTGAAACCCCAGCGTGTCGATCAACCACGCTGTGCGCTCCGGAGCCAGTGCCAGAGAGTGATTGGTATCCCAGTCCGTCGCCGCCGTGGTCTTCGGAGTCAAGCTGAAGCTCGGAAGCGTTTCGGTAGGTATTGCGAGTTCCAGAAAGTCGAAATAAAAGTACGAGCCGCTGGCGCCCGTATTAGCAACCGTCACCGCATGAGTTCCCGCCGTGTACTGACCCAGTGCCACACGCACCAGCACGTCCTCTCCCGCTAGCTCTAGGTTCAACGCGATCGGGGCGCCCGTGTCGATCTGCACGTTCGCGCTTCCGACACTGCCCGCCATCCGCGTGCCCAAATACAACGTGTGCGCGGCGCTGGCTCTGTATTGGCATTGCACGGAATCCCGCGCTTCGGTCGTGTAATGAATCGAGCCGCCGGAGAAATTCCCCTCCGACTGTACCCACGATCCCGTATACGTCAGTTCCGTCGAATCGTCCTCAATACGGCGGCTGCCCGGACCGGCCACGCTATACGCAAGGTTGGTTCCGCCGACAATCCAGTTCGTCACCACCACGGCGAACTCGCTTCTCTCGAAACTCGCCGCCTGCACATCGGCCGCCCAGGTCCAGCGCAGCTTCCGCACGTTCGTGGTAGGGATCTGGGACACCGCCGTCAACGAGCCGTCGGAATTGACCCGGTATCCTTGGAGTTCACCGAAATTCAGGTTCACCTGCCAGCTCTGTGGCGAAACCCCTCCGCTGAAAAGCGCCGAAGCGGGACTCCATGTCTCTGTTCCAGCGCCGAAGACCGTTCCGTAGACACCCACCCTGTTGCCGTTCGCGCCGGCCGAGCCGTGGTAGGTCAACGTGATGACCGTCCCCTGAGCGGCGGCATCCACTTCGGACGCTCCGCTCTGATAGAAGCCGCTTATGATTGCCGCGAGCTCTGTCGCCGCACTGCCCAAATCATCGCTTGCCGTTACCCGATAATTAAAATGCTGATCGAGCCATGCAAGCTCGATGTAGTCGAGCGCAGTTACCGTGCCTTGAAGCGCCATCTGCGCTGTCGCCGGCGTATCGCTGCCGATTGCCGTGGCATAGTTGAAAAGCGGCACCTTATAGACAGTCTCGGTACCTCCCGCGTCCGCCCAGATTCGGAGGTACGGCCAGTCGACCGTCGGATACCAGGTGGAATCCATAGCAACACAATTTGTCCGCGTTTCCTGGTACGCCAGCATCAACCCGCTGAGATTGCCATCCGGTAAGTTGCGAAGAGGCGGGTGCTCGAACACGTTATCGCGGTTCCACTCCAGCACCGCCCAGTCGAACTGCTGTCGCCAGCATCCGGATAACGTGAAACCCGTGGCGCTGGTCTGGCTCAGCGCCGCAATCGCCGTTGGTTCTTGAAAGTAGCACTGAAGATCGTGATCCGGCTGCAGCTTGGAGAGTGTCTCGCTCATTAGAGTCGAACGATCACGGTCAGGTCCGCGCCTGGATAGGTCTGTCCGACGGACAACACCGAAAGGGTTAGCTGCGCGCCCGCCGTCAGTACGGGAAGGTCAAACCCGTCCGCCGTGATCCACATTCCTCCGTCCCAAACAGCAGGCGGCCCCGAAACAATTGCTCCCGCGCCAAAGCTGAGCTGGCACCAGCAAGCCCCGTTGAGATTGAGTTGCAAGTTGACCGCAGCGTCCGCGGCGGTACCGAGAATCGCAAACACGTCCCGAACGGAGTGCGATACATCCACCACCAGAGCCGGCGCGGCGAACTGATCGACAGCCAGAAAGCTATCCACCTGTATGGAGTATTGACCTCCGCTCAAGGTGCGCAGTCCGTCGTCAACCGTGTTCGTGAAGCAGGCGCTCGCGGTCGGGCTATTGCCAATCCTATTCGTGACCCACAGCTCGGCGCCGCCGATTCTCACGTCCGGCAAAAGGATTGGGTAGCTCCAGCTTCCGCAATAGAGGCTTCCAAAGAATCCTTCGGGGAACGGTACAATCACCGTCATGCTGCTTAATTGGTAGACGACGGCCTGCGCATTGTGTGCCGCCGCCGGGCTTCCATCCGACGCGCGCGTCACGCTGTACTGTGTTCCGTTGTTGGCCACAGCCGTAACCGTCAGAACCTCTCCATCGATTTGCACGACGCTTCCCCGCGCCGCGCTTCCCGCGACAGTTAGGGTCAGGACTGTGTCGGTGGCGGCCACGGCGGTGGCAAGCGTCGTACTGGGCGCGGAACTGAGCTCGTTCCAATAGTGCAACGTCAACGTTGCCGAGGAAATGGTATCTGTGTTTTCCAAACTCGTGAATCCAATACCACTCAGCACTACGGCGCCGCCGGATGCGGCATTCAGCGCAAATGATGGCACCAAAGGAGCGCCGGAATCTCCGCCGGCTGAACCGCCAATCTGCCATCGAGTCACGACCGCCAGTGTCGGGTCCTGCTCCTGGTTCAACACGTTCGCGGCGCGGCCCGTCAAGTGCACGGTCTCTCCGCCCAGATTAGGAATCTGAACGGAAACCGGACTGCTCTGGGTGAGGGCTCCAAAATGCCATCCAGTTTCAGCCACAACGAAGTAACTGCTGGCGTCTGGAGGCACGCTCCAGGGCGTTGTAATCGTGATGCTGGTTGTATCGTTAGCGGCAATGCTCTGTTCTTGGCCTGCTCCCGTGCCCCGGGTGACTCGCACCGTCAGCCCCAGATACTGGTTCACCGTCATCTCGAGGGTGTTATTGCCGATGGTGTTGCTCGCGTATATCGTCGCCGCAAGTTCGGGCTGAACTTCCATTCGCCAGTAGAAGTTCGCGTGATCGAAGTTCGGGTCCGGCGGAGGCACCAGTTGAGGGCTTAGCCCGGTATCGGTAAACCTCGCAGCCGGCGGCACTGCCGTCGCGATGCGGAGCAGGTTGGCTGGCGTGACGCCACGGTACACGTTGAAGGACGCCGTCCCAGCCGTAAAGCTCAAGCCGGAGAGAGTAACGCTGCTGTTGTCCTGTGGAATGACCGCTGTAACCACAAACGAGAGGCTGCCCTCGTTGCCTGAGCCATCGACGCCGGATACCGCGTAGTACAGGATTTCCCCGCTTTTCAATGTGCCGTCGGTGCCAAGCGTTGCCGCGTAGTTCACGAGCGGCGTTCCCGGCCCACTCGCCGAATTCGCCGCAGGTGGGTCGAACGTCAACTGGAGGAAGACTTGACTGCTGCCGTCGCTCGCGACTGTGTCTGTCGCTGTCACTCCAAACTCGACGTTGCCATAAGTATCCAGCACCGCACCCATTAGCGGCCTGGGTAAACCAATCCCTGCGTCGGGCGGGTTCGTAGTGCCTGGCGCCGCGGTACTTTGACCGTTCGTGTCTAAATACCAGACGTCATCTTCGATCTGCGCCAGAATAGTCGCTGTCCGATAGTTGGTTGCCGGCGAAATCTTGCACACCCGGAACGGTTGCCGGTTAAGTCCTTCCTTTTGGTATGTAACGGTAATAAGATCGCCAGGCCGGATTCCAAACGCCTTGATGCTGGTGTCGAACTGGATGTAAGTATTCCCACTAAGGGTCTTGTCGAGATTGAACTGCAACATCCTCGCTGCTTGGTCATAGTTGGGCAGACCCAGTGCCAGCAGATTAGCGGTGCTCTGTTGTCCGGTGAGCCCAACGTCGTCCGGATCCACTACCGTATAGCTGTCTTGTTGGTAGCCATTGAGGGCGTCCTGAAATTCCACGGTATAGCAGTTCGGCGTGTCTGCAATGCTCCGTGACGTGATCGTGACGCTTGGCTCTCCAGTTTGGCTCCTGAGGATGCCCGAGACTCCGGTGCTGCCGTCGCCGAATTCGTAAACCGGCCAGCCGCCGTTCAACTGCGTCGTGCTGTTGGAAGTGGGCGACTGCGTCGGCTGCTGCAGGGCCAGGGTATTCTCCACCATCAACTGGAGGATTCCGGCCGGCCCATAAGTGAGATAGAGCCGCGCCGCGTTGCGAATCCCTCGAACCATGTCCCCGGCGCTCCTGCGGTCTTGGAGCACGAGATTGCATTGGAACCGCGGGATTGTGATTGCATTTCCATTGAGATCGACCGTGTTGATCTGCTCGTCGCAATAAGCCGCTACCGTTGCGAAGCTCACTAGATCGATTTCCTCGGCCGACCATCCGCTGCGGCTCAAAACATCCAATAATATCCACGCCGGATTGGCGCTGAACGCGTTGCTGACAAATGTTCCGTCCGGTGCGTATACCGGTATTAAGAGCCCCTGTACCAGAACTTTCACCGTCGGCAGAGAGTTGCCATCGCTGATACTGTTGGGCACCACCACGGACAGATAGGCCATGCTTCCGTACGGGTCTCCCGCCGGCTGGCCGTTCGCGTTCGTAAAGTTCGGATCGAAAGCGCCGTCCCGCGCACCCAGTGTCATGACGTTGTACCACCCCGTACCCGTCATGTTGGCTCCGGACACGCCCAGCGGTATCTGAATCCCATTCACCAGTACCGTGACTACGCCCTGCATCTGCCCGATGCCGAGCAGCACTTCCATTCGCGTCAGATTTCCATCGTTCCGGGCGAAAGTGACTAGGGGGTAGTACCAAGCCGTCCCATACACCATGGGAACGTAGTCGTTATAGCGCGCCTGATTCACGGAGAGCGCCGAGGTCTCCGTGTTTTTTCCATAAGGACGCACTTCGATCGCCGGTGGGACGTAATCCAGGCCGCCGAATCGTAACTGCATGCCGCGCGCCTGGCAGTCGGTCATCACGTAGCCGCACGAAGTGAACGGCGCCCCGTTGTTTAGACTCCCCGTGCCGCCGGTTTGACCGGCTGAATACCCACACCGGTAAAAGAGCGAATATTGCCCGTCGACGCCGCCGTTCACAGCCTCCAGTTGTTGCGCCGGCGTGGACGGAAACGTCCAGGGGCACCTCGTCTGAATTCGGACTTCCGGCAGCCACAGCCGCTGTAAACTCATTCGGTTCGTCGCCGACAATCGGAAGGTAGATTCCTGAATCTGATCGGGCGGATTGCAAATCCCTTGGAAGACGACGGCCGCGCCCGTAAGCGGAGCGTTGTTCCATAGGTCGTAAAAGACGAAGCTCACGGTCAGCTTCGCCCCCCGCCATCCCACTGCGATCTCCAGTTCGGAAAAATGTGAGTCCGCGTTGGCCAGCAATACCGCGATCGTAGGGCTGCCATCGACACCCTGGTCGGAGGCTGTCTGAATGTTAAACCCGCTGTGCCGAAGAACTCGCGCTGCGTACGCGGTCCCGTTCACTGTCACACCGTGAGTGCTCCAGTGTTCCAGCGTTCCGTCCGCCAGCGTGCAATCGAACAGTACCAGCGGCGTCTCGGTGACCGCCTGTTCTTTCAGCTCAGAGATTGTTTGCATAGTACAAAATGTTCACCGTTGCGGAGTGTCGATTGACGCCCGTCGTTGTGACCGTCAGAAGATCGTTTTGCAGGCGTGCGTTTTCGTAGACCCCGCCGTTTGTGCTGGTCTGGTAGACGGAAGCGGTTTGCTGTGCTTCCACCTGCGGCCCGAAAAGACTCACGGCCGCTCCCGCCGGCACATCGACGCCAAGAGTTATATAGGTCGCTGTTGCGTTGCCGCTTCCGGTGATCTGATACCGGCTCCACGCGTTGGACAGCGTGGCGGATGCCGTCGCGCTGCCCAGCAGGAGCCTTACGTTTGTCGCCTGGCTCGCGCTCAGATAGACGCTGAACGTGTACGTATATGTCGTCGGCACGTTGAGCACCTGCGTCACGCTCTGGCCGCCGGCGCCGTTATTCGTCAGCCGCCACGCGTTGGTGCCACTCTTGGGATCCTGAATTCCGCCCGTCAAGGCCAGTTCCGGGGCTGCGTTCCACACGGCATTGCTCAGCGTCTCGCTCCAGGCCACCAAGTTGGCTGACGGGTCCAGGAAGGTAAACCCGTTGAGCGTTCCCTCCGCCGCGGTAAAGAAGTTCTCCAGAGCCTGGCGTTCTGTGTCGCTGAGCGCTGTGTACTGCAGCTTCCATTGCACGGCCGCCCCTGCCGGGTCGGCTACGCTGATCACGCTCCCATCTGCCAGCGTGTTCTGAATGGTCCGCTCCTGCCGCACCTTGACGATCCGGTACTGCGTCAGCGCGCCAGTCGTAAGCTGTGGGTAAATGAGCATCCTCAGGTCCGGACTTCCACAATCGTGAGCGTCGTCTTGCCCTTCATCGTATCGATCGATGTCAGGGCGGCGCTGTCGCTTCCGAGTTGGCACGTTGGATACGCCGTGCCGTCCCACGGGTCGGTAAATGCGAAACTCGAAAATCGCCCTTGATTGGCTAGAAAGAAGTTCTCGATTGCCGCCATCTCACCTTCGTCCAGTTGGCTGAGTTGGATCACCCATTGATGGAGCACGCTGGCTGAGTCCTGATACCGTTGTTCGCTTCCGTCTAGAAACCGTAGCGCCTGGTTCTGAAACTGTAATCGTCGCTGCGCTGGGTACTGCGCCATCGCTCCGGTCTTCAACTCTGGAAAGGTTGCCATATCACAAGTCGTTGACGACGTCGTTCAGCGAGCTCATGTTGAGCATGGCGCTGCGCACGGCGTTCGCAATTTGCCCACTGTAGTCCATGAACGACTGCGCGTCCATCGCTTGGACGCTGACGGTCACTTGCGGCGAGGACGCGGTCGATGCTTGCGTGCTCGATCCGCTTTGCACCGTACCTCCGCTGCTCTGCGCCCCCGCGGAACCTGGCTGGTTGCCTGCGGTCGGATCGTATAGCCGCGGTAGCCCAGCTTGGTCGTAGTCCATCGCCGTGAGACCACCCCCCGTATCGGCGCTGACGAATGAGATCGGCGCCGGCATCTGGTATTGCAGAGGAGGCGAAGCACTCGGCGACCCGCCGCCGAACAGCCCCAGCAGTCCGCCGATGAGCGGCGCAATCCCGAAGCCCGAAGCGAGCACGCTTGTCGCAACGGACTCCACCGTGCTCCCGGCCCCGCCGCTCGAAGTTTGGGTGATCGGCCCGCCCTCCACATTCTGACCGCCCGAATTTGCCGCCGCAGTGCCGCCCGTCGCCCCGTAGCTGGTCAGTGCTTGCATCGTATCGTCCAGGCTTCGGGACTGGTCTCCCGACACTGCCAGAAACGCATTCAGCAGTTCATCTTGTGTTGTGCTGGCCATCGTTTATCTCTGCTGTCCAAGCGTTCTCCAGAATGATGAACGCTTCCACCTGCCGGGCGCTCAACCTGGATAGGTCGAACCCGCTCAGTCGCTTTCGCACAAAAAACTCCTGCACCAGTTCCGCACTTTCCGCCGTAATAAACCACGTCGGACAAATGTGCAGAACCAATTCTCCACGCGCCCAGACGGGCCGTGCTTCTTGCGCCCTCGGAGCCTCGCCGTCCTGCGGTCCTGCGGAGCGAAGCCAGCCGCATCGCCGTTTCTTTTCCAGACCGGATCTTCTGCACGCTCCGCACTTCCACCCGGCCTGGTTCGACAGGTAAAACTGGAAGGCGGCAATCAGTTTTTTCGTTCGTCCGGAGTCAGTCCCACTTCCGCTTTTACTGCTTCGAGCGCCTCCCGAAACAGCCCCTCAGGGCCCCTGTCCGCAAGTAACTCTGGTGTTGCCGCTTCTCCGTCCAGACGCAGCCCCTCCACCGCCCGCAGACCCCACCTTACGAACAGCCTGTCGATCTCCCCCTGCAGAAGCGCCGCGTCCATCCGTTCTTCCGCGCTCGGCCCATTCTCCAAAAACTCTTTGCGCCGCGCCAGCTCCCGCACCTCGCGCATCAGCTCCATGCGTCGCCCGAACGACATCCGAGCCACTCGAAACCGCACTCCGGCGGCCACCTGCGATTCCACCACCTTCTCGCTCTCGTATGTCATGGCTACGCAAACGCCACTGCGATTTCGTTGTCCACCGTCCCCTGTGCTCGTGAGGGCTGGAAGCTCCACTGCAAACGTGTTCTTGAATCGTCAAATTGCGGCACCACCGGTACCACGCTGCTCATGTACACTCCCATCATTCGTCCCTGAATGTCTCCCAACTGAAACATCACGCCGATCGGCGATTGCTGTCGTGCCGCCGCATACAGCGCCTGTGTCGCGCTGTCGTCCTGACTGTACAGCGAAAACGTCGCCGCTACGTTTCGTCGGCCCGGCGCAATCGCCTGCGGCACGCTGGAGCCAAACTCGTTCATACGCGCCTCCAAATCGTTCTTCAGGCCGATAGACGCAGCCGTCACCGTGAAAAACTGGTTTGGCGCCGTGCCCAGCCAGGCTTGCCCCAGGTTTCCCGGCACAATCGAATAGTCGAAGCTCGTGATTGCCGGCTCCACCGGATAACTCTCCAGCTCATAGCTGCCCGCCGCGAAGCTGTCGCTGTCCTGCACGTCTTGCGCGATTCCTTTAAAGCTGAATTCGTGAAAGTCGCCATTGACGTCAATCGTCATCTGGTCAACCGCAGCCCCTGCCAGCACTCGCTGCGTAGCGGTGGCCGGGCTCCAATAGTCGTACAGCGTCACGCTTGGCAATTCCGTCGCCGGCAGGTAGGTGATGGCCGTCGCCAGAGCGGTCCCAGGCTGCGGCCCACTGGTAAACGGGGCGCTAATCTGGACCGTGTTCAGGTCGGTCACGGCAATCACAAACCGCATTTCCATCGCCGTAGCCACTGCTTGACCGGCACTCAGATTGTGTGGCGCCGCAAACACCAGTGTCGTGCCCGCCACAGAACTTACCACACCAGGCGTCGCCGATACCGGCGCGGCTCCCAACGCCGCCTGAAACAGCGGCCCGTAGGCCGGGCTTCCGTTCGCACTGACCCAGTTCGTCAGATAGGTCTTCAATTCGAAGCTTGTCTGTTTCTGCCCCCCGAAAGGTAAGCCGGTGAAAGTGCGGCTTCCCGTCTTGTCTTTCCTCTCGGTGACCGCTAGTTTCTGCCGAACCGTTAATTTCACAGCGGGAATCCGGTTGCCGGCCGAAACCGTGGCCAAGCTGCCATAGCCGCTCTCCAGCGCCGTGTAGAAACGGTTCGCATTGGAAGAAATGTATGACATACTAGTTGATGCTCACTCCAATTTCGAAACTTACTTTTGCCGACTGCACGAAATTTTTTCCTCCGTGTTTCACCGCGCTGAATACCACTTGATACCCACCCGCATAATACATTCCCTCGCCGAAGTCCCCGCGACTGAAGTCCAGCACTTGCATCATCGCGTCCGCGTAGTAGCCCAGGGCGCGCTCCAATCCATCGATTCGGTCCTGAGAATGCCGAATCTCTACCGCCATCTGCGCTTTTCCAGAGAAGGTCCGAAACTTTTCTTCGAGAAGATTGCTGACCTTCTCGCAGTAAACCTGCAACATCGGGTATTGCAGGCCCTGGCTCCGGTCGCTGATCTCTACCGGCACGTTCTGTGCGCTCACCTGCTGCGTACTGATTAGTTCCACCGGCAACGGCCCTGGCATATTCGCGGACAGTAAGGTCGCGTTCACCCCTGCGTCCGACGTAATAAGCTGCATCACCTTGCTTGTGGTGGCGCCCGCTACACTCCCTGTCATTAGCCTCTCTCCAACACGCGTGGCGTCGGCTGGATGTAGTTCGGCTCCTGCCCCCGGCTCGGCGCCGCCCCTGCGGTAAGGAGCACGTCCGGTTGCGTCCACGCCGCGTTTAGATCGATCGGCGTCCCGTTCTGCCGAATCAAGCTGTCCGGTGAAGTTCCAAGGTAGACGTGCCAGCCCGTAGCAAATCCTGGTGGACGAGACGGCTGCACCATCAGGCTCGCGCCCGTCGCCGTGAATGTAGTCGGCGCCGTCCCCGCGCTTTCCTCCCCAGAGCGGTTCACCCACCCCGTCGAGATGTAGTAAGTACCGCTTTCGAGGCTTCCCGCCGTGCTCGTAACCGTTGCCGGTTCGCCCCTTCGAAGAGGCAGCGCCACCAATCCTATCCCGGCGTGAATCAGCTTATCGCTCGCCCACCATGAAAGCTGGTGAAACTGTGCCTGTTTCTCGGCGTACCGGTCGTTCAATTGGCTGTAGTACGCGTCCGTGTACACCACCTCAATCGTCCGGTAGACTTGCCACAGGCGCAACGGCGGAGTTACCGCCACTTGCTCCAAACAAGGTGTCGCCTCGGACCACAAGGACCTTCGCGAGTAACTCAACCCCCGCAGCAGAACGTCTAGCTCAATTTCGAATTCTTCCTGGACGATGCGTGCCTTCTGAAACACATCGATACCTTCCAGGTGTGCGACGGACAACAGTTGAGAATCCTGCGCCGACAGTTCATCGAGTCGGGCGGGTGGTCCATCTACGAATAGCGCCATGCTCGCCTACCCCTTATTGGACTTCTGCCCGCCGCGGAGCCTGTCTAGCTCCGACGCGCTCACCACGGTGACTTGTATTTTGCGGGCAGCCTCCGCCTCGTCTGCAATGCGCTTGGCCTCCGCTTGGGCTTGCCGGTAAGCTCGTGTTTCCTCGGCCGTCGCTAGGCGCGCCGCGCCGTCCACGATCATCTTCGCCGCGATTCCGACCGGAACCTCTGTGAGCGTTCCTTCCTTCCCCCCGTCCGGCGTTTCGAGGCTCACAATCACCGGGCACGGATCGGCAATCTTCGCTTGCGCGTCGCGAATTTTTTGGTAATACACTCTTAGATCCATTTGTCTCCTCCACGAAATCGCAACGGGCGGGTATTTTCGCCCGCCCGTGCTTCTGCTTGCAATGGTATGGCCCTGGCCGCGGACTTCTAAGTGTTGACCTGCACACCCGCGGCGTTCCGCAGCACACCGCACCCGTACAGTACGTCCACCGTGAACTGCTGAGCCAGGGTGTTCGGCTGGTAGCTCATCACCACCCGCATGCCGAAGTTTCCGAGCTCGGCGTATTCTGCGACTGCGCCCGTTCCGGGCAAAGGCTGCGGCAACCGCCGAATCACGAGGCCGATTGCGTCCCGAGTAAACGCCAGGTTGTGCGTCGTTAACGGGCTGCTGCCTGTTTTCGGCACGAACTGAGAGCGGAATACAAAGAAGTCTTTGTACTTGCCGATCGTTCCGTCCACTAACGCCACCAGGCCGGCCGCTCCGGCTGTCTGAAATTCTTCAAACAGCGGAATCTGCCGCCATGCCGAATACGCGTTGGCGTCCACCACGATGAACTTTTGCGCCGATGGCGGTATCTTGGCCAAAAACAGGGCCGTTTCCGCCGCATCCACCGTCGCTTCCGTCAATGCCGTACCGGGCGTTCCCACCGCGGTATTCGCCGTGAAACCCGCGTACAGGCCCAGCAGATTCGTCTCGATGCTCTGTGCGATCGCTGCAACCGCCGGCTGCATATAGATCTTCAGCAGGTCTGGCACTGCCAGCACTTTGGTCACGTCCGGAATTTGAAAGGTCGCCTCTATGTGCGTATTCAGCACGATTTGCGCATTTCCCAAGCTCGGGTTCTGCGGAGTGACCGTCCCACCCTGCGCGATGTTGTTCGCTACCATCGTGGGTGGAATCGGGATGTTCACCGTGTCGCCGGCGTTCGCCAGCACCGGCTCATAGTCCCGGTTCACCAGGTTACCCATCACCAGGTTCCCCACCAGTACCGGCAAAGCGTCCGCCGCCACTAGTTTTACAATCGCATTCGCGACGTTCGTCGAAGTAATAGATCCCATTCTGTATCCTTAAGTTGTGTGAGTTGTTGGTCTCGGAAACTAAACCCTTCCGCTGCCTCCCGGCTCAAAGTGCGGCTGGTGCTCAGGTCCCCGTCTGCCTTCGTCGACAGAACCGTCTGGTCCGCTTCTACTGACTGTTAGGCCCCTTTCAATGTCTGAGTAGCGACGCGTACGATCTCTTCTCGAACGCGCTGCATCTCTTCCGGCCGCATCCCCGGCCGGATCCGGTCGAGGCGGATTTCTGCCGCCGAGGGCATTGCCGCCTTTTGCGTCGCCGTCATCCCTGTTCCCCCGGCGATGCGCGCTGGTAGAAACTCCGGGTTGTCGTTCACAAATGCCGCCAGATACTCCCGCACTGGAACGTCCCCGGCCTCCGTCCGTCCCACAAATCGCCCATCGCCGGTCCGAACGATGCCGTCCTGAATCGCCTTGAATGCCAGATCGACCTTGGTTACGCCCAGTCGCTGTAACTCGCTCCGTACTGCTGAGCCCCGTTCCGCTTCTTCGGCAACCTTCTGGCTTCTCCGGTTCTCCTCTACTAGCTCGTTTACCCTCCTTTCCAATTGTTCGCGGCGCCTCCGCTCCTCTTGCAATTCCGCTTTATAAGCCGGTTCGCTCTTAGCCTGTTCCGTCTTGGTAAATTCGTCGATCGCCTGCCTGACGATCGCCTGAACGTCGGTCTCTTCCATGAACTCTCCTCAACTCCTGGTTAGCTCCCTGCCTTCGTCCCGCTGTCGATCTCCTGCGCTACCCGGTTGCGCACTTCCTGCCGCGCGTCGGCCAGGTACTGGAATGCCAGGCGCTTGAACACCTGTTGGCGCAGGGTGTCCGATGGCACCCCTAGCGCGAGCAACTTCGCCCCGTTCTCGAGCGACGTCCCGAAATCGTCGATATCGAACTCATCCATTCCCGCCACGTCCGGCATTACGCCGTCCTGCCGCGCCGCCCCGATCGCCCCGAGCACCTGCTTCATGCTCTGCCGAACCATGGCCCCGTAAGCCCCTAGAACTTCGTCCGTCGTGGCAAAGTCCAGTTGCTTGCTCAATCCCGATTGTTGAGTGTTTCCACTCGTCGCCTGGCTCATGAGGTAACAAACCCGATAGACTTCGTCTTTCAACTGGACCAGGTTGTCGGCTGCAATCTGGTAGACCTTCCCCTCCGGTTCCGTCCAGCCGAACCGGTCGCCCTGCCCAAGCTGGATGTAATAGGATTCGCCCACCATTTGCGCCCACGGCCGGTCCGAGTACACCACCGGCATCGCAAACAGTCCCATCGTCAGCGCCCACGAGAGCGCGTTTGACTTGTTGAAGTGCTCCAGTTGAAGCAAAGCCGCCTTGTTCATCAGCCAAAGCCCTTCGCTGACCCGCATCTGGAAGACCGGCACTCTTCGTAACGTCGAGAGCCCATGCAGCCCTTCATCCAAAAGCTCGATTGGGCCCGCCTCTCTCGCCCGGCTGAACACCTCGTAGCGCTCGCAGTCGTAGTGGATCCACCGTGTCTCTTCCGCCCATGTTGCCGCCGCCGCCGGTACCTGCCTCAGGCAACTCGTCCGTATCGTCACCCATTCCAGCGATCCATCGTTATCGTACGACCAGTTGATCACTTCCTCCGCGCTGTAGTCGGTCAGATAAGCCCGTGACTGCCCCAGCGCGTCTTCCTCCGCTCGGGTCTGCGCTTTCCCCGTCGCTCGCGGAAAGTCCACCACCATATAGCTCTTTCCGCAAACCAGCGCATCCACGAACCGGTGTCTCAGAAACTCCGTCAGGCACGTCCCCTTCAGGTCGCAGTCGTTGCTCAGCACGCTGTAATAACTTTGCGCAGCACTGTCGCCGCCCTCCAGCAGAATCGTGGGCGCCGCGTGCATCAGCGTAGCCGCATACCAATCGATAATCGACCCGATGTAGTTCTGGTAAAACACCCGCGTCAGACGCTCCAGGTAGATATCTCCCGGCTCCTTGTGACGTCGCACCAGGTAATCCGCCGCCCGCCTCCGCAACTGCTCGCCGCCAACGTAAAGGTCCCGGTAGCGCCGCCACATGCCTTTGTTGGCCGTGTACTCCGGGTGTTCCCGGTCGATCGTGTCGATCGTCATAGAATTCGCTCTGGTTGTTCGCCAATCGGTGGCAACCGTTTCAGTTCCTGCCATACCAGATAACCCACCGCGTCCGAGACATGCGTTCGCATTCGGTCGCGGTCTTTGTCGATTTGGTAGCCATCCGTTTTGTAAGTCACTTGTTCAAAGTCCTGTATGAGCTCTTTGCACTTTTCGTCGATGAACAGTCCGACTACGCCCGAAGCGGATCGTAGCTTCGCATTGACCAGATTTACCCTCGACCTGACCGGCGGATTGCATTTTGGTACTTCATAGTCCACTTTCAGGTTGGAGTACGTCGCGAAGTATTCTTTGACGATGTCATAATCTGCCGACCCCGTCGTCTGCTGTTGGTTCCCAGATGCGTCGCCGCATACCACTACCCCGATGTCGTGCCGCGGATACCGCTTCAGGAACTCCGCGCAGGCCTCCTGTGTGGTCGCCCTGCGGAGGACGATCTCATCCAACACCCGGACTTGACCTTCGACAACCTGCGCGACCACCGAACTCATCGGGTCCACGTTGAAATCCAGCGCCCAGTACAGGCGCTCCCATGAATTCACTCTCAGTTTGGTGACGTGGCTGTCTTGCGAGAACGAGGCGTATACCCGGCTTCCCGCCATGTTCACGTACTCGCCCAGAACCTCCTGCCGGAAGAAACGGTCGTCGTAGCTGAGCTCCAAGCGGTTGTAGAAGTCGGGCACGCGCTCCAGCAGGTGCCGGTTTTCTCTCGGCGGCGCCTGGATGCACTCGTAACCTGCGGCCGGGTTGTGTACGAATTTCCGGTATACCCAGTCGTATCCTTTCGGTGTCCAGACTCCAAAACCGCATAGCCGTTTCGCCCTTGGATCCCGTAGACGTCCCTCCAGGCGCAGCCACGCTTCTTCCTGCGTGTAAGTCAGCTCGTCTACTCCGAACCAGGCTAGGTTCGTCCCGCGCAGACGCTCGAAATCCTCCAGCGCGCGAAACACGACCCGCGACCGCGTGTCGCTTAACACAAGCGTGTTTTCAGCCTTGTTCATCTCGTATGGGATGTGGTTGGCGTCGAGAATCTCCAGCATGGCCGCCTGGGTGGAATCCCGTAACATGGGATAAGTGGGAGATCCGATCAGGCCCATCCGCCCTTGATTAAAATAAGTGAGGCGGATCGCCTCCTGGCAGAGGGCTTGGCTTTTTCCGCTCCCGATCGGCCCGGAGAAGCCTTTTAACCGCGCCGCGCAATCGTGAAATGCCTTTTGCGCCGGCAGTGGCGCGTAACCTATTTCTCTGTAACAGATTCTTTTGGCTCGACCCACGTTGCGCGAACCTCCTCAGCGTCTTGTTTCTCAAGCTCTTTTTCGAGCTGCAGCACCTTCAAGTAGTCGCCGATCGACGGCTTTACCTCTTTTTTCTTGAGCCTGTCCTCAATGTTTGTCCGAAGAGTGGCGAGGAACTCCGACAGCATCCGCCCTTTCGGCGTTTCTTGTGACTGCGACTCTTCCTCGCAGCCTGTCGTCGCGGCTGTATCGCTCTTGCCTGTATCCTTCATCGTGTGTCATCCAATAAAAAAGGCCTCGCCGTTTCGGCGAGGCCCACAGCCTTCTTCTTCCTGATTTGACACTATCATCGGCTCCGTCGGCATCTTCGCCGGCTTCGCCCTAAATGGCTGAAAAGAAAACCTAGAAAAGTTCTAAGAAATCTGTGACCGGCGTTTGCCGCCGGTCGCATCCTGGGTGTCTACTGCGCTGCCAGGGCCGCCCGTGTTCGATCCACATCCGCCGCGCGGGGAACCTTAACCTTCCATCGTTTCATCCACAGAAAGAGTGTCAACAGCCCCCACAGATGGTAACCGGCGTTGATGCGTCTCTCCATGTGGTCGCGTATCGTCGCCCGAATCGCTGCCTCGCGAAACAGCGGCACCGACGTTAGTACTTCGCCGCTCAGCGTATCTTGCAGCAGCTCGCGCAACGGACCCCGAAACCAGTCGTGCGTCGGAATGTCGAATCCCGTCTTCTTGCGGTTCAGAATGCTGTCCGGTAGCTTTCCGCGAAGCAGTTCTCGCAGAACATACTTCTGCCGAAAACCGCGGATCTTCAGCTTGGAAGGCAGCGAAGCCGCGTATTCCACGATCCGATGATCCAGAAAGGGCGGCCGCACCTCGAGCGAATGCGCCATGCTCATCCGGTCTGTCTTATATAGGATATCGTCCGCCAGATAGTAATGCTGGTCGAGCGTCAGGTATCTGGATAGCAGGTCGGTCGCCGGTAAGTGCGTTGCCTCCACCAGCCGTCGGAGCGCTCCTCCATCCAGCCCCGCGCAAATACCCCTTCGCTCTTCCCCTGAAAACGTGCCGTTCCAGTAAAAATGCGCTTCGTCCGGGTCGAGGAGGCTTCCTTCCACGAACCTTTTGGCTTTGTAGTCCAGCCCGATCTTCTCGTCCGTCACCGGCATGTACCGCTCTAACAACCGCCGCACCAGCCGCCTGCCCGCCTTGGGAGTCGTCAGCCGAACCCATCCCGCCAGCCGATCGGCCAGATAAGTCGCGTAACCCCCAAACAGCTCGTCGGCGCCCTCCCCGCTCAACGCCACCGTCACGTAGCGCCGGCTCATCCGCGAAAGGTACCAGACCGGCAATGCCCCCGCGTCCGCGCTCGGCTCGTCCGAGTAATACGCGAAAGCCTCAATGGCGTCCGTCAGTTCCGTCTCTGGATTCAAGTCGAATTCGTGATGCTCCGTGCCGTAAATCCTGGCAACTTCTCTAAAATAACGGCTCTCGTCAAAACTTCGCCCCGCAAACGAAACCGAGAACGTCTTCAGTTGCCCACTGCTGGCCGCCGCCGCATAATGCAGTACCGCCGATGAGTCTACCCCCCCGGACGCCCATACTCCCAGCGGCACGTCCGCCACCATGTGCTCCCGTACCGAATCCCTCAGCAGTCCATCCAGTTCTTCTTTGGCCTGGTCGATCCCAATTCGCCGCGGTTTAAGCTCCGGCAGATTCCACCACGCCCGGAGCTCTACCTTGCCCCGCCGCCATTCCAGCAGGTTCCCCGGCGGCACCTTGCGGATTCCCGCAATCAGCGTCCGCTCCCCGGGAACATAGTTCACCCCCAGATAAGCATCCAAGCCCTCCAGGTCCAGCTCCCGCGGAATCTGCGGATGCTCCAGAATAGCTTTCAACTCGCTTCCAAAATACAATTCCTCCCCGCGCTGGCAATAATACAGCGGCTTGATACCCATCCGGTCCCGCGCCAGCACCAGCCGCCGCTGCGACTCCGTCCACAAAGCCACCGCAAACATGCCCCGCATCCGATCGAAACACGCCGTATCCCACTCCAGAAACGCTCGCAATACCGTCTCCGTGTCGCAGTGCGAACGAAACCGGTGCCCCCGCGCTTCCAGTTCTCTCCGCATCTCCAGGTGGTTGTAGATTTCGCCGTTAAAGGCGACTACCGTGTCGCCGTCGTCGCTCGCCATCGGCTGATCGCCGCCGCCGAGGTCGATGATCTTCAGCCGCACCGCGCAAAGGGTTGCTTCACTACCCTCATAAACCCCTTGTTGATCCGGACCGCGATGGCGCAACGCCTCCGTAATCCTTCGCGCCATCTCTCCGGCCGAAGCTCGGTTCGTGTATGTGAATCCCGCAATACCACACATTGATCGACTACTCGCTCCGTTCGCGTCCAGGATTGCTGGCGCAGCTTGCCGCCTGCCCGCCGGAAAGGCCCATCCATCGTCATTGTCCCAGATTTATGGCAACGCCCTGTTTCGGCCGGCCATTGCCTCTGCCGGTTCGTCGGTCACCGAAGATCCGGACCAAGAACTCCGCTCCCCGCAATTACCAAACGAAAATCCGTGCGCCAAGACGCACGACACACCGGCCCTCCTAAACACGGCGCCGGACTGAGCTCTGGCTTCGCGTTTTACAGCTTCATGCGATCCAGCTTGCGGTAGAGGGTTTTGCGCTCGATGCCCAGGATTTGGGCGGCTTTGCTCTTGTTGCCGCCGGTGGCGGCCAGGACGCGGCGGATCTGTTCTTCTTCGGCGTCGGCCAGGGTTTCGACCGGCTTATCGCGCGATTCCATCACGGTCAGAGCCTGCAGCACCGCGGGCGCGTCGACGCGCTCGGCCAGCACGCTGAGGCGCTCGATCAGGTGTTGCAACTGGCGCACGTTGCCGGGCCAGGTGTAATCCTGGAGGGCCTTGATGCCGGATTCGGTGAGCTTGACCTCGCGGGTATAGAGATGGTTGAACTTGTTCAGGAAGAAGCGTGCCAATAGGGACACGTCGCCGCGCCGCTCGCGCAAGGGCGGCATCACGATACGCACCACATTCAGGCGATGCCAGAGGTCTTCGCGAAACTTGCCGTCTTCCACCATGCGCTGCAGATCGCGATTGGTGGCGGCAACAATGCGCACATCCACTTTCTTGGCCCGGCTGGCGCCGACGGGGCGAATCTCGTGGTTCTCCAGAAAGCGCAGAAGGGCGAGCTGGAAACTGAGCTCGATGTCGCCGATTTCATCCAGGAAGACGGTGCCGCGGTTGGCGGCTTCGAACACGCCCACGCGGTCGCGGTCGGCGCCGGTGAAGGCCCCGCGCATGGCGCCGAACAGCTCGCTTTCGAGCAACGTGGGAGCGATGGCGCCGCAATCCACGGGCACGAACGGCTGGCTGGCCCGAGCACCGCTGAAACGGTGGATCATGCGCGCCACCAGGTCTTTGCCGGTGCCGGTTTCGCCTTCCACCACGACGGTGGCATCGGTGGGGGCGACGCGTGAAACCACCTTGTAAACCTCGACCATGCCGGGAGAAACGCCGATCATCTCGGTTTCCGGCATGTCCTCTTCTTTGGCTTCGCCTTCCTGTTCGGCGCGGGCGGCCTCGGCTCGCTCCACGGCATCGATCATGACATCGAGATCGAACGGCTTGGCGATGTAATCGAACGCTCCGCCGCGCGTGGCGGCCATGACGGTCTCGACCGTGCCCCGCCCAGTCATGAGGATGACGGCGCAGTGGGGATCTTTGCGCTTGGCGGCATCCAGCACATCCAGGCCGGTACGCTCGTCGATATAAATGTCGGTGATGACAATCGGGTAGGCGCTCGCGGCCAGCCGTTCGATGGCCTCGCCGGTTGTGGACGCGGCCTCCACCGCGTAGCCCTTTTCCTCTAGCGCGGTCTGGATGGTGAACTGAAGCGCCGGATCGTCCTCTACCAGTAGGAGTTTCTCCATCAGTTTCGTTCCACCGGCGCGGAAGCGGGAGCCTGCGCGGCCGGCAGGACCAGGGTAAAGCACGAGCCCGCGCCGGGCTGGCTCGTCACGTCAATGCGGCCATCGTGCTGTTCCACGATTTGCTGCACGATCGAGAGGCCGATTCCGCTGCCGGCTTCGCCGGACTCCTCGGCTTTCCGGGTGCGATAGAATTTTTGGAAAATTTGCCGGACTTCCTTCTGGTCCATTCCGATGCCTTGATCTTTGAACGCGATGCCGACGACGCCTTCGTTTCTTCGCGTGGATACCGTCACCTCTGTCCGCTGCGGGGAGTACTTTACGGCGTTGGTAAGCAGATTGTAGCAGGCGTATTCCATTAACTCGCGATCTCCGGACAGGTAAAGATCGTCCCCGGCGGGCTCGATGGCGACGGCGATGTGTTTACGTTCCGCCAGCGGCCGGACGCGTTCCACGCATAACTCCACCATGGCCTTGACGGCGATGGGCTCCCGCTTCAGTTGCATCTGCCCGGCGGAGAGCCTTTCCACGCTCAGAAACACTTCCACCATTCTGGCCAGGCGCTTCGATTCGGTATTGATCAACTGCGCCATCTGCTTACGTTTTTCCTCGTTGAGGGCGTAGCGCGACATCAGCTCGCTGGAGCCCTGGATGGCGGACAGCGGGGTGCGCATTTCATGGGTAACGAACTGCATCGCCTGTTGATAACGGGTACGGGCGGCATGTTCCACGGCCAGGTCGCGGCGGATCACCAGATAATAATAACCCGCTGCCGCCATGGTACCGAACGCGGCGGACAAAGCCGGCATCGAGAACGGCAGCACCAGCCGGTGGATAAACAGGGCGTAGGGCACGGCGCCGGCAAGCATCAGAATGGCCGCTGCCGAGGCATAGGCCGGTGCGCCGGGAAGATAACGAAACGCTAAGCCGGCAGCGACCACCAACCCCAGGCTGAACAGCAGGACCCATGCGTAGGCAACGTCGGTGAGGAACAATCCCTGCGCCATGGTCTCGAAGGCGTTAGCGTTGATTTCGACTCCCGCTGTCTGGGACGAGGGGGCTACCGGGGTTTGCAAGCGGTCGTGCAGTGCCGTGACGGCGGTCAAACCGACGAACACGACTTTGCCCGCACACTGGCGCGCCAGCGACGGATCTTCGACCAGCTTCTTGAGAGAAATGCGGGGGATGGCGTGGGGGCGGTCGGCGGGGATGTATCGAACCCGCATGATGCGGCTGTCGTTGCGGTTGCGAGTTCTGTCGGTCTCTCTCTTGGGAACCGGGATGATGGTGTCTCCCACCTGAAGATCCTGCGGCGATTCCAGGATGTGCGCGGCGCCGCGGCTGAGACGAAAGGCTTCCAGCGAAAGCGCCCAGCGGCGCACCTTACCGTCCAGCTTTTCCAGCGCGACGGCGCGGGTAATGCCGTCGGAGTCGGGCTCGGTGTGGACTTGGCCGAGCGCCGCGGAGCCTGACAGAAATTGCGGCAGCGGATTTTCCCAGCCTTCGCTCCCCATGTCGACGGCCAGCACCACGCGGGCGGTGACGGCAAGCGCCGACGCCAGGCTGTCATCGGCCTTGGGAACGGTTCCGGGATCGGCCAGAGTCACGTCGATGGCAATTGCCTTGGGTGCGACCGCAGCGAGCGAGCGCAGGGCGGAAGCTAGCGGACGGCGCAAGCCCTCAACGCCATATTTCTGGAGGGTCGGTTCGTCTATGCCCAGAATCACGGATTGGGTCTGCCAGGCGGGCGGCTCGTAGCTCCGGAACATGAAGTCGTAGGCCCAGTGATCCAGCCCTTCGCCAAGCTGGGGTTGGAGGCTGGCCAGCACGGCGGCCAGAAACGCCGCCGCCAATAAGCCCCCGTACGCAGCCGTACTCTTCCACGCCGGACGCGTCATCATCTTTCAGTATAGTAAGAGCTATGCACAGGGCCGGGGTGGCGCAGGTTTTAGCCTGTGTGTGGGGCGAGACGGGCCGCTAAGGTGCTCGACATGAAACTGGCAGCGATCATTGGCATCTTGATCGCCGGCGGGCTCGCGGCGGCGCCGGCAGAGCCCGCCAGCGGAGGGCCGGCCGCCAACCTGGTCCGTGCGATTCGCGAGTTAAGGTTCGACCGCGATTCGTGCTACCGCGTGCGCGATCTGGAGATCGTCAAGGAAGATATCCGCATCTACTTGAACGACGGGCATCTGATCCTAAGCAAACCGCTGGCGGGTAAACCGATTGCGGCGGTATTCGCGGCCGACGTGGAGGGTGGCGATGGCGAAGTGCTGTTGCTGGCGCCGGATCGGGCCGAAAGGACCTCTCTGGCTGCGCACACCCACTCGCCCAATCTGGACGAGCACTTCCAGTCGGCGCTGTTCGTTTTCACCGGCGACGATGCCAGGAACCTGCAGGCCCAGATCGCCGCCAGCCCCTCCAGCCGCAAAAGCCCGGAAGTGGGTGCGCTGATGGACGAAGAATGGTCCCCGCTGCTCCACAATCTGAGCGGCGGCTACCGCGTCAGGCTGGTGCTCGACCTGCTCGGCGGACCGGCCCGGGCGTTGGGGCTGTTCACTGGTCTCTTTGCCGGCCTGCGGCTCGGGAATTTCGAAATGGCCTACGATCCCCAGAGCCCGGAGCAGATTCTGGCGGGCGCCATCGAGACGCACGACGGCCGCACCCAATTCGAGCCGTGGACAAGCTTCCCGGCGCGTTCGTCGCGCCGCAACCCTGCGCCATCGCGGCCCGATTTCACGGTTGCCGACTACCGCATCGACGCCTCCATCGGCGAAGACCTGGGGCTCAGTGTGGTCACGCGTTGCCGGATTGACCCGCTGGCCGACAGCCTGGCGGCAGTTGACTTCGATATCAGCGATGCCGAAAGTGTCATGTCGGTGCGCGTGGACGGCCGCGAGGCCGAGGTGCTGGAACGCGAACCGGAGCATGGCGCCGCAACACGCCGGGGCAACGCTGCGTTCGGCAACGGCATGTCGGGCAACAGCACGTTCGTGGTGCTGCCGCCGGAACCGCTGCGGGTGGGGCGGACATACGAGTTCGAATTTCACCACGCCGGACAAGTCATTGAGGATGCAGGCGACCGCGTGCTCTACATCACCGCCCGCGGCACCTGGTATCCGGTGCACGGTTTGAATTTCGCCACCTACGATCTGCAATTCCGCTACCCCAAAGACCTGGTTCTGGCCGGTCCGGGCACGGTGGTGAAGCAGCGGGAAGACGCCGACTGGCGCTACACCCACCTCCGTGCCAATACCGCCATCCGTGTGGCGGCTTTCAACCTGGGCAATTACGCCCACACCAGGCAGACGCGCGGCGGCTACACGGTGGATGTGTACGCCAACCGCCAACTGGAAGCAAGCTTGAAGCCGCGGGACACGGTCCTTACCTTGCAGCCCCAGGGTACCCACGCGCGAGTGTCGCTGGGGCAGATCGCGCAAGCCACCCCTGAAATCCCGCCCGATCCGCTGGGGCGGCTGAAGGACCTCGCCGCGGAAGTCACCGACGCGCTCGAATTCATGACCGCGCGTTTCGGGCCGCCTACCCTGCCGCAGCTTGCCGTATCGCCCATCCCAGGCACTTTTGGCCAGGGCTTTCCAGGGCTCATCTACCTTTCTACCCTGTCGTATCTGAAGGCGCTGCCGCGCAACCACGGCGCGCCTACCCCTACCCAGGAGCTGTTCTTCGGCGAGTTGCTGCAGACCCACGAGACCGCCCATCAATGGTGGGGCAACCTCGTGACCACCACCAATTACCATGACGCCTGGCTGATGGAGGCGCTGGCCAACTACTCGGCGCTGCTTTATATCGAGAAAACCAAAGGGACCCGGGCGGAGGATCTCCTGCTGGACAGCTACCGCACCGAATTGCTGGCCAAGGGCGAGGACGGCAAAACAGTGGAATCTGCCGGCCCGTTGGTGATGGGCGGCCGATTGGATTCTTCACACCAGCCAGATGCTTACCGCGCCATCACCTACGGCAAAAGCACCTGGATTCTCCACATGCTGCGGCGCCGCATGGGCGACCAGCGTTTCCTGGCGCTGATGGCCGAAATTATGCACCGTTACGACCACCGGGCGATTTCCACCGACGAATTTCGCCGCCTGGCGGCGAGTTTTCTTCCGCCCAAGACCGACGACCCGCGTCTGGAAGCGTTTTTCGATAATTGGGTCTACGGCACCGGCATTCCCGCGCTCAAGCTGAGCTGGGAAATGAAAGGCAATGCCCCCGCCCTGAGGCTGGTGGGCACGGTTACGGAAAGCGAGGTGGATGAAGATTTTGGCACCACGGTGCCGGTCGAAATCCAGCTCGCGAGGGGACGCGCGATCACCCAATGGGTCCGCGCCGAGAACGACCCGGTGACCTTCACCGTACCGCTGGCGCAGCCGCCGATGAAGGTGACCCTCGATCCGAACCACGCAGTGCTGCGGAGGTAGGGGAGTGGGACAGCCGATCGCCTTTTGTCGTCTGTCAAGCCTCGCAGAACCACGACCGCTTGACAGACCACAAAAGGCGATGGTCTGTCCCATAGGTTTTCTCACACTCCCCTTCAAATCTGAAAATCGATCTCGACGCTCTCGCCGTGCCTTTTGGGTGTCACCGTCACGTTGGCGGCTTCCTGTACCACCAGCGAATGCGCCGGGACGCTCTGCATAAGGAAGACGCCGGCGCCGATGGTGCTGCCGGCCCCGATCACCGTGTCCCCGCCGATGATGGTGGCTCCGGCGTAAATCGTCACGTGATCTTCCAGCGTGGGGTGCCGTTTCTTCCCGCGTAAGGCGCGGCCCGCGCTCAGAGACTTCGCCACCAGGCCGACGCCTTGATACATCTTGACGTGATTGCCGATCGAGCTGGTTTCTCCCACCACCGTCCCGGTGCAGTGATCCACGAAGAAATGCGTGCCGATGCGGGCGCCCGGATGCAGATCCATGCCGCTCCGGGCATGCGCCCATTCGGTCATGATGCGGGGAATCAGCGGAACCCGGTCCGTATACAGCGCGTGGGCGAGGCGCTGTACGGCGATGGTTTCGACGAAGGGATACGCGACGATGACTTCTTCTTTGCTCAGCGCGGCCGGGTCCCCGGTGTACGCCGCATCGATATCGGTACCGAGAAGTTCGCGAATGCGCGGCAGGTCGGCCAGGAACTTGAGCGTCAGGAAGTGGGCGGCGCCGGGCAGCGGCTCGTTCTCCAACTCGGCCGGCGGATCGTATTCGAGGCTCTTATGGATCTCGGTTTCGAGGCGGGCCGCCACGCTCTCCACCAGCGCGGCGGTTTGAGCGCGGATGGCGGAAGAGTGGATCAGCTCTTCGCAGAAGAAACCCGGGAATAACAGCCGCAGCAGGTCCAGCGTAATGGAGGCGACGGCCTGTTTGGAGGGCAGATTTTTCCCGTCCAGGTGGTTGATGCCGCCGCGCGCATAGGACGCCACCAGCAGTTCCGTCAATTCCGCCAAACTCGGCTTCACGGCTGCAGTATCCCAGCCCGGTTGGGGTAAATGCAAGAGCGGCCTACCCCGCAAGCGAACTGCGCTTCCTGCCAAAGGGGATGTAGATGGCCAGGCCGATGGCCAACCACACAAAAAAGCGCAGCCAGGTGAGCAAGGGAAGACCCATCATGAGCACCACGCAGCAGACGATGGAGATCATGGGAAACAGCGGCACGAAGGGCACCCGGAACGATCGCGGGCGGTCGGGTTGCTTGGCGCGCAGCACGATCACCCCCAGCGACACCAGCGCGAACGCGAACAGCGTGCCGATGTTGGAGAGCTCGGCAAAAGTGTCGATATCCCAGATGCCGGCCGGAATCCCCACCACGAAACCGGCGATCCAGGTGCTGACGTAGGGCGTCTGAAAGCGCTTGTGAACCGCCGAGAACATCCGCGGCAGCAGGCGGTCGCGCGACATCGCAAACCAGATTCGCGCCTGTCCGTATTGATACACTAGCAGCGACGAAAGCATCCCCATCAACGCGCCGGCAGTGACCACCAGCCGCAGCCGGTTGTAGCCCAGGGCATGCAGCGCATCGGCCACGGGCGAATCGGTATTGAGGGTTTGATAGTTGACAATACCGGTCAGGACCAGCGACACGGCCCCGTAGAGAATGGTACAGACGATCAGCGTGGCGATGATGCCGACGGGCAAATCGCGCTGCGGGCGGCGGCATTCCTCCGCGGCGGTGGAAACCGAGTCGAAGCCGATGTAGGTGAAGAAGACGATGGAAGCGCCGGTCAGGATGCCGGAAAAGCCGTGAGGCGCGAAGGGATGCCAGTTGGAGGTTTTGACCGCGCCCGCCGCGCCGAAGCAAAACAGCAGGATGGCAGCGATCTTGATGGCCACCATGGTGGTATTGGTTCGGGCGCTCTCGCGCACGCCGCGCACCAGCACCCAGCTCACCAGCAGGGTAATGATCAGCGCCGGAACGTTGAACCAGCCGGCCGGTCCTCCCGACGCCGGAAAGGGTGGAAAGGCCCATCGCGCCGGCAAATGAAAACCGAACAGGTTCTCGCAGAGATCCTGCAAGTAAGCCGAGAAGCCGACCGCCACCGACATATTCGAGACGGCGTATTCCAGAATCAGATCCCAGCCGATGATCCAGGCGACGATTTCGCCCAAAATCGCGTAGGCGTAGGTATATGCGCTGCCGGCGACGGGAATCATCGACGCCAGTTCGGCGTAGCACAAGCCGGCGAAAAGACAGGCAATCGCCACCAGGAGGAAGGACACCGTGATGGCCGGCCCGGCGCCGGGCCGGCCCAACTGCGAATGCGCCGCGGATCCCGATAGCACCAGATCGATCACGGTGGCGTTGAGGATCGACTTGATGGCGATGGTTTTGCCGGCGGCTGCGGTGCCCGTCAGCGTGAAAATGCCGCTGCCGATCACGGCCCCTATTCCCAGCGCCGTGAGGCTCCACGGGCCAAGCGTCTTGCGCAGCTTCCTGGAGGGCTCCTCGGAAGCCGCGATCAACTCGTCGATACTCTTGGTGCGAAAGAGGCTCACGGTGTCAAAAAGGGGCGGTACGCTCCTTGACGGTCGGTAATTTTGCGATTACCGTTTGCGCTGGCCTTGCGTCTGGTGACGGATCTTTTTCTTGAGCGACCCGCGCGCCACTCCGGCTGCCCGTTTCGCTTTGGGCGCCGCCTTCTTGCGCGCCACGCGCTTCAGTTTCTTACGTTCTGTTCTGTCGGTAACTTTTGTCGTGTTCATCAGTTTCGCTTGAGTCCTGCGTATTTTTCGACCAGCTTCTTGAGCCCAACTCCGGGGAAGTTCACCGTGATCTTAGCATCTTCTCCGTCACCTTCGCGCCGCACCACCGTGCCGGCGCCGTACTTGGGGTGCACCACCGTCATGCCGGCTCGCGCCATCCGCGAAACGCTGGGCGCTGGCTTGGGCGTTCCCGTGGATTGCGCCGGCGCCGCGGGTTGCGGCCTGGAGGCCAACGGGGGCCGGGCGGGCGGGGCTGCCGGCGACGGCGGTATAGGCTTGGGCGAGCTGAACGGAATGCCGCGCTGGTTGAAGAAATTCGAAATGTTGTCGACCGAGTTGTAGGTCTTGCCGGTAAAGGTGTTGCGCCGCGCGGCCTGGCGCACGTCGAAGCGCTCGGCGGACAGACCGGCTTCGCCGGGGACCTCCTGGACGCCCAGATCCACGGTCAGGTTCTCCGGCACCTCGCTGAGGAACCAGGAGGGCGTCGACCGTTCCTGCTCGCCGCCGCCGAAACGGCGCCGGAACTTGGCCCAGGTCAGAATCAGCCGCTTGCGTGCGCGTGTCATGCCCACGTAGCACAAGCGCCGCTCTTCCTCCAGCGCGGCTTCGGAGTTCGCCGAACGGCTATGCGGGAACAGTCCCTGCTCCAGGCCGGTCAGAAATACCACCGGAAACTCCAGACCCTTGGCATTGTGCAGCGTCATCAACGCCACCGGCGCGGTCTTATCGAAGGCGTCGCTTTCCGCCACCAGGGCGGCGTGATCCAGAAAGTCGCCCAGTCCCTCGCCGCGCTCGGCGCCTTCGGCGGCGGCATTGATCAATTCGTCCAGGTTCTCCAGGCGTGATTCGCCATCCGGGGTCTTCTCCTGTTCCAGCATTTTGCGGTAGCCGGTCCGGTCGAGCACGAAGCGAATCAACTCCGGCAGCGCCGCGCTGCTCGCCACCAGCGAAAGCTCCTGCACTAGGTTGCGGAACGTCACCAGCGAAGATTGCGACCGCGTGGATAGATTCTGCGAGTCGATAATATTCTGGACGGCTTCCCACAGGCTGCTGTTCTTCTCCCGCGCCGTGCGCTCGATCTGCTCCACCGTGGTGCGCCCTATGCCGCGCGCCGGCGTATTTATGACCCGCAGCAGGCTCATCGAGTCGGTATTGGACGAGGCCAGTTTCAGATAGGCCACCACGTCCTTTATTTCCGCCCTCTGATAAAAGCTGAAACCGCCCACCACGTTGTATTTCCGGCCGTAGCGGCGCAACGCTTCTTCCATCTGCCGCGACTGAAAATTAGTGCGGTAGAGGACGGCGACGTGGTCGTCGGGATGGGCAGCTAGGTGTTTGTCAATGGTGTCGGCTACGAAGAGCGCTTCGTTCTCGGCGTCGAAGCCCGCGTAGACCCCGAGCGAATCGCCGACGTTCGCCTCGGTCCACAGCTTCTTGCCCTTGCGCTGCTTGTTGTTCTCTACCACCGCCGAGGCCGCCGCCAGAATGTTCTTGGTCGACCGGTAATTCTGTTCCAGGCGGATGGTGCGGGCGTTGGGAAAATCGCGCTCGAAGTCCAGGATGTTGCGGATATCGGCTCCCCGCCAACTGTAAATCGACTGGTCTTCGTCGCCCACCACGCAAACGTTGTTATGCGATTCCGAGAGCAGCCGCATCAGCTCGTACTGGCTGCGGTTGGTGTCCTGATACTCGTCGATCATGACGTAGCTCAGGCGCCGGTTCCACCTCTCGCGGGTGGCGTCGTCGTGGCGCAGCAGGCGAACCGCCTCAAGCAACAGGTCGTCGAAATCGAGAGCGTTGGCGTTGCGCAACGCTTTTTCGTATTCTTCGAAAACCGCCGCCAGGGCTTCGGTCTCCTTGTTGACCGCCTGCTTGTACAAATCCGGCGGCGTCTGCTTCAGATTCTTGGCGTGGCTGATGCGCGACAGCGCCGCCCGGTACTGCAGGAATTCCTTCTCTCCGAGACCGAGCGCGCGGTAGGCCGACTTGATGATGGCAAGCTGGTCGTCGTCGTCGTAGATCGTAAACCGCCGCGTGAAACCTGGCCGCACGCGCGCCAGCGGATCTCCGTCTTTGCGCAGCAGGCGAACGCAGAAGGAATGAAACGTCGACACCAGCGGATCCGAATCGAGCCGTACCCCTTCGAGCAGCGCGCGTACCCGCTCGCGCATTTCCCCGGCAGCCTTGTTGGTGAAGGTCACCGCCAGGACACACGAAGGCGGCACATGCCGCGCCACAATGATGTGTGCGATGCGGTGAGTTATCACCCGGGTTTTGCCGCTGCCAGCGCCCGCCAGAATGAGCAGCGGTCCCTCCGTCGAACTCACCGCTTCGCGCTGTTGGGCGTTCAGCCCTTTGAGAAAATCCATTCCGAGGGAACTTAGATCTTAGTGTATCATGCGGCGTTAGGCCGACGCCTTCGAGCGCAGTCAGTTACCGCGCCCGGTAGCGTCGGCGGTCTCGTCGCCGGTGCTTTTCCCTTACCCATTTCCGTTACAGTGAAAACTTGAGCTGCGACCTATCTGAATTCGACTACCAGCTTCCCCAGGAGTTGATCGCGCAGGAGCCGCTGGCGGACCGTGCGGCGTCTCGCATGCTCGTGGTGGACCGCGCGGCGGGGCGCTGGCAAGACCGCGCCTTTCGCGACCTGCCTCAGTTCCTCGGCCCCGGCGATTGCCTTGTATTGAACGATTCGCGCGTTTTTCCCGCGCGGCTCTACGGCCATCGCGCCGGCTGGCAGGGCAAAGTCGAGGTTCTGTTGGTGCGGCCGCTGCACCCTGGCAGCCGGGTATGGGAAGCGCTGGTGCGGCCCGGCCGTAAAGTGCGCACCGGCGAGCGGATCTCGTTCGATGGCGGCCTGGAAGCCGAGGTCGTCGGCCGGGGCATGTTCGGTCATCGCGCGTTGTCTTTTCCTGCCAACCGGGACTTGTTCGAAGATTTCGAGCGCATCGGGCACGTGCCTTTGCCGCCCTACATTCGACGCCCCGATCGGGCCGAAGATCGCCAGCGCTACCAGACCGTCTTTGCCGCCGAAAAGGGCTCGGTCGCCGCCCCCACCGCCGGCCTTCACTTTACCCCCGAGGTGCTGGACGCCTGCCGCGCGCGCGGCGCCCGAACCGCGTACGTCACCCTCCACGTGGGCCTCGGTACGTTTCAGCCGGTGCATGACGAGCAATTGCGGGCGGGAAAGCTGCATCGCGAAGCGTTTCGCATCGACGCCGAAAACGCCGCCCTCATCGGAGCCGCGCGCCGCCTCGTGGCCGTAGGCACCACCAGCATGCGCACCCTCGAATCGGCCCTGGCGCGCGGCCCGCTGGAGGCCGTGTCGGGCGAAACCGACCTCTTCATCCGCCCGGGCTACGCCTCTCGCGGCACGGGTGCCTTGCTCACCAATTTCCACTTGCCGCGCACCAGCCTCTTAATGCTGATTTGCGCCTTCGCCGGAACCGGCTTGGCCCTCGCCGCCTATGGCCATGCCGTAGAGCGCCAATATCGCTTCTATTCCTACGGCGACTGCATGTTGATCGTGTAATGCCAACCGAGCCGCGACCAGACGTGGGGCAAGCACTCTAGCCTGCCCGAACCCATGGCGACGCCATTCGGTTTCCGAGCCCGACCGGGCGATAGAGAGTAGCCCAGCGCGTAAGCGCTGGGACACCGAAGAGTCGCCCGCCCCAGCCCCGGAGGGGCGTAAGACCGTGGCACACCGCCGATCCGCACCCCAGGCCGGCCAGTGTTACCGTAATGTCCAGGCTGAAGCCATGCACCGGGACCCTTTCGTCTGCACCGACGAGGTCGCAGTGGACGCCGCAACCCTGGCGGCGATCGGCCGCGGCATCAAGGATGCCGACCAAAGGCCGCACCGTTTCCATCGATCAAGTCCGTAAGATGATTTCCCAGTGGATTTCCGAATTCGAATCACAGAAGCCGCGCTAGTTGGTGCCGCCGGCGATCTCGTCGCCGGTTCCTTTTCGCCTACACCGCGTTTAGAATCAGCACGGCCCCCTGGTAGCTCCATTGGTTCAGCCACAGGCCGAGCGGCGTCACCCATATCGCCACAATCAGCAGGCCGAATCCGAAGCGCGCCAGTTCCATATACACCACCGGTGGAATGCGCGCGGCTAGCAGCAGTTTGGAACCATCCAGCGGGGGAATCGGCAGCAGGTTAAACAGCGCCAGGTAAAGACTCAATAGCACGCCGCGAGCGGCGAATTGGGCGAAGGCGGGGAAGGCGTGGGCCGTGGCGCTCGAAACCAAGCCCAGGATCACAGCCATGACCACGTTGCTGACCGGCCCGGCCATGGCCACCAGGGCCAAGCCATTTAGCCCGCCCCGCAATCGGCCCGGCTGCGTGACAACCGGCTTGCCCCAGCCCAGAAAGCCCGCCCCAAGCAGCGAGGTCACAAACGGCAGAATGGCCGTGCCGATCCAATCCACGTGCGCCAGCGGGTTGAGCGTCAGCCGGCCCTGCCGCGCCGGAGTGTCGTCGCCCAGCCGTACCGCTGTCCAGGCGTGTGCGAATTCGTGGGGCGCCGTGAGCACCCATAGCAGGAGCACGTTGAGTAGGGCGGTTTCGAGATGAAGGCCGTTCATTTATGCCGCCGTACGGCGAGGGCCCACACCGTGAGCAGGGCGGCTACCGCCGCCACCGAGATCCACATGCGGAAGCCTGACGTCAATTCTAGTGGTATCCTAAAGTTTACACCATCAAATCTTTTTCCTGAGGTCTAGATCCCCTTGGCATTATTGGAAGGTTGCAAGCACTCGCTTGAGGTTTCCGTCCCCGTTGAGGAAGTGGAAAGCGAAACCGGCCGGGTTATGGCAGACGTTCAGAAGCGTGCCAAGCTGCCCGGCTTTCGTCCCGGCAAGGCGCCCGCCTCGCTAATTCGCAAGCAGTTTGCCGGCGACATCCGGCAGCGCGTGCTGGAAAGCCTGATCCCCAAGTTTCTGCAGAAACAGTTCGAGGCCGAAAACCTCAATGTGGTGGGCACGCCCGACATCAAAGATGTTCACCTCCACGATGGCGAGCCCCTCCGCTTCAAGGCCGAATTCGAAGTCGTGCCGGCCATCGAGCTGAAAGAATACAAAGGCGTGGAAGTGCCCTATCACGACCCGGAAGTGACCGTCGAAGACGTGGCTCAACGGATCGAGGAATTGCGCCAGACCAAGGCCGACTATAGCAACGTGGACCCTCGCCCGATCGAAGACGGCGATTTCGCCGTGGTCTCTCTCGAAACTGTTGCCGGTGCCGACGCCGCCGCCGAGGGTGAGCCTGTCAAGCAGGACGAAACCGTACTCGAAATCGGCGGCCCGGACACCTTTCCGGCCTTCAGCGATAACCTGCGGGGAGCCAGCCCGGGCGACGAAAAGGAATTTTCGGTTCCCTACCCCGAGGATTATGGCAACAAGCGTCTGGCCGGTAAGACGGTCGCCTTTCGGGCCCGCGTGAAGGGGATTCGCAAAAAGGAACTGCCGGAATTGAACGACGATTTCGCCCAGGATCTTGGCGACTACCGCAACCTGGACGAACTGCGCGAGGCCATCCGCAAGAACATCTTCGCCCAGCGGCAGTATGAGGCCCAGCAGGCGGCCAAAGAAAAGATCGTCGACAAGTTGGTAGCGGAGCACGATTTTCCGGTGCCGGAAGTATTCATCGAGCGCCAGATCCGCAACCGCGTGGAGCAGAGCCTGCGGGCCCTGGCTTCCGAGGGCGTGGACCCCAACAATCTCAAGCTGGATTGGGCCAAGGTGAAGGAAACCCAACGCGACAAAGCGGTGCACGAGGTGAAGGCCAGCCTGTTGCTTTCGAAGGTGGCCGAACGGGAAGCCATTCACCCCACCCGGGAAGAAGTGGACCGGGAAGTGGAACGGATCGCCCGCCAACAGCGGGAACCGGTGGCTGCGGTGCAGATGCGATTCGAGAAGGATGGCACTTTGGGCAGGATTGCCAATCACATCCAGACCGAAAAAACCCTCAGTTTGCTGTTCGAGCACGCCCGCAAAACCGCCTGATGGCCTGGTACCAACTTTGGACGACATTGCTATGGGAGTCGGTTCGGGTGATAATAGTAACGAAATCGGTTGAGGTTCTCGACACCGACAGTGGCCGGGGCCGGATCGTATCCCCTTCGCGGCCAGCGGTGGCAGAGGAGAAAATTGCTTGAAGCGTGCCGGATCCGATGATGCCTTGCGATGTTCGTTTTGCCATAAGAGCCAGGACGTAGTCGGAAAGCTCATCTCCTCTCCGAGCGACTACCCTCGCGCCTATATTTGCGACGAATGTATTGCTGTCTGCAATTCCATTCTCGAGGACGACAAGGTCGATACCCCCTCTGGAACTCCCAATAAAATTCCCAAACCACTGGAAGTCAAGGAGTTTCTGGATCAGTACGTAATCGGGCAGGAATCCACCAAGAAAAAGCTGGCGGTGGCCGTCTACAACCA
>JBKQIF010000092.1:0-28431 GCA_052148435.1 Bryobacteraceae bacterium
GGTACAACCGCCGATCCCGACCTTCCGAAGGTTCCGTCCCAATACAAGAAGAGTCCCAACACGACGGGACTGGCGAACTTCAAGACCGACGTGGACATGGTGACGCTGGACGTTTCCGTGGTGGATACCAAGGGTCATTTCCTGCCGGGGATTCCGCCCTCCAGATTTCGCGTGCTGGAGGACAACGTCCCGCAGCAGCTTCGCCAGGTCAACATGGGGGAAGCGCCGATGACCATCGCCATGCTGATCGAGTTCAGCAACAAATTTCAGCGGCTTTATGGCACGACCTGGTTTCAGACGCTCAATCTGGCCTGGGGTTTTGCCAGCACCTTGAAGCCGCAGGATTTCGTGGCGGTGATCGCTTATGACATGAAGCCCGAGATCCTCTCCGACTTTTCCACCGATCGCAACCAGACCCACGAAGCTTTGCAGCGGCTGAGCATTCCCGCCTGGCAGGAAGCCAACCTGTTCGACGCTCTCACCGACACGGCGGACCGGATGTCCGGCATCGAAGGCCGCAAGGCGATTCTGCTGATCTCTTCCGGTATCGATACCTTCAGCAAGCTCACCTTCGACAAGACACGCAAGATCGTGCAGGAAGCCGGCGTGCCGATCTACGCGGTCGGGCTGATGCAGATGCTGCGCGAAATGACGGACGCCCGCGGCCGCATGGGCCCCATCCAAGACATGGATTTTTTGCAGGCCGACAACGAAATGCGCACCTTCGCCAAGGAATCGGGCGGCATGGCGTTTTTCCCTCGGTTCCAGGGGGAAAACTCCGAAATTTTCCAGCAGGTGCAGCAGTCGTTGAGAAACCAGTATGTAATCTCGTACTCGTCGAACAATAAAGTGCACGACGGCAGCTATCGCAAGATCAAGGTCGAGCTGATCGACGACAACGGCAATCCCATGGCGTTCAAGGACGACAAGGGCAAGCCGGTGAAGTACGCCGTGCTGACCAAATCCGGCTACAAGGCCCCGCGCGAAGTGGAATAAGAGCGCCCTGCGTGGCGCGGACTCTCAGTCTGCAGCGCCGCTCCTGGTGGGACATCGCCGTTTGCCGTCTGTTCCTCGGTAGTCCCGTGGAGAAGCATGACAGACGACTAAGAACGATCGTCTGTCCCACCGAAGGAACACGCTATTGCCGTCTCGCCTCGCGTTGAGCAGGGTCTGGCAGCCGATGCCTTTGCGGCGAGGCGATCTCGCGGGCTTTGGCGAGATCCGGCGCAGGATGAGCGGGCCGGGGCGCCGGCCTGCCGTTACTTCACCCGCCGCTGGCGGTAGAGAACGATTTCGTCGTTTTCGATCCGGTAGCGCAGTCCCACCGGCGCGAGAACTTCCTGGATGGCCTGACGAAACGGCTCGTTCTCGATCACCACGTTATGCAGGACCCGGAGACAGTCCGGGTTGGTGTGCCGGTACGACTTTCTCCAGTTGTACTTGAAGCCGGCCTGCTGTCCCAGAGCGGATACCACATACTGTACGCGCTTCTGGGTGATGCCGTACGTCACCATCGCATCCAATCGGGTGTCCGCGACCCGCATGCCGGCGGCCGCGGGGGCGGGCGCCTGGGTCGAAAGCGGGCCAGCCTGGAGCGGTGTGACTTGGGCTTGGAGTGGGGCAGCCGGAAACCAGGCTTCGATCCCGGCGATCGCAATCATGCCGAAAACCAAGCTTACCCGCATGGCCACCTCTGACCAATTACAGTTTAGGTCACCCGGGTTCGGAAGTCCATCCTGTTGCAAAGGGTTCAGCCGTCGGCACCTTTCAAGCGCCTCGTTTTGAAGGAGGCGCCGGAGCGGATAAACGGGCCCATTTCCTGTTTGCTATGCTCTTAAGGACTAAACCGATGTCTCGAAAAACACTCTTCGCCCTTTCCTTTGCGCTGCTGCTTCCGCTGCTGATCGTCGCTCAGCAAGCCACCGAGCACGTAGATTTGAACGTCATTCACAAAATTAAGACCGCCGAACTGGGCGGTGGTGGAGGTTTTGGAGGCGGCGGTGGCCGCGGAGGCGGCGGCCGTGGCAACTCGCAAGTCATGAATATCATGTACAATCTCACCGACCGCTACGGTCCCCGCCTGACCAATTCTCCGCAGTTCCGCCGGGCCGGGGAATGGGCGGTGGGCCAGCTCAAGGAATGGGGCTTGAGCAACGTTCACCTGGAAAAGTGGCCGACCGCCGGCGGCCGCGGAGGCGCCATCCCGAGTTGGGAAGTCACCGGGTACAACGGCGCCATGGTCGAGCCCGCCTACATGCCGCTGATCGGCTATCCGCAGGCGTGGAGCGGAAGCACCGGCGGGCTGGCGACGGGCGAGGCGATCCTGGCGCAGATCCAGGCGCCGGCCGATCTCGACAAGTGGCACGGCAAGTTGAAGGGGAAGATCGTGCTGATCGTGGACGCGCCGGAGTTGCCGTTCCCGACCACGCCGCTGGCGCATCGCTATACCGATGAGGAACTGCTGGCGCTGGTTCCGGAAGTACTGCCCACGGGCAACGCGGCCGGGCGTGGGGGTCGCGCCGGGCAGCCGGCTGCCCTGGCGGCGATGACTCCGGAAGAACGCCAGGCGTTCCAGGAAAAACAGCGTGCGTTCTTTGCCGATGAAGGCGTGCTGGCCACGGTGACGGCGTCGGCGCGCGGCGAGAGCGGCACCGTATTCGCCAGCAACGGCTCGCCCCGAACCGGAGATCCGGCCAAGAACATTCCTTCGGTGGCCATCGCCGCGGAGAACTACAACCGCATCGCCCGGCTGCTGGAGCACCAGGTCCCGGTGAAGCTGGCGTTCGATATCAAGACCAAATTCGATACCAGCAGCACGGATTCGTTCAACGTGATCGCGGAAATTCCGGGCTCGGCCAAGCCGAGCGAACTGGTCATGGTCGGCGGGCACTTCGATTCCTGGCACATGGGCACGGGCGCCACCGATAACGGCGCCGGCAGCGCGGTGACCATGGAAGCGATGCGCATTTTGAAGTCGCTCAACCTGAAAATGGACCGCACCGTGCGCATGGCGCTGTGGGGCGGAGAGGAACAAGGACTGCTGGGCTCGGCCGCTTACGTCAAAGAGCACTTTGCCGACGCCGCCGTCATGAAACCCACCGCCGAGCACGACGGCTTCGCCGGCTACTTCAACGTCGATAACGGCACCGGGCGGATTCGCGGCATTTACCTGCAAGAGAACGAAATGGCGCGGCCCATCTTCGAACAGTGGTTTGCCGCGCTGAAGGACTTGACTCCGGGCGTGATCACCATCCGCAACACCGGCGGTACCGACCACCAGTCCTTCGACCGCGTCGGTCTGCCGGGCTTCCAGTTTATTCAGGACCCGATGGATTACGAAACGCGCACGCACCATTCCAACATGGACGTATACGACCGCATCCAACAGGCCGACATGGAGCAGATGGCTATCATCGAGGCGGTCTTCGTGTACAACGCCGCCACGCGCCCGGACAAGCTGCCGCGCAAGGATCTACCGGCGGCCACGCCCGAAGGTGGGCGCGGTGGCCAAGGCGGCAATTAAATCGCTGTGGAGCAGGCCTTTGGCCTGCATCTGGAGTTTGCCATCTCACAGGCTAAAGCCTGTGCCACCAATAGAATAAGGCAGACCATCCAATTCGGACGGCCTGCCTCCCGCTTCAGGCTGCGAGCGGGACGAGTTCTTGAGCGTTGGCAAGACGACGGACGACTACAGGGCGAAAGAGCTTGTCGAACCAGACCCACCGGTCAACAATCCACTCGATTCGAGGGTGTTGAAGATGATCGCCGCGGGGTTGAGCGAACTGGAACTGGACGCGGTGGCCGACGATCCGTTCGATGCGAGCGAGTTGAAGATGCCCTCTAGCGAACTGGACGAACCGCTGGAACTGGACGAGCTCGATGAGCTGGAAGAACTCGACGAGCTCGAATCCGCATGGTGATGATGATGATGGTGAGCGCCAATGCCGGCCTGCTGTAGACCTTGCGCGATCGCTTGCCAGCCGGTCTGAGACACGTTCTGAAAATCGCTCCCCAACTGATTGAGCTGAGTGGCCAGAGTGGAATTTCCCGCCGATTGCGCGGTCTTCGCGGCGCTTTCCAGATTGGTCGCGATCTGTGAGGTTACCTGCTGAAACTCGGCCGGATTGCTCTGCTGGAGTTGCTGCAGCAGGCTCAGCATCATTGCCGCCGGCGAGAATTGCTGGGAATCCGTGATTTGGCTGGTGGAGGAGGTATTGGCCGCGCTGGCGGAACTGGAGGAATTGCTCGCTCCGCCGAGGATACCGCTTACCGTGCTGTAGAGGGAATTCAAACCGCCGATCGTCATGTTTGGCTCCTTGGTTTAGTCTGGTGCGGCAGCCTGCGCGCAGGCGGGCAGGGCGGCCGGATTACCGAGGACTCCCTGCAGAATGCCGGCGAGTTGCCGGCAGCGCGCCGCCTCGTCGCTGTCGCCCTCGGACTGAGCATGGCGTGCGGCTGTGGTCAAACCTTCGGCAATCCGGGTGGTCACGTGGCGAAACGCAACCGGGTCGTCCTGTTCCAGCGGAGCCAGCCAGCTCATGATTTTCACAGCCGGCCAGAGGTTCGATTCGTGGAGCACGCTGAACGTCATGCCGTCTCTGATGGGCACTCGCGGTTCCAAATCTAAATTATTGAAAATAAGTCTCCTATGTTGACATGGAGCGGCGAGTTATTGGCACGCCGTCAAAAAGCTGGCTCGAACCAGGACTCTCAAAACCAGGGTGTTACACTTTTCGTATAGTGTCCTTTGACAACATCCTGTGGGACCTGGATCGAGCTGGAATTGCCTGGATCACAGTCAATCGCCCCGCCAAGCTGAATGCGCTTTCGAGCACAACGATTGGCGAGCTGGAGCAGGCATTTTCCCAAGCGGCATCGGAGCGGGCGGTGCGCGCGCTGGCGATCACCGGAGCCGGGGACAAGGCTTTTGTGGCCGGTGCGGACGTGGCCGAACTGGCGGGGCTTTCCCCCAACGAGATGCGCCGGGCGGCACTGCGCGGGCAGCGGGTCTTCCGCATGCTGGAAACCATGGGCAAGCCATCGGTAGCGGCGGTGAACGGCTATGCGTTGGGCGGAGGGCTGGAACTGGCGATGGCGGCCACGGTTCGGTTTGCCGCGGAGAACGCATGGCTCGGCCAGCCGGAAGTCAAGTTGGGCTTGACTCCGGGCTACGGCGGTACGCAGCGGTTGCCGAGGCTGGTGGGGCGCGGGCGGGCACTGGAGCTGCTGTTATCGGCCGAACCGATCACGGCTGCCGAGGCGCACCGCATCGGCCTGGTGAACGCGGTAGTGCCGCGGGCGGAACTCCTCGCCGCCAGCCGCGCCTGGCTGGAAAAGGTGCTGCGGCACGCGCCGCTGGCGATTTCACTCGCCATGGAAGCGGTGGATACCGGCCTCGGCTGCGGGCTGGAAGAAGGACTGCGGAGCGAGGCCGCAGGCTTCGGATTATCGGCCGCCACCGAGGATTTTCGCGAGGGAACACGGGCGTTCCTGGAAAAAAGAAGCCCGGAATTCGCTGGAAAATGAACATGCCGAAAACCATTGAAGGTCATCTCAACGCGGCGGGCTTGCGGTTTGCCATCGTCGCGAGCCGTTTCAACAGCTTCATTTGCGAGCGGCTGCTGGCAGGGGCGCTGGACGCGCTGAACCGCAGCGGGGCCGCGCCGGACCAGATCGATATCGTGAAGGTGCCGGGCTCGTGGGAGATCCCCCTGGTGGCGAGCGAACTGGCGCGCCAGCACCGCTACGACGCCATTGTTTGTCTGAGCGCCGTGATCCGCGGCGAAACCCCGCATTTCGATTACGTGGCCAGCGAGGCGGCTAAAGGCGTGGCGTCGGCCGCCGCCGAAACCGGGGTGCCCATCGCCTTCGGAATTCTGACCACCAATACGCTGGAGCAGGCCATTGACCGCGCCGGGGCCAAGGGCGGCAACAAGGGCTTCGACGCTGCCATGACGGCTATCGAAATGGCCAATCTGTTGCGCGCTCTGCGGCAGGCCGGCTGATGCCTTCCCGCCGTAAGTCCCGCCAGCGCGCGCTGCAAATCCTGTTCCTGTGGGACGCCCGCCGGCAACCGCTGGAGGAAACCATGGACGCCTACTACGACGCCCTATTCGCCGAAGAACATCCGCAGCGGGACGTGTTCGCTTCCAGCCTGGTACACGGCACGGTGGAACACCTGGCGGAAATCGACGGGCAGATCACCAAGCACGCCGAGCACTGGCGGATGGAGCGCATGCCGGCCGTGGACCGCAACATCCTTCGCCTGGCGGTGTATGAAATGATCCACGGCGGGACGCCGGCGGCGGTTTCCATCGACGAGGCGCTCGAACTGGCGCGCAAGTTCTCGAGCGAAGATTCGGTGCAATTCCTCAACGGCGTGCTGGACGCCGTGCACCGCGCCTTGCCCACCTGAGGCCGGGAGGCGTTGACGCCGGTTTTCGCCGTGCACTTGAAGCAGGGGTCGTATATGCACAGCGAGTACATCGAACAGCGCAACGGTGGCTACCACGTGGCCGGCACGCGCATTTCGCTGGGCTCGCCCCCGGTCTTGTCAACGGTTCTTTCGCGGCATAATGGAAGTTGGGGTCCTTCCGAACGGGGACCCGGCCGGATTTCGTAGCGAAAACGGTCTCGCGGGCGTCTACTGAAGTGACGGGAGGGGATTAGCGGTTCTATGCGGCAAAGGTGGAATGGTCTGGCGGCCCTGATTCTCTTCATCCTGCTGGGTTCGCTCCCGGGGGCCCGGTTCGCCGGCAGCCTGAGGGCGTCGCCGCCGGCGAATTCTTCCGTCAATCGGAGTGCGCCGGGCGCCATCGCGACTTTCACCAAAGCCTACGCGCTGGTGGAAAAGAATTTCGCCACGCCGGTGAGCGCCGGCGACGCGATTTATGACGGCGCACTGCCGGGCGTCACGCGCAGCCTCGATCCGCATTCCACCTTCCTCGACCCCAAGGAGTACGCGCTCTGGAAAGAAGACCAGAACGGGCACTATTCCGGGGTCGGCATGGAGGTGTCCCCGCGCAACAACGAGACCGTGGTGCACGCGCCCTTTCCCGGATCGCCGGCCTATCGCGCCGGCATTCGCCCCGGCGACGCCATCGTTGCGGTGGACGGCAAATCCACCGACCGGCTCACCACCACCGAAGTAGTCGATCTGCTGAAGGGGGACCGCGGCAGCTCGGTCGAGATCGCGGTGCGGCGCGAAGGCGTGCCCCAACCGATCTCGTTCAAAGTGGTCCGCGAGGATATCGTCCGCCCCAGCGTGCAACCCGCCTTCTGGCTCAAACCGGGAATCGCTTATCTCAAGATTCTGAGCTTCGGCGACTATACCGTGCGGGAGATGAACGACGCCCTCAAGCACCTGGGCGAGGACCGCATCCAGGGCCTGGTGGTGGATCTGCGCGAAAACCCGGGCGGTTTGCTGAACCAGGCCGTCGATGTAGCCGACCACTTTTTGCGCAAGGGTCAGGTGGTGGTATCGCAGCGTGGCCGTTCCTCCCCGGAGAAGGTCTATACCGCCGATCATGGCAACCGCGGCCGCGATTACCCCATCGTGGTGCTGGTGAACCGCGGGTCGGCTTCGGCCGCGGAAATCGTTGCGGGTGCGCTGCAAGACCACGACCGCGCCTGGGTGCTGGGCGAAACCACCTTCGGCAAGGGCCTGGTCCAAACCGTCTTCCCGCTCTCCGATCGCACCGCGCTGGCGCTCACCACGGCGCACTTTTATACCCCCAGCGGGCGCCTGATCCAGCGCGACTATTCCCGGCTGTCTTTTTACGACTACTACACCCACAAGGACGGGCTCACGCGTAACGTCGATGACGTGAAGATGACCGACAGCGGCCGCACCGTCTACGGCGGCGGCGGCATCACGCCCGACGAGAAATACAAAGCGCCCCCCATCGATACCCTGGAAGCCGATCTCTACCGCGACGGGCTTTTCGCCTTCACGCGCTCTTATTTTGCGCAGCACGGCGCCCGTCTGCCCGACGGTTGGATGCCGGACAACGCCTTCCTCGAACAATTGCACGACTATTTGTTGGAGCACGGCTACCACTTCACCGAAGCCCAGTTCACCCAGGACCACGACTGGATCCGGCGCTACCTGGCCCGCGAGGTGTACATCTGGGCGTTCAACGTCGACGCCAGCAGCCAGGTGTTCGACCAGACCGATCCGGAAGTCGCCGCGGCCGTCCGATCCCTGCCCCAAGCCACTACTCTCCTGCAGAACGCCAGGCGGGTGGTGGTGGAGCGCATGAATCGGAAATAGAGCCGGACCGGGATCGGCAGCGCGCCGCTCAGGGAGCGCCCGGTGCGTCCTTCGCGCGGTTGGTTTCGATCCGGCGTGGCGGCCAGATGCCGAATCAGCGGGAGCGAATGGCGGCTACCCGGTCCATTTCCGCCAAGGCCAACTCGTGTGCCAGCCGGGCCTGCAGTTCGTCGAGTTCCGCCTTACTGGTTCCGGCCACGGCTTGGGCGTTCTTGGCTTCGGAAATGACGCCGGCCTTAAACTCGTTGCCGCTGAGCCGCTGGTTTTCCCTTTCGAGGGCCAGAGCCTCGGCGGCGACGGATATCATGAGTTCGGATCGCTCCAATTTCCGGTACGCCTTGTCCACCTCCACCGAGACGCGGTCGGTGACGCGGCGCAGGTTCTCTTCCGCCTCGGTGAGAAGCGCGTCACGCTCGCCGATCACGCCTTTGCGTTTCCCCCAATCGAAGATGTTCCAGGTCATCTGGAATCCGAACGTGCCGAAATTGTGAGCCACAAACGGGACACCGCTCTGATAGGTGTGACGGGCGAATGCGCCGATGTCGGGGACGTACTCATACTGGGCGGCGCGCAAAGCGCTCCGCGCTTTGGACACGGTTTCCCTGGCAGCCTGCACTTCCGGGTTCTGCGCCAGCGCCGCATCGAGGTACTGCTGGCGAGAAAGTTTGCCGTCCGAGGAAATCTTCACGTCCGCTAGATCCAGTTCCATATCGAGGGGCAAGCCGAGCGCGTCGTCCATATCCGCGTTCAAATCCGAGACCTGGTTTTCGGCGGCCAGCAGCGCCTGCCGGCTATGCAACAGGCTCGCATGTGCGCCGATCGCCGCAACTTCCAGCGCGTTGCCCGCATCCACCGCGTTGCGGGCTTCCCGCAGCGCTTCCTCTCCCGCCGCAATTTCCGCCCGCACGACGTCGATCTGCTTGCGGGCCGCCAGTAAGCCATAGTAAAGCTGATGGACTCCGAGAATCACTTCGTTTTCGTCTTTCTTCAACTCCGCTTCGGTAACGCGCCGCTGGGCGGAGGCCACATTGTTGGCGGCGTGGATTTTGAACAGTTGCGTCAAGGGCTGGCCCAGAGTGGTGTTGGTCAAGAGCACCGCGTTCGACCCCTGGTCGAGCGCGACAGCCTCCGGAGGAAAGGGCCCGAAGCCGGGTATGGTGCCGAGACTGCCGGCGGGGACCGTTACGAGCTGTTTATCCGACAGGCCCAACAGATCGGTGCTATTGGCCAGTTGCGGAAAGTAGTCGGCTCGCGCGGTAACCTCTTTTTGCCGGTTTTCGCGAACGCGCGCGCGGGCTATCTTGAGGGCCGAGTTTTGCTTCAACGCCAGATCGACGGCCTCCGGCAAGGTGAGCTGTCTGGTGGCGGCACGAGCCGGTACCGAAGCCAGCGAGAGCGCCAGCAGAATCGCCACGACGGCTCCAGCGGCAGGCTTCGCGGCGCGCGATTTCACCAGCACGAACAGGACGGGAACCACGATCAGGGTAAAGAACATCGAAGAGACCAGCCCCACGGCGATTACGCTCGCCAGCGGGCTCCACAAACTCGATCCGGAAATAATCATCGGCGTGACTCCCACCGCGGCTGCCATGGTGGTGAGGAAAATCGGGCGCAGTCTGCGCTCGCCGGCTTCGATGGCGGCGGTTTCGAGCGAGTGCCCGTCGCGCAGCTTTTCGTTAGTATAATCCACCAGGATGATGGCATTCCTCACGACGATTCCGCAGAGCGCGATCATGCCCGTGAACGCCGTGAAACCGAATGGATTCCGGGTGAGCAGAAGGCCCAGCATGGCGCCGAACAGCGCCAGCGGAATGGAGCACATGACGAGCAGCGGTTCCGAGAGATTGCGAAACTGCATCAGCAGCACCAGGAAGATGGCAACCAGGCTGACGGCCAGCGCTTTGGTCATCATGGGCAAAGTCTCGTTGCGGTTAGTGACTTCGCCGCCGTATTCGAAACTATAGCCGCCGGGGAGCGCCAGGGCTTTCACTTGCGGGTCGATGGCGTTCAGGATCTGGGAGGCATAGTGCCCGCGTTGCGGAAAGGCGCGAACCGTCAGGGTGCGGACGCCATTGCGGCGCACGATGCGGCTGGTCTGCCACCGGGGCGTCAGTTCGGCGATGGATCGCAGGGGAACGCTGGCGTGCGTAATCGCGGAGGGCACGTAAGCGTTGCGGACATCTTCGAACGAATCCCTGCGCCCGGCCTCCAGGCGGAGCAGGATGGTTATGGCGCGGTCCCCTTCCCAAAAAGTGCTGACCGGATCCCCGCTGAAAGCTCCGGCCAGGAGGCTGGAGACCGAGGCGTTGGTCAATCCCAGCCGATTGGAGATTTCCGTGTCGATGTCGACGTCTACCAGGTAGGAGTCGCCGAAATAATCGTTGTAAATCGACTGGGCGTAGGGGACGCGGTGCAGGATTTCCTCGACGCGCGTTCCGATCCGTTGCAACTCGGCGATATCCAATCCGGAAACACGCACTTCGACGGGAGCCTCCATGGTCATTCCTTGTTGCAGCTCTTTGACAATGATCAGGGCTTCGGGAGCCACTCCAGCCAGGCTCTGGCGAAGCTCCGACACCAGCGCGGGAACCGTTTTTTCGTCTTTGGTGTTGACGATGAATTGGCCGTAGGCGGGGTCGGGATCCTGCGGGCTCACATTGTAGTAAAAACGGGGGGCGCTCTGACCCACGAATGCCGCATAGTGCGCGACTGCCGCGTGACGGCCCAGGGCTCGCTCGATGCGGCCCATGGCATCGGCAGTGGCTTCGATGCGCGCGACTCGCGGCATCCACACGTCGATGACGAACTGGTTGCGTTCAGCCGAAGGGAAGAATTGCTGGGGGACGGTCTTGAGCATCAGGATGCCGGCGGCAACCGCCGCGAGGCCTAAAACGACGGCCAGAGGCTTGCGGCGCATGAAGAACAGGATCAACCAGTTATACGCGGCCTGCAGCCGGTCGAGCATGCTGGTCTTCTTTTGGCCGGGCCGTTGTTCGGCCTGGCCCCGGTGCAGACCCTGGCGAATGAAGAAACGGCACAGCAGCGGGGTGAGCAGAATCGCCACCACAAAAGACACGCAAAGCGCCACCGCGACGGTGATGGGCAGGGCGCTGATGAATTCGCCGACCGACCCGGTGAGAATCAGCAGTGGCAGGAAGGAAGCGATGATGGTCAGGGTGGCGGTGACGACGGGGACTAGAACTTCCTCGACCGATTGCCAGGCGGCGTCGCGCCTGGGTATGCCCCGATCCAGGCAATCGACATAGTTATCCGCAATGACGATGGCGTCATCGACCACGATGCCCAACACCATAATCAGCGCGGCGATCGAAACCTGGTTCAACTGGACGCCGATGTTGTCCAGCACGCCCAGCGATGTCATGACGGTGACCGGAATCGCCACCGCCGCGATGACCGCGACGCGGAACGGCAGCAGCACAATGGTAACCAGGATGACCGCGCCTATCGCCAGCAGAAATTCGCGGCTCAGATCGGCGATGCGCGTCTTGACGACGGCGGGCTGATTGGCGATCGGATCGACGTGGATATCGGGCGGCAAAAGCGAGGAGAGACGGCCAAAGACGGCGCCCAGCTCGTCGCCCAACTCGACGATGTTCTTGCCCTTCTGCATCTCGACGGACAGCATGACGCTCGGCTCGCCATCGTAGCGGACCACGAAGGACGGGTCCTGGTAGCGGCGTTCCACCCCGGCGAAATCGCGGATATAAACCGGCTGGCCGGTGCGCGAAACATCCACCAGCACGCTGCCGATCTGGTCTTCGGTGGTGAAGAGTCCGGTGGCGCGAAGGGGAATTTTCTCCGCGCCGGTTTCGAGGTTGCCGGCGCTCCGGACGATGTTGCGCTGCTGCAAGGACTCGATGACGCGCAGCGGATCGGCGAAGTATTGCGACATCCGCTCCAGGCTGCTGGTGATCCGGATCTGTTCGCTCTGCTCGCCGTAGGTGGCCAGTTTCCCCACGTTGCGGACGCCCCGCAGTTCGTCCTGAATGCGGTCCACGTAGTCGCGCAGCTCGCGGTAGCCGTAACGCCGGCCATGAATTGCTAGCAACATGGCGACCGTGTCGCCGAAATCGGAGTTGACGATGGGGCCGCGCACGCCGGCCGGCAGTTCGGTGGCGGCGGTTTCGATCAGCTCCAGGCGCAGCTTGGCCCAGAACTGGTCGGCGTTCTTGACGTTCTCCTCGAGCTCCACCTTGACGGTCACCAGTCCCGGCCGGCTGGTGGAGTACGTTTTCTGTTTGCGCACCTCCGGGAACTTGAAGATGTGCTCTTCCAGCTTCCTGGTAACCTGCTGCTCGACCTGTTCGGAGGTGGCGCCGGGATAGGCGGCCAGCACCAGGCCCTGGCGAATGGTGATGCTGGGATCCTCGGTTCGCGGCATGGTCAGAAACGCATGGATCCCAACCGTCACCGCCATGGTTGCCAAAATGACGGAGACGAGCGGATAGCGCAGCGAGGCTTTGGTGGGATTCATAAGCCTATCTCGTCTCCGCCGTGGCGGCGACCCCAACCCCGTCGCGAAGCCTGTCCTGCCCGGCAACGACGATGGACTCGTCGCCCTCGAGGCCGCTCTTGATCTGGATCTCCCGGCCGTAAACCGTGCCTGTTTCGACACGCTTCGAGTACACGCGCTTGTGCTCCGGAAAGTAGACAAACACGACGGTGGCGCCCTGCGGATCGTGCACCACCGATTCTCCAGGCAGAGTCATGGCGTCGAGCATGCGGTCGCTGCGAATCTGCGCCTCCGCGATCATTCCCACGCGGAGCGTATGCTTCGGGTTGGGAACCCGGATGCGGACCATGTAGGTGCGGGTGGTGGGATCCGCCGCGACATTGATTAACCGGACTGTGCCTGCGAACGCCTCGCCCGGCGAGGCCGGGACTTGAACCGCGGCGGCCTGGCCGAGCCGCACCAGATGGATGTCGGTTTCCGGCACGCCCACGGTGATTTCCACCGGGTCGAGTTCGACGATCTGAAAAACCGGGCGCCCAGGGGAGGCCACTTCGCCAACCTGAACGGAGCGGCTCGAGACAAACCCGCTCTCGGGCGAGAGGAGGGTTGCGTCTTCGAGATGTTTGCGCGCCATGCCGGCGGCGGCGGCCGCCTGGTCGTAGACGGCCCGGGCCTCGGCACGATCTTCCTTCTGCGCGCCTGCCTGGGCCTGCTTGTATTGCTGCCCGGCCGCCTGATAGGCGGCTTCGAATTTATGGAAATCGTTGGGGGCGAGGCTCTTGGAATCGTAAAGCTGTTTCATGCGGCGGTACTCGTCCCCGGCCCGCTCGAAGGCAATCCGCGCCTGTTCGAGGACTTCCGGGCGCGCCGGGGAATCGGCCTTTTCGAGCACCGCCCGCGCTGCCGCCACCTGTGCTTCGGCGGCTTCGACCGCCAGCGTATAATCCGCCGGATCGATTCTCGCCAGTGCCTGCCCTTTCCGGACCGGGTCGCCCTCCCTGGGACCGGCCTCAACCACTTTGCCCGAAACCACGAAGGCAACGTTCGAAGGGTCCCTCCAGGAGACTACGGACCCGCTGACTGGAACCGTTTGGGCGGTGTGAATGCGGCCGACATTCCCAACCTTGACAGGGATGGCGGCCTCCGGCGCCTGTCCGCCATCTCCCCGAGAGGAGCACGATACGGCCGCGCCGGCGAGAAAGATCAGAAACGGAATTTTCGGGTCCACGGATTACCTCTTTTCCTTGCAGCCCCGCTGCCTGCGGCTGGGCGCTTTATCGGGCGGACGGGGGACCAAACGGTCGAACGCCAGTCTTCGGGATTCGGCGAGGGTGGACTCGAATGCCGCGTCCGAACCGAGCATCGACAGCATCCCGAGACCCTGGGCCGCGGCCAGCAGCGACACCGCGATGGTCCGCGGGCTTTCGGCCGGCGTCAAGCCGGCTTCTAAAAGGTATTGGGCGAGGAGGTCGGAGTATACGTCCAATTCCTGCTGCCAGAGGGCGCTCAGCCGCTTCTTAAGCGCGCGCTTACGCAGCGCGCGCAAATTGAATTCAGTTCTGAGAACGGTCCACGTTCGCTGTTGCCACTGGTCTGCGTACCAGTCCCGGGCGGCGCGGAAACGCCCGTTCGCATCCTTCTTCTCGCGAAAAATGGCGTCCAATGCGTTCCGCGTCTCGATGCGCTTTTTGTCGAGGAGCTCGAGGAAGAGCTCGTCTTTGCTCCGGAAGTTCGAGTAGAATGCGCCGCGGGAGAAATTCGCTTCCGTGGCGAGTTGCTCGACCGAAGCCGCATCGAATCCGGCGCGTGCAAACACCCGCTCGGCGGATTCGATGAATTTGGCGCGCGTCAGTTGTTGGCTTTCGCGCCGCGTGAGACGCCGTCTGCTCACATTCAGTATCGTATCTGAATACACTGATGAATGCAATAACGGAGAGGATGCGTTGACCGTCGGCGCTGCATGGCTTGCGCGCCATCCGGACCAGCAGCGGCGGAAGGAAGCTATGGAGCGATATGCGGCGGCCATGCGCCGAAGGAAAATGCGGAGGGTGAAGCGAGAATTGTCCGGCGGGGCGGGCGTTTTGTCCGTCCGGTCCCGGACATATCCACAGGGGAAGCACGGTAGCGGGCGGAAAGCGGCGTGAAGCGGCGGTAACCGCTATGAACTCCGAAACCAACGCCTTGGGGCTAAGTTGTTGGAGGCGCGGGTCGGAATCGAACCGACGAATAAAGGTTTTGCAGACCTTTGCCTTACCACTTGGCTACCGCGCCGAACTCGTGGAACCTGATTGCAACATACCCCGCCGCGGCGCGGAAAGTCAATTCCGGCCGATTCCGCGGGCGCGGCTCGCGCACTGAAGCCTCACATGTACATCCCGCCGTTCACCGCCAGCACATGGCCGGTGATGTAGCCGGCTTCCTCCGACGCCAGGAATTTCACCGCCGCGGCAATATCCTCCACCGAGCCAATGCGGCCCAGCGGAACCATGGCCAGCATCTTTTGCTTCACTTCGTCGGGAAGGCCCTTAGTCATATCGGTATCGATGTATCCGGGCGCGACCGCATTCACCGTGATCCCCCGGCTTCCCATCTCCTGCGCCAGGGACTTGGTCAGGCCGATCAGGCCGGCTTTGGATGCGGCGTAATTGGCCTGCCCGGCCGCTCCCGCCTGTCCCACCACCGAGGCAATATTAACGATGCGGCCCCAGCGGTTGCGCATCATGCCCGGCAGCGCCTGCTGGGCGCAAAGGAAGGCGCCGGTCAGGTTGATTTTGAGCACCAGGTCCCAATCGGCGGGCTTCATGCGGACCGCCAGGCCGTCGCGCGTGATGCCGGCGTTGTTCACCAGCACGTCGATCCGCGTCTTGTCCTTGAGCGTCTTGGCAAAGCCTTCCTCGACGGACTCCGCGGAAGTGACGTCGAAGTTCAGCGTCATGGCCTGGCCGCTGCAGGCGCGGATCTCTTCCGCCACCGCCTCGTTGTTTTCGATCTCCGGCGACGCCACCACGATTTCAAAGCCGGCCCGGCAAAGCTTCAGGGCGATCGCCCGCCCGATGCCGCGGCTCGCGCCGGTGACGAACGCAACTCGATTGAACATTCTTTCTCCTGGGATGCGTTGGTATTAAACTCAATCATAGCTTATGGCTTATCGGGATCTGCGGGACTTCATCCGGGCACTGGAAGAAAACGGCGAGTTGCGGCGCGTGGGCGTCGAAGTCGACCCCATTCTGGAAATCACCGAATTCGCCGACCGCGCCGTGAAGCGGGGCGGCCCGGCGCTGTTGTTCGAAAAGCCCAAAGGATACAGCACGCCGGTGCTCATCAACGCCTTCGCCTCGATGCGCAGAATGGAACTGGCGCTCGAGGTGAGGTCGGTGGAGGAAGTCGCCGCGCGCATCGTCGAGTTTCTCGAAATGCGCATGCCCGAAGGCATCGTCGGCAAACTCAAAATGCTGCCGAAGCTGGCTGAAATGGGCGCTTTTTTTCCCAAAACGGTTTCGAAGGCCCCGTGCCAGGAGGTGGTGCGAAAGGAGTTTTCGCTCTTCGATTACCCTATTCTGAAGTGCTGGCCCGAAGACGGCGGCCGCTTTGTGACCCTCCCGCTGGTTTTCTCCCGCAATCCCGACACCGGCAAGCGCAACTGCGGCATGTACCGCCTGCAGGTGTTCGACGAGCGCACCACCGGCATGCACTGGCAGACCCATAAGCAGGGCGCCGAACACTATCGCCGCAACCGGCAGCAGGCTGCCCGCCGCATGGACATTGCCGTGGCTATCGGCGCCGACCCCGCCACTATGTATTCCGCCATTCTGCCGCTGCCGCCGGATCTGGACGAGATGATGATCGCCGGCTTCCTGCGCCAGAGCCCGGTGGAAATGGTCAAGTGCCGCACCAGCGATCTGGAAGTGCCCGCCAACGCCGAAATCGTGCTCGAAGGCTACGTGGAAATCGGTGAGCTGCGCACCGAGGGCCCCTTCGGCGACCATACCGGATTTTATTCCCTCGCCGACGAGTACCCGGTCTTCCACGTCACCTGCGTCACCCAGCGCAAAGACCCGATCTATGCCACCACCATCGTCGGCCCGCCGCCCATGGAGGATTACTACATGGGCAAGGCCATCGAGCGCATTTTTCTTCCCCTCATGCGGCTGCAACTGCCCGAAGTTCGCGACATCGCCATGCCGCCCGAGGGCGTGTTCCACAACCTGATTCTGGTGAAGATCCGCAAGTCGTATCCCGGCCACGCGCGCAAAGTCATGCATGCCATCTGGGGCACCGGCCAGGCGATGTTTTCCAAGGTCATCGTGGTGGTGGACGAAGACGTGGACGTGCAGAACTACAGCGAGGTGCTCTGGAAGGCGCTCAACAACATCGATCCGGAGCGCGACCTGGAATTCGTCAAGGGCCCGGTGGATTCGCTCGACCACTCCAGCCGCCTCGCCAACTACGGCTCCAAAGTCGGCATCGACGCCACCCGCAAATGGCCCGAGGAGGGTTTCACGCGCCCCTGGCCCGGCGTGATCGCCATGTCCGAAGAAGTGAAGCGGCGCGTGGACGACCTGTGGAAGCGGGCGGGGCTATGACCCGATTGCCAAACAGCGCGTAAGCCGAGGCGAAATTTGCTACCACCCGCAACGCCTTGATAAGATTGAAAGGTCCCTCACGGTGGGTGTAGCTCAGCTGGTAGAGCGCTGGATTGTGGTTCCAGTGGTCGAGGGTTCGAATCCCTCCACCCACCCCATAGATATCATGTGATTGATGAGTTCTTAATCGAAGGGTACTGCCGTGGTTCTCACTTGTCCGCCCAGCGTCCCCTTCGCACCCAGTATCAGCGCCTTCCTGATTTCCGCCAGAGCGGGGCTCCGTTCCACCCGATTCCCGATCCCGGCAGTGCTGCCCATCAGTTGCGATTTGCGGACAATAATGGATAGCATGATCGAAGGTATATTCCAACGGGCGGCATCGTCTGCCCTGCTCTTATGCTTGCCTGTGGTACTGGCCGGGGGCGGCGGCTACTTTCCTCCTCCTGACAGCGCGGGGGGCTGGCGCGCTCTAACGGACGGCGCGAAGGTCCGCAAACTGGGAGGCATGGATCTCGGCAGGCTTGACCAGGCGTTCGAATTCGAGAAGGAAACCAGCCAACATGGCGGCCTGGTGGTGGTGCGGCACGGTTATCTGGTCTACGAAAAGTACTTCGGCAAAGGCAATCGCGAAGCGCATCCCGATATGGCGTCGATCGGGAAGGCGTTCACCAGTATTTCCTGCGGGATCATGCTCCAGGAAAAGCACGACCGGATCCCCGGAGGCCTTGAGACCAAGGTATTCACCGAGAGGTACCTGCCGGAAGCATTTCCGCTGAGCGATCCATTGAAGGCCGATATCAAGCTGGGGCAGTTGCTGACCATGACCTCCGGCATGCACGGGGATGGCGCCAATCCGGGAATTGTTCGTGGCGAGGACCGGCCGCTGGAGCCGGGTCCGCGCCCTGCAGCGCCGCAGGACCAGGACACCAGCGCCTTGCGCGCGGCGATGTGGACCGACCCCGGCGAAGGATACTCCTACGCCTCGGGCTCACCGCACGTGGCCTCCATCGTGTTGCGCCACCTGACCGGAATGGAGATGCAGCAATACATCGACGAGAAACTGGCCAAGCCGATGGGCTTCGGGCCGTGGGGTTACGCGCTGCACCGCAACGGAAGCACCCTGCCACACACGCCTGGCGGCGGAAGTATCGCATTGCGTGCCACCGATGCGCTTCGGTTCACCTATCTTCTGCTGCACAAGGGCCGCTGGGCCAATCGGCAATTGGTGCCCGCCGAGTATGTCGCCATGTGCGGCAGGCCTTCGCCCTATAACCCGCACTCGCCGATGAGCCTGATGTTCGAAACCAACGCGGATGGTCACGTCTTTGGGGCGCCGCGCGACGCGTTCTTTAAGTCCGGGGCGGGCGGGTCGGCGATCTATGTGGTGCCGTCGCTCGACCTGGCGATCTACAAAATGTCCTCCAGCGATGCGCAGCTCGATCCCCAACTGACGGGTCTGCCGGTCACTTACCAGATGGACCATTCCCGCGACAATTGGAAAGCGGGTCCGCACGATCAGTTTCATGATGGCCCGGTTGGCGGGGACGATGGCTTGCGCAGACTGTTGGAGATGGTCGTGGCTTCGGTCATGCAATGAAGGAGGGGAAGCTGTCAAAAGGCCCACGTTGGATCGCAGGCTTGGCCCGCGCGGACACAATACCGGCGCCCGGTCAATTTGCGCGAAGTGAGGGTTTTAGATCGAAGCTTGAACGATCGAGACGGAGTGCGGCGGCAACTGCACTGCCCCGCCCCGGAGTTTCCATTCGCGAGTTTCCGGCACGACGCGGTCCGGCCGATCGACATCGTTATAGGCATCCGGCGAGTCGCCGGCCAGCAGCCGCACCTTAACCGCCCCATCCCGCGGCATTACACTGAGATCCAGCTTGCAGTCTATCTGCCGGTCCGGATGGCGGTTCACCAGGGCCACCGCGAAGCGCTTGCGGTCGTCGCTGCATGTTACCACCGCATCCAGTGCGGGAACCGATTCCTCGCCCGATTTCAGAGGCTCGCTCGACGTCCGGACCGCGAGCACGTTCGGCTCCAGTAAATCCGAATACATCCTCAAAACGTGAAAGGTGGTGCGTCTTACGATGCCCTTGGGATGCACAAACAGAGGCCCGCGAGCGTTGACTACCGGCGCCATGCAGGCCATTTGCACGTCTTCCGCGTGCCGCAGGCAGGCATTCAGGAGCCCTGCCGAGAATACCGCATCCGCCATGGTATAGGTTTCGTTGCGGTCGTTCTCTGCGCGCCGGGCGATGAGGTCCGGAGCGGCGCCGCCGCCTGGGAACCCCGGATGGTGCCAGCCGCGAAGGTTCCATTCGTCGAATGCGATCTTGATGCGACCTTTGAATCCGCCCGCCTCCAGAAGGGCGATGGCATCGAGATACTGCCCAAACAGCATCCGGTTGAAGCGCACGGCCGGTGCAGCGAGATCGGCCGCTACCGCGCCCGGCTGAAACCCGTGTAGCCTTCCCGTGGCCATGACCGTCGCACCCGCGGCCTTAACAAATCTGCGCCGAGTGAGTTTTTCCATTGAACGCACAGAATACCAGACCGAATGGGAGACGCCCTCCGCATCTGGCAAGCTGACGGTGCAGGTCGCCAGACTATTCGCCGTTTCTTCTCCCCACGGGAACCGGTTACTCAAAGTCCGGCTAACCCAGCTTACTGGAGCCTATTTTTGGGGTTTGCACCGTCCCTCACCGCTCCCCACCGCGAAATGCAGTTGCAGGAAAATCGGTGTTGTACCGCTTAGACGGTCGTCGGTTTTGTGGCCGGATATTTTCATCGGGCTCTAACGCACTTGCGGGAATCCCAGGTCTACGCTGCTGGTGCCGGGATCGGGCCAGCGGCTGGTGACCAGTTTGGCGCGCGTGTAAAACTGCACGCCTTCCGGTCCGTACATGTGCAAATCGCCGTAGAGCGACGCCTTCCAGCCTCCGAAACTGTAATAGGAAACCGGCACGGGGACAGGCACATTAACGCCCACCATGCCGACTTCCACGTCGAACTGGAAGCGCCGCGCGGCGCCACCGTCGCGGGTGAAGATGGCGGTGCCGTTGCCGTAGGGGTTGTCGTTGATCAGGCGCAGCGCGTCGGCGTAAGAGTTCACCCGCACCACGCCCAGCACGGGCCCGAAAATCTCTTCCTCATAGCAGCGCATTCCCGGCTTCACGTTGTCCAGCAGGGAGGCGCCCAGGAAGAACCCGGAGCGTTTGACGGCCGCATCCTGCCGGCCATCCACCACCACGTCGGCCCCTTCGCGCGGCGCGGTTTCCAGAAACGAGGCCACGCGGTCGCGGTGCTCGCGCGTAATCAGCGGGCCCATTTCGTTGCCCTCTTCCAGGCCTGGCCCGACCGGGATCTTGCTCATGCGCTCGCGAATCGCGTCGATCAGCGGGTCGGCCACGGCCCCCACCGCCAGTACCACGGAGATCGCCATGCACCGTTCGCCGGCCGAGCCGAACGCGGCGGAAACGGCGGCGTCGGCCGCCATATCGATATCCGCGTCGGGCAGCACCAGCATGTGATTCTTGGCCCCGCCCAGCGCCTGCACCCGCTTGCCGTTGCGCGTGGCGGTCTCATAAATCGCCTTCGCCACGGGGGTCGAGCCCACGAAGCTGACGGCCTTCACGTCGGGGTGCTCCAGCAGCCGGTCGACGGCCACCTTATCGCCCTGAACCACGTTGAAGACGCCGTCGGGAACGCCGGCCTGGCGAATCAGATCGGCCAGCAGCAGGCTCACCGAGGGATCCTTCTCGGAAGGCTTCAGGATGAACGTGTTGCCGCAGGCGATGGCGTTGGGGAACATCCACAGCGGCACCATGACGGGAAAGTTGAATGGGGTGATTCCGGCCACCACGCCTAGCGGCTGGCGGATCTGGTAGACGTCCACGCCGCGGCTGACCTGTTCGGAATAGCCGCCCTTGAGCAGATTGGGAATGCCGCAGGCAAACTCGATGTTTTCGAGACCGCGCCCCACCTCGCCCAGCGCGTCCGCCACGGTCTTGCCGTGTTCGAGCGTCGCCAGTTCGGCAATCCGGCGGCGGTTTTGGTCCACCAGGTCGCGCAGTTTGAACATGCACTCCGCGCGGCGCGAGAGCGCGCTCGCCCGCCACGTGGCGAAAGCCTCGCGTGCCACGGCGACGGCTTCATCCACTTCCGCCGCGCTGGCGAAATCCACGCTGGCCTGCGCCTCACCGGTGGCCGGGTTGTAAACCACCCCGGAACGTCCCGAGTGCGAAGGCGCCAGCTTCCCACCGATCCAATGATTGACCGCCCGGATATCCACTGCCGATTCCACTGCCATAATGTTTCCTTCCTTCGTGGCGCACGCACTCTTGCGTGCCGCGTCGAGTCTCAACTCGACGCCTCTGCGCCCTGGTGCCCCCGAGCGTCGGCAAAAGTGCCGGCGCGGCACGCAAAAGTGCGTGCGCCACGTCTGCCTCTCAGCAACGTGTCACCGCTCATTTCCCGCCGATCCAATCCATGACTTTGTCCGCCAACCGGTCGAATGCCGCCACGGACAATTCCAGATGCTCTTCCCGCGTATCTTCTATTTTATTGTGGCTGATACCCCCCAGCGATTGGACGAACATCATCGCGGTGGGAATTCCCGCCCGCGAGACTTCGGCGGCGTCGTGCAGCGGGCCGGAGGGCAACCGGTGCGACGTTCCGGCCACTTCGCGGATGGCCGTTTCGCACAGGTCGAGCAGTTGCGGGTGAAACGCAATCGGCTCGATGTTCCAGATGCGCGACCATTCCACCGTGCAATGCTCTTCGGCGGCGAAACGGTGACTCGCTTCCCGCGCCTCGCGGAACATCTGCGCCAACACCGCCGCATCCAGGTCGCGCTGGTCCAGGGTGGCTTCCGCGCGGCCCACCACCGCGGTGGCAATGCCGGGGAAGGTCTTGAGGCTGCCCATGGTGCAAACCGCGTCGGCGTGTTTGCGGGCGATGGGGCGGATTTCGAGCGCCAGCTTGGCCGCCGCGGCCAGGGCATCGCGGCGCGCGTTCATGGGCGTGGAGCCGGAATGCGCTTCCTGCCCGTGAAAGGCGATGGCGTGCCGCTCCACGCCCTTGGTGCCCAACACCGCGCCCAGCGGCAGCCCGAGGGTTTCGAGCACCGGTCCCTGCTCGATGTGCAGCTCGATATACGCGGCGGCGTGCTTTTGTTCGGCCGCGGCTTCGGGGAATCGGTCGATTTCGACGCCACAGCGGCCGAGCGCGTCTTCCAGGCGAATACCGTCGCGATCCGTACGCACCCGGTCGGCGGCGATGCTGTGGGTTCCGGCAAAGGCCGAGGAGCCCAGCAGGCTGCGGCCGAAACGCGCGCCTTCTTCATCCGCCCAGTCCACCAGACGGATGGTTACCGGCGGACGGCCGTGGTATTGTGCCGCGATGCGGCGCAACACCTCGAGGCCCGCCAGCACGTCCAGGCAGCCGTCCAGCCATCCGCCATTGGGTACCGAATCCAGGTGGCCGCCGATTAGCAGAGCTTTTTCCGACTCCCCGCTGAGCGTCACCCAATTGTTGCCGGCCGCATCCGGATGGCGTTCGACGGGAAGCCCGTCCAGCTTACCCGCGAACCATTCGCGCGCCTTGAGCCAGGTGTCGGTCCAGGCCACCCGCTGGGAGCCGTTGGCATCGCCCGTCAGCGCCCGCAGTTCTTTCAACTCCGCGACTGTTCGCTTGGGATTCAGACCCATAGGTCTCCTCTCGTGTTATGGTGAATAGATTAGCAGGGGTTCACTCCACCGTCCCAACCGCGGCGCCTTTACCGTGCGGACTTTTTGGACTTGAAGGCCGCTCTCGGCCAGGCGGAATTTCGAGCGTGCTTGGGGCGCGCGGATCCGGACATGCTCTTTGCAGCTTTTATCCGTCTCATGGGTAACCGTTCTTGGAGGCGGACCCGTCTTTTAGAATAAGTGGCTACAGTGGCGGGCCAATTGGCCGGGCCTCCGATTGCCACAACTCTGGACTAGATTCAGCCAAAAACACCGGGGACGGCACGGGGTGCGTCCCGGAATGAAACGGGGAATGATGGTGGATTTACGAAGGAGTCTGCTTTGGGTGCTTGCGGCAACCGTGCTGGTTGGCGGCGCTGCGGCGCAGCAGGTGTCGACCGGAACCGTGAAAGGCGTCCTGACGGACGATTCGGGAGCGGTAATTCCGGGCGCCAGCGTGACCCTATCCGGTAACGGCGTCTCCAGGACCGCACAAAGCCAGGCAGACGGCACTTATTCGTTTCCGGATCTGGCGCCCGGGCAATATAACGTCTCGGTCAGCTTCACCGGCTTTGCCCCCTTCTCCAAATCGGTTGCCGTGGCGGGCGGCAGCGCCGTGCAGGTGCCCATCGAACTTTCCATCAAGGCCGAAACGCAGGAAGTGATGGTACAAGCCGAGGGGAGTGCCCAGGTGAGCGTCGAACCCGATAACAACGCCACCGCCCTGGTCGTGAAATCCACCGACCTGGAAGCTCTGCCGGACGATCCCGACGATCTCGCCGACGCGCTGCAGGCCCTGGCTGGGCCAGGCGCCGGGCCCAATGGCGGCCAGATCTATGTCGATGGCTTCAGCGGCGGCCAGTTGCCCCCCAAGGAATCCATCCGCGAGATCCGCATCAACCAGAATCCTTTTTCCGCCGAGTTCAGCCAGCTCGGTTTCGGCGGCATCCAAATTCTGACCAAGCCGGGCACCGACAAACTGCGCGGCGCGGTGGCCTTGATGGATAGCGATGGGGTTTTCAATTCCCGCAACCCTTTTTCCAATATCAAGCCCGACTTCTCGAACCGCATGGAGGCCGCCAACCTGGCCGGCTCGCTCGGCAAGAAGGCGTCTTTCTTCGTGGATTTCAACCGCCGCGACGTACAGAACAACTCGATCGTGGTGGCTCAATATTTCGACGCCGCCACGCTGACGCAATCGAATATCAATACTTCGGTTTTGACGCCTTCCACCTTCATGATTATTGCGCCGCGCCTCGATTACCAGCTCACCACCAACAACACCCTGACGGTGCGGGTGGAGGAACGGCTGAATTCGACGGACAACGCCGGCGTAGGCGCTACCAGGCTGCCGGCGCCTTATTCCAGCCTGGGTTATACCAATACCAGCAACGGGCAGAACGTCATGGTGACGGAAAGCGCCGTGCTAAGTCCCAAGGTCGTCAACGAGACCCGCTTTCAGTTCTATCGCAGTTGGTCGGCGAACGCCGGCAACCTGATTCCGCAGATCAACGTGGCCGGCTCGTTCGTCGCCGGCGGCAACGGCCTGGGCGACAACCATGACCAGTACCGCCATTTCGAGGCCACGAACAACACCTCGGTGTCGCGCGGCACCCACACCGTGCGCTTCGGCGTGCGCGTGCGGCGGGATGGCGATCAGAGCAATCAGCCCTACGGATTCAACGGCACGTTCAGCTTCCTGGGGGGCGTGGAGCCGGAACTCGATTCGGCCAACCAGATCGTCTACGATTCGAGCGGCAATCCGGTCACCGAAACCCTCACCTCGCTCCAGCAGTACGAGCGCACCGTGCTGCTCACCCAGGCCGGATTCACCGAAGCCGAAATCCAGGCGCTGGGCGGCGGCCCTTCGCGTTTCACCATTCAGGCCGGCCAATCGTATATCAGCGCCCACCGCTACGACGCGGCTCCTTTTGTGCAGGACGATTGGAAGCTACTGCCCAACTTCACGCTCAGCCTCGGCCTGCGCTATGAGGTGCAAACGTTGGTAAGCGATCATCGCGATTGGGCTCCGCGACTGGGCTTTGCCTGGTCGCCCGGCAGCGCGCGCAACGGCGGACAGAAAACCGTGATCCGCGGCGGCTTCGGCTTTTTTTACGACCGCATCTGGTATTCCATGTTTGAAACCGCCGCGCTCGACAACGGCGTCAACCAATTGCAGTACATGGTCTACAACCCCACCTTCTACCCCAATATTCCGGCGCTTTCGTCGCTGAGCACGGGTCAGAACACGACTTACGTGGTCGATCCCAAACTGCGGGCCGATTACAGCATGCAGGCCGCTCTCGGGGTCGAGCGCCAGTTGCCGCACAACACCACCGTGGCGCTGACTTATTCGTTCAATCGCGCCGTGCACCTGGCGCAGACCGTCCCCGTCAACGCTCCGCTGCCCGGGAGCTTCGATCCGTCTCTGCCTCTCAGCGCGACCAACGGCATTTTCCCTTACGGCTACTCCGCGGGCACGGTTTTCGAAGACGAATCCGGCGGATACATGCGCCAGCATTTGCTGATGGCCAATTTCAATACCCGCTTCAGTAGCCGCGTGTCGCTGTTCGGCAATTACACCTTAGGCTACGCTCACGACATCCCCAACACGCCGACCGATCCCTATGACTTCCGTTTGGATTGGGGCCGTTCGAATTTCGATCGCCGTCACAATTTCATGTTGATGGGCAACGTACTGGTGCCCTGGGCCGTTCACCTGGCCCCGTTCGTGGCCCTGGCTTCCGGCCAGCCGTACGACGTCCTGGTGGGCGAGGACATGTTCGGCGACACGCTGACCAACGCGCGCGCCGCATTCGTTTCTCATACGACCTGCTCTGGCCTGGTCTATTCCGGCGACGACGTCTGCTCGCCCTACGGCACCTTCACCAGCGACTATCAAGTCACCAGCATCGGCAGCGTGGTCCCGCGCAACTACCTGACCATGCCCGGGCTGGTATCCATCAACATGCGCGTCTATCGCACCTGGGGATTTGGCGCCGTCAAGTCGGCTAAGTCGAATCAGACGAATGGTATGCCGGGGCCCCCTCCCGGCGGCATGATGGGATTGGGCGGCCGCGGCGGTCCGCCTCCGGGCGGACCGGGAGGCATGGGCGGCTTCATGGGCGGCGGTTCCACCGAGCATCCCTACAACCTCACCCTCTCGTTGAACGTCGAAAACGTATTCAACCATTTCAACCCGTCCGGCTACCAGGGCGTCATTACCAGCCCGTACTTTCTGGAAGCGACTTCGGTTAATACCGGATTCGGGGGCGGCGGTCCCGGCGGCGGCCAAAGCGGCAACGTGGCCAACAACCGCCGCATCCAGTTGGGTCTGCGATTCACGTTCTAGCGGCCGTGCGATAATAAAGAGCTTCCCGCCGGGCCGCCACCAGCACTTGCTGGCGCTCCCTGCCAAGAGCGGGAAGGCATTACGAAAGGGAGAACACGTTCAGCCGATGCTCTACGACAGTACCAAGCTGCTGCTATCCGGGATACTGCGGTCGCTCGAGAACCGCGGCCAGGTGGAATGGGAAGATCAGGCGGAATTGGGCAGTGAGTGCGTCTACGAGATGCACCAGATGGCGCGTCCGCAATATCGTGGGTACAGGACGAACGCGCCGAATCAGGCGCCCGTCCTCGTACCGGTTTCGGAAAGGGCCGCGCGCGCCATCCCGCACATGAAATCCATGGTGCGGGCCATCCGCCGCAAGGATCAGACCGCTGCGCTGGACAGCGGGAAGGCCGCGCTGGCTGAAATGTAAGCCGGTCCGGGCGGCGTACGCGGTCCTTCCCTATCCCACCTCTTCATTCGCCCGCTGCAACAGGGCGCGCATGTATGCGATCGAGTAGGCGGTGCCCGCGCGCAGCAACCCGCTATCGCCGGCCAGCCGCGGCACATGGTCCGGCTCCACGGCACCGTTGAAGCGCACCTGCCGCAGCGCTTTCATCACCTGGTACATGTCCACATAGCCGTCGTCCGGGAACGTTTCGATGAAATGCGGCAGAGGTCCGGTCACGTTCCGGAAATGCACTTCGAAGATTTTGCCGCGCCCGCCGAAATCGCGAATCATTTCGAAGACGTCCTTGCCCATCTTGTCTCCGCCCTCCGACCACGTGCCCACGCAGAATGTGAGCCCCCAGTTCCGGCTGTTGCCGGCGATCTCTTCCGCGCGCCGGTAGCCGTCGTAATGGGTGAACAGCTTGGCCACGCCGTTCATCTTCGCTACCGGCGGATCGTCGGGATGGAGCGCCAGCTTCACCCCCGCTTCTTCGGCTACAGGCAGCACGGCTTTCAGGAAGTATGCGTAATTGGCCCACATGTCGTCCGCCGAATACTCCCGGTCGAATTGCCGCCGCTCCACCCTGTTGCGGAAATCCTCGAGATCGAATTCCCGCGCCGTGTACCCGCGGTGCTCGACCATTTTCGTCGTATACGTGTTGGCTGGGTGGAAGTCATACGAGGCGATCGGAATCTCCAGCGTCCCCAGGTCGCGCAGGAACCGGCGGTAAGTCTCGATGTCCCGATCCCGCCCCGGTTCCCCCAACTGGATCTTGGTCGACCGGTACGCATAGTGAACGCCCGAGTAGATCCGCATGCCGAACTGCGCAAACCGCCGCTGCGCCGCCCCCAGCGCATCGAGCGTAACCTCCCCGTCGCCAAATTCCAGCCTCACCCATTTCAACCCGATCTGCTGAAGAAATCGCAGATCGTCATCGGTGATGCTTTTGGCATCCAGGCGGTGGCACAGCTTGGCATTTCGGGGATCGGATTCCTCCATCCTCGTTGCCGGCTTCTGTGCGAACAAAGGCATGCCGGCCGCCGCCAGCGCAGACGAGAGAAACTGGCGCCGTAGCATAGATCTACGTTATTGCAGCCGAGCGTACCCGTCAAGCCGATGGCCCGAAAGATCCTCGTGGCGCGGACCTCCGGTCTGCAGCGTCGGCTTTCGAGCCGGCGTTTCTTGGCGCCGAGCGCCCGGATTCTCCGCGCGCGCCCGCTCTTCCTTCGTAGCGCCGACGAACTTGTCGCCAGTCCTTCTTGGCTGCGCCGATGCTGCCCGTGGGGCAGCCGCCTTTCAGGCGGCTCTTCCAGTCGCGCGCCTATCCACCTGTCTCGCGGACAAAACGCAGGCGTAAACGCCTACTCCACGAAGGTTCCAATGCACTTGCCGACCTTGTGGAGTAGGCCTTTGGCCTGCGATTTGATTTTTTCGCGGCTCCTGAGGGAGCAGTTCTGAATACGAGCTACTAGACCTTTACCAGGCTCTTGAGAACGCCGTCCCAGGGGGCGCGATAAGGTTTGTAGCACATGGCGGCGGCTTCTTTGTCGCCGATCACCTGCTCCTTTTCGGGATCCCATTTGATGGCCCG
>JBKQIF010000093.1:0-24048 GCA_052148435.1 Bryobacteraceae bacterium
TTGATGAGTTCAACGACGTCGCCAATCCGGGCCGCCGCCTTCGCCAGTTCGCCGACCCGCTCATTGGGTCAGCGGATTGAACGAGGGCGAATACCAATTGGTGGCGCCATCCTGCGAAGGGCACACGCGCGTGCCCGTCTCGGTCGGCTCCTGGTTGGGAAGCTTTACGGGACGGCCGTTGGGCCCGACGCCGCTGGCCCAAGTGACGGTTTTCAGGAATTGTTTCACCAGCAGCAGCTTTCCGTCGGTGCGGTCGAAGACGTAATAGAAGCCGTTGCGGTCGGCATGGAGCATCAGCTTGCGGAGTTGTCCCTGCCACGGAGCGTCCACCAGGACGGAAGTTTCGGTGGAGTCCCAATCCCAAAGATCGTGGGGGGTGAATTGGTAGTGCCACCTGAGTTTGCCGGTCTTGCGGTCGAGTGCCAGGATGCAATCCGAGTAGAGATTGTCGCCGGGCCGCGCATCGCCGTTGTACTCTTCGCTGGGATTGCCGGTGGGCCAGTAGACCGTGTCGAGATCCGGGTCGTAGCTGCCCGTGAACCAGGTAGGCCCGCCGCCATGGTCGAGTTCCCTGCCCTGCCAGGTTTCCGAGCCCGGTTCGCCGCGCCTGGGGATCACGTGGAAGCGCCAGGTCTCTTTGCCGGTGGCCTGGTCGAAGGCCACCACCAGGCCGTTGGCGCCGTGCTCGCCGCCGCCCACGCCGGTCACCACCAGGTCTCCCGCCGTCAGGGGCGCGGAGGTGGCAAAGTAATTCTGGGCTGCATCGGCGATCTGGGAATCCCACACCTGCTGTCCGGTGAAGCGGTTGAGCGCCACGATGTGGGCGTTATCGGTTTCCATAAAGAGCTTGTCGCCGGCCACGGCCACGCCGCGATTCACGCTGGCGTCGCGGAGCATGTTGGGCGCGGGCGGCCGGTTGAAACGCCACACCTGGCGGCCGGTGCCGGCATCCAGGGCGTAGCATTCGTTCACGTTGGTTACGTACATCAGGCCTTCCACCACCACCGGCGTCACTTCCAGGCGGTTGGCATTGGGCAGTGCGAAGATCCAGCGGGGCGCCAGCCGGGCCACGTTGCTCTTCGATATCTGCGACAGCGTGGTATAGCGATTGCCACGCGGGTCGCCATTGTATTCCGGCCAGTCCGATTCGGAGGTGACTTCGCGGAAACGGGCGCCCGCGCGGCGCAGCAGGTGAATGCGATTGTCGTCGGTGCGCAACTGCAGATCTTCGAGGCCTTCGCCGAGAACCAGGCCGTCGAGCTGGTTGCCGGCAGTGGTTTCGGCGGTGATGCGCACCAGCGGCCGCGCGAATCCGCGCCGCGGCTGAATGGAACGTAGGAAGCGGACCAACGCGGCCAGTTCCGGCCCTTCCACCGGATTGCCCGGCATGCCGCTTGCCGGTATGCCGGTGTGGATTAGCGCGGTCAACTGTTGATCGTCGCGCGAGGCCAGGCGCTGGGTGATGGGTGGGCCCATCTCTCCCCCGTTACCGTCGCCTCCATGGCAACGGCCGCAGCGGGCCTCAAATGCCTGGCGTCCGGGATCGTTCGCCGGTAACGGAGTTTGTGGCGGCGCTTGGGCTGCCAAGCCGCCCGCGGCGATCCACCCAAAAGTCACGAGCATCCCGAAACGCATGGTCATTATTGTATATATTGATAGCTCACAAACGCCAGCCTGCGGCTGTCGGGCGACCACGAGTTCACGTTGATAGTGCCTTGGCCGCCGAACAACTTCGTCAGAACGGTAATTCTCTTGTTATTGAGCGTCATGATGCGTAGCACCACTTCTTTGTCCGGCGGATGCTGCCCGGCGGGGACTTCCTTGTCAAAGCTGATGAACACGATGCGCTGCCCGTCGGGCGAAACGTGCGGGAACCAGTTGTTGTACTCGTCGTCGGTCAACTGCTCCTGCTCGCTGCCATCGGCCTTCATACGCCAGACCTGCATGCTTCCGGAGCGCACCGAGTTGAAGTAGATATACTTGCCGTCGGGCGAGTATTCGGGACCGTCGTCGAGCCCCTCGGCCGTGGTCAGCCGCGTCTCCTCGCCGCCGGCCGCCGGAATGGTGTAGACGTCGAAGTTGCCGTTGCGGGCGCCGCAGAACGCCAGCGTCTTGCCGTCGGGCGACCAGCCGTGCAGGTAGGAAGGCGCCTGCTCGGTCATCTTCTTCGGCGTTCCCCCCGTGATGGGCACCAGGTAAATGAGCGACTGGCGGGGCGGCTGCGATGAGTCGCTGAAGCCAACCATGGCGCCGTCGGGCGAGACCAGGTGGTCGTTGTTGATTCGGTTAATGATGCCCGTGTCGATAGGTATCGGCTTGCCGCCATCCACCGGGATCCGCAATAAGTGCCCGCCGCCGTTATAAAGCAGGGTGTTGTCCTTGAGCCAATTGGGAGCCTCGAAGCGCTCGGCGGCGGTGTAGGTGACGCGCCGGTCGGTGGACGCCACGGGGATGGTCTCCATGGTGCTGTAGAGCGTCCCCTTGCCGGCCGCGGCCGCTAGCGGCGTCACCACCACGTCCGAGAAAGTCGCGGTTTCGACGCTGTCTTTATTGTGCGCACTTACCCCGATACCCACGTAGAACGGTTCCTGCAAGATGACTTTCATGGCGGGGCCGCCGAAATGCAGCGCTTCGCCATCGCCCGACAGCGACAGGTAAAAATACGCTCCCCGTTTGGCGATCTGGAGGTGTTTCGGAGTGGCTGTCACGTTGGCTTGCACTTCGTGGGTGGCCGCTCCCTTTTCGCCGCGCGATTGCAGCGAGGTCAGCCCGCTAGCGTGTGCCGCGATGTCGGCGTAGGCCGAATCGGCGTCCAGGCTCTGGCGGATCATGAGCATGGCTTTCTTGTGCGGCTCGCCGGTGGTATTCGCGAAGGAGATATCGGCGCTCACCGACACGTCGCCCGATACTTTCTTCCACACGAAGTAGAAGGCGTCCGCCGTGCCCCAGACGTTCTCGCCGCTGGCGGCGATTTTGTAGCTCTTCCGGGCCGCGTCATAATCCACCGAGCCCTTGTGCAGTACGGTGCCGACGTCGCCGCTGCCTTCAAAAATCCCCGCCTGGGCATTCGCTGCCACCGGTAGGGCCAGCCCTGCTACGAGCGCCAGCGCCGCAACCTGGCGGTTCGATCCGATTGCCATAAACTCCTCCATGCCTCTCCCATTTGACTCCGTGGTTGAACCTGGGCCAGGCCCGCATCTTTTCCCACGCATCCAGGCAGCCCGTTAGAGCCGACGCAGGAATAGCTTCACACAGCTTGACTCACTGCCGTAGCGCGCGCGGCGAGTCATACGCCGCTTCTCTTACGGTTGAATCGTCGCCCTCAGGACTTCTTGCCCGCTTGGACCGTCTGTTCTAGGATCCTGCTCGGCGGTAACAAACACATCGAAGCTCTTCAACGGAGTGACGGTTACGAAGATCGCCTTCAAGTTTTTGTTCACTTTCAGTTGGCCCCGATTCGCGGAGTTTCCGCCCCGTTCCTGCAACCAAACAACATACGCGCTTGCGCGTGGCGTCAGATTTTCAAGATTGGCGAGATGTTGAACTGTCATCTTCAGTCTCGTGTTGCCGTTCTTGTCCTTGCCGATCGCAACCTCGGCCCGAGCACCGGGAACGATAGACGCCGCAGTCATTGGGTACTTCTTGGCTGCGTACGCGACAGTACAGAGCAGCGCGAAGGTCAAACAAATTATGTAAAGCTTTCGCATCGGACACCTCTTTGGTCTTGCGGCCGCCTACAGTATACACCCGCCCGCCTTTCCTGGGTGTTAGAACGCGATTACTGCCCACGAACGGAACGCATGGGAGTACGCCGCCGGCTAAGGGCTCACGCGCTCCACGGGGAATCGGCGCGGGAAACCGGATGGGACAGACGATCGTTTTCTGTCGTCTGTCGAGCCGTTGTGACCTGGCGAGAGCCTGACAGACCGCGAAAAGCGATGGTCTGTCCCAACTCCGGTTCAGCGCGCTCGAAGACGCAGAGACATCCGTAGTGTAACAATGCCGCTGGCAGGCAGTCCGATCTCGGCGCCATCCTTGCCGACCGGGATTTCGCGTCGATCGTCCTCCACGGCGTTGGCCTCCCAGACTCGCTCGACTTCGAACAGGCGCGAACCGATGTGCACGGAGTGAGCCCGGCCGGAGGTTTCGAGCAGCCGCAGGACGTAGCCGCGGCCATCTTCGGCGGGCTTGAGTGTCTCGATCTCGACGCCATCGCCCGCTACGCTGAGGAAGCTGGCTTCAGAGGCGGGCAAGGAGCCGCGCGGGCCCACCTTGTCCGATGCGGTCAGTTGCCCTATTTCGAGTGGCGTCAGCGCTTCGCGTCCCAGCCGGCTGAGCGCCGCCGGGGTCAGTTCGGCTCCGCTGGTCAGGACGTAGCGGAAGATGAAATCGCCGCTTTGGACGCGCGGAAAATTGGTGTGCCAATAGTTATTCAAGGCGTAGGCGAAGATGGTTGCCGATGGGGGCTCGAACTTCTCCGGCCAGTGGCCGCGATCGATGGCGCCGAAAGTGGCCAGCGGCCCGTCCACCGGGATCACCGCCGCGCTCAGGCCGCCGCCGCTCACACGGGCCCAATGGCCGACCGTGAACCACTCGCGATTGGCCCCGGCCAGCGCGTCGCGGGCCGGGTCCACCGTGCCCACCTTCCCCTCGTACTCGAACTGCGGGTCCGGCGCGGCCAACGGGAAGGCGAAGTAGATGGCCTCCTTGTCGTTCACCGGCTCCTTCCGTACACGATTCACAAACTCGATTTTCTTCTCCGCATTGTACAGGCGAATCTCGGTCGAGATCTCGGGCGCGTTCCGTCCGGCGAGCGTGTAACTTATCGTGCGGCCCCACGGCGTCGCGCGCACCGTGGCGCCGGCGCCGCCCCCCGCCGGACTGATCTTCAATTCGGCGTTGGGCAGATGGTCGCGCATGTAAACCAGCCGCGTGCCGTCGCCCCCGGAGACGTACAGATACTGGCTCAAAAGGTACGGGCTCCCGGCATCGACGATTTCGCGGTGGATCTGTTTGTCAACGATGCTGGTCACCCCGCCGCGCGCCGGATCGACCGTGACACGATAGAAATCGTTTTCGACGGTATTGCCGGCCTTCGAATCGCTCCCCGGCTCCGCGGCCGGGGCGCCGGCCGTAGACGACATCATCCGGTAGACGCGATAGCCCAAGGAGGGCACATGTTCGGCAAGAAAACGGACGCGCCGATAGCCCTCGCCGATTCGCACCGGCTCGAACGCCACAAGTTTACCGCTCGCCGCCTCGACGAGTTCCGTTCCGTTGTCGAGATCGACCTCGACCAGCGCGTTGCGTTCAGCCGCGAGTGAATTGAAAACCACCAGCGCCGGCGGCTCTATGCCGATCCGGTCGAGCAGGCGGCTCATCGACTCACTCGAAATCCAGTGGGCTTGTTCGCGCCCGTCGGTAACATAGAAGTGCTTGGTGTCGATCTGCCGCAAGCTCTCCTCGCTATCCGGCCGCGAGTAGCCGCCCCAGGAGGTGTAGGTGTGTTCGGCGTAGAGTATGAGATCTTGCCACATCCGCCGCAGGCGGTCCAGCGGCGGGGCAAACTGCGGCTGCAGCGCCGCCGCCACCGATGCCAGGGTCTCCACCGCGGCGGCGCGGCTCTCCGTCTCGCGATACCGCGCGGCAAACTGCGCGTCGGCGCCGATGCCGTCCTCCCAATAGGGCCCAAAGTCGCCACGCACGGTTTCGAGCTTATCTCCGAACTCGCGCTCGATGGCCTGAAAGTAATCGCGGAAGGTGGCCAGTTGTAGCCGCGGCCAGGCGAATTTCCCGTTCCAACGCGCGACGAACTCGCCCTCGCCGGGAATCAGGTCCGTGTTCTCCAGCTGGCTGCCGAACATCAGCAGTTTGTCCGGCAGGTTGCCCGGCGTGTCATAAGTTTGAAACAGCGCCGGCAGACCCTGGCGGCATCCAGCCTCCTGCGGCGGCAGTCCGCACACGAACCATACCTGCGAATACTGGCGGGTGTAGGCCATCAGCACCTTCTCTCCGTCCGGCCCCTGCCACCAGAAAGGCGAATGCGTCTGCCAGCGCCCGTACAGCGGCTGCGGACCGCGATCGTCGTTGGCCCCGGCGGCGAAGTACTTCACCCCGGCAGCGTGCAGCAGGGAGGCGTAGCCCCACGGGTACGCCGGCACATCGGTGATGTTGGCGTAGTCGGCATCGCGGCCCACGGTGCGGTTCAACGCCTTGCCGGCATAGAGAGACCGCACCAGCGTCTCGGGGCCGGCGCCGCCGGCCATGAGGTTGGCGTATTGCGCCGGGACGCCGATCCGCCCGTCGCGCACCTGGTCGAGGAACTCCTTCCGCGCGGCCTCGCTGCGCGTGCGCAGAAACTGCTCCACCGGCCACACGCCATCGGCCGAGAAGCGCAGCGAAGCGTCGCTGCGCATCTCTTCCAGCAGCCGGTCGAAGTTGCGGTTCTGCAGCTCTTCGATTTTCGGCTGGTAATCGGTAAACCCGATATCCAGATGGTTGTGCGGCACGATGTAGACGGTGAATTTGCGTTTCGGCGCGAGCCGCACGGTGTGCTCGGTCTTGCTCCGCCCCATGGTCAGCGCCACGCTGGCCGGCGTTCCGGCGGCAAATTCCGAGACGGGGAACTCGTAGCGCTGCTGGCCGAAGCGGCCGGGTGCGACGGTGGCGCGAGTATCCGAGCCCGCGATGGTGAACCGGAGATCCCCGGGGCCCGAGACCTCGGCCAGCGAGACGGTGACGCTCACCAACTCGCGCACGCCATCTTTCATCCGCACGTAGAAGTACGACGGCGCAACTTCGACGCCCGCGGCCGGCGCCGTCAAATCCGGGTCGCGCACCAATTCGAGCGCATCCCAATCAATGGACGAATCTCCCGTCACGTCCGGCTCGTCGTCCACCGCCGTGACCTTCAATTCGTTTGGCCCCTGGCGCAGCACCGACGCCGGCACGGCGATCCGTGCCCGCGCTTCGCCATTGATGGGCGAGTCCATCCTGCCCTCCGCGAAGTAGGCGATCCGCCGGTCGAGGTAGGCGGAGCCGGGCGTGCCATTCAACTCCAGTTCCAAGCGCGGCACGCGTGGATTACCCGTCAGCACAGCCAAGACCAGCGTGTACGCGCCGGCCGGCGGCTCTTTCAAAACGAAGCGCACAAGGCGCGGGTGCGCCTTCGATCCCGCCTTGACGTTGCGCGAGCCCGCCTGGCTGGCGGGCCAGTGCTCCACCGCGTCCGGCGCGTCGGCGTCGATCACAGGCGGCGCATTGGCTTCGCGCCCATGGAACTCGGCCGAGGCGTGGTCGAAGCTGCCGATGCGCCAGACCGTGGTCTCCGCCGCCGAGAGACGCGGCGCGGCAAGCAGCGCGAACGGGATCAGAGCCAGCGTGTAGGTGCGCATACAATTAATCGGAACCTCTATTTTGGACTCCCGGGTCTTGTTCAGTATAAACCCAGCCGCGAATCGGTTTCCGGGCCGCCAACGATCCGGCGAGAAGGCCCGGCGCGGCCTTAGGGCTCGTTCCGTGATAAACGTACCAACCGCTCCCTGACGGTGACTGGGGTGGCTATTTCCTGGCAGTCCCTCACATGCCGATGAGCGGCCGCAACTCCTCAATCTCCCGTTCATTCCCGGCCATGACGTTCAGAAACAGGCCGCGCGGGTCGAGCGAATCCATGAGCAGCCGCATCTCTTCCGGGTGGAAGGAACCACGAATCAACAACGGTTTGCGGGCGTCTTGAATTCTCCGGTAATACGGCACCATGGCCTTCAGCGGGGGACCAAGCGCGTCATGATTCACCTCGTAGCACTGGATCTCCCCGATCTCCAGAAAAGCCTCCAGCAGGAACATGGAGGTGGAGTGAAGATGGATGAAATTGCCCGCGAAATGGCTCGCCAGCAGGCGGTCCGCCGGCTGTACGAACCGGCGGAAGAGGCGCGGCGAATAGACCGCCGTGGCGTCTTCCTGCATACGGACAATCGGGCGCGGCCCCCACAGCGAGTACTGAGCGTCGAAGTAGCCTCCGTGGAACAGGGGCACGCGCTTCCACAGCTCTTCGGTGAGGTCGCGGAAGATCCCGGCCAGCCGCAGCAGCAGCTCGGCCGACCGCTCCGGCTCGTCGGCGAGGTCCATCACGCTGGGGCCGTGCCCGCGCAGGACGGCGTGGAGATCGGTCGGGCCCAGCTCGGCGCTGTGGCTGACGGGGAACGTGCCGCCCGATGCGCGCACCAGCGCCTCGGCGAACTCCATGTATTTCCGGAACCAGGGGCTGTCGCGGTCGAGCTCGACCCTCAGGGCCTCGTCGAGCGAGAGGTTCCGCTCCTCGCCGAGCACGTTTCCGGGCAGGATGCGCACCTGGCAGCCGAGCATGCCGGGCAGCCAGGGAATTGCCACCTGGCCCGGGCACGCGCCGCGGATGAGGTCGTCGCCGATGCGCTCGCCCTCCCGCAAGATGCGGATGTGATCGGGCAGGAACGCTTCGACATCGATCATGCCGGGTGTCAGGTAGTCCGCGGTCCCCCAGCTTTCGCGGGCGGAAAACTCATTCAGCGGAAACCAGCCGACCAGCGAAAAACCCACCAGGGGGCGCCTGGCGGCCTCTCTGTTCCAAAAGTCCCGGTAGCGGGCAATCTTCGAGGGGTCGTTGCCAAAAGGATAGTTTGTCATTTAGTAGCAACCGAACTCGTGGGCCGCTTCCAGCATGGCGACGACATTTTCCGGCGGCACATCGGCCATGACGTTGTGCACCTGGTTCCAGACGTAACCGCCGCCGGGCATGAAGATTTCGAGGCGTCGGCGCACATCGCCGCGCACCTCAGCGGGCGTTCCCGAGGCCAACAGACCCTGGGTGTCGCATCCGCCGCCCCAAAAGGTGAGATCGCGGCCGAACTCGCGCTTCAGCCGTTCCGGCTCCATGTGGCGCGCTCCGGTCTGCACCGGGTTGAGGATCTCGACGCCCGCTTCGATCAGGTCCGGAATCAACTGGTACACGCCGCCGCAGCAGTGCAGAAAGATGTGCGCGCCGCTCGCCTCCCGCGCGTAGTTGTAGATCCGCTTGTGCCGCGGGAGGAACAGTTCGCGATACGTGGCGCGGGACATCTGCGGTCCCGATTGCATACCCAGGTCGTCGCCCACCACCAGGATGTCGACCGATCCGCGCACTTTCGGCAGAATCCGGGAGAGGTTTTCCAGGTGCAATTCCGTGAGCCGGTCGAGAAACCGGCCCAGCTTCGGTTTCTCGGAAGCCAGGTACAGGTAGAGGTTCTCCATGCCGAAGAGGAACTGGCACGTTTCGAAAAGACTGCACCCCACGGCGAGGGAGATGGCGTACTCGGTGGTGTCGTGCAGGTGGCGCGCGGCGCGCCCGATTTCTTCCAGCCGCGTATCGGTGGCCGGCCGGTCCCATGGCGGAGCCCCGATGGCGTTCCATGTGACCTGGCTCATCTTTTCGGGCAAGGGTTCGTAGTTGTCGAGGCCTTGGGGACCGGAGAGAGGCCAGAAGCACTGGTCGATAAAGAGCGCGCCCGCCGGCATTCTGCCGATGATGGTCCCCCCGGGGCCGCGCACATCGAGGCCGCCGCCGGCGCGTTCCGGACAAAACCAGGCGGGCGCCATGGCCGGCGACCCATCGGGGAGAGTCCACGGTTTCCAGTCCTGAGGCGTCGAGAGCGCACGGCCGAGATCGACCGCGTCCACGTGGAATCGATCCAGGAACCAGGCGTCCGGCTGCGCCAGTTGCTGGATCAGGTCATACAGGAGCGTGGGGGGCTCGCCTACACCGAGGTGCGCCTTCAGGCGGTTGTAAGCAATCGCCATGATGCCGGTGGATCGCATCGAACCGTGGTCCAGCGGAACCCGGTCCGGCTCTTTGTGAGCGATCGCTGCCAATACCCGTTCGCGAGAGGTCATTCCATTCCTCACATACAACACCGCGCGAGGAAATGCAAGACGGCTCGACTGGCGCAGCCGCTCCATGCCGCGCTGCCCGGAATCGATCGAGTGCGACGAACGAGGCGGCCGGGCTGTGAAGTGAGGCAGCGTCGTGCACTGCGGCGGAGGGCCGAGAACCTGCCCCACACTCAGGCAACTGGAATACTTTTGCGGCGCTGACGGAGTTGGGTTTCGGTTCATGCCGGGCGCCTCGGCCACTCGCGTCCGCGGCAGCAAGCACCGGCCAGGATGGCGGCTGGGTGTATACTAAGCCTGAAGGCACTACTAGGCCGGAACTCCGTTCCGTGACGGCTGGCAGGCGCCGTCCAACACGCACCGAATCCCATGAGTCCTCAAACCCCCGACCGAGCATCGTCATCCGACAAGCTGGTTCCCTTTCGCTGGCCGTCCGCCTGGACCGACCCGGCGCTGCTGCGCTTGTTTGCGGAAAGTCCGATCAACTGTCTGCTATTTGAAAGCCTGGCCGCGGCAAAACCCGTCGCCGATGCGGCCCGTGGCGCGGGCCTGACCGTGCTGGAATGGAACTCGCTGGGCGCCGCGCCGCTGGCCGAAGTCAAATGGGATTCCCCGGCTCCGCAAACCGTGATCACCGGCCTGGTGTGGCCGCGTATCAGGTTGTCCGCGGGGAGGTCCGCCGAGGTGGATGCGGGTCCCACCGGCGCTCCCTGGATCGACTCCAACACCTGGGTCGCCAGGCTTGCCGCCGTACGCGCGCCGCGCCGGCCGGTGTGGCTCGGCTTTGAGCTCGGCAAGGACGACCCCGTGCCCGGCGAGGCCGACTACAACATCGCGATTGCCGACTCCGCCGCCACCGGAGCGCGCTGGATGGTCAGTCTCGACGACGGTCTTCGCAAGGGACTGCCGGCCGGTGACGCCGGCGCGCGGAAGACCTGGCGCAGCATCCTGGCCGCCCTGGCGTTCTTCGAGAAACACCGCGACTGGACCGCCTGGGAGCCCTGGGGGTCCGTCGGCATCCTCTCCACGTTTGCCGGAAAAGACGAGTTCCTGGGCCAGGAAGTGCTCAACCTGTCGGCCCGCCGCAACCTCCTGTACCGGGTCCTGGACCGCTCCATGCCGGCCAGCCAAAAACTCGAGGGACTGCGGGCGGTACTGTATGTGGACAGCGATTCCCCCTCCCCCGAGCTGAAGGCCAAACTCGACGCTTTCGCGCGCGCCGGCGGCCTTCTGATCGTGCCCCGCGCGCTGACTTCGGAGTTCGCCGGCGAGAAGCCGATCCAGTGCCCGGTGGCCGGATACGACCTGCGGTCCCTCGGCAAAGGCTCTTTGGCCGCCGCCGCACGCGACTGGGACGATCCCTTTTTCCTCGCCGCCGACGTGCGCAGCCTGGTGGGGCGGCGCAGCGACCCCGTCACACTGTTCAACGCCGCGTCCCTGTGGGAGCACTATTCGGTAGCGCCGGGCGGCCGCGCGGCGCTGCTCCAGTTGGTCGGCTTCACCAGCCGCCCCAACGAGTCGGTGAGCATGGCGTCGGCCCGGCCCTGGCGCTCGGCGGCGCTCTATACCATCGGTTCCGGCGCGCCCGCCGCGCTCGATCCGGTCAAGGTCCAGGCCCGGTCCGAGTTTCATCTGCCCGCGTTTTCGTACTACGCGGCCCTGGAGTTCCGAGCTTGAACCGGCGGAGCGAGGAGTTTTTATCATGACAAACGAGCACAGACTGTGTGGCCGCATGACGCGCCGCGGGCTGCTGGCCAATACCGGGTTGGCCGCCCTGGGAGCCGCCCTGCTGCCGCGCGCCGGCCAGGCACTGAACGCGCCCGCTACTCCCGTAGCGCTCGCCCGCTGCCTGTCCTACGATGCGGAACTGCTGCCCACCCTGGCCAAAATGTTCGACCAGATCGGCGGCCTGGGACGGCTGGTCAAGGGCAAGACCGTGGCCATCAAGATCAACATGACCGGCGACCCCGATGGGCGCATCGGCTACCTGCCCATCGGGCTTACCACCTGGACGAACCCCTCGCTCATCGGCGCCACCATCCACCTCCTCGGCAAGGCCGGCGCGCGGCGCATCCGGCTGCTCGAAAGCCCCTGGAAGTCGGTCGAACCGATCCAGGAGTTCATGACCGCCGCCGGCTGGGACCCCGCAATCTTCACCAGCGCCGCCGCCAACGTCGAATTCGAAAATACCAACTTCCTGGGCTTCGGAACGAAGTACAGCCGCTTCCCGGTGCCCCGCGGCGGCCATCTGTTCCCCGCGTTCGATCTCAACCATTCTTACGCAGACTGCGATGTCTTTGTCTCCATCGGCAAGCTGAAGGAGCACACCACGGCCGGCATCACGCTGTCGATGAAGAACTGCTTCGGCATCACCCCCTGCACCATCTACGGCGATGGCGCTCCCGAAAACGAACCGGGCCTGGTGCCGTTGGGAGGCCGATTCCCCATCCACTCGGGCTCCCGCCAGCCTCCCAAGAGCTCGCCGCCCGAGATCGACCCCAAAAGCCCCCGGGACGGCGGATACCGCGTCCCACGCTGTGTGTCCGACCTAGTCGCCGCCCGCCCCATCCACCTTGCCATCATCGACGGCATCGAATCCCAGACCGGCCAGGAAACCGTCGGCCCCATGGCCAAACACGTGACCCCTCACCTCCTGGTGGCCGGCACCAACCCGGTGTGCGTGGATGCGGTGGGCGCCGCCGTGATGGGTTTCGACCCCATGGCCGACCGCGGCAAGGCGCCTTTTGAGTTCTGCGACAGCACCCTGCGCCTGGCCGAAGAGCTGGGCGTGGGAACCCGCAACCTGAAGCGCATCGAGGTGATCGGCGCGCGCATCGCCGACCTCGTTTTCGACTTCCGCAAGGCGGGCTACCCGATCCCGAGAGAGGTGCCCGACCACGACCGGCCAGCCCCGCCGAAGAAAGGATAGTGCCAACCGCATGCCAAAAGCACCCCGCCTCACTCGCCGCGCCTGTCTTTCGAGTATTGCCGGAGGGCTCGCCTGCCTGCCGGCCCTGGCCGCCGCTCCCACCGACCGAATCAAGATTACCGGCTTCGAGATTCACAAAGTCAGCCTGCGCTGGCGCGACATGCTGTTCCTCGAAGTGAAAACCGACGCCGGCATCGTCGGCCTCGGCGAGGGGACTCTGGAAGGCCGCCAGGACGTCGTCGAGGACTCGCTCCGATGGCTGGAAGAAAGCTATGTGGGGCGCGACCCGAGCGGGATCGAGGAACACTGGAACCGCAGCTACTATCTGCTCTCGCGCTGGCGCAACGGACCGCCCGCCATGACCGCGCTGTCGGCCATCGACATCGCCCTTTGGGACATCGAAGGCAAGCGCCTGAACCTGCCCGTCTGGCGTCTGCTCGAGGGCCCCTTGCGCCCGCGCCTGCGCGCGTATTACACGCACTGGAACGCCTCCCTGGACGGGCCGAATCGCACCCCCGCGCGCTTTGCCGAATGGGCCCGCGAGACGCGTGCCCGGGGTTGGACCGCGGTGAAGTATTCCGTGCCCATGACCGGCACGGAAAAGGAGAGAATCGCCAAGCTGAGCGCCGAACTGGAAGCCGTGCGCGGCGCCGTGGGCTTCACCATGGACATCGCGCTCGAGGCCAGCGAAACCTTCTCCGTCCGCTCCGCCATCGAACTGGCTCAGGCCATCGCTCCCTACAAACCTTTATGGATCGAGGAGCCAACCCTGCGCGAATCCGCCCGCGGCCTGGGAGACGTGGCGGCCAGCTCGCCGGTCCCGATCGCCACCGGCGAGGGCCTCTTCAACCGCTACGAGTTCAGCGAACTGTTCGAGCACAAGGGAGCCTCCATCATCCAGCCGGACGTGATGCACGCCGGCGGCATCACCGAGATTCGCAAGATCGCCAACCTGGCCGAAACCTACGGCGTCGAGGTGGCGCCCCATCAGTGCAGCGGCCCCATCGCCCATGTCGCCTCCATCAACGCCATGTCCGTGTGCCGGAATTTCCTGGTGCAGGAATGGGAAGCGGCCGACAACGATCTGTACGTCGAGCTGACCGGCGGCAAGTTCCCGGTACAAAAAGACGGCACGGTTGCGCTCCCCGACGGCCCGGGCCTGGGCCTCTCGGTGGATTTCGCCGAGTTCAAGAAACGCTGCCCCTACAAGCCGCGCTACATCCCGTCGTCGCTTCCGGTGTAACCCGGGCCAAGGCTTGAACTCCTGACGTCGCCGCGCGGCTTCCGCGTGAGAAGGAAAATTGGCCGACCCAGCCGATGGGGAATCGGCCCTGAAGCCCAGGTGGGACGGATGATCGTTTCTTGTCGGCTGTCGAGCGGTTGTGGCCTGGCGAGGGCCTGACAGACCACGAAAGACGATGGTCTGTCCAGGTCTGTCCCACCTCTGGATCGACAGACCCGGCTCAGCCCAAATTCCACGACAGCGGGAGATCCAAGGCTCGATCGCGCCCGCAATCTCAAGGATTCTTGCAAGCGCCGAAGAACGGTTCATAGATTCCGGGCTGACAGGAGCACTGGGCGTCCAGAGGCGCGGACGCTGTCATGCGCGCGAGGGCGCACTGCGCAGCCGGGTCTCGCGTCCCTAAAGCCAGCGCGATCCGGATGCTCCGGCGCGCTTCGACCAACTTCGACTCGCGTTCCAGCAGCAGCCCCTCAATCACGTAGGCGCGGTCCCATTCAGGCCACCGGCCTTCGATTTCCTTCACCACTTTCCCGGCCTCGGCATTCCTTTTCAGCGCGCTCAACGCGACCGCTTTCGCGAGCATCAATCCCGCATCGTCCGGCGTCGATCGCATCGCCCCGCCGATCAACTCCAGCGCTTTCGCCGCCTGGTTGTGACCGACCAGCAACAAGGCCGATTCTTCCGCGAGGCGCGGGCGCGAGATCGCATAGCGCAGACCTTCCTCGATGGTTCGGTCGGCTTCCGGCGCCTGACCCGCGGCATCCAGAATCTTGGCCTTCATGAGCAGATAATCTCCGCGATCCACTCCCTCCGGCACCTTTTCGAGGATCTTGAGCGCCGGCTTCGGGCCTTCGGAGTAAAAGACTGCCATGGCCAGGTCCAACAGCGCCGACGGTGTCTCGGAGGCGGCGCGTTCGAGCATCTCGCCCGCCAGACCATACTGCTCGTGAGCCAGCAAAGCGCTGCCTGCCTTCTCCAGGATCGTACCCGGCGGATTCAATGCCAGCAACTCGCGGAACACCACCCCGGCTTCGCCGGCCTTTCCATCCGCCAGCAGCAAACTCCCCAGGTCGAGTCTTAGCGAGGGGTCGTTCGGAGCGGCGAGAATGAGCTGCCGTAGCCGCTCGATGGCGCGTGACGAGCGCTCGGCGGGTGTCAGAGTGGCGGATTCGATGATGCCCGCCTCCTCGCGAGGCCGTTGCGGCCCCTGCGGCTGGACCTTGCGGAAGCGATCGAAGAACGGCTGCGCTTCCTCGGGATGTCCGGATTCGGCCAGAGCGCGGGCGAGATGCAGCAGGACCAGCGGCTGGTTGGGCAAGATTGCGGCCGCCTGGCGTAACGCTTTTTGCGCATCCGCCGGCCTGTCGAGATTCATGTAGACCAGTCCCAACTGATCGAAGGCGAGGGCGTCGCGAGGATTCAGCCGAATCGCGATCTGAAGGTCGGCCAGGGCTTCCTCCTCGCGTCCGAGGAAGTGCAAAAGCCATCCGCGAACAAAATGGGCCGGCTCAAAAGACGGGTTCAAACGCACGGCGGTGGATACCTGTTCGAGAGCCTGCATACGATCCGCGTGGTATGAGATTTGCGCCAGGTCGAAATACCCGATGGCGTCGTTCGGGTGCCGCTGAACGTAGGCCGTAAGCTCCTTCAAGCCTTCGGCGCGGCCCGCGTCGCCGTAGCCTAGGATAAAGGCGCGGTCGCGGCGAGCCACATCGTCGCCGGGGCGGAGCTTCAGATACTCGTCATACGCCAGCAGGGAATCGCCGAAGTAGCCCGCATCGTGGGCGGCCTCAGCCAGTGACAACAGGACATCGGGACGCCGCGGAGCCAGTTTCCGCGCTTGGGAAAGCAGGTAGACGGCGCGGGTGTAATCGCCAAGACGGGACTCGACCCGTCCCAGCGCCGCGAGCGTGTCGACATCGCCGGGGCGCACCTTGAGCGCGACTTCAAAAGCGCTCCGTGCGCGGTCGTAGTGGCCCGCGCGCGACGCCGCCAGTCCAAGGTTGTAGAGCACATCGTAGTCGCCGGGATCCTGCGCCAGCACGGCATTGAACTCCGCTTCGGCCCGTTCGTAAAGTCCCATCCGGCCGTAGGTCATGCCGAGCGCAAACAGCAGGCCCGGGTCGGCGCCGGCGGTCTTCGCCAGTCCCTCGAGCGCGGCCACGGCAGCTTCCCGCTGGCCGGCCTGAGCCAGCGCTTCCGCCCGGACCAGAACAATCCCAGGGTCCTGCACTTTGATTCGCGAAAGATATTCGAGAGCCTGGGCGCCCTCCTTCCGGGCGATGGCGAGCCGGGCAAGTTGCAGATTGGCATTGACGTGCGCCGGGTTCATTTTCAGGAGCCGCTCAAAATAGACGCGGGCCTTGTCCGGCGCTCCGCACGCGAGATAGTGGTTGCCCAGGTTGTTGACCAGCGCGGACGAGGGCGATCCTTTTGTTAGGAGCTGCTGGTAAATGCGTTCCGCGTCGCCGCACTTTTGTTCGGAATCGAGGCGCGCGGCTTCGCTAAGCGCCGGGTCTTGTCCGGCCGCTTGGCACACCAGAACCCCGCCAAGCCACAAAACCCCGAAAACGGATCTTACGGACATCACACCCTGAAGGCATGCTAACAAAAAAAGCCCCCGCGGATGCGGGGGCTTCCAGGTTCCTCGTTTGCCCGGTTCGAAATCCTAGAAGGACACGCGCATGCCAATCTGCAGCAGGCGTCCGAACGTATTTTGCAAAACATCGGTGCTCATCCCGAACGTAGCCGTCCCTGGGGACATGTTGGGCATGTTCAGATTCTTCATGTTCAGAGCGTTGAAGGCGTCCATTCGAAGGGAAAACTTGAATCTCTCCGTGATATGGAAATCCTTGACCAGCGAGGCGTCCACATTGAAGAGATGCGGTCCGTCAACCCCCGGATAGTACCAGGGATTGGTCTCTTCCGTATAACCCGGCAGGATGCTGACCGCTGAAGTGTTGAAGTAAGCGCCCGGCGTGGGATTCGATGCCGGGTTTCCGTTCACTACGTCTCCCGTGAACTTGAGGGGAGCGCCGGACTGATAGGTGAGCAATCCCGTCAGGTTCCACCCGCCAAGCAATGCGTCCACCAGCCGGGGAGCGTTGCTCATAAACTGGCGGCCCTTGCCCAACGGCACTTGTTCGGTGCCTGAAATAGTCAGGCGGTGCCGCGCCGTGCCTCCGTCCACCCAAGTCCAGTTGTTTAAGTACTGAGCCACGGAATCGTACCACACCTGGTCTTGCTCCCGGTGATAATTGTAGCCCACCAGGAAGGAATAGCCCTTGGCGAAGCGCTTCTGCACCCTGAATTGCAGTGATTGATAGTGCATGCTCCCGCCGTTGCTGCCATCCACTTCGGTGATGCCCGTGTATTGCGGATAAGGCACCATCAGCGAGGCAACCGAAACCTGTGCGTAGCTGCGCAGCGGGCCGGGGAACGTGCTGGCAGGCAGATTATAGAACGGATTGGCCACAAGCTGGTTCAGCGCGGTTTTGTACTGATAAGACAGCCGGGGGTCCATCATGTCGAGATTTTGGCTTGTGTCGCAGTCGTTGCCGCAGATGTGATTCGTGAAATTCATGTAGTAAGTTGCGTCGACCAGGATTCCGCCGGGAATCTCGCGCTGCAGCGAAAAGTTAATGCGGTCGCTATGTTGGTACGGACGGTTGGGGTCCATGTAGCTCACGGAAAATCCCAGCCCGCTGTTCGCGCCCAGCGAGTTTCCCGTGGCGGGAAGGACCGGGTACGCCGCCGGGAAGGGATTTGACAAGTTCGTCACCGGCACTCCCTGAAGCGCGTTGTATGCTCCCGTAAATTGGGAGAAGCCAAAGGTGTTCGGGCTCGCCATGTCCTGGGTCGAATTGGCGTCCCAAGGAGTGTAATACCGGGCGTAGGCTGCGCGAATCGATGTTTTCTCGTTCACCTTGAAAGCCATTCCCACGCGCGGTGACAACGACCCGTTGCCGCCGTTCCAGATGGGAGTGCTGGAGCTTTCAAACTGGTAAGCGCCGTTGAATGTCCACGTTCCGGGGTAATACTGTTTGAGCAAACCCGGCATTTGGGGAGCACTCGCGCCTTGGAATTGCGCCAGCGGGGTGGTAAGGTTCATCGGCGCCGTCATCTCGTCTTTAGAGTCGTAGAAGGGCGTCGTGTACTCGTAGCGCAGGCCCAAATTAACCGTAAGACGGCGGTTCACTTTCCAATCGTCGTTGAGAAAACCCGCGTAGTAAATGTCCCGGATCGTCGGCACGACGTTAATGGGGATATCGGTGGCGCCGCTCGCCCAGTTGTTCGTCGAAGCGTTCGTCGGCGCGAGCGCGCCCAGCAAAAATGTAGCGTACCCATCACCCGATAGATTGGTCGGACCGCTGTATGGGTTGACGTAGGTACTCGAGGTCAGCGCGGGATCGAATCCGAATCCGGGATTCTCATTTGAGATTACGGTGAGCTCCCCGCTTTTGCGAATCTCAAACCCCGCTTTCAGATAGTGCTTGCCCCGCTGTTGTGAAATCTGGGCGGCAACCGTCTCCTCATTGAACTTCTGCAGCCAGAACCCACCCGAGGGTCCATACTCCTGGTCCAAGCTAGACCCCGTGGAATTAAAAATCGACATACGCGGGATCAGTTTCGGGAGCAGCGGACTCGCGTACATCTGCTGATAGAAATTCTCATTCGGCCAGACGGATGCGAACGTGGTTTCACCGGAGGGTACGACGAAGTTCGAAGCGTCCACGAGGCTGTGATAATCCCCGCGGATATTGAGCACGGTGGTCGGGCTGATTAAGTACGTCACGTTCCCCACGATCTGCGTGGCGTTGCGTGTGCTGCCCCGGTCGTTCTGGAACAGAGGCGACCCGGTGGGATTGCTGGTAGTCGACGCCGTCCGAAGAAGGCTGGTTCTGGCATAGACGCGCAGCTTATCGCTGACGTTGTAGTCCACGCGGTCGGAGAAATTCCAGTACGGATAATTTACGGCGATGGCGAGCGCATCATTGTTAGTGTGATAAGGGCCGACTCCCGGCCCATTCGGCGTCCATAGTTTGGACGTATACGCAGCAGCGATCGAATTGATCTGGCTCGACGGGATGATGTTTCCAGGGAAAGGCGTGCGGGTTACATTTCCCGCGCTGTCCGTGAGCGTGGTCGTGGGATCGTAGATCGTGCGCAAGCCGCCGCTGTTATTCAAAGACTGCGAGAAATTCCCCTGGGCTTCGAGCGCCGTCGGCAGCGTGTCCAGCAGGGTTGTGGGCTGTTTGTACTTCCATTGTTCGTAGGCCGCAAAATTGAACAGCTTGTTCTTCAGGATCGGATTGCCGAACGTGCCGCCGAACATGTTCTTGCGATCCAGATTGACGGTTCGATAGACCCGGTCCTCCAGAGCGTTCGCCCATGGATACTGTCCCTGGTAAAAAGCCAGCCCGTGAAATTGATTGGTTCCGGACTTTGTAATCATGGTGATTGCCGACCCTGCGCTATGTCCAAACTCGGCGTCCACCACATTCTGCTGGACGTTGAGTTCCTCGACCGAGTCGGGAGTCGGCTGGTAGCTGTTCTTGAAGCCCACGCCGGTCGGACTGCCGTCAATCTGTAAATCGTTCGAGTAATCGGCGCCGCCGCCGATGCTCTGCGAACCGGGCCCCCAACTGTTGAATGGGTTCCAGTCCGTCTGGGTCGGGCTCGGTATCACCGAAGGATCGAGCTGCACCATGAGAAACGGACTGCGGTAGGTCTGTGGCAGGCTTCCGGTCAGCGTGCTGTCGACCGTTGTTTCGACCTTGGCCGTGTTGAACTGCACGGCCACTGCCTGGCTGGTCACCGTGACCGTGTCCCTCACGTCGCCGGCCTTCAGGGCCGCGTCCACCGTAAGGTCGGTCCGGGTCAGGAGCACTACATTTTCGTTGAGAAACGTGTTGAAGCCCGGGGCGCCCACCGTCAGCCTGTACGTGCCTGGCTCCACAAGGTCGAACAGGTAATGGCCGTATTCGTTCGACTGCTGAACGGTCGTCACACCCGTGGCCACGTTCTTTAGAGTCACCGTGGCGCCGGCAATCGACGCCTGCGTCGCGTCGGTGACGGTGCCCTGCACGCGTGCACGGTAGTCCTGCCCGAAACACAGGCCGGCGAACAACGCTACCAGAGCGCAGGCTGCGAGCGTCCGGCCGAGCTTCTGCCCGCCAATCTCCCACAAGCCAGCGATGAAATGGACTGGGCGTGAGCCATAGGCTCCCGCTGCGAAGACCTTCTTCATAAGACCCCTTTCGACTGGGAATAGAGTTTTGCCCACGATGCGAGTTGGCTCCCTAAGGACGAGCGTCCCCCAAGGAGTAGCAAGGCGATTATATTTCGTATCGGGGAGGGATGCAAGCGCTTTCTGAGAATAAGCGGCGTTTCTCTCAAAGCGGGTTCGAAAGGCGACTTCCGCCTGACATGCCGGATCGGGTATCGAGGACCGGGGGAAACCCAACCTAAGTACAGCACCACCGCATAGTGGCGCGCTCTTAAACCGCCTTTTCCGCTCTGCACGCCACTTGTTTCCACTGCGCGGATTGGCCGATTCCTGGTCGAAATCGTGGTCACCCCCATTGTGGTGTACGATGTCTGTTTGAAACCAATCTCGCGCCGCCACGCCTGTTCTTTACCCTTCTTCCTCGTTCCCGCGGTCCGTTCCCACCTTCAGGCGTATCAATACAGCGGAATGGCCTCGCGAGACGTCAAGCCGCTTCCCAGGGGCAAACCGTCCGGACTGCCCTTTGACGCCCAGTTCGTCAATGTGGCCCGGGAAGCGGGGTTGCGCGCGCCTGTCATTTACGGAGGCGTGGATACCAAGGAATACATCCTCGAAACCACGGGGTGCGGCGCTGCATTTCTCGACTACGACAACGACGGGTGGCTCGATATCGTGCTGCTCACCGGCCGGCGCGTGGAGGCCACGCCGAAGGAAGCCATCATCCGGCTGTACCGGAACAACCGCGATGGCACATTTACCGACGTGACGGAAAGGTCCGGGTTGGGGCGTAGCGTCTGGGCCTGCGGCATCACCGCCGGCGACTACGACAACGACGGCTTCGACGACCTCTTTATCACCTGCTGGGGGCAGAACATTCTCTTCCATAACAACGGCGACGGCACCTTCACCGATGTAACCGAAAAGGCGCGTCTGCTTCATCCCGACGTCCGTTATGGATCGGGTTGCACGTGGATCGATTACGATCGCGACGGCAACCTGGATCTCTTCATTGCGAATTACCTGGTGTTCGATTTCGCCAAGATCCCCCCCGCCGGAAAGGACCCGGCTTGCAACTGGAAAGGGCTGATGGTGAATTGCGGCCCCGGAGGGCTTCCCCGGGAGCGCCCGCAACTTTACCGCAACAACGGCGATGGCACGTTCACGGATGTGACGGCAAAAGCCGGCCTGTCCTTTGTAGAACCCGGTTACGGTCTTACGGCGGTCGCCTCCGATTTCGATGGAGATGGATGGCCCGATATTCTCCTGGCATGCGACTCGACGCCAAGCCTCTTGCTAAGGAACAACCACGACGGAACATTCACCGAGCAGGGCCTGGAGCGGGGAATCGCGCTGAGCGAAGACGGCCAGGAGCAGGCCGGCATGGGGCTGGGCATCGGCGATTTCAACACCGATGGATACCTTGATATCTTCAAAACCCACTTTGTCGATGACATCCCCGGGCTTTTCCAGAACAACGGCAAAGGCTACTTTCGCGATGTGACGGCGCGATCCGGCCTGGGTGTGGAAACGCGCTACGTCGCCTGGGGAGCGGGAATCGCCGATTTGGACAACGACGGCTTGCCCGACCTGTTCTACGCGACCGGCATGTTCGCCCCCGAGGTCGAGCGGAAACTTCCGCAGTATCCCAACCGAACCCCCTGCGTCGTCTTCCGTAATCTCGGCGACGGTAAGTTCGAGGAAATACTGGACGGCGCCGGTCCCGGTATCTCGGAGCGCCATTGCAGCCGCGGGGTCGCTTTTGGCGATTTTGACAACGATGGGGACCTGGATATTCTGATCGTGAACCTCAATGAGCCGCCTTCTTTGTTACGCAACGACACGGCCGGGAATTATCACTGGCTCAAGGTGCTGCTCATTGGCAAGACCTCGAACCGGAGCGCGATCGGGGCGCAGGTGATCGCGACCTATGGCGGCAAGAAACAGGTGCAGGCCGTTTTGGCGCAGTCGTCATTCGTTTCCGTGAACGATCGCAGGTTACACTTTGGCTTAGGTCAGGCGGTATCGGCCGACCTTTTAATCCGCTGGCCGAACGGGCGCCAGGAAAACGTGGCCGGGGTGGCGTCCGATCGCCTGGTAGTTATTGAAGAAGGCTCGGGCGTCATTCGGACCGAAAAATTCCGGCCACGGCCACGGTAAGGCGGTCCGGGGTGGGACAGACGATCGTTTTTCGTCGTCTGTCAGGCCCCCGCCAGGCCACAACAGCCTGACACACGACAAAAAACGATCGTCTGTCCCGTTCCGCCGCGCCGCTATTCGTCGCGGGCGTTCACCAGTTTGCCGTTTTCATCCAGGTGCGGATAGGGGCCACCGGTGCGAAATTCGTCCAGAATGTATTTGTCGTACTGCGGCGTGGGTTCGAAATACCCGGGCACCCGGAGGTGCTCCTTGCAGACGTCCTCGTTCAACTCCACCCCGATACCGGGGGCTGTGGGAACCGGAATGTAACCGCTCTGGATGATCGGCTTGGGTACGCCGTTCACCAGGTCGCCCCACCACGGAATATCCACCGCGTGGTTTTCCATGGCCACGAAATCCTTGAGCGTGGATATCATGTGTACGCATGCCATGCAGGCCACCGGCGAGCCCGCAAAATGGATGGCGGTAGGAATGGCGAACATGGACGCGAAATCCGAGATCCGCTTGCTTTCCCGAATGCCGCCCGCCGAGAGCGGGTCGATGTGAATCATATCGACGGCATTGTTCTCGATCAGGGGGCGGAACCCTTCTTCCAGCCCAAACAGGCTCTCGCCGGTGTTGATGGGCGTGACCGTCGCTTCCTTGATCTCCTTGTAGGCGCGCCAATTCCTGGGCGCGTCGCCGGTGCCCAGGGCTCCCACCTGGAGCAAATCCTCGGCCCAGGCCAACTCGTACTTCTCGAAGAAACGGGCGTGGCGGATGGAATCGTTCAGGTCGAGCGGGCCGAAGTGGTCCGCCGCCAGAGGTTGGTCCCAGCCGATCGCGTCCCGCACCGCCTGGATGTGCTCGCCGTACATCTCGAGGCCCTTGGCGGTGGCCACGCCGCGCGTGTTCAGCCCGCCCGGCCGCTTGGCAATCATGCCCGGCACAATGTCCATTTTGAAGAAGGTGAACCCCAACTTCTGCCGTTTCGCCATGCGCTCGGCGTAAATCTTGGGAGAGGAACTCTCGGTGGTGTCGCAGTAGCAGCGAATGCGGTCGCGATATTGCGAACCGATCAGCCGCCAGGCGGGCACGCCATAAACCTTGCCCGCAATGTCGTGCAGAGCGAAATCGAGAGCGCTGTAACCGCCGCCGAACCGCCGCTGGTTGGTGAAATTGCGGACGCTGTCCAAAATCGGTTCGATATTCAGCGGATTCTTACCCAGAATATGCGCTTTGAGCACCAGCGCCATCCCCTCATTGCCCGCATCGCGGACCTCGCCGAGACCATACACGCCCTGATTGGTGTCGATACGGATAATCGGATAGTCGTAGTTGGTGGCGATCCGGATCGCCCGCATATCGGTAATCCGCAACTGGCTGGGCGCGGAATTCTTGTTCACTCCCCCGGTCTGCAAGGGCTCCGCGTGGGCCGACTCCCCGGACGAACCAAGCGCCGCTCCGAAAGCCGCCGAGCCGGCCACCATCTTGAAAATACTGCGCCGTTCGATACCGGCATCTGCGTTAGACATGGGCTACCTTCTCCTCCGGTCACACTTACTCCAGGGCGCCCCGCTTGTCAAACCCGCCGGGGCAAGCGGCATCCAT
>JBKQIF010000094.1:0-8005 GCA_052148435.1 Bryobacteraceae bacterium
CGGGACGATTTACCCCGAGCATCCGCGCGCGCTGGACACCGACAGGGACCGCGTCGCCCCCGGCGGCCGCATCGGCGGCTATCCCGGCGGCGGAGGCCCCACCGGAATTACATACAGCGTGGCGTACACCAGGGCCATGATGCAGGCGGCCCTGGAGTCGGTGTAAGGTAGCAAGAGGCGGGATTTCAGCAGGCTGCTACCCCGTCGCGGCCCAAGGAGGCGCCACACGGTGAGAGGGTCCAAACAACTTGTATCTGGCACCCTAATTGCCGCTGTCGCGCTTGCGACGGCCACAATGCAGCACGTGGTTGCACATCCGCAAGCTGTGGCGCCGGGTCTGGTCGCTATCGATTATCCGCCGGAAGGGTCGGTTTTCCCGCCCGAGATTATCGCCCCGACGTTCCTTTGGCACGATGCCGCGGAGGCTGCCACAGTTTGGCGGATCGAGGTTCGATTTGAGGATGGTTCGCCCGGGATTCACGCGGAGTCGCGGGGAGAACCGGTCAAAATCGGAGATATCGATCCCCGTTGCGTATCCAAGACAAACGAACTGCCGAAGTTGACGCCACAAGAAGCCGCGGCCCATAGTTGGATACCCGCTGTTGACGCCTGGGCAGAGATCAAGAAGCACTCTGTCGAGCGTCGAGCCACGGTTACGATCAGCGGCTTCCGGGACGGGAATTCGAGCCAGGCAATTTCCTTTGGCCGGGTTACCATGGAAACCTCAAAAGACCCGGTGGGTGCGCCCATATTCTACCGTGACGTGCCCCTGTTGCCCACGGAAACGGAAAAAGGCGTGATCAGGCCTTTACCACCGGGCGCATCCGGGTTGATTGCCTGGCGGCTGCGCAGTATCGATCGCCCCCAAAGCCGGTTGATTCTGGACGGCTTGCCGATGTGCGCCAACTGCCATTCTTTTTCTCTCGACGGCAAGACTTTGGGAATGGATGTGGATGGTCCCGAGAACGACAAAGGCACCTATGCCATCGCTCCCATCGCGCCGCGCATGTCGATCCATAACCGGGACGTGATCACATGGAATTCCTTTCGGGACAAGCCGGCCGGACACCATACGATCGGTTTTCTGTCGCAGGTTTCGCCGGACGGACAGTATGCCGTAACCACGCTTAACGAAGAACTCTACGACATCAACTTCAAGGACTACCGGTTCCTGCAAGTGTTTTACCCGACGCGCGGGATACTGGCCTGGTACAGCCGGGCGACGGGAGAAATGAAAGCTCTCCCCGGCGCGAACGATCCGCGTTACGTACAGACCGACAGTGTATGGAGTCCCGATGGCAAATACCTGGTCTTTGCCCGCGCGGAAGCCAAGGATCCCTATCCCGAAGGCGGGAAGCTGGCCGAGTATGCCGGCGATCCGAAAGAGACTCAAATCCAGTACGACCTTTACCGTGTTCCTTTCAACGGGGGCAAAGGCGGACGGGCGGAACCGATCGAAGGGGCGTCGCGCAACGGCATGAGCAATTCGTTCCCCAAGGTTTCTCCCGATGGCCGGTGGATCGTGTTTGTCAAATGCCGCAATGGCCAACTGATGCGTCCCGACAGCCAGCTTTACATCGTCCCGGCCAGTGGCGGCGAGGCGCGGCGGATGCGATGTAACACGCCGCTGATGAACTCCTGGCACAGTTTTTCGCCCAACGGCCGCTGGATGGTCTTTTCCTCGAAGAGCCGCTCGCCCTACACGCAGATGTTTCTCACTCACTTGGATCAAGACGGCAACGACAGCCCGGCGATCCTGATTGAGAATGCTACCGCCCCCAACCGCGCGGTGAATATCCCGGAGTTTGTGAACATCCCGGACGATGGCCTGTTGAAGATGGAAGTGCCGGCCGCCGAGTTTTACTCGCTCTTCGATCGGGCGTTGGCGTTGGCGAACCAGGGCCGATACCCGGAGGCTATCAGAGAATGGGAAAAGGCTTTGAAAATCGATCCGGAAAATCCCAAGGCTCAGAACAACCTGGGCATCGCCTTGGTCAAATCCGGGAAAGTCCCGGACGGGATTGCACATTTGGAAAGGGCCGTACAACTCAAGCCCGAATACGCGGAGGCCCATTCGAACCTTGGCAAGGCGCTATCCCTGGCGGGAAGGCCCGACGAGGCAATGGCGCATTGGCAGACGGCTGTGGAGCTTTATCCGGACTTTGCCGATGCCCATGCGTCTCTCGGCTTCGGCCTGGCGCGAAAAGGAAGGTTGGAAGAGGCGATTGCGCACTGGCGAAAAGCCATCGAGGTCGACCCCCAATTAGCGGACGTCCAGAGCAATCTGGGTGTCGCACTATCCGAAAAGGGACAGTTCGATGAAGCCATCGCCCATTTCGAGAAGGCTCTAGAGGTCAAACCTGACGATATCGAGATTCACAATAACCTGGGCGCTGCCTTGCTTCATCGGCGAAACACCGCCGCAGCGATTGCCCATTTCGAGAGGGTGCTCGCAGCCGAGCCCACCCACGCCCAGGCCCAGTTCAATCTCGGGGCAGCTTTGGTTCAAGAAGGAAGTTTCGACGAGGCAATCCGGCATTTCCAGGAGGCCTTGAGGGTCGATGCCGCCTTCATCGATGCTTACTGGGCAATGGGCAATGCCTACGACCTTCGGGGAAGCCTCCGGGAAGCGCTTGCCAGTTGGGTCGGTGGGCTTCGCCTAGCCCCTAACTATTTGCCCCTTCTGAAGCAAACAGCCTGGGTGCTGGCAACTTCTCCCGACGCATCGGCCCGAAATGGCGCCGAAGCGGTGGTGCTCGGCGAGCGCGCCGTGCGGCTCACTGGCGGCCAAGAGCCCGAGATCCTAGATACGCTAGCAGCCGCATATGCCGAGGCGGGCCGCTTCTCTGAAGCGCTGCAGGCCGCTCACCGGGCTATCGCCCTTTCCACCCAGCAGAAAAAGCAGCCTCTGGCGGACGCGGTCAAGCTCAGAGCTGAACGTTACGAAGCTAAAATGCCCTACCGCGATGCGCACGGCTCGCCTCTTCCACCGGCATTGCCGCGGTAGGTTGGCATCCCCTCCAGGATCGCTCGCCGCTTGCCCGTGCGACAATCGGGATCATGCGCGGAGCAACGGAAGGCTGGCGGCCGACTACTTAGACAGGGATGTTCCGGATGGTTCGGGGAGTCAACGCCATCGACGCCCTGCGATGCTGCCGTCTCAACGGACACTTCAAAGACTACGGGAGGCGCGCCAGTGGCCTAATCTAACCTCCGCTTCTATGTCGCACTCCCCACTTTATCTTCCCCTATTTTACGCTTGACAACCACACTGCACGAGCGCAAACTAAACTCGTTTATTGTGTTTAGGGGAGCCGGATGAACAGCCGGATCATTGACGCGGTTTCGGAAGCCGCAGTGTGGATAGCTGGGTTCGCACGTCCTACAGCGAGAGTTAAGTCGCTCGCGTGAATCCTCGGTATGCGCAAACGGTATAATCTGCACCATGCTGCTCCAGGGCTTTATTTATCACCAACAATCGCGTCCGATACTCATTGCAGAAGACTAGGTTCAGGAGGCATCATGCGAGTGTTTCGAGAGAGTGCGCTCTTGTTGGTGGTGTGTCTGGCAACGGCCGCCGTCGCCTATGGCCAGATCAGCACGGGAACGATTACGGGAACCATAACAGATCCAACGGGCGCCGCGGTCCCCAACGTCCAGGTCACCGTCGTTCAAACGGAGACCAATTTCGAGACCAAGGCAAGCACCAATCCGGACGGTGTTTACCGGGTCCCAGCGCTCCTCCCCGGCACGTACCGCCTGGCCTTCGAAGCGGCCGGCTTCAAACGCCTGGTCCAGAGCGGAATCGCGCTCCGGGTGGGAGACGTCTTGCCGGTGAACGCGACGCTCGAGCTAGGGCAGCTCACCGAGTCGGTCCAGGTTTCGGCCCTGAGCACGCTACTCGAAACCGAGACGTCCTCCACCGGTACGGTGACCGAGGGCGACACACTCTACACAGTGCCGTTGTACCAGCGGTACGTCCTGAACTCGCTCGACCTGGTGCCGGGAATGACGATGAACGGCTACGCTTATGGCGGTTCGCTGGGTGGGTTTAACGTGGCCGGCCAACGCTCCACGGGAACGGCCGTCTTCTCGGACGGCATGCTCGGTAACGACCCCTTGGCCAGCACCGGGAACGACATCAAACCGGTGGAAAATTCCGTGGAAGAGGTCAAAGTCCTGACCGGGACCCTGCCCGCGGAGTTCGGCCATTCGACGGGCGGGATCGTGACCGTGGTCAACAAGAGCGGAACCAACGGCTTTCACGGCATGGCTTCGGATTATGGCCGGACTCGAAGCATGACGGAACGCCAGTTCTTCAACCAGTACAGGACCTCGCAAGCGCAACCGGGGGCGCCCAACGGCGTGCCCGCGTGGTTCATGCAGCCGGACGGCAGCGGTGGCGGCCCGGTGGTCATCCCGCATATTTACAACGGCCGCAACAAGACATTTTGGTATGTCGGCTACCAGAAGCTGGTCGAAAAGAAGGCTGCCGCTTATACCAGCCAGACACCCACCCCGGCGGAATTGGCCGGCAACTTCACCTTCGGCGGACTAGGCTCCCAGCTCTACGATCCTCTCACCACGACCCAGCTTGCGAACGGTACCTGGACCCGCAGTCCCCTGCCGGGCAACATCGTCCCCCAAAGCCGGTTCGATCCGGTGGCGGCCAAAATCATCTCCATGAACCCCTGGGTGCCGCCGAACCAAGCCGGATCCCTCAGCAGCACCGGTCCGGTGAGCAACTACACCTACGAGGCGAAATCGCGCACCTACTACGAAGACTATTCCGGGCGCATCGATCAGCAGTTCAATCCGAACTTCAAGCTGTTCGGCAGCTACACCTACAACCATGAGAGCGGTCATGGGCGGCCCACCAGCGTCGCTCTGCCAGTCTTCGACGGCGCTAACGGAACTCTCACTCCATTCACCGAGCAGAGCTACTCGGTGGGCGCGTCGTACATTTTAGGCCCGACCGCCTTCGACGATTTCCGGGTGGGATATTACAGGGCGCGGAACGACACCTTCGTTCCGTCTTACAACGAAAGCTGGCCCTCCCAGCTTGGAATTCCGAATGACAGCCCGCTGTTGATGCCGTCATTCAGTTCCACCGCGGCTTCGGGTTATACCAGCGCTCCAGCTCTGAACACCATGTACGGCCTTACCGTCCCGGGTCCCTCCCGGGATATTCGCGAGACGTTGTCACTGCGCGACGATTTCAGCAAGATGGTCGGCACGCACGCCTTCAAGATGGGGTATGAGATACTCGATTTTCGAGCCAATTACTGGCAGTTGGGCCAGCCCAGCGGCATCTTCCAGTTCAACAATATGACGGCCGGGCTGCAGGCGAGCGGAGCGCCCGCGACCGCCACCCCCGGCAACCTCCTTGCCGCTTTCGAGCTGGGCTCGGTGGCGCAGGCCAACTTCACCACGTACACCACCACCTGGCTGCCGCGGGATACCGTCAACAGCCTCTATGCCCAGGACGACTGGAAATTCTCGAAAAACCTGACTCTGAACCTCGGCCTGCGCTGGTCCACCGAGAGCCCTTACCATACCGCGCACGGCCTGGAGAGCAACTTCAGCCCCACCACGGTGGATCCTCTGACTGGAATGATGGGTGCAATCATCCACCCGACCGGCGACCTGAACACGCGCAGCCTCCGGGATTTCCAGCCGCGCATCGGCTTGGCGTACCATCCGTTCAACAAGTGGGTATTGCGCGGAGGTTTCGGAGTCAACACCGTCGATATCCGCTTCCCCAATGCGCTGCAGCAGTTCGACGAGTACCAGGCCCAGGTGGTGCAGGCGCGCGCGCCGGGCAATCCGCTGCCGCTGTTCCAGCTCAGCCAGGGGCCGGCGACGGTCCAGTATAATATCCTGTCCGACCACGCCTCCACCTACGTCGGCACTAACTACAGCTCGCGGAGCGCCTATTGGATGGCCGGCAACCTGCATCCCGGTTACGTCTTAAATTGGAACGGGACGGCGGAGTACCAGGTCAGCCCCAACAACCTGTTGAAGCTGATGTACGCGGGGTCCGCCGGCGTACACCTGGTCGAGAGCTGGAATGTCAACGTGTTCCCGACTAGTTTCGGAGCCGGCAATCCGACGTTGCAGACGGCGGCTCTGGCCGCGACCCAGAACTATCTGCCGTATCCGCAGTTCGGCACCATCACTCAAATGGCCAATACGGGGCACTCCACCTACCACGCGGGCACGGTGCAATTCCAGAAACGGTACTCCCAAGGGCTGGTGTTGGACACGTTTTACACCATGTCCAAGGCGATCGACGATTGTGACTCGGATTACGGCTCGTGCACTGGCGTGGCGCCCACTACGGACCGCAACTTGAATAAGGGCCGCGCCGGGTACGACCGGCACCAGACCTTTATCACCAGCGCAACTTACAATCTCCCCATTGGCAAAGGCCGCCACTTCTTGAATCACAGCCGCGTTCTGGACTTTCTCATCGGCGGCTACAACATTGCCTGGGTCCAGACGTTCATGACCGGCAACCCCATGAGTTTCAGCTTCACCGACAACCCGAACAACGAGTTTCCCACCAGTATCGGCAACTGGGTGCCCAACCTGGCTTGCGGCGGCATTACCATGAAGGAGTTCGGGCTGGGTAAGGCCATTGGCGGAAACCGTTTTAATCAGTCGCTGGAGAACCCGCTACTCAACGTCAATTGCTTCACGGCTCCGGCGGCGTTCACGCCCGGAAATGCGGGACGCAACATCGTGACTGGGCCGGGGATCATTTACTCGCAGGCTTCCGCCTCCAAGGTCTTCAGGTTCAGGGAGCGCTGGAATCTGCAGTTCCGCTTCGACATGCAGAATCCGTTCCACAATTACGGCTTCTCCAACCCGAGCACGCAGGTGGACTTCTTGAACCCGCAGTTGTTCGGCAAGATCACTGGCGATCAGACGACGGCTTCTTTCGATGGCGAGCCGCTGATGAACTTCGTACTGAAGCTTAGCTGGTAGACTGGAAGACCGCCCCGGTGGAGCGGTTTTGCCGTCGGGTCGTACGGGCGGTTGGGAGTTGTGTCGGGTAGAATAGGCTTCTGGACCGGCGCAACTCCCAAGGGTCCGACACGGGCGCTTCACCCGAGCCGGATCGCAAAGTGAGCAAGCGGGCGGCTGCGCCGCATTCGGTTTTGATGGGGACGATCTCATGGAGTTCCGATTATCACGAAGAAGAATGATGCAAGGGGTAGGGGGCGCGGCACTTGCGCCGTCCATCCCGACTGGGGCCGCCGCGCCCGCGCCGCGAAAGTGGCCGATTGAGGAGGGCCCGGACACGCCCAAGATCAGCCTGTCGGCCGGGGACGGCGGCGGTCCTCTGCCTGCTGCCTTGCAGCCTCCGGCAGCGCCCCAGGCGGGCCGGGGAGCAGGTGGCTTCGGCGGCTTTCTGGCGCCTGGGACGGCGCCGGCCCCAGCCGCGGAAGAGGCGCCGGGAGGATCACGTGGACTTGTCCGCAATCTTCCGGCCGCCTACCGGCGCGTCCGGCAGCTTGGCGTGACTCACCTGATCGGCGTACCGGTGGGGAACTGGACCGAGGAGAGTATCCGCAGCGCGATCCAGACCGCCAAGGACGCCGGCCTGGTGGCTTATAACTCGATGATCAACCTCCCGGCCAGCGTCATTTATGGCAGAGACAGCCGGGCCAAGGACATGGAGCCGTTCCTCGCTTCGATCGAGGCCGCCGGCAAGGCCGGTCTGCCCGTGGTGGAGTACAACTTCTACGCGCACCGCGCCGTCGAGGGCTATTACGAGACAGTCGGCAGGGCCGGGGCGGGCTACACGGGCTTCGACTACGAGCTCGAATTACTTATCGACGAGAACGGCCGCGTGGTGCAGCCCATCTACCGCGACGCCGGCGGCCAGATCACTCCCGAGACTTTGGCGGCTTTTCCCAACGCCAGAAAAGTGAAGTTCAAGGACCTGCCGCCGCTGGCCGATGAAGGCGCCCATAACCTGCAGGAAATGTGGGCTAAC